>NZ_JBITJQ010000042.1:0-103695 GCF_044460125.1 Nonomuraea sp. NPDC050153
CAGGAGTGGCACAGCCGACCGGGAAACCGGCGGAAGAAAGGCCCTGGGCCCTACCGTCGAGCATCATTCACCTCGCCTGCTCCCGACCCGACTCGAATCTGTTGGAGAAGTCGGGTGACCCGACCTGGTCAGTCGTCGAGTGCCTGGTAGAGGGTGGTCCAGAAGTCGTGGATCAGCCGCGCCGGATCCGGGGTGGACAGCCCGACCTGGGTGAGCAGGATCCCGGTGAGCTGCTTGCCGGGGTCGGCGTAGGCCGCGGTGCCGGTTCCGCCGTCCCAGCCGAACTGGCCGACGGGGGCGTAGTCGCCGCGGTAGGTGCGCACCGCCATGCCGAAGCCCCAGCCGCCCTGCTGCCCTTGGCCGAACGACAGGTGGACGTTGTTCTTGGCCAGGTCGTTGCGGGCGGCGTTCTGCTCGGGCGTGAGGCGGTTGGTGGTCATCAGCTCGACGGCGGGCCGGGACAGGATCCGTTCGCCGCCGTGCGTGCCGCCGTTGAGCAGCATCTGGAAGTAGGCGTGGTAGTCATCGGCGGTGGAGACCAGTCCGCCGCCGCCATGCTGGAAGGCCGGAGGCCGGCTGTAGCGTCCGCTCTCGGCCTCGTCCCACACGTGGAACTCTCCGGTCTGCGGGTCGGGGGCGTAGCTGGGCGGCAGCCGGTCGATCTTGTCGGCGGGCACGTGGAAGCCGGTGTCCTTCATCCCCAGCGGGTCGAAGACACGTTCGCGCAGGAACGTCTCGAACGGCTGGCCGGTGACCCTGGCGACCAGCACGCCGAGCACGTCGTGGCTGAGCTCGTACTGCCACCGCTCTCCGGGCTGGTAGGCCAGCGGCAGCTCGCCGAGGCTGCGCATCCACTTGTCCGGCTCGGGCGCCGGCCCGACGCCTCCGCTGTAGTTGGCCCGCTCCAGAACTGCGGTCATGATCGGGGAGCCCATCAGCGTCAGGTCCACGCCGAGCCCGAACGTGGAGGTCAGCAGGTCCCGTACGGTGATCGGCCGCCGCGCCGGCACGGTGTCCTCCAGCGGGCCGTCGGCCCGCGCCAGCACCCGACGGTCGGCCAGTTCCGGCAGCCACTCATCGACCGGGTCATCCAGCCGCAGCCTGCACTCATCCAGCAGGACCATCGCCGCCGCCATCGTCACCGGCTTGGACGTGGAGGCCATCCGGAAGATCGTGTCCCGACGCATCGGCGCACCACCGTCATGGCGCATCGACCCGACCGCCTCGACGTGCGTCTGGCCGCCCCGGCTGACCAGGGCGACCAGCCCGGGAATCCTCCCGGACTCGACATACCGCGCCAGCACCTCACGGAGCCTACGCAGCCCCGCCTCGGAGAAGCCGCTGTTGTCGGTTCCCATCATGAATCTCCTTACATAGAGTGTTCGATCTTGCGAGTCCTGCCCCCGTCTGGCGCTCATGGCTTCGATGAGCCACGCACGGGGGCGTCCATGGCCGAACCGCTCATGGCAGCCACCATCGCCGACCGCTCTGATACCGGGCAGTTGTCGTCCTGACACGGCCGCTGACACGACACCGCCTGGTAAGCGGCGAGTGCAAAGCCGGGCCAGCGCAGGTCGACATCCAGTCAAACGGCGCTTCCTGAGCAGGCTCATGGCTTCAGTCAGCGCAGGCAGCGCATGGTCGGCGAGCTCGGCGACGGACGTGCCGTTCAGGTTCACGCCCTCTGTCTTGGCGGCGAGCACGTGCCCGATCGGGCCGGTCGCGGAGGCTCTCCACGCGAAGTGGTCAGGTGGTGGGCAGGCCGAGCTGGTATTCGTGGCTGCGGCGGTGGAAGCGGAAGCCCAGCCGCCGGTTGACGGCGAGCATGTGGGTGTTGTCCTGGGCGTTGTCGGTCTCGATCTCGACGATGCCGGGGTGCTCGGCACGCAGCCTGCGCACCATTGCGGCCTTGACCCACAGCCCGAGCCCGTGGCCGCGGTGCGCGGGCGCCACGGCGGTGTCGTACTGCAGTGCCCGGCGGGTCTCCCCGGCCCGGATGACGATCTCGGTGTATCCGGCGATCTCTCCCTTGCCGAGCGCAGCGGTCGTCAGCAGCAGATCACCGCGGTCGGCCAGCACTTTGGCCATGGCACGGACCCGGTCGGAGGTCCAGGTCTGGTTGCCGTAGTCCATGTCGCCGGTGGGCATGTCGTTCATCGCGTTCTTGGCCGCGGCGAAGGCTTCGGCCAGCTCGTCGGGAACCATGCCGGTCCAACCGGCCAACTCGTAGCCGGGATGCTCGATGTCGGCCTCGGTATCGTCGGCCTGCGCGACGTCGAGCAGTAGATGGTCCAGCGTCAGCACCTGCCGGAAGCCGCGCGCGGTGCAGAAGGCCTCACCCGGCCCGCCGCCGGCCGCGGCGGTGATCAGGCTCCGGCGCTGCTCCGCCTCTGCTGCCGACACGGCCGTGGCCAGCAGTTGCGAGCCGACCCCTGAGCGCCGCCGGCCCGGGTCGACGTGCAGCTCCAGTTCCGCCAGGTGATCTTGGCCGGGCGAGGTGAACAGCCGCAGCCCGGCTACACCGACCACCGCGCCGCCGGTCTCGGTGGCCAGCCAGAACAGTCGGCGGCTGTCCAGCCCGCCGGCGGTCAGCTGGGCATGGACCTGCTTGGACGTGGGCCGGGGCTCATCGGGCTGATCGCCGGCGAGCGAGGCCACCACAACCGCATGCCAGGCGGTGGCATTCTCGGCCGAAACCCGAGACATAGGGACAATACGGGTCATGCGAAACTCCTTGGGGGATGCCTTGGACACCGGTCATGACTTGTGTCATCGCTTCCTTCAGTCGGTGTGGCGCACGAGCGGCCAGTCGATGTCAACGCGGGCCGCCTTGGCGAGGTAGTTGGTGAACACATTGAGCGCCACGTGGGCGATGACCTCGACGATCTGCCCGTCGGACAGGCCGGCGTGCCGGACCATGGCCAGCTGATCGTCGGAAACAGCCCCGCGGTCCCGGACCACGGCGGAGGCCAGTCCCAAGACCGCGGCAGCCCAGGGGTCGCCGGCTTCGCCCCTCCTCGCGCGGTCGGCCTCGACCACGGTCAGCCCGGCCACCTTGGTTCCGCGGAACGAGTGCACCGACAGGCAGTAGTCAGACTTGTTCTCCTGCGCCACCAGCAACGCGATGCGCTCGAGCAGGTCCGCCGACAGGGTGCCCTCCGCGCCCAGGATGCCGACGACGCCCAGGTACCCCTTCAACACGGCCGGATTGTTGGCCATCACCTTGGCCAGGTTGGGGACGACCCCGAGGGCCCGGTGCGTGGCGGTGAACAGTTGTGCGGCTTCACCGGTGGCGATCTCCGGATCAACGATGTGCATGCCGGTAATCCTGCAGTCAGGCCTTGATAGATTTCCGATGCGTTCTCGATGCAAGCGCTGGCGGCCTTAGGAGTGACGGCATGCGGTTCACGGTCCTCGGCCCGGTGGAGGCCGTGGCTCCGGGTTCCCAGCCGTCCGGGCTGGCACCCCGGCATCGGGCGGTGCTCGCCTATCTGTTGCTGCACGCCGGGGTCGTGATCAGTACGGATCGGCTGATCGACGCGATGTGGGGGCCGCTGCCGCCGGATTCCGCCCGCGCGCAGATCCAGACCACGATCGCCGCGATCCGCCGGATACTGCGCGCTTCGGGAGCCGACCAGATGCTGGCCACCCATCCGGCCGGGTACATGATCACCCCCGAGCCCGGCCGGCTTGACCTGGACGAGTTCACCAACCTGATCGCCAAGGCACAGGCCACCTCCGGCGACCCGCAGGACACCGCGGACCAGATCCGTGCCGCGCTGGCGCTGTGGCGGGGAGAGCCGTTGGCCGATATCACCGCCGATTACGTCCAGAGCGCCCGAGCACGCCTGAACGGGCAGCGACTGACCGCCATTGAACGCCTGGCCGAATTAGAGCTGTCACTGGGCCACCAGGACGACCTCATTGACGAACTGACCGTTCACGTGGCGGCCAATCCGCTGCGGGAACGGCTCTGCGGCCAGTTGATGCTCGCCCTGCACCGCGCCGGACGCCAACCTGACGCGTTGCACGTGGCAAGAACGTTCCGGGCGGCCCTTGCCGAACAGCAGGGGCTGGACCCCGGCCACGCGTTCAGCAAGCTCGAACAGGCCATCCTGCGTGACGACCCCGGCCTGCGGGCCCCGGCCGCCGCGCCGACGAAGTCGCAGCGGGTGAACTTCCTGCCCTACGACGTCCCGGATTTCACCGGACGAGAAGGCGAGCTCGACAGGCTCGCCCGCTCGTGGACGAGCAACAACGGTGGAGTCGTGACGATCTCGGCGATCGACGGGATGGCCGGGATCGGCAAAACGGCGCTCGCGGTCCATGCGGGACACCTCCTCGCGGACCACTTCCCTGACGGGCAACTCTTCGTCGACCTGCAGGCGCACACCGCCGGTCAGGCGCCGCTCGATGCCGGCACCGCGCTGGAGGTCCTCCTGGGGCAGCTCGGCGTGCCCGCGGAACGCGTCCCGGCCTCGGTCGCCGATCGCGCCGCGGTGTGGCGGTCCGAACTGTCCGGCCGTCGCGTGCTGGCCGTACTGGACAACGCCCTCGGCACCGATCACGTGCGGCCGTTGCTGCCCGGCACCTCCAGCGCCCTCATCCTGATCACCAGCCGCCGGCGGTTGACCGACCTGGACGGGGCGCACGCCCTGTCCATGGATGTGCTGCCGGCCGCGGACGCCGTGGAGTTGTTCACGGCGATCGTGGGCGAGCGGGCGCTCGCCGAACCGGTTGCGGTCCTCGACGTGCTGCAGTTGTGCGGTTTCCTGCCACTGGCCGTCCGCATCGCCGCCGCCCGCCTGCACCATCGCCCCCGCTGGACCGTCGAATACCTGGCCGACCGGCTCCGCGACCAGCGCCGCAGGCTTTCCGAGCTGGCCACCTCGGAAAGAGGGGTGGCAGCCGCGTTCACCCTGTCCTATCAGCAACTGGATCCCGATCAGCAACGCATGTTCCGGCTTCTGGGGCTGCAGCCGGGCCGTGACATCGGTCCCGACGCGGCCGCCGCGCTGGTCAATCTTCCGCTCGAGCGGGCCGAGATGCTCATGGAAGACCTTCTGGACGCCCACGTCCTGGCCCAGTACCAGCCCGGCCGCTACACCTTTCACGACCTGCTGCGCGAACACGCCCTGGCCACCGCGGCCGCCGAGGAATCGCCGAGCGCCCAGCGGGAGGCCCTCGGCCGGCTGTTCGACCACTATCTGCACACCGCGGGCACGGCCATCGATCACCTCTACCCCGAGAACAAGAACCGCAGGCCACACATCCCCGCGCCGGACACCCTGGCCTCGTCCCCGCAGGACGAGGCCGAGGCGGTCAGATGGCTGAACGCCGAACGCGCGAACCTCATCGCGGTCGGCCATCACACCGCCGGCCACGGCTGGCTGACGCACACCAGCCAGTTGGCGGCCACCTTGCATCGCTACCTGCTTGGCCACGCCCATCATGCCGACGCGCTGGCCCTCCATGGCCTGGCACTCCAAGCCAGCCGGCGACTCGGCGAGACGGTGGCCGAAGCACGCACGCTCCTCGACCTCGGTGAGGTGCATTACTGGTGGCACGGTCACTACGAGCAGGCAGCCGAGCATTACCGGCACGCCCTGAACCTTTCGCGCGACATCGGCGACCAGGGCACTGAAGCCCGCGCGCTGCACAATCTCGGCAACGTCTACAAGCGGCAGCGAGAATACGACCAGGCCCACGACCACTATCGACAGTCCCTCGCTCTCTTCCGCGAGTCCGGCGACCGCGCGGGCGAAGCCAGCTCGCTGACCAACCTCGGTCTTGTCCACGAGCACCAGGGACGCTACGAGGAAGCCCACGACCACCATCGCCAGGCCCTGCACGTCTATCGCGAGACCGGATCGCGCATCGGCGAGACCATCGTCCTGAACAACCTCGGCCTCGTGTACCAGCGGGAAGGCCGCTACGACCAGGCCCGCCGCCATCACCGCGACGCCTTGCACCTGTGCCGCAGACACGGTTTCCCCGGGGACGAGGCCGAATCGCTCAACGCCCTGGCGGAAGCTGCCCGATCCATGGGCGATCTCACCCAGGCCGTAGCCGACCACGATGCCGCGCTGGCCGTTGCGCGCGAGGTCGGCTACCGCCCCGAACAAGCCCGCGCCCACGACGGCCTGGCGCACGTCCACCGCGACCTCGGCCATATCGATCTCGCCCGCGACCACGCCCAACAGGCCCTCGACCTGTACACCGCCCTCGACGTCCCCGAGGCCGACGACATCCGCACCTTCCTCAGCGATCTCCATCAGCTATGACACACAGCTGACAAGAAGACTCCACCGACGATGCTGTAGGCGCTCTCTGCCTGCCGATAATGTCATCCGCGCAGGTCATGCGGCTTGCCCGACTCCTTCCCGCTTGTGTCCGCTTCGGGCTCTGGAAGGGGACCGGTCGCGGCTTCGGCGCCGTCGCCGCCCGGCTCTCTCCCCACACCTCGGTGAGGAGCTGGTCAGTGGTGACGACTCGGCCAGCCGTAGGCGTGGGCCTCGTCCCGCGGTCGCCGAGGTTGCGGATGATCTCTTCGAGTCGGTGGCGCTGGGCGGGATCGACTCGAAGCATGGGGGCGCTGAACGCAGGCTTCTCTGAACTTTGGGGCCGGTCCGTCCCAAAGCCTCTGATCGGCAGCTCTCTGAAACCGCATCGGTGATGCCAGAGGAATCACAGCGAGATGTTCCGGAGAGCGAGAGCCGCCCCGCCTGCCGCCTCGGTACTGTGACTTCGCATGACCGACACCGAGATCGAGATCACCGCAGACCTGGTCCGCGACCTGCTGCAGGAGCAGCATCCGGACCTTGCAGGGCTGGCCATCCGCGAGGTGGCGGGCGGCTGGGGCAACCAAATGTGGCGCCTCGGGGACGAGTTGGCCGTGCGCATGCAGCGCATGGACCCCACCCCGGAGCTCCAGCTCAAGGAGCGGCGGTGGCTACCCGTGCTGGCCCCGCGCCTGCCGCTCCCGGTGCCGACCCCGGTGCGGTTCGGCGAACCGTCCGAGCGCTTCCCCAAGCACTGGACCGTGATGACGTGGGTTCCCGGCGAGCCGCTGGACCACGGCTCGATCAGCCGCGGCGCCCACGCGGCCGACACGCTGGCGGGCTTCCTCAGGGCGCTCCATGTGGAGGCGCCCGCCGAGGCCCCGGCCAGTTCGGACTTCGGCGCTCACCCCAAGAGGTGCACGGGCGGCTTCGAGCAGTTCTTGCAGGCCATTGACCCCGACGCCGTCGGCGATGTCCGCGCCGTCCGGGCGGTCTGGGACGATGCCGTCGCGGCCCCCGAGTGGGAGGGCCCGCCGGTCTGGGTGCACGGCGACCTCCATCCCGCGAATGTCGTCGTCTCGGACGGGACGCTCTCGGGCGTGATCGATTTCGGTGTCCTGTTCGCCGGCGATCCCGCGTGGGACCTCGGCGCCGCGTGGGTGCTGCTACCCGCGGGCACGGCCGCACGGTTCTTCGACGCGTACGCGCACGCGGACGAGGCAACGATCCGGCGCGCCCGCGGGCTGGCCGCCATGAAGAGCCTCTTCCTGATGCTCATGGGGCAGAACGGAGATCGGGGCCTCCCCGGCGGCAAGCCGAACTGGGGACCCGCAGGCCGGGCGGCACTTGATCGTGTTCTGAAGGGCGTTTGACGCACGCTTCTTCGACCTCGCCGAGCCGGCCTTCCCCGATAGAAGTGCGTGGGACCGGCAATCTGGCGGATAGCGGCGAGCAGGTCAGCCGGAGCAGCACGGATCGGCGCCGACCCGGGTGGCGCGCACGTGCAGTGGGGTGGGGTGGGCGACTCCTTTCCGCTCACCCCGGCGGGCAAACCAGACCGAGACGCTATGCGAACGGCTCGTGAACCCCTGACACAGCGGGTCAGGCAGCCCGCTCCGCGGCGAGCCAGGACGTCGACAGCTGGTGCCGGGCCCGGGCCACCCTGGACCGGACGGTGCCGACCGGGCAGCCCAGCAAGTCGGCGGCCTCGGTGTAGTGCAAGCCCAGGACCTGGGTCAGCACGAAGGCCCGGCGCCGTTCGGCCGGTACCTCGGCCAGCAGTTCGGCCAGTTCCAGCCCGTCCTGCGAACCCGGCAGGTCACGCGGCTGACAGCGCTCCGCGGCAGCCTGCCAGTCGGCCAGGTCCGCCGCCACCGGCCGCGCCCGGGCGGCGCGGAAGCCGTCGACGGCCACCCGGCGGGCGATGGACAACAACCAGGCCCTGGCCGACGACTTCCCGGCGAACCTGGGCAGGCTCCGCAGAGCCCGGACAAACGTCTCCTGGGTGAGGTCGTCCGCCGACTGGGTGTCGGTCAGATAGGCAAGGAAGCGGCGCACGTCCGCGTACATCGCGCGAGCGAAGGCCTCGACATCCGCAGGGGCACCGTCGCGTGCGGCCAAAGCGAGCAAGGTAAGACGCCGATCGTCGGCGGCGCGTTCATGGCTGGAGCTCATTGTCGATCACTCCTTGCGTCAGGGTTCGGACGGAGGCGGGCACGGCCGGCTTCGATCGCGAGAATGGGCGTACGACGACGGCCGGGCAGGATCAGGTCCGTCCGGTACTTACAGAGGTGGGAAGGTCAGGCGGCGGCGAAACGCGGCGGGCCGCGCCCGCTCAGCGAGTGCTCCAGCAGCGCCGCGCGAAGGGGCGCGGGCTCAACCGCCTGTACGGCCGCTGTGCCGTACGGCGTGCGGTGCGGCGCGCACATCAGCAGGCGGAACCGCACACCGAGCCGGCGCAGCAACGCCCAGAGCGCCGCCTCACCTCGCGCCAGCCACAACGCCGTCATGACGGTCGCCAGGCCGTGAGCGACCAGCATCCCCACGTCCGGGACGAGACCGGAATGCGGGTGCCCGCCCGGCACGACCACCGGTGCGGTGGAGAACAGCAGGTGCAGCACCACCTGCGCGCCGGCGAGGAGAGGAAGGATCGCCTTCGTCCCTCGCTCACGGCCGGTCACCGGCACAGCGGCCGCGAAAGAGATCGCAAAAGCCATCGCCGCTGCCGGCGCGGGCACGCGCCCGCCCCCGAGCAGGTGCGCCAAGGCGCCCAGCCCACAGCACACCACGGCGAAGACCATGGCGCGAACCAGGCGGAACGTCACTCCAGCGGGCATTTCTACGGCTGTCACTCCATGGTGGCGGGCCGGCGCGGTGATGAACGCATCCCGTGGGAACGGCAGAGACCGACGCGCTTCACTCTCGAAGCACGTTCGGATCAGAAATGGGCCGGCCTGCGGGTCCGGTGGGCGGTCGTCAGCGGACGTCGAGCAGCGCCGGCGGTCCGCGCCGCAGGATCGCCCGGACGAGCTCAGGGCCGCGGTACGCCTTCGCCTCTGCGACGAGCACGACCCGAATCGGCAGCGTGACACGCTCGACGATCCCGACGAGCAGCCGGCGAAGCTTCGGCAGGGGCGCCATGGCCCACAACCGCAGCATCAGCCAGGTCGCGTTCTCCCCGCGATACAGCCACCACCCGGTCACCACCGCGACCACGAGATGCGCCACGGACATGCCGACGCCGGGGGAGCTGGTGTGAGTGTGATCAGCCTGGGCGACGGCGAGCGGAGCACTCCGGGCGAACAGCTCATGCAACAGGGCCTGCGCGCCCACCGTCACCGTGACCACGACTTCGGGCCCACGCTCGTGCCGGCCGAGCGCGAGAGCCAGGGCGAAGGCGCCCGCCATACCGACGAACAGTGTCTGCGCCGCGACCAGCGCGCCCCCGGCGAGCATGTGTCCACCCGCGGACATGACGACGCACACGACCGCGAAGACGGCGGCGCGTGCCAGGCGCGTGGCCTGTTCCACGGCGGACACGGCACTCATCCTTCCAGCCCGACGACCCGATGAGAAGGTCGATGCACCGATCTTCCCTGACACGGCTCGTACGTTGGCAGGTACGCGGCCGAACGTCCGGAAGTTCAGCGAGCGCCCCTAACCCCCCGGTGATCAGGACCATGTCGGCGCGCGTCATGCACCCGGGTATCGGCGGCGCCCCCAACCCATGGCCGACCAGTGCGGTGTGAGGTCATCGAGGGATTCGATCTCGGTCGGCTTCAGCGTGTCCGGGTCGAGGGCATCGCGGTGCCGGGCGAAGACTTTCTCCACATACCGGTGTCCGGTGTCGGCGCCGATGACGAGGTGCGTGCGCTCGGGGTGGCGTCGTGCCTCCCACGCCGCGACCAGGTAGGCGGCCCCGGTGGACAGGCCGGCGAAGACGGCGTGCGCGCGCATCAGCCCGATCGTGCCGGCCATGGCGTACCGGAAGGTCAGCCAGTGCACCTGGTCGTAGAGTTCGGGGCGGACGTTGCCGAACGGGATGGCACTGCCGATGCCGGCGATTATCGCCTCCGGGTCCTGGAACCGTTCGCTGCCGAAACTCACGCTGCCGAAGGGCTGGACACCGACCAGCGGGATCGACGGGTCGTGCCGTCGCAGCGGCTGGATCAGGCCCGCGCTGGACGCGCCCGTGCCGACGCTGGCCACCACGGCGAAGGGCACGTCCGGCAGCGCGACGCGTACCAGGTCGGCCAGCTCGGCGTACCCGAGGCAGTGCACCGGGTCGTGATACTGGCGCATCCAGTGCATCCCGGGGTTGGCGCGCAACAGCTGGTGTACCCGCTCGATCCGGCGGTCCTGATCGAGGCGCAGATCGGACTCGGCCGGCATCTGGTCGACCGTCGCCCCGAGGATCTCCAGCTGGGCCCGGATGGTCGGCGTGACCGTGGTCGAGGCGACGATGTGGCAGCGCAGGCCATAGCGGTGGCAGGCCATCGCCAGGGCCAGTGCGTAGATGCCGCTCGAGCTGTCGACGAGGGTGTCTCCGGGCCGCACCGTGCCGTCGGCGAGCAGGGCCTGTACCGCGCCGAGTGCGGCGTAGATCTTCAGGGTCTCGAACCGGAGGAGCACCACATTCTCCGACAGCCGGATCAGGCTCGGCGCCCGGATGGCGTCGGTGACGTGGCCGTGGACGGTGGTGGAGACGTTGGGCGGGACCAGGAATGGCATGGGCGGTCGTCCCTCGGGTCGTGCCGCCGAGTAGGGCGGCAGATGTACATCTGTCGATGCATTGACCGGTCTTGGGACAAGTCGCACTCACGATCGAAGTGGTTCCATCGCGATGGATCGTAGATGTTGCGGGAACCAGTTGTATGACCCAGCCGACTAGGTCTGTGGCAGGCAATCGCCTGCCGCGCCGATGGCCACCGCTCGCCGGGAGACCCTGTGTCACGACTTCGTCCACTCGCGGCCCTTGCCGCGTCGATAATGCTGGTCAGCGCGTGTGGCGCCGGTACCGGCGGCAGCGCCTCCACGAGTCCGGCCACGAGCCCGGTGCTGCGTATCGGCCTGAGCGAAGAGTCCGGCGCCCTGGATCCCCACGCCTTCACCGGCAATTTCCTGCTGCTCGACGCGATCTACGAGCCGCTCGTCACCTACACCGAGGGGGGAAAGCTGGCACCGGGGCTCGCGGAGTCGTGGACCGTCGCGGAGGGCGGCAAGCGGGTCACGTTCGACCTGCGCGACGGCGTCCGGTTCACCGACGGGACGCCGCTCGACTCGTCCGCCGTCAAGTGGAACTTCGACCGGTGGGTCGGCAACAAGAAGTTCGGTTTCTTCCGTGCCTCGCAGGTCATCTCCGCCGTCGACGCCCCGGACGCCGGCACGGTCCGGCTGACACTGTCCGAGCCGTACGAGCCGCTGCTGCAGGAGCTGTCGATCGTGCGGCCGGTGCGGTTACTCAGCCCGAAGTCCGCGGACGCCGCCGGTAAGTTCCGGACCCCGGTCGGCACCGGGCCGTGGAAGCTCGTGTCGAACTCGGCCGAAGGTGCGACGCTGGCCCGCAACGACGACTACTGGGGGACGAAGCCCAAGCTGGAGCGGCTGGAGTTCAAGGTCATCCCCGATTCGCAGGCGCGCGTGGACGCGCTCGCCAACAAGGAGATCGATCTCATAGGCGGCTCGTACCTGGCCCCCATCACGCCGGTGGAGGCCAAGGCGCTGAGCGAGCGCGCCGACGTCAAGCTGCTCACCGGCGCGCCGGACGTCTCGATCATGCTCGGCTTCAACCCGAAGGGCCCGGCCGGAGACCGGGCCGTCCGTGAGGCCGTACGTCAGGCGATCGACACCGCGTCCCTGACCAAGGCGCTGTTCATGGGGTACGCCGAGCCCGCGCGCCGGGTGTTCCCGCCGGACGTGCCCGACTCCGGGACCGACCTCCCGCTCTACTTCGACCAGGCCGCCGCCCGCAGCACCCTGGAAGCCGCCGGATACCGGCTCGACGGCACCACCCGGGTCAAGAACGGCAAGCCGCTCTCCCTGAAGCTGCTCATCCCCGCCTCACCGGCCGAGGGTCAGCTCGACCCCCGGTCCACGGCCGCCGCGATCGCCGCCGCCCTCAAGGAGGTCGGCATCGCCGTGGAGATCGCCCCGGTCGACGCCGCCGCCTACTACGACGAGCGGGCGGAGGGCACATATGACATCACGTTCTTCGAGGGGCTCGGCGCGCCGTACGATCCCTCCGGCTCGGTCGTGTCCATGTTCACCTCCGGCGCCCGCGGACCGCTCTGGGTCACCCCGGCCACCGAGGCCGCGGTCGACAAGGCCGTGTACGCCCGTGACGCCGCCGCCCGCGCCACGGCCTACCAGGAGCTCTACAACACGGTGGCCGCCGACGCCGGTTTCGTGCCGCTGGCCTACCGGACGAGGCTGTGGGCGGTCCGGGACGGGGTCAAGGGCTTCGCGGTGCCGCCCACCGACCTCGACCTCGAAGTCGCCGGGGTAACCGTCGGGTGAAGGCTCCCGATCGGCTGACCGCCGCGGGCGGATACGTCGCACGCTGGGCACTCGACACCGCCGGTGTGCTGCTCGCGATGTCGATCGGCACCTTCGCGCTGGTCCTGCTCGCCCGCGGCGACCCCGCGGCGGTGCTCGCCGCGACGCGGGCCGGCCGCCCGGCCACGCCCGAGCAGATCCAGGCCGTCCGCGTGGAGCTGGGCCTCGACGCGCCCGCTCCGATACGGTACGTGCGGTGGCTCGCCCACGCGTGCACCGGCGACTTCGGGGTGTCGCTGCGGACGAACACGCCCGTGGGGCCTGAGGTCGCCGACCGGCTCGGTGTCACGCTCGGGCTGGTCGCCGGGTCCGCGGTGATCGCCGTCGTGGTCGGCCTGGCCGTGGGCGTGGCCGGGGCGGTGCTCCATCGCGGTGTGCTGCGCGGCGCCCTGCGGGTCGGCGCGCTGCTGGTCACCTCGGTTCCGGGATTCTGGCTGAGCTACCTGCTGGTGCTGGCGCTCGCCCTGCGGCTGAGGCTGGTGCCGACGTCGGGGATGGCCGGCCCGGAGACGTGGATCATGCCTATGGCGGTGCTCGGGCTGCCGGCCGCCGGCGTGCTCAGCAGGGTCGTGGCGGTCACGCTGCGTGAGGCGCTGGATCGGCCGTACGTGCGGGCGGCGCAGGCCCGAGGCAGCGGCCCGCTGTCGATCGTGCTCCGCGACGGGTTGCCCAACGCGGCGGGACCGATCCTGTCCGTCGCCGCGTTCGCCGTCGGCGGCCTGCTGGTCGGCGTGGTCGTGGTGGAGCAGATCTTCGCCTGGCCCGGTCTCGGGGCCTACCTCGTGCACGCGGCCGGTTCCCGGGACGTACCGGCGCTGCAGGCGGCCACGCTCGTGATGGGTGGCGGGTTCATCCTGGCCAACCGGTGCGCGGATGTCCTGCAGGGGCTCATCGATCCTCGCTCCCGGCGGCGGTGGGCCAGGTGAACGGGCTGCTCCGCCGGCCGGGGGCGCGCACGGCGCTGGTCGCGGCGCCGCTGGTCCTGTTCGCGGTCGCGGGCGGGCTGGCACCGCTGCTGGCTCCGGCCGATCCCACCGCCAACGACCTGGCCGCCTCGCTGCTGCCGCCGTCGCCGCAGCACCTGCTGGGCACGGATCAGCTCGGCCGTGACCAGCTCAGCCGGCTCCTCTACGGTGCGCGGATCTCCCTGACGATCACGGCGGCCGTGCTGGCGGTCTCGCTGGCCGCCGGCGCCGTCGTCGGGACCATCGCCGGCTACCTGGGCGGATGGGTCGACCGGGTCGTCGCCCGGGTGATCGACGTGGTGGTGTCGCTGCCCGGGATGCTGGTGGCGCTGGCGGTGATCGGCGTGCGGGGACCCGGCGTGGAGAACCTCGTCCTCGCGCTGTCGCTGTGGTCGTGGGCGCCGTACGCCCGCATCGCCCGCGCCCGCGTCGCCGGGATGCGCGGCAGCCCTCACCTGGACGCGCTGCGGCTGCTCGGGGCCGGCCGCGCGCGTATCATCGGCCGGCATCTGCTGCCCCCGGCGCTGGCACCATGTCTGGTCTACGCCAGCACGGACGTCGGCACGATCGTTCTCGGCGTCGCCACGCTGAGTTTCCTCGGCCTCGGTGTCGCGCCGCCGCACGCCGAGTGGGGGCAGATGCTCATCGAGGGGCGGCCGTTCCTGGCCTCCGCGTGGTGGCTGGCGTACCCGCCCGGCATCGCCATCACGGCGGTGGTGTTCGCCAGTAACCTGCTCGGCGAGCGGCTGGCGGCCGGTGGGGATCGGCCGTCGGTCCTCCGGCTGGTCCGCCCCGGACGGATGCGGCGGGCGGCGGGAGCGGCCGCCGGAGCGGAACCGGCCGCTGCCCCGGACGCGGTCCTGATCGTGCGGGACCTGTCCGTCGCGTACCCGGGCGATGGCGGGCTTCGCCGCGTCGCCGCCGGGATCTCCTACGAGGTGCGTCGCGGGCAGATTCTGGCGCTCGTCGGCGAGACCGGAAGCGGTAAGACCACGGCCGCGCTGGCGCCGTTCGGCCTCCTGGATCCGCATGCGGTGGTCACCGGCTCGGCGATGCTCGGCGCCCGCGAGCTTGCCGGGCTCGCCCCGGAGGATCGGCGCCGGGTCGGCGTGGTCTTCCAGGACAGCGCCGCGGTGCTCAACCCGTTGCGGACGATCGGCGCGCACGTCGACGAGGCGGTCCGCAACGCGGGCCGGGGCGGCCCGCGCGGCGCGACCCGGCGGATCACCGAGGAGCTGCTGGGCCTGGCCGGTCTGCCCGATCCCGCGGTGGTCGCCCACCGGTTCCCGCACCAGCTGTCCGGTGGAATGCGGCAGCGGGCACAGATCGCCATGGCGCTCGCAGGGGAGCCGGAGCTGCTGATCGCGGACGAACCCACGTCCGCGCTCGACGTGACCGTGCAGGCACAGTTGCTCGACCTGCTGGCCCGCCTGCGCGACGAGCTGGACATGGCCATGGTCGTCGTCAGCCACGACCTGGCGGTGGTGGCACGCCTGGCCGACAGCGTGGCCGTCGTGTACGCGGGGCGGATCGTGGAGTCGGGCCCGCTCGACGCGGTGACCAAAGCTCCTGACCACCCTTATACCCGCGGACTGCTGGACGCCGTGCCACGTTCCGGTGCGGCACCGGGCACCCGGTTCCGTACCATGCCGGGCCGGTCCGGCATCGGACCGGACGACACCGCCGGGTGCGGGTTCGCGCCCCGCTGCACCCTCGCGGTGGCGGCCTGCGCGACCGCGCCGCCGGCCTTGGAACCGCCGGCCGCCTCGGCCGCGCACCGGTCGGCGTGCCTGCGCCATCCCAGCCGCTCCACGACCACGGACGGGACATGCTAGAGATCGAGAACGTCAGCGCGGGCTACGGCCGTGACGACACGCCCGTGATCGAGGACGTCACGATGCGGGTGGCGGCGGGCGAGATCGTCGGCCTGGTCGGGGAGTCCGGCTGCGGCAAGTCGACGCTGGCCCGGGTCGTCACCGGCCTGCACCGGCCCAGCGCGGGAACCGTCCGCGTCGCCGGGGTGGACGTGCACACGCTCCGGGGCCGGGCGCTGCGAGCACATCGGCGGCAGGTCCAGATGGTGTTCCAGGACCCCTATCTGACGCTCAGCCCGCGGCAGACCGTGCGACAGGCCCTCGCCGAGCCGCTGTCCATCCACCGGGTCGGTGACGCCAGATCCCGGGCCGCGCGGGTGAGCGAGCTGCTGGACCTGGTCGGGCTCGACCCGCAGGTGGGCGACCGCCGACCCGGGCAGCTGTCCGGCGGGCAGCAGCAGCGGGTGGCGATCGCCCGCGCGCTGGCCCTGGAGCCACGCCTGCTGATCTGCGACGAGCCGGTCACCGCGCTCGACGTGTCGGTCCAGGCGAAGGTGCTGAACCTGCTCTGCGACCTGCGGGACCGGCTCGAGTTCGGCTGCCTGTTCATCGCCCACGACCTCGCGGTGGTCTCGCAGCTCGCGGACCGGATCGCGGTCATGCGGCGCGGCCGGATCGTCGAACAGGGCCCGACCAGAGAGGTGACCACCGACCCCCGGCACCCGTACACGCGTCTGCTGCTCTCGGCCACGCCCACCATGTGACGACGGCCGGGAACCATTCGGGCAGCCCGTCCGACATGTCGATCGTGACCATCGCCTGCCTAGAGATGCTCTCCTTCGGACTCGCCCACCTCGCCCGGGCCGCTGGTGACACCGGCGAGCGCCTGGTGCTGCTGACCGGTACCGAACCGCTGTACCTGCACGAGCTCGCCACGCTGCCACCTGGATCGATCGAGGTCGTCCCCGTGGACACGAACGACCGCCAGGCGGTCGCCGAAGCCCTGAACACGGTCGAGGACCTCCGGGGCCTGATCAGCTCCACGGATACGTGGGGCGTGACCGGCGCCGAACTCGCCATCGAGTTCGGCCTGCCCGGCATCGACCCGGCGGTCATCCGGCTGGTGCGCGACAAGTCCCAGGTCCGGGACCTGCTCCACCGGAACGGGTTGAGCCCGTTCGCGCCGTCCCCGGTGGACGACGTGGCCGCGCTGGACCTCGACCGGCTCGCCGCGGCCGTCGGGCTTCCCGCCGTCGTCAAGGACACGGCCGGCACCAGCAGCCGGAACGTGTGGCTCGTGCGCGACGCCGAAGACCTCGCCCGCCTCCGCCGGGAGGCCGCGGGCGCGACGCTGTTCGGGCGGCTGTTCGCGGAGCCGTTCCTCGCCGGGCCGGTCTACAGCGCCGAGACCGTCACCTGGGCCGGGCACACCCGGCTGCTGGGGCTGTCGAGCCGCCTCATGTCGCCGCAGCCGTGGTTCCGCGAGGACGTGACCGCGTTCCCGGTGGCGTTGCCGCCCGACGAGGTCCGCGAGATCGAGAAGTGGCTCGGCGACGTGCTGGCGGTCCTCGGCTACACCGACCGGTTCGCCCACATCGAGCTGGCCATGACCGCCGACGGGCCGCGCCTGATCGAGGTGAATCCCCGCATCGGCGGCGCGCTCGTCGGCGAGTCGATGTGCCGTGCCCTGAAGATCAACGTCTACGAAGGACTTGTCGACCTCGCGCTGGGCCGGCGTCCACGACTGCTCGACGCGCCCCTGGGCGGCGGACCGGCCGTGGCGTTCGTCCTGGCCTATCCGGACCGGGCCGGTGAGCTGGTCGCGGTTCACGGCCTCGACCACGTCGCCCGCTATCCGGGACGGCCCGAGTGGTATCCGACCAAGGCGATCGGCACGGACATCGCGCACGTCACGGACGGGCGCGGCTACGCCGGAATCCTGCTCGCCGAGGGGCCGACCGCGGAGATCGCCACGCACCGTGCCGTCGCCGCGGCGGGCGCCCTGCGCGTCGAGACGCGTCCCGCGTGCTAGGCCCGGCTGCCCCGCACGATCAGCCGGCGTGCGTGGTTGTCGAAGGGCTCGGCGTCGAACCCGCCGAAGCACTCGATGCCGGTGAAACCCGCCTCGCCGAGCATCTGCTTGAGCTCGACGGCGCTGTAGAGGTGGTGCACGATGAACGCCTGCCGTGCCCGGCCCTCCCGCACGAGGTAGAAGTCGTCCCGGAACCGGGTCCAGTCGTCGAGGACCGTGCCGCGCACGATCAGCGTGCCCCCGTCGACGTCGAGGATCTTCGGCTGGGCTCCGTCCCGGGCCATGATCTCCTTGCCGTACAGGTCGATCAGGAGCCGGCCGCCGGGCGCGAGGCTGGCCCGTACGTTGCGCAGGACCCGCATGTTCTCGTCATGGTCGTCGAACAGGCCGAACGAGGTGTACATGCTGATCGCCAGGTCGAACCGGTCCGGCTCGACGAACTCGCGCATGTCCGCCCGGACGAGCCGGATGTCGACGCCGGCCCCGGACGCGGCCTGCGCGGCGCGATCGAGCAGCGCCGCGCTGAGGTCCACGCCCGTGACCTGCGCACCCCGGCGGGCCAGCGGAATCGTGTACGTTCCCGGCCCGCATCCCAGATCGAGCACCCTGGTCCCGGGCGGCACCCGCAGCAGCGGCGACGAGGCAGCCCTTACCTCGGCCTCACCGGCACGCTCAGGGGAGAACAACACATCCGAGAAGTCGGCCCACAGCGTCTCGTCCTCGAACCACTCCATCGCCGTTCCCTTCGCCATCGACCATATCCGCTATGCAGTAGGTCGCCGCTGATGCCTGGCTGGTTCCTGCCTCCCCCGACAATGGGAAAGAGCTCCTCATGGATCTGAGTCTGTCCGTCCGGCGCGTGTCCCTGCGGCTGACCGAGACGGTGCGAAGCTCCCGCGGTGAGATCGACTCTGTCGACACCTGCATGGTCGCCATCGCGCACGGGGGCGTCGTCGCCTACGGCGAGGGCACGCCGATCGAGTACGACGGAGTCACCGCGGACGATGTCGCGCGAGCGGTAGAGGCCGATGGCCCGGCCCTGCTCGGCCAGGACCTGAGCGACCCGGAGGCGGCTCTCGACCGCGTCGAGCGATGGGACGCACCCGCAGGCGCCCGGATGGCGCTCGACGGCGCGTTGCACGACTGGATCGGCAAGGCCGCCCGGCAGCCGACCTGGAGGGTGCTCGGCACACCCCGGACGCTCGGACCGACCGTGTACACGATCGGGATCGCAAGCCCGGACGAGGCGGCGAGCGCGGTCCGGAACGCGCCGCCGGTGGGCGCGTTCAAGGTGAAGGTCGGCGGCTCCGACGACATCGACGTCCTTGAGGCCATCCGGCGGGTGACCCCGCTGCCGGTACGCATCGACGCGAACGAGGCATGGGACCTCGACGTCGCCCGCGCCCTCACCCCGCGCCTGCGCGCGCTCGGCATCCAGCTCATCGAGCAGCCGTTCCCCAGGACCGAGATCGACGACTACCACCGCTACCGGGAGCTTCCCGACCGGCTCCCGATCGTCCTCGACGAGGGGTGCACCGACGTGGCCAGCGTCCAAGCCGCCCGGAAACACTCCGACGGCATCGTCGTCAAGCTGTGCAAGGCCGGCGGCGTCCGCGGCGCCCGGCGGGTCATGGAGGCCGCCCGTCAGGCAGGGCTCACGGTCCTGCTCAGCTGCATGTGCGAGTCGGAGCTCGCCATCAGCCAGGCCGCGCTACTCGCGCCCCTGGCCGACCACATCGACCTCGACGGCCACCTCTACCTGCGCGAACCGCCGTTCCACGGGCTCGGCCTCGAGGACGGGCGGATCGTCCTCGGCGAGGAGCCCGGCCTCGGGGTGGCGCCCGGGACCCTTTCCACATCCGATCCTGATTGGCGGCGACCGTGAACTGGTACGAGGACATGAACCTGTGGTCGGGCTTCTCGGAGGTCCTCTTCACACCCGAGCGGGCGCGGGCCGCCGCCGAGGTGGTGGCCTCCTCACCCCTGTTCGCGTTCCCCCCGGGAAGCCGCGTGCTCGACCAGTGCTGTGGCGTCGGCTTCTTCACCGAGCCGATGGCCCGCCGCGGCTACCGGGTGACCGGGGTGGACCTCCACTCCGAGCTGCTCGAACGCGCGGCGGCCGCGTGTGCCGCCGCCGGGGTGAAGGCGTCGTTCGTGCAGGCGGACGTGCGCGAACACGTGGCGCCGGAGGCGTACGACGTGGTGGTGAACATGTACACCTCCTTCGGCTACTTCGACGACCATGAGGACAATCTCCAGGTCCTGCGCAACGCCCACCGGTCCCTCGCCCCGGGCGGCCGGCTGATCGTCGACCTGCTGAGCAAGGAGACGTACGCGTCCTGGGCCGGCACTCCGAAGATCGTTGACGTGCCCGGCGGCATGGTGGTCATGCGTGACACGATCCTGGACGACTGGGCCCGCTACCGCACCGACTGGACGCTGGTCCGGGGCGACAAGGCCGAACACGCCTCGCTCATCTGCTACGTCTACAGCGCCGCCGAGCTGCGGGGCATGTTCGCCCAGGCCGGATTCGAGGAGATCGAGTGCTTCGGCACCCTGGACGGCGGCCCGTACGACGCCGGTGCCACCCGCCTGATCGTCCGGGGCATCAAGGCACGGCCGGCGTGACACCGGGTGGCGTCCGCTCGTTCACCGGCGTCCAGTTCGCCCTGCTCGGGAGCGGGCTGCTGGTCAACCTCATCAGCTTCTCCGTCTACCCGTACCTGGCGGTCCTGCTCCGCGACCGGATGAGCTTCGGCATGGACCAGATCGGCGTCATCCTCGGGCTGGCGACGCTCGTGCAGTTCGCCGGAGGACTGCCGGGCGCGGCCGTCGCGGAACGCCTCGGGCTCCAGCGGTCCCTGCTCCTGGCAATGGTGCTGCAGACCGTCGCATCGCTGGGGTTCCTCGCAGGCGGGGCCTGGCCGGTGGTGACGATCGCCGCGCTCTTCCTCCGGTCGGCGGCCACCGCGCTGTACTCGCCGAGCGTCCGCGGCTACACGGTGCACGGCGCGGGCCCGGACGAGCGACCGCGGCTGGTGTCGGCGAGCTACGCCACCGGCAACGTCGGGATCGCGCTCGGGCCGGTGGTGGGTGCCCTGTTCATCCACGACCCGGGCGGGATGTTCGCCGTCGCCGCCGCGCTGCACGGGGCTCTCACGATCGGGCACGCCTTTCTGCCGCAAGAGACCCGCGAGGACGGCGAGGTGGTCGAGCCACTACGGCGGGCCCTGCACGGCCTCGCAGTCCTGCCGTTCGCGGTCACCGCCCTGACTATTTACCTGCACATGCACTTCTACCAGTACCTTTCTTCCTACGCAGAAGGTCGGGTGTCCACGGTGTTCTACGGATCGGCCATGATGGGCTACTCTCTGCTGCTCGTCGTGCTACAGCCATTGATCGCGGACCGGGTCGAGCGGATGCGGTACTCGCACGCGATGGTGCTCGGCTTCGGCGGCCTGGCCGTCGGCATGATCGCGTTCACCGGCGGGAACGAGATCGCGATCGCCACCGGGATCGCCGCCATCGGTGCGGGCAACTCCGTCCTCTTTCTCAAGAACGTTCTGGAGGCGCTCGCCCGCACGCCCCGCTCACCGGCGGTCGTCTTCGGTCACCAGCGGCTGGCCGAGGGCGCCGGCGCATGTTTGAGCGGGCTCGCCGGGGGAGCGGCGTACCAGGTGTTCGAGACCGCCGGGCGCCTCCCCGGTTTCTGGGTGGCCGTCGCCGCCCAGTGCCTGGTGTTACCCGCGGTCGTGCTTCTGCTGCATCGCCGGTTCGGGCGTCCCACGATCACACCGGCGGGTTCCCGATGAACCCGGCGGAAGCGCTGACAGCCGCCCATGCCGTCGCCGAACGGCTCCGCGAGGACGCCGTCGCCCGCGACCAGGCCAACCGGTTGCCCAGAGCCGAGATCGACCTGCTGCGCGACAGCGGCCTGCTCTCCGTGGACCCGGACGACCACCGGACCACGCATGCGGTGACCCGGATCGTCGCGGCGGGCGACGCCTCGATCGGGCACCTCCTCGGCTACCACTACCTGCACCTGTGGCGCGCCTCGCTGTACGACAACCCCGAACTGGTCCGCTCCCTGCGGCAGGAGGTCGCCGCCGACCGGCTCTTCGTGGCCGCGGTCAGCAACCCGCGCGACACTCTCACGATCAGCCCGAACGGCGACACGCTGTCCATCTCCGGCCGAGGCACGTTCGCCACCGGTTGCGCGGTCGCGGACCGGCTGTTCGTCAGCACTATCTGCGACGACCGCCAAGCCCGCCTCGTCGCGGTCGTAGCCGGCGGCGCAGAAGGGGTCTCGCACCCACCGGACTGGGACAACCTGGGCCAACGCCTGACGGCCAGCGGCAGCATCGTCCTTCAGGAGGTCCGGGTCCGCCGCGGTGACGTGCTGGGCACCTTCCCGGCAGGCGAGGACGAGTCGAGCCCTCGCCGGCTCCGACTGTCGCTGGTGTCGCTGGCCTTCCAGGCGGTGCTCACGCAGGTTCTCGTCGGCATCGCCGAGGGAGCGCTCGAGGAAGCCGCCCGGTACACCCGCGAGTGCGCACGCCCCTGGCCGGCCAGCGGTCTCGAGCGAGCGGTCGACGACCCGCACGTTCTCGCCGGGTACGGGGAACTGGCCGCGGTCCTCCGGGCAGCACGCCTCCTGGCCGACGACGCGACGCGTGCGCTCGCGGAAGCCGACGCCGGCGGTTTCGACCTGACCGCGCCAGAGCGGGGCCGGGCCGCCCTGACGATCTCCGCCGCGAAGGTGGTGTCCACCCGGCTGGCGACGGAGGCGGCAGGCCGGATCTTCGAGTTCACCGGCGCCCGCGCGACGACCCGATCGACCGGCCTGGACCGGTTCTGGCGCGACGCCCGCACCCTCACCGTGCACGACCCCGTCGTGTACAAGGCGCGGGAACTCGGCGCGTTCCTGCTCACCGGCGAGATTCCGCCGATCACGGCGTACAGCTGAGAGCGGCTGTCCATCACCGGGTCGTGCCGTTACATTTGGCGCGCCTCAAACATCGAATACCGGATGTCCTTCAGGCCAAAGTGCGGGGGAAGCCCGCTCAGCGGTCTTCGCCGCGCCCTTGGCCAGATCACCCCAGGACCGGTGGGGCAGACCGTCGCGGCCACATCCGTGAGCCGCAACCTCTCGCTGTAGCGGCCCGAACCTTGCAGCGTGATGGTGGTACCGGCGCCGACCGAGAGCGGTGCGGCCGCATGCCGGACCTGGCTGGGAGTGCGCCACCAACCGGTCGACCTGGGGAAAGGACGCGACCACGTCAGTTGCGGAGGGACGGTTTCCGCGTTGTGGAGCCGGTCGGTTGCAGGACGCCGTTCGTTCTGAGCATGTAGGGCCTGATCGACGACATGGACGATGCCCTTGATCTTCAGGACGGATTATGGGCCTTTCTGAGCGCCGATTAATTACCGGTCGCAATCATTTTCGGCCGTGGTCCATAAAGGGCGAAAGCAGAGCGTGGCGTTTTGGTTAGTTCGGGGTCCGGAGCGAATGAGGAAACATGAGCCGGGGTCCAGGGTGGGGGGTTGATCAATGTTAACCGGTGCGGCTCGCAAGGGTGGCAGTTTCTCCGGCATGACTCCGAAGGGGACTTCGAGCAGTAATTCATTCAGGCAGGGACAACGTTCGCGGGGATTCTCCACGGTGACCCTGCCTCCGAAGAAGGAGAAGGAGGAGGACAAGGGCCACACCAAGCCCATGTCCCTGACGAGGCGGTACTCGACGTCCGACGCCGGGTCGAGACAGCGACCGAGCACCGTGCAGACACAGCTGCTCATCCAGCCGGGAAGCCGGGACTCCCAGTTGTTCTTCGGCCCCGGCAGCAAGAGCAGCCTGATCATCGACTACAGGGCTCTCCTCGGCCTGAACACGGAGGACAGCCAGAACTACATCGAGGACACCGCCGAGCGGCTGGCCCCGGACATCGACGCCAGCGAGGTGATGCGGCTCGACCAGGACGCCCTCCTCCGGATGGCCTACGGGATGTCCATCCTCGACGGCAACCCGGTGGACGGGCTCGACTACCACAAGGGAATCAAGGCGCTCCTCAGGTGGGCGCGACGGACGAAGGTGCTCCCCGGTGCCATCGATCTGGGGTTCGAGCGGGAGGTCGGGGGCGCCAGCGGTCTGTCCAAGAGCCTGCTGCTCCGAGATCTGCCGCCGCTGTCCGACGTGACCGTGACGGAGCTGGGCAAGATCTACAACCCGACGCGCGTCATGGAGGTGCCGCGGCCCCTCGACTTCGGCAAGCTGGAGTCCGGGCTGTTCAGCGCCATCCGGCAGTTCCTCGATCTGCAGCTGGCCCGCTTCGAGGCGGGCCCGGGGCAGAAGCTCGACCGGGAGTCGCTCGACCGGTTGCGTGAGCTGGCCGGGTTCCTGCAGGAGTACATGAAGTTCTCGTGCGGGCCTTACATCCTGGCGAATCCCGACGGGCCATACAACACAGGATACGAGTTGTCCAAGCGCGTGGAGAGCAGCGAGTCCGTCCAGCTCACCGACGAACTGCTGTTGTCGTACGCAATGAACGTCGCGAACTTCCTCGGCTACGCCCCCGAGTTCGGCAGGAGGTTCATAGAGGCCGGCTTCGACGGCGTACGCGACGCGAACGTGCTGCGCGGCCTGATGAAGGAGCTCCTCGCGGACCCCAGGACGAGCGAGAAGGTGACACGCCTCACCCAGCTCTCGGGGTTGCACTTCGGGGGCGGCGCGGTCCGGCTGAACCCGCTGATCCCCCGGGACCAGGACAGGATCGAGGCGCGGTGGAACCACCTGCGCACGATGATCCACGAGTTCCTGCACGCGCTCACGCATCCCGGCTTCGCGGCGAAGGCCGACCAGATCGGGCAGGGGCAGATCATCAGAGAAGGGTTCGTCGACATGTTCGCGGCCATCATCTTCCGGCAACTCTCCGGTGACATCCAAGCCGATCCCGAGCTGGCCAAGCGTTTCATGGGCGACCTGGGAGCAGTCAGGCCGGCGACCGGCGACCAGGGGAAGACCGGGTACGGCGACAGCGGCAAGAAGGCGGAGTCCGTCCTGGAACTGGTGGGCCTGCAACGCGCGTCGGCGGGGCTCCTGCTGGGCGACACCGAGTCCGTCGGGCTGGGCCGCCCGGGCACCAAGCCCTTCCCGGGCACCAAGCCAGGCAAGGGCGGGGACGAGTGATGGCAGTGGCAGACGTCCGGCAGAAGGACGGCGGGCTCGCCAAGACCAAGCGGTCCGGTGACGCCGACGCGACCGGCTCCAGGCTGCGGCTCGGGCCCGCGTCCGAGCTCGTGGTCGCCGACTACACGGGGCTGGAGCTGCGGCTGCGCCTCGGTGAGCAGGACTTCTTCGAGGAGGCGGAGGCCGCGCTGGGCGCGCTGCCCGAGGGCTTCCCCTCGATGTGGCCCGACGTGGCCGCGCTCGCCGACGCCGACCGGCGCTGGTTCCTGCGCGCGGTGCACCTGCTGACGCTCAACGACGAGGCGGCCCCCGCGAGCTTCAGCCGGACGGGGGCCCTGTCGCGGCTGACGCGCTGGGCCGGCGCGCGCGCCACCGAGCCCACGGCGGCCGACGGCTCGTTCGAGCGGGAGGTGCTGACGGTCAGCGGATGGACGGGCGCCGTGCTCGGGCACCTGGCGGCCGGCCCGTCCCCGGAGGACCGGGCGCGGCTGCGCGCCGTCTACGACCCCCAGGAGGCCGCCGGCGGGGAAAACGGCGGGCTCGCGGGGATCGGGGAGGCGGTGGCGCGGATCGTGGCCGGGCGCACGGCCCTGTGGGACCCGCCGTCGGGCGGCGGGCAGCCCGAGGACCTCCAGCGGCTCTCCGAGGCCGCCGCGCGGGTCGAGTCCATCGTCGCGGACGTCTTCTCGCCGTACGTCCGCGCCCGGTTCGACAGCCCGCTGAATGAGGAGTTCCACTACGCCGACCACGTGCGCGGCTCGATGGAACGGCCACAGGACCGGGACGCCCAGGTGGCCTATCTCTACGGCGAGCTGCGCGCGGAGGGGTGGAGGGGAGACGCGGACGAGGTGCTCGCCGGCCTGCGCGACCTGCTGGAGTCCGGCCGGGCGCCGGCCGGGCAGGTCGCCCGGCTCATCAAGCGCACGCCGTCGCACGACCTGCCCGACACCTGGCGGAAGACGAGCACCTTCTACGACCTCGACCGGGGCTCGCCGGTCGCCGAGGCCCACCTGCCCGCCGACACCGCCCCCGCCATGCCGCGGGGCGAGTGGCGGTGGCGGCTGGTCGGTCTCCTGATCCACGAGCTGCTGCACCGGCTGGCGCATCCCGTGTTCGTCGAGCGGGCCAGGGCCGTCACGCGCCCGCTCGTGCTGACGGAGGGCTGCGCCGAACTGCTCACCGCGGAGGCCCTGGCCGCCGCGTACGGCGCGGACCCGGCCGTCCGGCGGGAGCTGGCCGGAGACGCGGGCGAGCCGCCGGCGCGACCGGCGACGCCGGGCCCGGCCGCCGAAATTCGGGAAATCGCAGGACCGGACAATTTCCGGGCCGCCTATTTCCTGGGCGAGACCCATCTGATCGGTCTCGACTAATCGTCTCTGACCGCTTTCGGAGAGAACAGGAGCAGCGCCCGACCGGGAAATGATCGCGGCGGGGCGCAAGGCGGTCTGAATCGGGGTGTCATTCGGGGTATTTCATGCGAGGGGGAAACTCGGCATGCGCAACGATGCATCATTACCCAGTTACGAGATTCTTTTCGGCGATCTCGATCTGAGGGAGGGCGACGAAGCGAGGTCGGTGTACTCGCCGGCCGCCTATCTGGTCGATCTGCTGAATCTGATGCGCGGATCGTCCGACGAGACCGCCGTGCTGCGGCGCAGGCCCGACATCGGCGAGATACCGCTCGACAAGGAGCACACCTTCACGGTCACGCCCTACCTCGACATCGTCAACGAGGTCCTGGAGGAACTGGTCGGGGACGACCCGTACGGGCAGCTGCTCCGCATCCAGCACCCCTTCGCCCTGCCGTTCTCGTTCACGGACGCCCGGATCCGCGTCTACCTGCGTCACCTCGGCATCGACCCGGTCGAGTTCTACCGGCTGTTCGCCGCCCGGGTGGACCGCGACCGGGTCGCCCGCGAGTATCTGGGGCTGTCGGTCGTGGACGTGGAGGCCGTCACCGTCGTCCGCACGGACGAGGCCGGCGTCGCCGAGCGGTACGGCAGGCCGTCGTCGCAGCTGTCCGACATCGAGACGTTCCTGGCTGCCGCCTCCATGACCGGGGCGGAGCTGACTGTGCTGATCGAGTCGCGCTTCAACGGGGGCATCGTCACGGTCGCGCCCGACGACAAGACGCTGCGGCAGGTCTCGCTCGGCTGGCTCGACAAGGTCGACCGGTTCGTCCGGCTGTCGCGGCGCACCGGCCTGTCGTTCGCCGACCTCGACGTCGTGCTGGCCTCGTGCGCAGGCGGCGTCATCGACCTGCGCGCGCTCACCGCCCTGGCGACCGCCGTCCACCTGCACCGCACGCACGACCTCGGGTACGACGTGATCGCGGGCCTGACGAGCAGGGCGATGCCCGACACCGTGGACGACGTGCCCGCGCCGCCCGGCGACCTCCTCGCGCCGCAGAACCGCGACTACCGGCTGCACCTGGCGCGTACGCTCGACTTGGCCGAGTCCGACATCGTGACGGTCGTCCAGCGCTTCAGGGACCGCTACGCCACGCCGCTGGAGGCGGGGCCGTTCGACAAGGGGATCGGGGAGGCGGCGCTGTCGCTGCTGCACCGCGTCTCCCGCCTGGTTGCCGCGCTGGGCGTGTCGGTGGAGGAGCTGTTCACGCTGCTGTCGGCGTTGGACGCCGATCCGGCGCTGCGCCGCTACACCACGTTCCCCATCCTGCCGGTGCTCGACCCCGGCACGGCCGACTGCTACCGCATCCTGGAGGGCTCCAACGCGCAGTCGAGCCTGTGGCTGACGCAGACGCTGCTGGCCGTCACCTCGTGGATGCGCGACTGGGGGTTCGGCGCGCGGGATCTGGCCGAGGTGCTCGGCGAGCCGGCCACGCCGGAGTCCGAGGAGGAGCAACAGGCGGTCCTGGCCGCGATCAGGGACCGGTTCGAGACCGTCGCGTTCGGCCCCGAGCTGTTCGTCTCCGACCGGTTCGACGGGCGGGCCGCCCAGGTCGTGTACGACGTGCTGGCCGCGTACGCGGACGGCGTGGTCTCGCCGCGCGACCCGCGCCTGCTGCGCCTCGACCCGGAGGCGGTGGGGGCCGCCGTGTACGACGCGGTCACCGACGTGGCCGTGCTGGCAATGGAGGACTTCCAGGGTCTCGGCCTGGCCGACCGGCTGATCGTCAAGATCTTCTCCAATCTCGTGACCTACGGCCTGCTCGGGGCCGACGGCGTGCTCGCCACCGAGGAGCCGCCCCAGGAGCCGGTCCTGGCCGGCGACTACAACGACCTGGCGGGCGCCCTGTTCGCCGTCATCGCGAGCCTGGACGGCGCCCTCTACCCCTCCGACCTGGCCGGGCACTTCCCCGACCTGTCCGAGGCGGAGCGGGCCGAGCTGTACGGCAACCTCCTCTACCACGGCTACCTCGATGACGAGGGCCAGGTCGCCGACCCCGGCTTCTTCGCCGACCCGGCGAACGAGGCGCTGTTCACCGCCTCCGCGGACCTCGGCGACGTGACCGAGGCGGTCCTCGCCGCGCTGGCCGAGCGCGGCGAGCGGTTCCGCCAGCTCACGATCACGCTCGACCCCGGCGTCTTCGACGGGCTCGGGCTGACCGAGGCGCAGCTCACGGCGCTGGTCGAGAGCCTGCGCTTCAACGGCGTCATCGACGCGCACGACGCATACGTGAGCAAGGAACTCCCCGACGACCTCGGCCTCATGCTGGAGTTCTATCCGATCCGCCGCCTCGTGCTGGAGGCGATGCGCGACCAGATCTCCGCCGTCCGGACCGAGCTGTACACCTTCGCGCCCGACGACTTCGCGCCGATCGCCGAGGACGCGGTGGGGCAGCGGATCACCGGCCTGCTCGACGGCGTGATCACCGAGGACGGACGCGTACGCGAGCAGGCACGCGAGCTCTTCGGCGACCCGGAGGGCAGGCTCGACCTCGGCGCGGGGTTCACCGCGGCCGACGGCGCCGTCATCTACCAGCGGATCTCGGAGATCCTGGAGGCGCAGCGGCCCTACCGGCTCGACCTGGACGCAGTGGCCGCGCTCGGCTTCACCGAGGACGAACGGACCCAGCTGGTGGAGCTGCTCACCGCGACGGGAGACCTCGACGCCGCGCTGGGCGTGCCATGGGACCGGCTCGACTACTTCGCCACGGTCACCAACGCGCTGGACTTCACGCTGCCCGGCGCCGAGGACTACGGCATGGACGTCTTCTTCTTGCTGCACACCGTCGCCATGGAGATCATCGCGGCCGTGGACGAGGTGGCCGCGCGGCTGGGCGGGCTGGCCACGGCGCAGCGCGAGGCGCTGCTGACCGTGCTGCAGGACTCGTTCGGCGTGCCCGCGCAGGTGGCCGAGGTCATCTGCGACGCGGTCGCCTTCGACACGTTCGACGTGCTCGTCGCGCCGGCCCTGACCGGCGACACCCTCGCCCCGCACTTCCGGCGCACGTACCGCAGGATCCGGCGCTTCGCCCGGCTGGCCGCCAAGCTCGGCCTGGACGCCTCCGAGGCCGGGGTCTCCTTCCACGACCAGGACCTGGCCGGCAAGTTCCCCGAGCCGCTGGCCCTGCCGCCGGGCATCGACCGCTTCGACGCGCTGCTCACCGGCTGGGACGGCAAGGTCTACCTGTTCCAGGCCACGAACTACTGGGTCTACTCGGCGGCCACGCACGTGCTCACCGACCCACGCGCCAAGCAGCTCGCCGAGCTGTCGGCGAACTTCGGCACGCTGGCCGGCGTGGACGCCGCCTTCGTCCGCCCTGACGGCGTGGAATGGATCATCGGCAGGGGCCTGGACGGCCTCTCGCACGCCTTCACCCGCAACCCCGGCGGCACCCGCTGGGCGCCCAAGGAGCAGGTCTGGGGCAAGGTCAGGAACAACTTCACCGATCCCAAGCGGATCGACAACGTGTTCGTGGACGGCGACGGCAGGACGTACGTCTTCAGCGGCGACCAGTACGTGCGGTACTCCACGGACGACTTCACCTACGTCGACGAGGGCTACCCGCGCTCGATCGGCGAGTGGTGGGAGGGTGAGGGACGTGAGGCGCCGCTGCCCGAGGCGTTCCGCCACGTCGTGGACGCGGCCTTCCAGGGGCGCGATGGGCGTACCCACGTCTTCAGCGGCAAGCGGTGGTTCGACGGCGGCACCGAGGCGCCGATCGCGGAGCGCTGGGGCCTGCTGCGCAACACGTTCGACGGGGCTGAGCGGATCGACGCCGCCTACGCCGACGGCGAGGGCTGCCTGCTGTTCCGTGGCGACCAGGTGGTGCGTTACACCGACAGCCTGGAGAACGATGGCGTGCGCGTGGCCGACGGCTACCCGCGCAGGATCGAGTCGTGGCGGCCGGAGGTCCCCGCCGAGTTCGAGAACGCGGTCGAGGCGGCCTTCCAGGACGGGTCGCGCACTGTCCACCTGTTCAGGGACGGCAAGACCGTCGCGCTGAGCCCGTCGGGCGCCGGCCCGGTCACGCCGACCGCGGAGCGCTGGGGGCTGATGCGGCCCGTGCTGACGGACGGCAAGGTGAACGCCGCGTTCGTCGGCCTGGACGGCAAGACGTACCTGTTCAGCGGCGACCGCTACGTGCGCTACTCCACGGCCGACTACTCCATCGCGGACGTCGGCTACCCGCGCGCCATCGCGGGCGACTGGGGCGGGCTCGACCAGGTGGACGCGGCGTTCGTCATGGACGGCGCGACCCACCTGTTCGGCCCGGTCGGCCTGATCCTCGACCTGCACGCCGACTATGAGGCCGAGCTGACCACGGGCCGGCTCTCGGCGGCGCTGCGCCGCCGCCTGCGGGAGCACCACGTCACAACCGCGGACGACGCGCGTGTCACCGGCACGGCGGGCGACTGGCGCGTCACCGCCGAGGGCGGGATCGTGCTCACGATCCGCCGCGCCGGCGACCGGATCAAGGTGTACGGCGACGACACGCCCTTCTACGTCCGCTACTCGACCAGGGACTACCGGGTCCCCGACGCGGGCTACCCGCGCCCGCTGGGCGACAACTGGTGGAACCTGCCGGCGACGCTCACCGCCCGCCCCGACTTCAGGGGCATCGACGCGGTCTTCACCGACCAGGACAACCAGACGGTGCTGTTCTCCGGCGGCAGCTTCGTCGTCTTCGACAGCAGGCACCGCTGGTGGTCCGAGCCGTACGCCCTGGCCGAGCGCTGGGACAGTCTGCCGTTCCGCGAGGTCGACGCGGCCTTCGTGGGCAAGGACGGCAGGACGTATGTCTTCTCCAAAGGCCAGTACGCGCGCTACTCCACGGGCGACTACAGCAGGCTCGACGACCGGTTCCCCTCCAGCGTGAGCGCGTTCTGGGGGAACGTGGTCAACAACGTCGCGCGCACGGGCCGGGTGGACGCCACGCTGGTCATGGACGCCGTCGAGAAGGTGGACGGCGTGGACGTGACGCGCACCTACACCTACCTGTTCTCCGGCGACCAGTACGTCCGCTATCTCGACCACGACTACTCGGCCGTCCAGGACGGGTATCCGCGCACGCTGTCGTCCCTGCCGGAGGAGCCGCGGCTGGGGGCGCTCACCGTCGAGCTGACCGGGGTGGACGCGGCCTTCGCCGACCGGCGCAACGTCTACCTGTTCCGCGACGGCGAGTGGCACGTGGTGTCCGACGCCGTCTACAAGAAGTACGGCGACCTCGCGCTGAGCGGGCTGTCGTGCGCGTTCGTGGAGAACGGCGCGGTCCTGGTGGAGCGGGCGGGCGCGTGGTCGCGGCACTCGGCGCTGGAGGGGTGGCCGGAGTCGTCGGTCCCGTACCGGCCGCTCGCGCTGCGCGCGGTGTCCGAGGACTACCGTACGGGCCTCGACGCGGTGCTCACCGGCCGCGACGGGACGACGTACCTGTTCAAGGGGCCTGACTGCTACAACACGGCGGTCAACAAGGTCTACCCGCTGGCCGAGGAGTGGGGCCGACCACGAAACACGATTTATCAGGACAACGCGGTGGATGCGGCGTTCGTGGGGCGCGACGGGAAGACGTACCTCTTCCGCGGCGACCAGTTCGTGGTCTACGGCGAGTCGATGGAGACGATCGAGGGCGAGCCCAGGCCGATCGCCGACCACTGGGGCGGGCTGACCAGCGTCGCCCTCGCCTACGTGCGGCACGGCGTTACCTACCTCTTCGAGCACCCCGACGAGAGCGGCGCCATGCGCCACGTCGTCTACACCGGCGAGCGCGGCGCGTACACGCGGCCCGACGAGGGCTACCCCGCGCCGGCTGACGAGTCGTTCTGGAAGGCCCCCGACCCGTTCCCCTTCCCGCAGGCCGTGCTGTTCGAGAACGACACGATGCTGCTGCTGGCCGGCGAGCGCTACGTGCAGCTCAACGAGGAGACCGGCCAGTGGTCCTACCCGCGGCCGATCGAGCGCGTCTGGCGCAACTTCGGGCGAGGCGTCGAGCCAGGAGACACGCTGCGCGCCGCGTTCACCGCCGCCGACGGCTCGACGTACTTCTTCTTCGCCGAGCAGTACACGCGCTACCACGACCGCGCGTTCTCGCCGCTGCTGGCGATCCGCGACCGCTGGGGGAAGGCGGCCACCCCGTTCGTGCCCGACGAGGGCGGGTCCGTGGACGCGGCGATCGTGTTCGGCGACGACGCGACGTTCCTGTTCTCGGGCAAGCAGTACGTGCGCTACACCGGCGCCGAGTACCGCTACGTGGATCCCGGCTATCCCAAGGCCATCGCGGTCAACCTGCGGGCCGAGCCGGAGTTCGCCGGACTGCCCGAGACCTTCGAGGACGCGGTCGCGGGCAAGCGGATCGACGCGGCGGTGGCCAACGGCCGCAGCGCCTACCTCGTCGTGAACGGCGAGTTGCACGTCGTCTCGCGCGCCGCCACGGCCACGTACGAGCTCGGGCTGATCGGACGGGTCCGCAACGCCATCGCCGACCGCGAGCGGGTCGACGCGGTGCTGGTCCGCGACCAGCAGACGTTCCTGTTCTCCGGCGACCAGTACGTCCGCTACACCGGCCGCGACTACCGCCTCGCCGACGACGGCTACCCGCGCACGATCGCCGGGTCGCTGGCCGCCGAGCTGGGCCTGCGGGCGCTGCCGCCCGAGTTCGAGGATGGCCTGGACGCCGCCTTCCGCGCCCGCGACCGCCGCGTATACCTGTTCAAGGGCAAGAAGTACCTGGTGGACGGCAGGGGAGCGGACGTCGCCGGGCAGTGGGGCACGGTGTTCAACCGGTTCACGGAACGGGCCGTCGTCGACGCGGCGTTCGTCGCCCCCACCGGGGAGCTGTACGCCTTCCGCGAGAAGCAGTACGTGCGCTACTCGGGCGCGCTCGACGTCGTGGACGAGGGCTACCCCCGCACGATCGACGACGATTGGGGCAACCTGCCCGCGCCGTTCGAGGAGGGGATCACCGGCGCGTGCGTCCTGGAGGACGTCACGTACCTGCTCAAGGACGAGCTGTACATGCGCTACCCGGGCCGCTACGACCTGCCCGACTGGACCTTCGCCCAGCCGATCAGGCACCGATGGTCGGAAACAGCCGACTACCGGCTCACCGACGTGCACATCATCAGCCTGTTCTCCGAGCTGGCCCACGCCCGCCCCGGGCTGGCCGACCTGCTCTGGACGGGCGCGCCCGACCCGTACGAGCGGCTGGCCGGGCTCTTCGGCTGGGACGTGGACGAGCTGCGCTGGGTCAAGCGCAACGCCGGGCTGATCACCGAGTTCCCGGTGGAGGAGGAGCGATTCGAGATCGAGTTCCTCCTCAAGCTGGTCAAGGTCTTCGCGCTGGCCGCCAGGGCCGGCACCGGCCCATCGCGGCTCTACCAGGACGCCTGGACCAAGCCGGACCCGGCCGAGGCCCTCGCCCTCATGCTGCGCCGCAAGCTCGGCGACCAGGACTGGGAGATCGTCTCCCGCACGGTGCATGACGAGCTCAACGTGATCAAGCGTGACGCGCTAGTGCCCGCCGCGCTGCACAAGAACCCCGACGTCGACGGGGTGCGCGAGCTGTACGAGCGGCTGCTCGTGGACGTCGAGATGGGCCCGGAGGGCAACACCTCGCATGTCCGCGAGGCGGTCGCGGCGGTCCAGCTCTACGTGCACCGCTACCTGCTCGACCTGGAGAAGGTGCTCCCCGGCGACGAGGAGCTGCGCCGGCGGGTCAGGGTCTGGTGGTCGTGGCTGAAGAACTACCGGATCTGGGAGGCCAACAGGAAGGTCTTCCTTTACCCGGAGAACTACATCAGGCCGGAGCTGCGCGACACCAAGACGCCCGCGTTCCGCGAGCTGGAGAACGACCTGCTCCAGAGCGAGATCGGCGCCGACAGCGTGCAGGCCGCCTACAAGCGCTACCTCGACGAGTACACCGAGGTCTCCCGGCTGTCGGTCGCGGGCGGGTACGTCTACCACGCGGACGGGGCCGACGAGAACGTGCGCAAGCTCGTGCTGTTCGGCCGCACCAGGACCGAGCCGCGCCGCCACTACTACCGTGAGGCCGAGTTCCGCGACGGCGAGCGGCTGTCGGCCACCTGGGAGCCGTGGCTGAAGGTGGACGCCCAGATCGACGGCGACCGGGTCTACCCGGTGCACGCGTTCGGGCGCGTCTTCGTGTTCTGGCCGGTCGTCGAGACCGTGCCGCCGGACACGACCGGCACCACCACGATCGTCGCCCGCAAGGACGGCGACAAGCAGAACGTGGAGCCGCAGCCGTCGAAGTACCGGGTGCGGATCTCCTACTCCTTCTACAACCTCAACAAGGAGTGGGTGAGCGCCCAGGAGCTGCCCCTCGGCCCGGCGGTGGACTTCCCGATCAGCGACGTGCGGCTGTCCGTGCAGGCTTCGGCCACCGTGCCGGGCGGCGACCCGGGCGCGCACGACTCGATCGTCGTGTCGTGCTCGTACCTGGAGACCGTGCCCGGCGAGCCCGGCAAGCCGCCGAAGCCGGAGCCGAGGTCGGTGGCGTACGCGCTCACCCCCGAGCTGTACGCGGTGCCGGTCGCGACTCCGACCGAGCCGACCAGGCTCGTGGAGCTGTCGAAGATCTTCGCTGAGCCTTCGCCCATCGACCCCGCCTGCGTGGTGCCCTTCAGCAACGCCGCCGGGTCGCAGGACGGCACCTGGTTCAGCGTGGATCACAAGGGCGGCAGCTTCCTGTGCCGCCCGATCACCCCCGACCCCGCGGGCGACCCGCGGGCCCTCCCGGTGGCGGGCAACGGCGACGGCGTGCCCGAATGGGGCGTCACCGACGCCGGCTTCGAGCTGGGCGACACCAAGTACTTCTTCAGGCAGGGCTATTACCAGCCCGCCGGAGCCAGCGACAAGATCGCGGACCGGTGGGGCCACGCCCGCAGCCCGCTGACCACGTCGCGCTCCGTGGACGCGATGCTGGTCCGCGACGACGTCACGTACGTCTTCGCCGGCACCGAGTACTACTGCTACGACGGCGCGCCCTTCGGCCTGATGTTGCCCGGCTATCCGAAGACCATCGCGACCAACAACGACACCCTGCCGAGATGGCCGAAGATCGACGCCGCCTACACGGCGAACGGCGTCGAGTACTTCTACTCCGGCGAGCACGGCTTCACCAGCTCGAACGTCCTGAAGGGCACGGCCTCCTCCTGGTCGCCGGACATCGACCTGGGCTGGCTGTCACCACCGCCCAAGGGCAAGGACGACAATGACCGGCGCGTGGCGGACACGCCCGCGGTGCCGCAGCTCGACGCGCTGCTGCTGCGCAAGGGCACCAGGAACCGCAACATCCTGTACGTCATCGCGGGCACCCGCTACGCGCGCTACACCGGCGCCACGAAGCAACCGGACGAGGGGCCCAAGGAGCTGTCCGACAGCGGCGACGACAACCTGCCGCTCACGGGCAAGGTGCACGCGGCCTACTGCCACGGGACCACGTCGTACTTCTTCGACAACGAGGCCCACACCTACGCCGCGTACACGGGCAAGACCGTGGGGCCGGCCCAGCAGACCGCCGCGCTCGGGCGGGTCCCCACGGCGATCACCCGCACCGGCAGGGTCGACGCCGCCTACCTGGACGACGCCGGCCACCTCTACCTGACCAGCGGCATGGAGTACGTCCGCTACACGGTCGAGAAGGGGGCCATTCCCGATTACATCGACGCCGACTACCCGAAGGAGCTGTCCACCCGGGTCCGGGCCGTCTTCAAGCGCGGCGACCGCCACTACGTGTTCGGCGACCGCGTCTACGCCGTGCTGGCGGCCGGCAAGGAGCCGGCCGACCTGGACCGCACCGCGTTCCTCGGCATCGAGGGCAGCTGGCGCTCCCTGCCGCCCGGCTTCTCCGACGCCTTCACCGGGGCCATGGACGCCGACGACAAGCTGCTGTTCTTCCTCGGCACCCGGTACATCGCCTATCCCAAGGGCGTGAGCCTGCTGCGCCCGTACGAGTTCGCGTCGCTGCAGCACGAGATCGTCAGGCTGACGTCGAGCACGGCGTTCGAGCTGAACCGGCGGCTGCTGGTCGGCGGGGTTCCCGCGCTGCTGGCCCCGGACACCCAGGAGACCGACGAGCTGCCCGCCTTCAGCGCGACCGTGTCGGGGCCCACCACGATCAAGGTCACGGCGGACGTCGCGGGCACCCCGGCCAGCTCGCACCTCGACTTCCAGAGTGCCAACGGGCGCTACTACTGGGAGATCTTCTTCCACGCGCCGCTGCTCATCGCGCAGGCGCTCAACACCGGCCAGCGCTTCGAGGACGCCAGGCGCTGGTACGAGTACGTCTTCGACCCGACGGAGGACAGATACTGGCGGTTCCTGCCGTTCCTGGCGATCGACGTCCGCGCGCTGGTAGACGGCTGCCTGGCCGACCTCGACACGCTCAAGCCGGCCGGCGTGGAGTCCGGCCTCCGCGAGATTCTGGACGACGTGGCGGACCTGATCCCAGCGTTCGAGCAGGCCCGCGAGCTGACCGGCACCGAGCTCGACCACCTGGCCAAGCTGGAGACGGAGACGCTGCCGCCGATCCTGTCCCAGCTCGCCGCGCTCACCGGCGACCTCGCGCGCTCCCTGCGGGAGAAGGTGGGCATGCTCGCCCGGCTGCGCCGCCAGTACGACCTGATGGGCGACCACGGGGCGCTGCTCGCGGCGTACCGGGACGACCCGTTCGACCCGCACGCCATCGCCGAGCTGCGGCCGTCGGCCTACCGCCGGGCGGTCGTCATGGCCTACGTCGACAACCTGCTCGACTGGGGCGACCTGCTCTTCGGGCAGTACACGATGGAGAGCATCGACGAGGCGCGGATGCTCTACGTCCTCGCCTACGACCTGCTGGGCCGCCGTCCCGAGGGCGTCGGCACCCGTACGCTGGCGGCCACCAAGACCTACGACGGGCTGCGCGCGCTGGAGACGGAGCTGCCGCCCGACCCCGACGCGGTGCGGCTGACGGCGGGCGGCACTCTGCTCGACGGCCTGGGCCTGATCCACAAGAGCGTTGCCGACGGGTACTTCCACATCCCCGGCAACACGCAGCTCGGCGACTACTGGACCCGGGTCGAGGACCGGCTGCGCAAGATCAGGGCCTCGCTCGACCTCATGGGCGTCAGCCGTCCGCTGCCGCTGTTCGAGCCGCCCGCCGACGTGATGGCGCTGGTCCGGGGCGCGTCCGCCGGGCTCTCGCCGGACCAGTCGGTCAACGGGTCGTCCGCCAGGGTGCCGCACCAGAGGTTCGCGGCCACCTTCCGCAAGGCGCAGGAGCTGGTGGACCGGCTGCGCCAGTTCGGCGCCGACCTGCTGGCCACGCTGGAGAAGCGGGACGGCGAGGAGCTCACACTGCTGCACTCCCGGCAGGAGAGCGCCATCCTGGCCATGACCCGCGCCGTCAAGGAGGCGCAGGTCAGGGCGGCCACCGAGACGCTGCGGGAGTCGGAGGCCGCGCTCGCCGCCGCGATCCAGCGCCGCGACTGGTACGACCAGCTCATCGACGAGGGGATCAGCCCGCTGCAGATCGCGCAGCTCGCGACGATGGCCGGCGCCGTCTACGCGCACTACGCCTCCACCGTGCTCAAGGTCGCGTCGGGCCTGACCTACCTCGCGCCGAACGTGTACCTCGGCCCGTTCATCATGGGCATCGAGGAAGGCGGTACGCACGCCGGCGAGATGATCGACAAGGGCGCCGACGCGGTGCAGACGGCGGCGGAGGGGCTCAGCGTCCTGGGTGAGCTGTTCGGCGTGCGCGCCGAGCAGGAGCGCCAGATCCAGGAGTGGAAGTTCCAGTCGATGTCGGCCAAGGCCGACATCGTCCAGATCGGCCACCAGGTGGCGGGGGCCGGGTTCCAGCTCGCCGTCGCCCAGCGCGAGCTGGAGATCACGAACAAGGAGATCGCCCACGCGGAGGCCGTCGTCACGTTCCTCACGGGCAAGTTCACCGGCGTCCAGCTCTACCAGTGGATGTCCTCGCGTCTGGCGTCCCTGTACTTCCAGAGCTACCACCTGGCCCTGGAGACGGCGAAGGCCGCCGAGCGGGCCTACCAGTACGAGCGCGGCGTGAACGACACGTTCCTGCAGCCGGTCTACTGGGACAGCCAGCGCAAGGGTTTGCTGGCCGGCGAGACCCTGGCCGTCGACCTGGACCGGCTCGGCAAGGCGTACTCCGACGGCGACGCGCGCGGTCTGGAGATCGTCAAGCGGGTGTCGCTGCTGCAGCTCGACCCGCTGGCGGTGCTCAAGCTGAGGTCCGAGGGCCGCTGCGAGTTCGCGCTGACCGAGGCGCTGTTCGCCCGCGACTTCCCCGGCCACTTCCGGCGCCGCATCAAGACGGTGTCGGTCACCTTCACGACCGGCGAGGAGCCGATCGGGGTCAACGCCACGCTCACCCAGCTCGGGCACAAGACCGTGCTGGCGGCCGACCCTCGGGCCGTGCGGTTCCTGCTGGATGCCAAGGGCTCGCAGCCGGACGCCGTGCGCGCCGACTGGCGGCCGGGCCAGCAGATCGCGCTGTCCGACCTGGAGCAGGGCCGGGACAACAACGGCCTGTTCGAGCTGCGCTACGACGACGACAGGTACCTGCCGTTCGAGGGCACGGGCGCCGTGTCCACCTGGCGGCTGGAGAGCGACGGGCCGCCGCCGCCCGACCTGTTCGACGTGATCGTCACCGTCAAGTACACGGCCGAGCAGGGCGGCGCGGTCTTCGGCAACGCGGTGAAGGGCATGCTCAAGCCGTATCCGGCGGGCCGCTACATCGACGTCGCCGGCGAGTTCGCCGAGGAGTGGCAGCATTTCCTGGACAGCGAGGACGGCGTGCTCTCGCTGCCGATCACGCCGGAGATGTTCCCTGGCATGAACGGGCGGCAGATCACCGCCGTCTACGTCAAATACCAGACCGACCGGCCGGGCGCCGCGCGCCTCCTCCTCAACGGCGACCAGCGGCTGGCGCTGGAGGACGGCACGGCGGTGCGCACCCCCGGCCTGAGCGTCGCTGGCACGCCGCTGACGCTGGTGGCCGACGGCGACCGTACGGCGCTGGTGAACGTCGGCCTCATCCTCAGTTACCGAGCCGTCTGAACGGGGCTTCCATGAACCGCAACAAGATCAAGCCATCGCCGTCGACGCGCAAGGCCAGACCGCTGCCGCAGCCGCCGGTGGGGGTGGCCAAGCCGCTGCCGCCCACCCCGGCCAGGCCCCCGGCCAGGCCCACGGCCAAGCCGCTGCCGCCGATCCCCGTCAGGCCCCCCGCCAAGCCGCTGCCCAGGCCACCGGTGAAAGCGATGAAGCCGCCGGCCAAGCCCTTGCCACCGATACCGAGCAGGCCGCCGGCCAAGCCGCTGCCACCGATACCGAGCAGGCCGCCCGTGCCCACCCGCACGGCCGCGCGGAAGCCGCTGCCGCCGCTCCCGGCCAAACCGCCGCCGGCGACTCCCATGAAGCCGGCCAAACCGCTGCCACCGATTCCCGGGAAACCGCTGCCGCCGACCCCGGTCAAGGTCATCAAGCCGCCCAAGCCGCTCCCTCCGACACCGACCAAGCCGGTGGGGCGGCCGGTCGTGCCGCCCCTGGACCTGTCGGTGGTGAAGCCCACCTCCGACCGGATCGCGTCGCCCAGGGTGACCCGGACCGGCGCGGGCATGCTGTCTGACCAGGACCGCTACCGGCTCAACGACAACCGCGACAAGAAATTCGTCGACGAGCTGTACGAGGAGTGGTACGACGGCGCCAGCGGCGACCGGCGGAGCGGCACCGACGCCGACACCTGGGAGGACGTCTACGGTCTCATGGGAGTGGGCAGCGCCGGCTACCTCAAGAAGGCCATCGACACCATGGAGGTCTGGGACTTCGTGCGGCAGGGCCAGACGGACGGCTACGTGGTCGAGAACCAGGGCGCGGAGGACGACCCGCCGGTTGAGTTCTGGCGCGGGCTCTCCGGCGGCGACTACTTCAGGGTGCTCAAGAGCCCATCGGGTTCGCTGTCCGCCGAGGACGTCCGCAACAGGTCTCGCCGCCTGATCGTCAATCTCAACTCGCAGGAGGCCGGGCTCCGCGTGGCGAAGGCGCTCACCCCGCTGTTCAAGGACCCGACCCTGGGCGACAACTTCTCCCAGTTCAAGGTCTACCTGTCCTCGAAGGCGTACCCGAACCAGCCCGTCAAGAACGACAAAATGGTGGTCTACTACGTCGTCGGCGAGGACGCCGACGGCAGCGGCGCCGACGCGGTCGGCGACAAGCTGATCAGCACGATCGACGGGGCGATCCGGCCGGGCGACGCCAACATCAGCGTCAGCCCTTTCTACTCCCGGCTGACCGAGGCCGTCTCGTGGGCAGAGGAGGCAGAGGAGTACATGTCCGTGGAGGAGAGGCAGAGCTTCACCATGTCACGGGCCAAGGTGATCGCCTCGGTGCTCCAGGACAACCCGAACGTGCGGGACGCCGCTGAGCTGGAGACCCTCATCAAGAAGGCGTTCCAGGACAAGGGCATCCGCGCGGAGGCCCGCCACCGCCACATGCCTCCGCCGCCGTTCACGCCGCCGCCCGTGACCTGAGCGGCTCTTCCCCGCAAGAGACGCAGGCCCGCCACCCCCGGATGGGGTGGCGGGCCTGCGCGACTCTCCTACCAGATCATGACGCCGCCACCTTCGCGGTCAGCGAGCCGGTCTTGTCGTTCTGCGGGTTGAAGACGATCGTGTACGTGCCCGTGTCGGGCAGAGTCGTCGCCGAGATGGTGCAGTTGCGCCCGCAGTAGGGCGAGCTGCCCAGCGCCGTCCCGTCCGGCTTCACCAGCGAGACGCGCACGTCGGTCGAGCCGGCGAAGGTCGTGCCGGTGAAGGTGACGGCCACCTTCTGGCCGGCGGTGCCGGTGAAGGTCCAGCTCCCGTTCTGGCCCGGGGTCGTGGTGGTCAGGGTGGAGGCGGCGCCGCCGATGGTGATGGCGGCCGGAGCCAGGTCGGTGACCGGGTAGGCCCGCAGGGTCAGCTTGCCGGTCTTCTCGTCCTGCGGGTCGAACTCCACCGTGTAGGTGCCGGCGACCGGCAGGGCCACCGGCTCCAGGAAGCAGTTCTTGCCGCAGTAGGTCGGCGACACGAGCACCGTGCCGTCCGGCTTCTTCACCGACACCCGCGCGTAGGTGGAGCCGGTGAAGCTCGCGTCGGTGAGGTTGAACGACACGAGCTGCCCGGCCGTCCCGGTGAACGACCAGATGCCATTCTGGCCGGGCGCCGTCGTGGTCAGTGTCGAGGCGGCGCCGCCGACGGTGACGTTCGCGGCCAGATGGGCGACCGCGTACACCGCCAAAGTCAGCTTGCCCGTCTTGTCGTCCTGCGGGTCGAACTCCACCGTGTAGGTGCCGGCGACCGGCAGGGCCACCGGCTCCAGGAAGCAGTTCTTGCCGCAGTAGGTCGGCGACACCAGCACCGTGCCGTCCGGCTTCTTCACCGACACCTGGGCGTCCACCGAGCCGGCGAAGTTCGCGTCGGTGAGGTTGAACGACACGAGCTGGCCGGCCGTCCCGGTGAACGACCAGATGCCGTTCTGGCCGGGCGTCGTCGTGGTCAGTGTCGAGGCGGTGCCGCCGACGGTGACGTTCGCGGCCAGGTGGGCGACCTCGTGGAGCTGCAGGGTGATCGAGCCTGTCTTGGCGCTCTGCGGCCTGAACTCGACGGTGTAGACACCGCCGGCCGGCAGGACCACCGGCTCCAGCAGGCAGTTCTTCCCGCACGGGGTGTCGTCTACGAGCACGCTGCCATCCGGCTTGCGCACCGCCACGTACGCGTCGTACAGGCTGGTGAGCGTCGTGGCGGTGAAGTTGAACGACACCCGCCGGCCCGCGGCGCCGGTGAACGACCAGACGGCCTTCTGCCCGGCCCCGACGGTGGTGAGCGTCGAGGCGGGCCCGCCGATCGAGGTCGTCGCGGTGACGTCGCCCTCGGTGAGCTGCGCGGTCAGCGAGCCGGTGAGCGCCTTGCGCGGGTCGAACAGGATCGTGTACGTGCCGGTCGCCGGCAGGGTGACCGGGTCGAGCATGCAGACCTTGCCGCAGGAGGTGTCCTGCCGCAGGACGGTCCCGTCCGGATCCAGCACCGAGACCGCCGCGTCGGACGCGAGGGAGAACGTGCCGTCCAGGAACGCGATGTTGACGTACTGGCCCTCGGCGCCCGAGAAGGTCCACCTGCCGTTCTGGCCGGGGACGGTCGTGGTCAACCGGGAGGTCGCGCCGTCGATCGCGATCGTGGCGGTCACGTCGTCCACCTGGTACGCCCGCAGCGTCAGCGCGCCGGTCTTCGACCCCTTGGGCCGCAGGTCCACCGTGTACGTGCCGGCCGCCGGCAGGGTGATCGGCTCCAGCAGGCAGCCGGTGCCGCAGTTGGTCTCGGCGACCAGGTCGGCGCCGTCGGGCTTCCTGACCTTGACGGTGGCGTCCGAGGCGTAGGTGAAGGTGGAGCCGGTGAAGTCGAACGACACCCGCTGCCCGGCCGAGCCGGTGAACGTCCACACGCCGCGCTGCCCCGGGATGGTGGTGGTCAGCGTGGCCGCCGCGCCGTTGACGCTGATCGGCGCGGTGACGTCCGGCGGCACGATGTTGAGCCCGGCCGAGATGGAGCCGGTCTGGATGCCGGCCGGGTCCACCACCACCTGGTACTCGCCGTTCACCGGCAGCACGGTCGTGTCGAAGTAGCAGGAGGCCGCGCAGAACACCGACGGTACCAAGACCGAGCCGTCGGGCTTGCGCATGAACGCGTTCGCGCTGCTGAACGTGCCGCCGGAGAAGGTGACCGAGACGCGCTGCCCGGCCGTGCCCGCGTACGTCCAGATCGGGTACTGGCCGGGCCCCTTCGTGGTCAGCTTGACGGCGGGGCCGTCCGCCGTGAGCGTCCCGGTGACGTCGCCCACGGTGACCTGCGCGGTCATGGAGCCCACCGCCGTGCCGGACGGATCCAGCACGACCGTGTAGACGCCATTCACCGGCAGCGACGTCGTGTCGAACGCGCACGACGTCTTGCAGAAGGTCGAGTCGAACAGCTCGGTGCCGTCCGGCTTGCGCACCAGCGCGTACGCGCTGCCGAACGTCCCCTCCGTCAGCCCGAACGCGACGCGCTGCCCCGCCGTGCCGGCGAACGACCAGACGGCGACCTGCCCAGGCCCGGTCGTGGTCAGCTTCACCGGCTCGCCGCCGGCGGTCAGCGTGCCCGTGACGTCGCCCTCGGTCACCTGCGCGGCGATGGAGCCCACCGCCGTCTTGGACGGGTCCACGACGAGCGTGTAGGTGCCGTCGACCGGCAGCGCGACCGTGTCGAACGCGCACGACGTCTTGCACCAGGTCGACCTGAACAGGTCCGTGCCGTCCGGCTTGCGCACCGACGCGTACGCGCCGCTGAACGTGCCGTCCGTCAGGGCGAAGGCGACGCGCTGCCCGGCCGTGCCGGCGAACGTCCAGTAGGCCCGCTGCCCCGGCCCGGTCGTGGTCAGCTTCACCGGCCCGCCACCGGAGGTCAGCGTCCCGGTGACGTCACCCTCGATCACGCTCGCCGTGATCGGCCCCGTGTGCAGGTCGGTGGGGTCGACGAGCAGCGTGTAGGTACCGGTCGCGGGCAGCGTGGTGGTGTCGAAGGCGCAGGCCGCCGGGCAGTAGGTGGAGCCGAACAGCCGGGTGCCGTCCGGGTTGCTGATCGACGCGCTGGCGGCGCCGGTCAGGCCGCTGACCGCGAACGCCACCCGCTGGCCCTGCGTGCCGGCGAACGACCAGGACGCGGTCTGCCCGGGGACGGAGGTCGTCAGCGTGGAGGGAGCCCCGATCGCGACCGTGCCGGTGACCGCGCCGGGCACCCCGTGCAGCCGCAGCGCGATCGAGCCGGTCTTGGCGTCCTTCGGGTCCCACACCATCGAGTACGTGCCGGTCACCGGCAGCGTCTCGGTGTCGACGAAGCACTCCTTGCCGCAGGACTCCTGCGCCAGGATCTTCCCGTCCGGCCCGCGCAGTTGCACGGTGGCGTCACCGAGGGAGGACAGCGTGCCCTCGCCGAGGACGGCGGAGACCTTCTGCCCGGCCGTGCCGGTGAACGTCCAGGTGCCGCGCTGGCCCGGGTCGGTGACCTGGATCGGCACCTGGGGCCCGTCGATCGCCGCGGTCGTGACGACGTCGGCCCCCAGCGTGTTCACGCTGAGCTTGTACGGGCCGAACACGTCGTTCCACGGGGAGACGCGCAGCCGGTAGGCGCCGGCGGCCAGCCCGTCGACGCGCTTGGCGCCGCACAGGTTGGAGGTGGCGGCCTTGGCGCCCGCGGCGTCGAGCAGTTCCCACCTGAGTCCGAACCCGGGGCACTCCTGCGCGTTGACGAAGATCGAGGCCGGCTGGGCGAGGGTGAACTGGTACTCGTCCACCGCGACCTCGCCCTCCAGGTTGCCCGCGCCCTCGCCGGGCACGCCGTCAGAGGCGGTGAACGGCAGCGTGACCGCGAACGTCTGCGGCGGGACGACGTCGAGGTCGAGCGTGACGTTGTCGACGCCGTACGCCTGGTTGGAGAGGCCGGCAATGCCGGTGGCCGAGACCTTGACCTCGATCTGGCTCTTCTTGTGAGTGATGGGCGCCGTGACGCGGTACTTCGTCCAGGGCAGGCCGTTGGCCAGCGTCCCGGACGCGATGGGCGTCAGCTCGCTGGGCGTGATCGTGTGCGGGTCGCCGCGGTCGGTCTCGACCTTGACCGTCTCGGTGTCGGAGTCGGACGACCAGTCGCCGACCGCCAGCAGGTCGAAGCCGAGGGTTCCGCTCTTGTGCGGCGGCAGCGACTGCACGAAGAACCGGTAGGAGTCGTCGCCGCTGAACGGCCCGGCGAACGTGCCCGCGGAAGGATCGGCCGACACCCGCGAGGGCAGCACGTTCTTGCCGAGCGTGCCGTCGAAGTCGACCGTCAGGTCTCCGTTCGCGTTCACGACCTGCGTCGCCGGGTCGAGGCTCACCGTCTTCTGCTCGGCGGCGGCCTCGGCGAACGAGGTGTCCGCGGTCAGCGCGATGTCCAGGACGCAGTCGTTGAACGGCACGCCCGGCTGGACGCCGCTCTCCTCGCACTGCGCGCTCGCGAGCTGCATCTGCTCGGGCGTCAGGTCGTGGATGGTGACGATGCGGGAGGGGAACTGCAGGTTCGTGAAGGTCGCGGTGCTCTCCCCCGGGCCGTAGGTGAACATCGACTCGGTGTCGTCGAGCCGCCACGAGTTGGCGTAGTCAGTGTGGAGCTGGGCGGGCGTCGCGTTGGCGGGCAACTGGGTGCCGTCACGCAGCTTCAGGTCGTTCTTCGGGTCGCCGTCGGCGTTGCCGAGCAGGCCCACGAGGTCGCTGTCGGCGGACGGCGGCAGGTAGACGCCGGCGGCGCCGCGCCTCCAGGACAGGACGGGTCCTTCCAGGCCGTCGAACATGACGAGCCACTTGCCGTCCTTGCGCAGGATGAACGCTTCCTTGCCGAGGTAGAGGATCTTGTCGGTGGCGAGCGTGAACTTCTGGCCGTCGAGGTACAGGTCGTCCTCGTGGAACTCGACCTTGTGGTCACCGACCTCCATCGCGGCGTCGAACATCACCGACACGTCCCGCCCGCCGCTGGCGGGGCTGAGCCGGCCGTGGACCTCCAGGCCGTACCTGTCGGAGTTGGCGAGGACGAACTCGCCCACGGACTGCAGGTCGTAGCCCAGGCCGTCCAGGGTGGTGAAGTGCGGCTCGCCCTTGACCAGGCCGCCGTACTCGGAGAAGTACCACAACAGGATGAGCGCGACCAGCGCGCTCACGCCGAGCGCCAGCGCCATCTCGACGGTGGCGAAGCCGGCCGCGCGCATGAACAGCACGCCCTGCGGGGTTCTGAGGAACATCACGACGGAGGCGGTCAGCGCGGCCGCGCCCGCGGCGGCGCTGCCGTACCTGGCCACGTCGTTGTTGTTCTCGGAGCCGGAGTCGCCGCGGGGGGTGGTGAGGCGGTCGAGAAGCCGGCGCAGGGCCTCCGGGATGGGCCAGTCGCGGTCGTCGTCGTTCTCGTCCAGCTCGGGGATGTCGGCGGGCGGGCTGCCCGGCGTGGGCTGCCGCTTGCTCTCCTCGCACTTGCGCTCCTTGCGCACCTCCTCGATGTGCAGCAGGCCGGGAACGGGCGAGAGGGCCCGGTACGTGGAGAGCTGGTAGCCGTCCTTGTCGCCCACCTTGCACGAGGCGTTCTTGCTGTAGACCTGGAACCAGTCCTCGTAGGTGCCCCAGCGGTTGAGCACCGTGCCGGCGGTGACGTTCCTGACGCCGTCCTGGGTCAGCACATTGACGTACCGGACGACCTGCCCGCCCCAGCCGGAGTAGTCCGGGTTGTCCTTGACCTTGGCCTCGATCACCTGGCCCCAGTTGTTGCCGGCGCGATCGTAGTAGATGATGTCGGGCCGGTCGCTGCCGCCGCTGAGGGTGGGCTCCCACTGGAGCTCGGGGTTGATGAGCCCGCCGCCCCCGCCGATCTGGTCGCTGAGGTACTTGATGGCCCGGGCCTGTCCGATGGCCTCGATGCCGCCGGACGGGCTGCACTCGTTGGGCTGCTGGTAGATGTGGGTCCCGAGCACGGGACGGTCACGCAGGCACGCCTCGTTGATGCGGCGGCGCGTGGAGTACATGTGGTTGAAGACGCAGCGTTTCTGGCCGCTGCGGCCGTTGGACCAGTCGTTGCTGTTGGGGGAGCACGCGGTGGCCGCCTCCGCCCATCTGGGTAATAACAGCTCGTGCACGGGAACGAGGAACCCGGCCACGAGCACGGCCACCATGATCACGCAGAGACGCCGCACGCTCACCCCGAATAAAGAGAACATAAGTCTGGCAGCGGGACGGTACACCAATAAGATCGTTTTGCGGTAGATGCCGGGATCTCCCTAAATCTGTGATCTTTGACTAGGCTGCCCTCCGGATCAGCAAGAGGAGATGTCGTGGTCGTCGACCGGTCATGGGAGATCACATTCGACGCGCTGGCCGCACGGCCGGTGCGCGCGGCCAGGATGGTCCTGGCGGCCCGAGGGCCCGGCCGGGCCCTCGTGATCGTGCTGGACGCCGATAGCGACGCGTTCGTGACCGTCCCAGGCCTGCCGCCGCACCTCGTGCCGGAGACGGTGTCGCTGTCGAGCGACGGCACCCGGCTCGTGTGCACGGCGCGCCAGGACGACGGCGCCGGACCGCCCCGGGTGGTGCTGCACACGCTCGCCACCGGCGCCCGCCAGGAGTTCACCTCCGACGACTACCTGCGCGCTGCCCTCTCGCCGGACGGCGACCGGCTCGCCGTACTCGCCGACCTCTCGAACGGCCCCGGCATCCCCGGCGTCGGCGACGAGGTCGCCGGCATCGTGCTGATCGACACCGGCACCGGCGACCGGCGCACGCTCTGGGCGGCCGAGGGCTACTGGGAGGAGGCCTCCATAAGCTGGTCATCCGATGGGCTGCACCTCGCGGCGACGTACCTGACGCTGGACGACGTCCTCACCACCGTCGTCCTCGACCTGTCGGGCAAGGAGGCCGGCTCCTTCGCCGAACGTGTCGCCCTGCCGGGCCCGCACTCCGTCTGGGCCTCCGAGCGGGAGCTGATCGTCTACCCGGAGCCCGACGACGAGAGCCCGCTGATCGCGATCGACGTACCGACCGGCGGCGAGCGCCGCTTCACCCGGCGGAGCTTCGACGGTTACCTCGCCATCAGCGGCGGCCGCGTCGTCCGGCCGGGCTCCGCGCCCGGACGGCTCGTCACCGCCGACCTCAACGACGGCGACGAGCGGCCCTTCCTGACCATCGGCCCGGAGGTCTCGATCGAGGCCCTCGACATCGTCTCCTAGCGATCTTCGGTCTCGTGTTTCTGGACGTTTGTGTCAAGTTTCACGACTCCTGAGGGAGTCGAGCTTGGGCGCCGCGCTCAGCGTCTGCTCGTGACGCGCTCGTCTGACTGCCGGTCAGACGAGCGCGCGTTTCCTGGACCCGCGTCGCCGCGAACGGATGATCCTGTGATGGACTTCCGGCAGCTCGAGCGCTTTCTCGCGGTCGTGGACCACGGTGGGTTCCACCGCGCGGCGGAGGTGCTCTATGTCGCGCAACCCTCGTTGTCGCAGTCGATCAAGCAGTTGGAACGCGAGATGGGCGACGCTCTGTTCCACCGGGTCGGCCGCGGGGTGGTGCTGACCGAGGCGGGCCGGGAACTGGTCGGGCCTGCGCGGATGGCCGTCCACGCGCTGGGCCTGGCCGTCGAGTCCGTCCTGCCCAACACCGAGCACTACCGGCCCACCCTGGAGCTCATCGGGTACGGGATCCCGCTCCTGGTGGAGAAGCCGCTGGTGTTCGACCTGGACGAGGCAGACCGGTTGCTCGCCGAGGCCGGCGACCTGTTCTTCGCGATCAACTTCAACCACCGCTACGCCGGGCCGGTCGTGCGCGCCAGGCGCGACATCTCCGACGGTCGGCTGGGCCGCCTGTCGTTCGCGACCTGGCGGTTCGGCGGCGAGGGCGGCTCCGCCCACCACCCGTACGCCAACCTCATCGAAACCCAGTGCCACGGCATCGACATGCTCGAACACCTGCTGGGCCCGATCGACGTGATCAGCGCCGAGATGACCGCCGGGCGCTTGACGCTGGCCGTGGCCGCCCACTTCGCCGGCGGAGCGGTCGGCAGCCTGGTCGGCTCGTACGACTCCTCCTACGCCTACCCGCGCACGCACCACGTCGAGGTCAACGGGGACGCCGGCCGCCTGCTGATCGACGACACCGTCAGACAGTACGAGCTGTCGGCCGCCGGCGCGGAGGCGCGCACGGTGTGGGAGGCAGGGTATTTCAACGATCGCGCGCGCTCCTTCCACGAGACGTTCGACGCCCATCTCGACGCGCTCGTCCCGGCGCTGCGGGCCGGTGCGCCGCCCCCGGTCCACGCGGCGGCCGGACGGCGGGCGCTGCTGGTCGCGTACAAGATCATTGAGGCGTTCGAGACCGGACGCAGGGTGGTCGTGCCGCCCGGCTAACCGCTCGACTCGCGGACCTTCAGCTGGAAGTCCACCAGGACGTGCTGGTCACGCCCGCTGGGCTTGCCGGTGATCTGCTAGTGGAGCAACGCGACGGCGTTGGCGGCCAGCGCGTCCACGTCAGGGGAGACGGAGGTCAGCGACGGCGTCGCGTAGCGCGCCTCCTCGACGTCGTCGAAGCCCACGAGCGCCACCTCCTGAGGCACCCGGACCCCCGCAGCCTGCAGTGCCCGCAGCGCGCCGAGCGCGAGGGAGTCGTTCATCGCGAAAATGGCGTCCGGCAGCGGCCGTCCTGCCGCGAGGTGCTCCTCGATGGCCCGCTGACCGTCGGCGCGCGTCCAGCCGATCGCGATCAGCAGCTCATCGCACGGCTTCAGCCCCGCCTCCGCCAGCCCGTCGAGGAAGCCCCGCGAGCGCAGCCGTCCCGACGCGTTGCCGGCGGGGGCGTACCCGAGCAGCATCGGCCGCCGTCTGCCCAGGCCCACCAGGTGGCGCACCACAGCCTGGGCGGCCTGCCGGTTGGGGATGCCGACGTGCGGGACCGGTCCCTCCGGAACCTCGTCGCCCACCAGCACGATCGGATAGTCGGGGCGGTGGCGCTGCCCGTCGTCGGGCCGCAGCGACACCGCCGACATGATCGCGCCGTCCGTGAGCTGATTGCGCCGCCGGCCAGGACCTTCAGCTCGCGCTCCCGATCCGAGCCGGTCACCTCGATCAGCACCGTGTATCCGCGCACCTCGGCCTCGTGGACGACCGCACCGGCGAGGTCGGCGAAGTATCGCGACTCGAAGTTGGGCACGACGAGCGCGATCAGCCCGGTGCGGGCGGCCCGAAGGCTACGGGCGGCGGCGTTGGGCACATAGCCGAGCGCCGCCATGGCGTCGAGCACGCGCTGACGCGTCTCCGGGCGGACGAACTCGTAGTCGTTGACGACGTTGGAGACGGTCCGCTGGGACACTCCGGCGGCGCGCGCGACGTCGTGCATGCTCACGGCCATCAGGTCGTTTCCTCACCCCGGCTCTCGACCCGACCGCGTGTCCGGGTTCGCGAACATCGAGGCTCTCATTTTAGTCCTGCCCTGACGAGCGGTTTTCTCCGCGTGAACCCCTCAGCGGGGATCACGGCGCAGTGGGTGATCGGACGGAACCTCCACCAGCAGGATGCGATGCTCGGTGGGATCCTCGATCCACAGCTCGATGACGCCCCATGGCTCCAGGCGCGCCTCACGTACCACCGTGACCCCGGCCTCCAGGAGCCGTTTCTCCTCCCGCGCCACATCGCGTACCTGCAGCCACAGCGACAGCCCGGAGCCGCCCCCGCCGTCGGAGTGCCCGGAGACCTCCAGGACCCCTGGCCGAGGAAGACAACTCGGCCGCCGAGGACGCGTTCAGCGACACGTTGCGGCTGCGGCCCGCCACGAGCGTGCAGCTGCACCGCTACGACCAGCAGATGCGGGACATCAGCTCCAAGCTCCAGTTCGAGGTGGGCATCGACCTGTTCTGCCTGTCGCTCAGCACCAAGCCCGGCTTCGTCCCGCCGAAGAGCGCGAACACGATCACGCTGAAGGGAGCCGACGGCCGGCAGATGGTCACCCTGCTCGACCCGGACGACCAGGTGCAGGACTACATCATCGACCTGTTCGCCGCGGACGGCGGGCCCGTCGCCTCCGCGCGCGTCCAATTCTTCGCGCGGATCGGCGCGGCGGGGGAGAAGCCGGGCGAGCAGATCGGCGACGGCACCACGGACGCGGACGGAGTGGCCAGACTGGTGTGCCGCGACGGCGTGGCGGGCCTGGTGCTGCCGGGCAGGCGCGCGGTCGGCTACTCGGTCCAGTTCGCCACGATCGGTGAGGTCGGAGGCAGGGACTACTGCTGGACCGAGGCCTCCGCCGAGGCGATTCCTGAGGGCATGAGCGATTGCGGCAACGCAGGCCGGTCATGCCGGATCGTCCGCGTCCGCTTTCTCGACGCCGAGCCGGGCGTCGACCAGCAGGCCGGCCAGTCCGATCACCGCGCAGATCGCAGAGACGACGACCAGCGCCGGATCGGTACGTCCGGTGAGCGCGTCGCCGAGAACGACGACGGTGATCGTGCCGGGAAGCACACCGACGGCCGTGCCGATCAGGAAGGGCGCGAGCCGGATCGACGACACGCCGGCGCAGAAGTTGACCAGCGGGAACGGCACCGGCCCGATCAGCCGCAGTGACCCGACGGCGAGCCAGCCGCGACGGGCGAGGCGACGGTCGACCGCCGCGACCGCCGGGTGGGTCAACCGCGCGGCGAACGCGGCGCGGCCGATCGCCCGCACAAGCAGGAAGGCCAGCGCCGCGCTCATCGCGCTGGCGGAGATCGCTAGGGCGATGCCGGTGACCGGCCCGAACAGGAGGCCGGCGCCGAGGGTGAACGGGGTCCGCGGGAGGGCGACGGTCGCCAGCGCGTGCGTGACGAAGAACGCGAGCGGGAGCCACGGACCGGCCGCGCGTGCCCAGCCGCGGATCTGCTCGGCGTCCGGATAGGTGACGAACAACCCGACCACCACTAACGCCGTGAGGAGCACCACGGCGCCGATCACTCTCGGGTCACGAAGCCGTCGCACACAGCGGCGCACCACGGTGACGACCGCCGTGATGAGAGTCTCGACCAGCAAGGAATGCCCTTTCAGCACGACACTGCGCGGGGTGGAACGGTTCGACGAAGTTACCACCAGGGCCCCTGATGACGTCGTCGCGACCGCCCGCGACAGCCGCGCTCAGCACCCCCGCCAGGTCGGTGCCGCGGGCGCCCGACACGGCTGCTCAGGCGGGGCATGGGGCTGTTGGTGTTACCGCTGCGGGCGGCCAGCACCGTGCCCAGCTCGCCAGCGATCATGCGTTTCAACGTCGTCGGGTCGACGCACGCGCCAGCGCGGAAAGGACCGCTCGGTCTGCCCACGATGGCCGGGGAGCGGCGACCTGGCGACGGAGGACCGCGAGCTGGTGGCGCAGTACGAGGATCTCGATCTCTTTCGACGTCTGTGACCGGGCGAACAGCGCGAACCAGCCGAACACCCGCAAGACGATCATGTATGGCAACCGTGGAGCCATGCTGTGACCCTGGGGGAGCCGAGTCGCCGAGCACGGCAAAATCCCAGATCAGGCTGTGTGACATGATCGTCAGGTCTCGGTCTCGGTGCGGCCGATGGTCGTTGTAGTGTCGCTGATACTTCGTCGGCATCATTCGGAGTGAGTTCGCCGTAGACGAGGAGCCAGTCGGTGCATTCGCGCCGGACGGAACCGATCCAGCGTTCGGCGCGCGCGAATCAGCGTCTTGATGATTGGCGCCAGTCCGGGCCGGTGTGGCGTGGCGCCGGTTCGAGACCGGCTCGCGTCAGGATGTCGCGAACCGTTCTGGGTGGCACTGTGATGCCGACGTCGGCGAGTTCGCCACTGATGCGTTGATAGCCCAACAAGGGGTTCTCTGGAGCCAGTCGCAGCACCGCCTCCCGGATCGGTGGTCGTGTCCGAGGACGGCCAGGATGCTCGGGCGGGTAGGTCCACCGGCGCGCCTGTCCCGCTCGGAAACACGGTTTCGTGCGGTGAACTGGGATTCTGCTGCGCGATCAGAACGGCGGCTGCCACCATCGCGGGGTGTTCTTGTCGCTGGTCTACCGGTTGGTGCGATGCCTGTTCGGCCTTGCGGCGGCGCTGATCTGCTCTGATCTGTCCATAGAGGCTGAGTTGCTGGTGCTGCGTCACGAGCACCAGGTGTTCCGCCGTCGACTCGGTGGTCGGCTGCGGTGGGATCATGCCGATCGGCTCTGGCTCACGGTGTTGTCGCGGCTGGTCCATCGCCGCCGATGGGTGGAGGTGTTTCCGGTCGCCCCGGCGACAATCCTGCGCTGGCATCGTCACCTGGTAGCACGCAAGTGGACCTTCACCGATAGACGACGGCCGGGACGCCCTCGCACTCGCCGGCCGGTCAAGGCGCTGATCGTGCGGATGGCGCGGGAGAACCCGACCTGGGGCATCGGCGGATCCAGGGCGAGTTGGCCCGTCTGGGCTCCACGATCGCAGCATCTACAGTGTGGGGGATTCTGCACGCGGCCGGTATCGGTCCGGTGCCCCCGGCCGGACCGGGCCGGCCTGGGGGCTGTTCCTGACCGTTCAAGCCCATGCGATCATCGCGTGCGACTTCCTGGTGGTCGAGACGGTGTTGCTCAAGCGGCTGAATGTGCTGGTCTTCATCGAGCACGGCACCCGGCGATTGCACCTGGCCGGAGTGACCGCGTACCCGACCGGGGCGTGGATGGTGCAGCAGGCCCGTAACCTGGTCATGGACGTGGGTGACCGTATCGCCGAGCTGCGGTTCCTGATCCACGATCGGGACCGCTCTTCACTTCCGTCTTTCGGGAGGTTTTCAAAGCCGAAGGGCTATGGGCCTCACCGCTCTGCCGCGGACGCCGAGGATGAACGCCATCTGTGAGCGGGTCATCGGAACCCTGCGCCGCGAGCTCCTGGGCCGGATCTTGTCCTCAGTGAACGCCACCTGATCTTCGTGCTCCGCGAGTATCTGGTACGTGGGCCTCCTGTGCGTGCCGGGGTGTGCTCGGCCGGGGGCGCTCGGGCGTACCGGGCAGCCAGGCCAGGGCGACGAGGACGCCGAGGAGGCCGAGGCCGCCGCTGGTGGCCAGGACGATGTCCAGACCATGGACGAAGGCAGAGCGGACCGTGTCTGCCAGGCTCGCGGAGCCGGCGGATCGTGCGGCGGCCAGCCCCGCGAAGACGCTCTCGCGTGCTTGCTGCGGCACCGCGGCGCTGTAGACGGACGTGAGGATCGAGCCGAGGACCGCCGCGCCGAAGCTGCCGCCGAGGGTGCGGATGGACTGGTTCACCGCGGCGCCGACGCCGGCGTTGCCGGGCGACAGGGCACCCAGCGCCGCGTCCATGACCGTGGGCAGGACGCAGCCGAGCCCGAGTCCGTACAAGGCCGTCCACGCGGCCGCCAGCCCGGTGCCGCTGCCCGTATCGGTGGTGGCACCCCAGAACAGGCCCGCGGTGAGCAGGACGAACCCCAGGCCGGCCGCGAGCTTGGGGCCGATCATCCTGCTCAGCCTGGCTGCCGTAGACATCCCGATGAGCATCCCTGCGATGAGCGGCAACAGCCGTAAGCTGCTGCCCATCGCGTCCGTGCCCAGGTTCGCCTGGAAGTATTGCGGCAGCGCGAACAGGACACCGAACATGGTGAAGTTGGCCAGCGTGGCGAGCGCGGTGCCGACAGTGAAGCGCGCGTTGGCGAACAGCGACAGGTCCACCAGCGGTTCGCCGGCCCGTCGCTCCCAGACCACGAACAGCGCCAGCCCGGCCATCCCGCCGAGGATCGGTCCGAACACGGCTGCGTCCGTCCAGCCTCGCTCACCGATTTCGATGAGGCCGTAGGTCAACGCCGTCACCGCCGCGCTCGACAGCACCACGCCGCCCACGTCGATCCGCCTGCCGCGCTCCCGCTGCGATTCGGGAAGCCAGGCGGCGACCGCGAGGAACGCCAGGACGACCACGGGGATGTTGATCAGGAAGACCGAGCCCCACCAGAAGTGGTTCAGCAGCCAGCCGCCCAGGAGCGGGCCGATGGGGAAGGCCAGCATCGAGGCGCCCGCCAGCGTTCCGATCGCCTTCGGCCGCTCCTTCGCGGTGAACATCGTCGGGATCAGCGCCAGCATCGTGGGCATGATGAGCGCCGCTCCCAGGCCGAGCGCGGCACGCGCCGCGATGAAGATCCCGGTGGAGGGGGCGTAGGCGGCGACCAGCGAGCTGACCCCGAAGATGACCAGCGCGACCAGGAGCGTCCTCTTGCGGCCGAAGCGGTCGCCCACCATTCCCGCCGGGATCATGCCGGCGGCGAGCACCAGCGTGTAGATGGTGACGAACCACTGCAGCTGGGCGTTGTCGGCGTGCAGGTCCTCGGCCATGCTCGGCAGCGCCAGATTCAGGATGGTCACGTCGAAGCCCACGGCCAGAGACGTGAGCACGAGCGCGATGAGCGCCCACCATCTGCGTGAGTTGGGTTGGTGCGACATCGTGGCCGGCCTACTTCGCGGCGTTCGTGAGGAGCTTGTCGAATTCGCGGTCCGGCAACGTCCTGTTGAGCTCCAGGAGCCTGTCGGCCATGTAGCCGACCGCATAGCGCGTCTCGGGCTTGTCGGCTTCGATGGCCTGCCGGATGGCGGTGGCGACGACACCTGGGTCGCTGGCCGGGGTGTTCTCGCCGAGCTGTGTCTCGGCGCGTTCGGCCATGGCTTCGGCCATCTCCCCGTACGCGGTCGTGCCGGAGATCTTACGGAGGTCTTGTGCCGTGTGGTCCTCGAACTCGGTCTTGATGATGCCGGGTTGGATGATCACGACGTCGATGCCGAACGGCTCCACCTCCATGCGCAGGCTGTCGGAGTAGGCCTCCAGCGCGTGCTTGGTCGCGTAGTACCAGCAGCCGAGCGGCAGCGCGATCTCGCCGCCGATGGAGGAGACGTTGACGATCGTGCCGGACCCCCGCTCGCGCATGTACGGCAGGGCGAGCTGGGTCAGCCGGGCCGGGGCGAAGACGTTGACCTCGAACTGGTCGCGCGCCAGGTCGATGGGGATGTCCTCGGCCGCGCCGTGCAGGACGGTGCCGGCATTGTTGATCAGGACGTCGATACGGCCCTGTTCGGCGACGATGGTGCCGATGACGCGTTCCAGGTCCTCCGGCCGGCGTGCGTCCAGCGCCAGGACGTGTCCGCCGGCGTCGCGGATGTCGTCCATCTTGTGTACGCGCCGCGCGGCGCCGTAGACGATGTGGCCGGCGCGGATGAGTTCGAATGCGGTGGTCTTGCCGATGCCGGCGGAGGCGCCGGTGACGAGAATGACCTTTTCCATGGTGAAACCTCCTCTTCGGTCTGGGGAAACGCTAGGCTCGTGTTCTGAGATGAGACAACTCGAAGAATTCATTTGCGCAGGTCAGAAGTCATATTTTGGTGCAATGAGTGTGTAGCTGAGTGCAACTGCACTCGCCATGGCCGGCGAGGGCTCAACCGGGGAGGATGACATGCCAGGAGACCGGCTGACCGCCGAGGATCGTCGCCGCATCGCCGAAGGCCTGACGGCCGGCTTGACGTACGCGGAGATCGCCCGCCGGCTGGGACGGTCCAGGTCCACCGTCACCCGTGAGATCGCCAGGAACGGCGGCCCGCACGGCTACCGGGCGGCGCGCGCCCAACATGCGACGAGCTGGCGCGCCCGCCGCCGCAAGCGCGCTCCCCACGCCGGCGTTCCGCACACCACCGACAACCGTGACGTCCGCACAGCCCGGGAGTTCGAAGAACAGTTCGTCGCCATGATGATCGAGGGCGGGATGGCACCCATGACAGCCAGGGTGTTCGCCGCGCTGTTCCTCAGCGAGGGCGGCAGCCTGACCGCCACGGAGCTCGCCCAGCAACTCCATGTCAGTCCGGCGACGATCTCCAATGCCATCAAGTGGCTGGAGCAGCGACAGATGGTCGCCCGGGAGCGGGAGGCGCGCCGGGTGCGGTACTTCGTCGACGTGGACGTCTGGTACCACACATGGGCGGCCAGCGCCAGGTCGATAGCGCTCTGGGCCGACACCACGCGACACGGCGTCGGGATCTTCGGCACCGACACACCCACCGGCGACCGGCTCCGTACCACCACCCAGTTCTTCGAGCTCCTCGGCCACGACATGGGCCAGGCGGCAGAGCATTGGCGGCAGGTCCTCTCCATGCAACGCCAGCGGTGAACTCCGCCGTCGCGGCGGCTCGAGAACGCCGGCACTCAACAGCAGGGCACGGCCGGTACGAATGAGTGGGCCGCCGCCGGCTCGGCCCTGACTGCCATGACGCGTAACGGCCGCGGTCGGCTGGATGGCGGACAAGCTCCTGGAACTCAACCAGACACTGCCGGACCGCGAGTTCGACAAGCCGGCCACCCGCACGCTCAAGTAGCGGACCGCCATGGCCGTATCGCGACGGCAAAGCAGCTGCTCGGCCAAGCCGGATCAGGCAGCCGGTACGGGAGCCGTCATCCCTCCCTCGTCGCACGGGGAGCAGGGGGATAGCCGGCCGAGACGTACCGGCGGTGCGCGATGCGCCAGCCGCGGTCCGTCTCGCGCCAGCGGTCGTGGTACCAGCCGTGGGTGACCACCGCCGGGCCTTTCGCCAACTGCGCGGTGACGATGACGGTCGCCCGGGTGCGCGGCTCGTCGCGGTCCAGCACGTCGAACACGACTCCCGCGACATGGTGCACGGCGATCCCGCCACCGGGCACCCCGCGTTCGACGAAGCCACGCAGGTCCGCTGCGCCCCGCAACGTCATCAGCGGCTCGTCGCCGCCGACGAGGACCGCCTCGAAGACACCGTCCGAGGTGAACACGTCGACGAAGCCGTCCACATCGGAGGCGTCGAAGGTGAGGGCGTAGCGGTTGATCGTCTCCACGATGGCCAACCGGTCCTCGATCCCGATCCGGTCGCTCACGCCGGCACCTCCAGGCAGGCGCCGGCCATGCTCCCGAGCAACGCGCGCATGCGCTGCTCGGAGAACCGTGTCGCGGGGCCGAGCGAAACCGCGCCGTTGACCAAGAGGAACACCGCTCTCACGATCATCTCCGCGTGCTCGTCGTCCAGTTCGGGGCGTAGGTTACGCAGGGCACTGACCAGCCGTTCGGTATAGGCGGCCTGCAGTGCCATGGCCATGGTGGGCCCGGCTACACCATGTACCGCTTCAAAAGTCATCGCAGGGCGCTTGACCTGCGGATCGACCTGATGCGGTGGTACGGGCAAGATCGGTTCTTGTGTCTCTCCGTCTCCTGTATCTGATCGTGCTCCGGGTGTTCGGCCGGCTGGCGCTGCTGGGTCGGAGCGAGGCGGTCAAGGATGTCGAGATCATGGTGTTGCGGCATGAAGTGGCGATAGTGCGGAGGCAAGTCACCCGGCCGAAGCCGGACTGGGCTGATCGGGCGGTCCTGGCCGCGCTGGCACGGTTCCTGCCGCCCGGGTTGCGGGCTCATCGACTGGTGACGCCGGCCACCCTGCTGGCCTGGCACCGGCGCCTGGTCCGAGATCGGTGGACGTATCCGCATCGGTCCGGCCGTCCGAGGACGCGCAAGGAGATCCGGAAGTTGGTGGTGCGCCTGGCGTGGGAGAACTCGTCCTGAGGGTATCGCCGGGTGCGCGTGAGCCGAACCGTCATCACCATCGAACGCTGACCCGCCCGACCTGGCCCTCGCCAGTGACAGGGGTCGGTGGACGCCCCAGCGCCCGAAACAGCCAAGTCGCCTCCAAAGGCGTCCTCTCCTCGATCCAACCGCTGAACGGCGCTGGGCTTTCCGGTCCAGCCGCACGTCACATCGGGAAACATCGCGAGCGCACCCGCCACATCCAGCTTGTCCGTGGCCATGAAAAAAGTGGGCACTTGGCCGTTGACACAGCTCCGGTCGTGGGCCGTAGCCGCTGATAGATCCACGGCGCCTTGCGGGCGCGAGCGTGGTTGCCTGCACCCCGCTGGTGACGGTACGGGTCCTGAACCGACAAAGCGCGGCTCAGAGCCTATGGACGGTCTGGGTGGCTCAAGACGCTCGTACGGGCGATCTCGCCGAGCCAAGCGGCGCTCGGCTTCGGTGTCCGCTCGAACGTGTCTTTGTCCCAGGCGATCAAGCCAAATGTCGGACGGTAGGAGCCCCACTCATAGTTATCCAGTGCGGACCAGTGCACCACCGTCGCGATCACCGCGAGCAGCACGGGCGCCGCCGAGTCGTTGTGGCCCTGCCTGTAGTGCTCACCCACGCTGAACACGTCGAGTCCGACGGACTCGGCGAGCCGGGCCTCCTCGACGATCAGCCGCACGGTCTCGGTGTCGCTCAGAACGCGGTCGCCGCTGCCGGCCACTTCCCCGAACGAGTTGAGTCCCAGTTCGAAGCCTTCAGTCGTCGTGATCTTTTCTCCTGCTCCGGGGGCGTGAACGCGCCCGGGTCGCCGGTTCGATCCTGGGACGACGCTCGCGCACCGCGCGGGTGCGTCGCGCCCGTGGAAACCCCTGGCCCGCGGTGGGACCCCCGGGCGCCTGGACGCGGCTTACGGGACCGCCGCCCCCACGAGGTGACCGTATGGTCACACGACTTCGAAGCCGGCCATCATCGCCATGTCCTCGTGTTCGAGATTGTGGCAGTGCAGCACATAGCGGCCGCGGTAGTCGGTGAACCGGGTGACGATCTCGACGGTCTGGGCGTCGCGCAGCTCGACGGTGTCCTTCCACTCCGGCGGTCCCACCGGCCGCTCGCCGTTGACCGAGAGCACCTGGAAGTGGTCGAGGTGCAGGTGCACCGGGTGGGCCACGTCGCTGGTCAGCCGCCACACCTCGATGTCACCGAGCTTGGGCCTGGCCTCCATGCGCCTCGGGTCGAACGGTCGGCCGTTGATCAGCCAGCCGATGCCGCCGTGCATGCTGCCGCTGCTGAACTCGAAGTCCCGCGTCACGGTCGCCTTACCGGGATCGAGCACCTCGACGGTGGACAGCCGCGGCGGCACGGCCGAGTCATCGGGCTCGTCGCGGTCCACCGCGAACCGCATCACCCGCGCCTGCGGGCCCTCCCCCGCCAGGTTCCGCAGCTCGACGTACTGGCCCACCTTGTGGGCGGCGAAGTCGACGATCACGTCGGCGCGCTCGCCCGGCGACAGCCGAATCTGCCGCACCGTGCGCGGCACGCTCAGCAGCCCGCCGTCGCTGCCGATCTGGACCATCGGGCCGCCGGTGGCCAGCTCGTACGCCCGCGCGTTGGACCCGTTGCACAACCGCAGCCGGTAGCGGGCCCTGGCCACCCGCGCCTCGGGCCACGCCGCCCCGTTCACCAGGATCACGTCACCGAGCACACCCCCCATGTACGCCTCCCGCACGCCCGGCCGGTTCTCCAGCGCCGGGTAGAGCAGGGTGCCGTCGGCGGCGAACGACCGGTCGCAGATCAGCAGCGGCAGGTCGCGTTCCCCGGCGGGCAGCGGCAGCGCCTCCTCCTCGGCGTCGCGTACCAGGAACATGCCGGCCAGACCGCGCCACACTTGCGGTCCGGTGTAGTCCATGCGGTGGTCGTGGTACCAGAGCGTGGCGGCCCGCTGCTCCAGTGGGAACACGTACTCGCGAGAGGCCCCGGGCGCCACCAGGTCCGTCGGGAAGCCGTCGGACTCCGGCGGCGTGTGCCCGCCATGCAGGTGCAGCACGGTCGGCGCGCCGAGCTGGTTGACCAGCTTCACGACGGTACGGCGGCCGCTGCGCGCCATGATGGTGGGCCCGGGGAACTGACCGCCATATCCCCATATTGGAGTACGAAGCCCAGGCAGCAGCTCGACCTCGGCCGCCCGCTCCACCAGCTCGTAGTAGTCGGCCCCACCCGCGCTCCTGACCGGCTCGGCCACCTCGGGCACGGGCAGCGGCACCGCGTACGGCTTGGGCAGCGGCGCCGCACTGGCCAGCAGCTGCGGCTGCGGCGTACCGGCCGGCAGCGAGCAGCCGGACACCCCGGACACCGCCACCGCGCCGAGCCTGAGCAGCCGCAGCACATCGCGCCGGGTCGGGGTCATGCCGTGCGAGGCTGCGCCAGCACCCGGAAGAGCTGCACGACGCCGCCACCGAACAGCAGCACCCCGAGCGGCAGGTGCAGGGTCTTCACGCCTGCCCCGCCGAGTTTCGCCGCCACGAGTGTGAACACCAGCTGCAACGCGGCCGCGACCATGAATTCCGCCTGCCCACCGCCGGGCTTCCACGCCAGGATCGCCACGATCAGGTGGAGGAGACCGATGACGAGCAGGGCGATTCCGGAGATCGTGTGCAGTGCCCGGCCGCCGGGCGTGGACAGCAGCATTCCCGCCGTCACCGCCTGGAACAGCAGCGCGACGACATGCAGGGCCACCACGGCCCGCAGTGCATGCGTGGTCCAGGAAGAAGAAGCGGTGACGGTCTGGTGCATGGTCAAGGTCGATCTCCTGCGAGTGCTCGGGTGATAAAGGATTCGGGGTAGTCGGTGGCCGTGATCGCGCCTGACGCGCAGAGCCGCACCACAGTCCTCCTCGATTTTCGGCCGTGGTGACGAATCTCCTTCGAGTGCAGTCCGGCTGCAGGTCTGGCCTCAGGCAAACTCGGCCCGGTACGACCCTAGGCGCCGCTTGCATACCAACGGTTGACGACGCGTATACACGCCATGGCAGGGCTGCTCAGGAATGGGCCGGGCGGCCCCGCCCATCCCCACAGCGGTGAGCTCGGTGCGCGATGACGGCGTGCCGACTTGGTCTTCGGTAGGGTCTCGCGCACAGCTGGGGGGAGACAGCCGGGGACATCGACGTCAGGAGTGCCGAACCATGCCGCTTTTCGGACGGGAGGCCGAGCTCATCGACGGCCCCGGGGATCGCAGCGGCTTTCTCATCCGGGGGGAGGCCGGCATCGGGAAGTCCGCGCTCGTAGCGGAGGCCGTCTCCGCGGCGTCGATCGCGGGCCTGCGCGTGCTGACGATGACCGGCGTGGAGGCCGAGCGCGCACGACGGGAGCTGCGCGGCGCGGGGGAGCCGAGCGCGAACCGGGACCCGGACGCGTGGGACAAGCTCACCCCGCACGAGCTGAACATCGCGCAGCTGGCTGCGGAGGGGCTGACGAACCGGGAGATCGGCCAACGGCTGTACCTTTCTCACCGGACCGTCGGCACCCACCTGCACCGGATCTTCCCCAAGCTCGGAGTGAGCTCCCGGGCCCGAGCTCGCGCGGATACTCAAGGCTCTGACCTAGCGGCGTGGTCAGCCGTTCAGGGCGGCTGTCGGCGGTGTCCTCGACGCGCGGATCGCCGGATAGAGGCCGGCGACGGCGCCGATCAGCATGGTCACGCCGATGCCACCGGCGAACACGGCGGGGGGCACCGAGATGGGCCAGCCGTTCGTCCCGGCGAACACCGCGATGACTCCGAACCCGATGACGGTCCCGGCGAGCCCGCCGAGTGCGGACAGCAGGAGGGCTTCTGCCAGGAACTGGGTCCGGATGTGTCCTCGGGTGGCGCCCAGTGCGCGCCGTAGCCCGATCTCCCTGCGACGTTCGAGTACGGAGATCACCATGGTGTTGGCGACGCCGATGCCTCCGACGAGCAGTGCGACCGAGCCCAGCCCGACCAGAAGGGCGGTGAAGGTGAGGTCCGCGGCGTTCTTCGCCGCCAGAGCGTCGGAGGGTCGGGAGACCCGCACACTTTCGGGATGTTCCGGGTTCACCGTGCGCGGCAGGAGCCTCCGCACCGTTTCCACCTCCGCGTCGGCGGAGCGCTCGAAGACGGTGGTCGGTTTGCCGTTCCAGCCGAACCGCGCGGTGGCGAACGTCGCGCCGATGAACGCGGAGGTGTCCAGCTCGGGGGCGAGCGGCAAGGCGTCGAGGATCCCGATGACCGTGAACTGGGTGCCGCCGAGCCAGATCTGGCTTCCAGGGCTCACGATGCCGAGCCGGTCGGCGGCGATGCCGCCGAGCACGACGGTGGGGTAGCGCGTGGTCGCCTTGGTGAGCCATGTTCCCTGGCGCAGCGTGCCGTCGAGGAGCCTGAGGAGAGCGAGGTCGGCGACCTGTACGTCGATGCCGCCGGACTTGTCGGGATTGATGAGCCGGCTCCGGTACACCTTGACGTCCGGCAACGTTGCGACCGCTCCGGCGATCGAGACCCCGCGGATCAGCCCGACCTTGCCGGTGGATTCGGCAGGCAGAGTGGCGTCCTGGCCGGTGAGCGAGGTGCCGGGGCGGACAGTGAGCAGGTTCGTGCCGAGCGACGCGAGCTGATCGTTCAGCTTCGCCCGGCTCGACGTGGAGATGCCCACGACGGCGATCATCGCGGCGATGCCGATCGCGATGCCAAGTGCGGAGAGGACGACCCGGGTGGGCCGTGATCTCAGCCCCGACGCGCCCAGCCGGTAGACGTCCGAGCGGAGCAGGCGTGACCGGCGTGTCCCGGCCTGATGTCCGCGGCTCATGCCGGTGCCGCCTGATGGTCCTCGACCACGCGGCCGTCCTGGATGGTGATCCGCCTCGGCATCTGCTCGGCGAGTCGCACATCATGCGTGATCACCACGATGGTGGTGCCCGTGGCGTTGAGCTCGTGCAGCAGTTCCATCACGCCCGCACCGGAGCGCTGGTCGAGGTTGCCGGTGGGCTCGTCCGCCAGCAGCAGCGTCGGGTCGCACACCGTCGCCCGGGCGATGGCGACGCGCTGCCGTTCACCGCCGGACAGCTGGTGGGGCTTGTGGTCGAGGCGGTGGGCCAGGCCGACGCGGGTGAGGCTCGCCGTGGCCCGGCGGCGCCGTTCGGCACGGGGTGTCCCGGTGTAGATGAGGCCGTCCGCGACGTTGTCGAGCGCACTGACCCCGTCCGTGAGATGGAACTGCTGGAAGACGAACCCGATCCGGTACGCGCGCAGCGCCGAGAGCGCCGCGTCGTCCATCAGGCCGACGTCGTGGCCGTCGATGGTCGTACGTCCACTCGTGGGCCGGTCGAGGGTGCCGATGATGTTGAGCAGGCTCGACTTGCCCGAGCCGCTGGGGCCGACGACGGCGACGAATTCGCCGCGGGCCACCGACAGCGACACGTGGTCGACCGCGCGCACCGGCGGACTTCCGTGGTCGCGGACCACCTGGTCGAGTTCGATGACGGAATAGCTCATAGTGTCGGGACCACGACTTCCTGACCGGCGAGTCCGTCGCCGGTCACTTCCACGGAGCCGCCGGCGAACAGTCCGGTCTTCACCGTGACCGTCCGGGTCGTCGCCGCGTCGCCGACCACCTCGACGCCGTACCCGCCGTCCGGGAGGGCCATGAGCGCGGCGACAGGCACGGTGAGGACGTCTTCGCGACGGGCGGTGGGAAAGTCGATCGACACGGAAACCTCCTGGAGGGAGCCTGCCGCGGAGGGACGGTCGAGAGTGATGCTCACCGGTACGACGACCGTCTTCTCGGCGCCGTCCGCCCGCTGCCGGGGAGCGCCGACCCTGGCGACGGTGCCGGTCGCCGTCCTGCCGCCGGGCAGGTTGACGGTCACCTTGCCGCGCACCTTGGCGACGCTCTGGTCGGCGGGCCTCAGATCGGCGATGACGACTTTGCCGAGCCCGGACAGCTTCATGACGGCGCTACCGGCCGCCACCTGGTCGCCGACGTGCGCCAGGAGCTCCGCGACGCGCACCTCGCCCGGGGCGAAGACGATCTGACCGCGCTTGATCGACCCGGTCTCCTTCACGCCGATGGCATCCTGCCAGTGCAGGATCGCGACCTTCGTGAACCAGTCGAAGTGGGCGTCGGGAATCCCGGTGAAGTGGCCGAGGGCGTCGAGGTTCCGCTCCAGCTGCCGTACGTCCGGCCCGTCGCCCATGCCGCTCCCGAAGGCCCGCCACATGGGGAGCCTGCCGCGCAACAGCACCACGGGCTGGTTGTCGATCGAGTGCAGCACGCCGCCGCGCTTCACCCTGCGGCCTTCGCGCGGCAGGCCGGTGATGGTCCCGGCGCGGCCGGCGTCGAGCCGAGCCGACGCGTCGTAGCGCAGTGTTCCGAGCGCGGTGATGGTTTCCTGGAGCGTCTTCCGTTTCACGGGAGCGGTGTTCGGCGCGTGCTTCCGTTCGGTCCTCCCGGCGGGAACGCCTCCAGGCCGCGCCACCGTCCCGACCACGGCCACGGCCGCGCCCAGGGCGACGCCCGCGATCACCGGCGTCCACTTGCGCCTCATCGGCTGAGACACTTCGTCAAGCCGTCCTCAGAGACGCCTTCGGGCACCTCGATCTGGGGGGCCTGCCCGGCACCGGGGTCCTTGACGCGATACCCGTGGTCGCGCAGGCACTGGAGCTGCTTGAGCTTCTGCTCCTCCGCGTCCGCGCCGGACTTGGCGGGCTGGTCGTCGGAGGCCACCGGCGGCTTGCCGACCTGCTTGATACAGGCGTCCTCCGCCACCTTGTACGCGTCCTGCCGGTCACCGAAAGCGATCTTGCCAGGCTCCTTCGGCAGCTCGAAGCCCTTGTCGCTCAGGCACGACCGGAACTTGAGCTCCCACTCGGTGTACCTCTGGCCGGCCGTGTCGGCGGAGGCCGGCGAGCTCTTCGCAGCGCCGCTCGAGCCGGCCGCGCTGCCGCAACCGGTCAGCAGGCCGGCGAGGCAGGTGAAGGTCGCGAGCACGACGCGAGTACGAGGAACGTGGTGTGTGCTGGGCATGGCTCTTCTTCCGTGGCTGTGATCGGGCGGGGTCGGTTGCTCTCGTCCCGAGAGGTCGGTACGCCGCAGCGGCGCACGTCAGCCACAATGCGCGGTTCAGACCTTCACCCGGTCGCGGTCGCGTATCCGCGGCCGCTCGGCCGCGCATCAGGTGTGTATCAAGACTCCGGCCATCACGCGTCGGCGTCGCTTCGCAGGCGGAGCGTGGCCATCCCACCGCCGTCCGGGGCGTTGGCGAAGGCGAGATCGGCGCCGATCACTTGTGCCTGCCCGGCGGCGATGGCCAGGCCCAGGCCATGGCCGTGGCCACGCTCGGCCCCACCCGTGCGGAACCGCTGCGGTCCCTCTGCCAGCAGCCCAGCCGGGAATCCGGGGCCGTGGTCGCGCACGATGATCGTCGTGCCGTTCACGGCGACCTCGACCGGAGAGCGCCCGTGGCGGTGGGCGTTGGTGACCAGGTTCGTGATGATCCGGTCGAGGCGGCGCGGATCGGTGTCGACAACCGGCTCACCGGTCACCGTCAGCCGGACCTGAAGCTTCGTCCGGGCCACGGACTCCTCGACGACCTGGCCCAGCGGGACCGGACGGCGGTCGGCCCGCTCCGCGCCCGCGTCCAGCCGAGAGATCTCCAGCAGGTCCTCCACCAGCGCCCGCAGCACCCGCACCCGGTCACGTACGAGGTCGGTGGCTTCGCCCGGCGGCAGCAGCTCCGCCGAGACGACCAGTCCCATCAGCGGGGTGCGCAACTCGTGGGCCACGTCGGCGGTGAAGCGCTGCTCGCTCAACAGCCGGTCCCGCAGGCTGTCGGCCATCGAATCGATGGTGGCCGAGATCTCGGTGATCTCGTCGCCGCCCCGGCCGCCCATCATGCTCCTGGCCTCCAGGTCGCCGTCCGCGATCCGCCGCGCGGTGCGGGCCACCCGCCTCAGCCGCCGGTTGGGCGCCTCGGCGGCCAGCGCGGCCAGAGGTACGACAACCGCGAGCACGGCCAGCGACGCCTTCACGATGGTCCGGTCCAGGGCCTGCAGATCGCGTATCTCCGAGCCCATGTCGATCGGCACGGCCAGCACCTGGCCGTCGATCGCCTGCGCCGCCCACATCCAGGGAATGTCCGGCCGGCGGTCGTCGTACCAGGTGCTGAACCGGCCTGTGCTCCTGGCCCGCTGGAGCAGCACGGGCGGGACTTCCGCGGGCTGCGGCGCATCGGCCGGTGCGGCGCCTGTACGCCGATAGGTGTCCACCACGATCAGCAGCGCGCTGAAAGCCCGATCCCTGCCCAGACTCATGGACCGGTCGAAGGTGCGCTGGTGGACCAGCACTCCGACGGCCAGCGCGACCGCGCAGGACGCCAGGGCCACGAGCGCGGCGATCTTCCAGCGCAGCGACCTCCAGCTGAGCGGCCCACGTGCCGCCCGGGCGATGGCCTGTCCCACTTCAGCGCCGCAGCTTGTAACCGAAGCCGCGCACCGTCTCGATCCGGTCGGCGCCGATCTTCTTGCGCAGCCGCTGCACACACAGGTCGACGACGCGGCTGTCGCCGTCCCAGCCGTAATCCCAGACGTTGCGCAACAGTGTCTGCCGGTCCAGCACGATCCCCGGGTTCGCCGCGAACTCCAGCAGCAGGCGCAGCTCGGTGGGAGCGAGCGCGACCGGCTCACCGGCGCGGCGCACCACCAGGCCCTGGGGATCGACGGTCAGGTCCCCGAAGACCAGGTCGCCGGCACCGTCGTCGGGCGGACCCGGGGCCTGGCCGGGGCTCGGGGCGAAGGAGGCCCGGCGCAGCAGGGAACGGATCCTGGCCAGCAGCACGGAGGTGTCGACCGGCTTGACGACGTAGTCATCGGCCCCCGCCTCCAGCCCCGACACCACGTCCAGGGCGTCACCACGTGCGGACATCATCAGGATCGGCACCAGGCTCCACTCTCTGACCTGCCGGCACAGCCCGATGCCGTCCAGCCCTGGCAGCATCACGTCCAGCAGGAGCACGTCATGCCGCTGCTCCCTGAACAGTTCGAGCCCGGTCAGGCCGTCGCCGGCGGTGCTCACGTGATAGCCGTAGCGCTCCAGCACCATCCCGACCGACTTGCGGATCACCTCGTCGTCCTCGACGAGCAGCACGGTCACCGGAGCCGACGACCTGCCACCGACCTCCGAAGCCGACATTTCTCCCCAAAAGCTGACGCATTAGCCACAAAGACGATACAAGGATGCGCGCCGCGGACATCCACGACGCCTCAGCCATGTATCAGCCAAGAATCAACGGCCCATGGGAGTGGCTCAGACGAGTGAGGCGTCGGCCGCCGTCCTGATCCGGGCGTACATCTTCCGCAGGCCGGGGCCGGGCTCCAGGCCCAGATCGTCGTCCAGCAACCGGGCGATCCGCCGGTAGGCCGACAGAGCCTCCCCGCGGCGGCCGTCGCGGTCGAAGGCCCACGTGAGCAGTTCCCACAACCGCTCGCGACAGGGCTCCGCCGCCGTCGCGAGCGTCAGTTCGGCGATCACCTCGCCACAGTCGCCCTGCTCGATGTCGAGTGCCCAGCGCTCCTCCATGGCCGACGCGCGCGGCTGTTCGAGCCAGGCGCGGCGGCCCTCGAAGAAGGCTCCGCTCAACCCGTCGAGCGCCCGCCCGCGCCACAGCGCCAGCGCGCCACGCAGCAGCCGGGAGGCCTCCGCGATCTCCCCTTGCTCGCGAACTCCCCGGGCGGCGGCGGTGGTCTGGCGGAACACCGTCACGTCGACCGTTGCTGTGCCGGGCACACCGGCGACGGGGGGAGAGCTGGAGGCCGCGCTGGCGGCGCTGGCTCGCGCGTATGGCGACGCGGTCACCGTGATGACGGGGATGTCGGCGTCCGTTGATGTGCAGGCCGCTGTCGCCGGTGCGGCCCGGATCGATGATCTGCTGCGCGAGCTGGAGGCGGATCTCGCCAGGCGGTGCAGGATGCTGGTTTGGGCTTCGGTAAGAACGTGATCTGATCGGCGTTCGAGACCAGCGTGTAGTGGGACACGCTCGTCAAGCTACGCAATCGAGCGCGCTGCGACCTAACCGTCCGAGGGTGGGAGGGTGGCATGTTGGACATCTCGGCGGGCATCGCGGCGGTTGGCGTGCACGCTGGTGATCGTGACGGTCGTCAGGACCACGATGATGACGCCGAGTGAGACCAGGGTGGGGATCTGCGGGATTGTGGGCCAGATGCCGTGCGCCCAGTGCAGGGCGAGTTTGACTCCGATGAAGCCCAGGATGACGCCGAGCCCGTGGTTGAGGTGGCGTAGCTTCTCCAGCACGCCCAGCAGCACGAAGTACAGCGCCCGCAGCCCGAGCAGGGCGAAGGCGTTGGTGGCGAAGACGAGGAAGGGGTCTTTGGTGACGCCGTACACGGCGGGCACCGAGTCGACCGCGAAGACGATGTCGGTGGCGAAGACGGCCACGATGGCCAGCGTCAGCGGGGTCAGGGCGCGCCGACCATCCTCGCGAACCGTCAGGCGGGAGCCGCAGTAGTCGCCGGTGACCGGCATGAAGCGCCGCAGCAGCCGGATCGTGCGCATGGAGGAGATGTCCACTTCCTGCTGTTTGCCGCTCAGCGCGTCGGCGAGGATCTTGCCCGCGGTGACGATCAGGATGGCGCCGAACAGCAGGAACGCCCAGGCGCCGCTCTGTAGCGCGGCCGCGCCCAAAGCGATGAAGACCGCACGCAGCGCCAGTGCCCCGATGATGCCGTACAGCAGCACCCGCTGGGCGAGCTCGCGGGGCACCGCGAAGGCCGACAGCAGCAGCATGAACACGAACAGGTTGTCCACCGACAGCGACTTCTCCACCACGTACCCGGTGTAGAACTCCACCGACGCCTGCGGCCCGAACGCACGCCACACGTAGAGGCCGAACAGCAGGGGAAGCGCCAGGTAGAAGACCGACCAGCCTCCCGCATCCGCACCTCGTGCGGGCGCCGCGTCACGATGAAGTCCGCGCCCAGCAGCAGCGCGAGGCAGCCAACGGTGATCGCCCACAGCTGCGGCGAGCCGATCGTCTCCAACGGGGCAGCCGTCATCAGGCCTGTAGGGACGGGCATGGAACCTCCTCGGACCGGACGGGCCGTTCGAGGTCTCCTTCAGCCACCACCTTGCGGGCGGCCGCCCGGGGACGAGGTCACGCCCGTACTGACCGGGCCGGCTCTTGGGAAGTACTCCCCTCGCCCTTCCAGGGTAGGCGAACCTCCTGGTCAGCTCCACTTCGGCGGCTTCCCGGGTGATCGAAAGGCGTTTGACCGGCGCTGCCATCTGGGCCGATAGTGGAAGGAGCACGTAAGGGGTCGGATGATCAGGGGGATGACTGAACTCAACGCCTGTAACCGATGCTGGGCATCCAGCCCGCACGTCACATATCGGGCATTGATGCTTGCCGATCCTCCTCGGAGTCCGGGCCGGTACCGAGTCCTGCCACGATGGCTGCGTCCGGATCGTCTGCGGCCGCTGAAACCACGTCGCCTTCTGTGGAATACGCGCCCTCGACTGCGGTGTCCGCATCCTCCTCGGCGATCGTCGGCAGGACGTATTCCTGGCCGAGCTCGGCCAGGTGCAGCGGGAGAGGCAGAGCGAGCGCCTGCGGGTAGTCCGGTGGTTGACGCAGCTGATGCACGGCGAACGCCAGCGACTCCGGATCGTCACCGTCGTCCTGATGGCACCCGAGAACGGCGATCTCCACGAGCCCGGGATTCCAGCCCGGGATGTTGGTGTCGATCCTGCTCCCACCTTCGCTGCCGCGGCGGGGACGCGGAGCCAGTTTGTCGGCTTCGATGGCCGAGGTCCTGAACTGGGCGGGCTTGGGCGTGGTGCTGTAGAAGACCCGGCTCATACCCTCACTCTGAGGAACCCACAGGTGAGATGGCAGTCCGTTCGCTTCATCCTTCGGGTTGAGACCCCACCACTGAGGAGTCTCCCGATCCCGTGCGGTCCGCACGCGGACAAGCCGCAGGTCCGGATGGAGCCTGCGGCCCGGCGCATGACCGTCTCGGATACGGTCCGGTTCGACGCGGCCGTCCTGGAGCCACGTCCAGTGTGAGCGGGCGTTCTGTCCGTGGGCGAGGAGCAGCGTGGGCGTGCCACGCAGGGAGCGCAGCATCTTCTGCAACCACTCCTCAGTGTCGCGCCGCTGCTGGTCCATGTCGCGGTAATAGCTGCCCTGTCCGCCGTTCCCACTGCCGGGAACGGAGACCTCCGCGAGCCGCGTCAGCTTCAGCAGCAGGGCGGGATACGAGATCCACTCATTCGCCTCCGGGTCCCACCCCTGGACGTCGGCGACGCCGCTGCCGGAGCCCCGCGGAGTCACCAGCACAGCGATCGGGACGTGCGCCGCCCACCTGTTGCGTGCCGTGCGATTCTTCCTGACGAGCCAGATGGCGGCATACCTTAGTCCGGCGGGCAACCTCTCGCCGAGACTGTGCTCGGGATGCACGCGAATGCCGAGCTGACGCAGGCCGTCGTCCCAGGCCATCGAGACACGATGACCGAGGGTCTTCACCGAGTCGTATCGGCCGGCCTTCTTGGGCACCGTCACGAACTGGGTGACCGCGCCGGCGTCGGCGAAGCCGAGCCTGAGAGCGAACTTGGGGTCGTGGTCGCCGGTTTCGAAGTCGGCCCTGCGGTCGAGTTCCACCAGCGCCAGCGTGGGATTCTTGTTCGTGATGTCCTCGGCGAGCCAGCCGCGGGCACTGGTACGCCGGGCCTGAACGGCCGTGCTGATCGCCGACAGCGGGCGCGGAGTCCCCTTCGGCGCAAGAGCGAGCCCTTCTCCGAGGCCGGCTGTCAGTTTGATGCAGCGCAGCCGCATGGTGAGTTCGGCGGACTGCCACTCCAAAAGCACCGGGTCGCCGGGGCGGGCAGCCTCGTGCTGCTCCTCGGACATGGCGTCGCCATCACCTTTCAGCCCGAGCTGTTCGACGAGTTCCGCGATCGCTGCCTCGCGTAGCTCGCGGGTCTGCCAGAGAAGCCGTGCCTCCAGCACCGGAAGCGTTTCCGGATCGGCGTCTGGGGCCAGGCTGGACATCGCGAAGGCCGCGCTCATCCGCCGTTCCGAGGACCTGCGGACATCTGTTTCTTGCTTGTCCTCCTTCTTCACGCTGGCGGGAGCTGCGTTGAGAGGCTTGGAAGATTTCGCGCGCCGCGTGCGGACGAGAGCGGGAGCCGCCCGCATCTCGGCGGGCAGGGCCTGCTCCGCCCACTCCGTGAGCTCGGAACGCTGATGCGACATGAGGCCCGCCTTGACCTCGTGGCCGCCCATCGCCGTGCTGTAGACGATGCCCGCGCGCAGACCCTGATCCAGCCAATCCTCGGGGCTCGAAAGGATCTCTTCCGCGCCAGGGAAAGGCTCGGCCAGCGAAATGCCGCGCAGGATGCCGGCCGGGCCGCCGTTCACCCAACTGGTGGTCCACTCCGCCCGCTCCCTGTCCCAGCGGCGTTCCACCCTGGCCAGCGCGTAGCGCTCGCTGCGCGGCGCGCCGGGCAGGTACGGCACCCGGGGCCGCAACACCACGGTCGTCTTGCGACGGTACGGCAGATGGACCTTGCCGGTCGTCGAGCTGACCCGAGTCGCCCAGCGCCGGACGCCGAAGTGCAGGTTGAAGCGGGGAAGAGAGTCGAAGGGAACGGTGTGGAGGGTGATGTTGAGGACGATCGAGTACCACCAGGTCCGCGTGCCGGACACGAAGGGCAGCGGTTGAGAGACCAGCTCGGCACCCTTGTCACGAGGTCCTCGTGGCACAGCTCGGAACTGGAGGCGACCGGCGGCATGCTCATACGGCCCAAGGGCGAGAACACGCCTCGCCAGCCAGTCGGTGCTGAGCGTGAATTGCTGCGCGAGGGGCGAGGCCGTGCCGCCGCCCGGTGTCGTCGGGCATCGGAGCAGCTCCACCTCGACCGGCTCCCAGGTCGGCGGGGACGCCGACAGCTCGGCGCGGACGTCCTTGAGGGCGGCCCGATGCTCCGACTCCGGCCGCAAGTCCCCCAGCCAGCGGTCCAGCAGCGCACGGAGCACAGGGCCAGGCAGCGGGTCCGCGACCTCCTCGGGCACGTACAACCAGCGCTCGGACGGACGGGGCAGCACCAGAAGGTCGGGAGCGAAGGCCTGAATCACCTGTTCGAAGCGGTAGGTGGGCACCGTGCGATAAGGTTCAGCCCCTTCGGGGCGGCCCAGGTTGCAGAGCGCGAGGATCGTGTCGCGCCAGTTCTCGGGGAAGCGCAGCGCGCGGTAGCGGCCGACGACGCCGGCGTCCTGCGAGACGGGCTGCCAGGAGGCGGTGCGGATGGAGTCGTAATTGACTGGCACGGTGGTCCTCAGCTGTGGTGTTCGAGGTCGGACAGGGCGTTGTACAGCGGTTGGTAGAGCAGCCGGGCGAGCGCCGGATCCGCGGGATCGGGGAAGTTCGCCGTGGCGGCCTCGCTGTCGAAGTAGGGGGCGAGGATGGAGCGGAGCGCCGTCAGAAGGCCGTCTTCCAGGGGAACAGGTCCTGTCGCGCCGGGGGACAGCGCGCGGGCCATCTTCGGGGCGAAACTGGCGTCGACGAAGACGACCCGGGCAGGCACCCCGCCCCGTACGAGCCGGCCGATGACCTGCCACATGGTGACCAGCTGATCCCAGGCGAAAGCCCGCTTCTCCCAGGGCGACAGCCGTGAGTAGACGTAGCGCCGGGACAGCAGCCGACGCCATTCCTGCCGCGCCTCGTGGCGGAAGTCAAGCCCGGCCCGGTCGAGTCCGGCGGCCTTGGCGACGAGCTCGCCGAACGTGGCCGGACCTTCGCGGTTGTCGGGCCGCCTTTGGTCGCGGACGAAACGGCAGACCCAGTCGTTCACGGCGAAGATCGCCAGCGCCAGGTCGTCGGGACGGGGATGCGGCCGAGCCAGGAACAGCGCGGTGCCGAAGGCCGCGTTGCGATCGGTGTTGAGGATGTTGTGCCCGCGCTCGACCGCCAGCAAGGGTGCCACCAGCAGTTCGGCATCGTGGTCCTCGGCGAACATGGCGAGGTCGCCCCGCCGCAACGTGATGGCGTGCTCCGCGACCGCCGGGTCCGTGCCGCGTACGGACTGATCGAGATCGGCGTCGTCGGCGGCCAGGACCTGGACCCTGCCTCGCCAGCGGTCCAGCCCGTGCAGAGTGTCGGCGACGGCGTTCGCCTCCTTGTAGCTGCCGACGAGCAGGATCGCCCGGCGCCGGTTGTCATCCCCGACGAGGGCCAGCTCCTCCTCCAGCGGGCTCGCGCCGCCACCCCACCCAGGGCTGCCCAGGCGCATGGCGAGAGCCCTGGCGGCGGCGGGCCGGACCTTCGGGTCGGTGCCGGACAGGCTCAGAGGCGCTCCGCTGGCGTCATAGAGGAAACGCGTGGCGAACCGCGACTTCCCCACCGCGTCGAGCGAGCGTTCCGACGGCATGAGCACGGCGCCCACAGACGCCAGGACATGGGCCCGGGTCGACGCCCCGGCCCAGCTGGTTCCCGACATGAGCACCACGTGCGGTCCCGGGCGTCCCTGTCCTGGGTCTGCGCCCAGCTCGTGGAGAGAGAGAAGCAGCTCCCGGCCTACACCCGCGCACCGGAAGAAGCGCAGGGTGCCGCTGTTGTTGCCGTCCTCGTCGCGTTCCCGCTCGTCCGGGAGGTACTGGAAGCCGAGGACGTTGCCCATCGGGGCCTCGGGGCCTCGGGGATGAGCGGTGCATAGTCGAGCGGCGGTCGCCTCGCCAGTTCGTTGCCGGTGGAGTCCAGCCGGAGGGCGGCCTCGACCTGGGGCCAGAGGAACGTCAGGCGTTCCAGGCGCTGGTGGAGAGCCGACAGCACGAGCAGGAACTCGAGCCGCCGGCAGGTCAGGTCGCGCCAGGCGTCGTCCCGTGCGGAGGCAGGTGTGCCCTGGATCAGCTTGTCGAGCAGTGCCTTGACGCGGGCGCGTGTACGGGCCGTGTTGAGGGTGTGCAGGAGGTCGCGGGTGGTGTCGATCAGGTCGTCGGTGCTCGTGTCGTACGGGCCGGAGTCGCCCAGCGGATCGTCGCGGAAGGCGTCCAGGAGCTCGGTGAGCTGCGAACGAAGAGAGTCCAGGGAGAGGTGGCTCTCATCGGCGTCTGGCGAATCGTCGTCGTAGGGCTCGTACAGCTGCCGCTCGTCGTGCACGCCTTCGGGGCCCGGGTGCTGCTCGTCGAACCAGTCCCCGAGTAGCTTCTCCTGCAGGGTCCACGGGCTGAAGTACTCGATGTCCGCCCAGTCACGCAGCTCCCCACCGGAGATGAGCAGCCGGTAAAGCCGGTCGGTGGCGGCGGTGACGACGGTCAGCGCCGAGTTCCACCGCTCGATGTCCTGGTCCGTGAGGGGCAGCCGGCCGCGTCGCGAGAGCTCCTCGATCTTGTGGGTGTGCAACTGGTCGAGCCAGGATTCGGGACCTGGGGATACGAGTGTCGCCGAGGGGGCGAAGATCTCGTCCAGCTTCATCTGGACCGAGTCGGCCTCGTCCACGATTCCAAGACTGCCGCGACCTCGGCCTGCTCGCTCGGGAAAGTGGCCGTGCGAGGGCGCTTACCGTGCAGCAGGGACCGGTAGCCGGACAGGCTCTCGTTGCCCTGTCCGCCCAGGTCCTCGACGAGCGACCCGTCGAGCAGGCCGGTCGACCAGGTCAGGATCTCCGCCGTGCTGCGGTAGTTGATGCGCAGTCGGCCGCTTCGCCCGGCCACGGAGATGCCGAGTGAGCTGAGTGACACCTTGGAGTCGTAGATCCGCTGGTGCGGGTCGCCTGTGATGAAGAGATCGTCCGGGCCGTCGAGGACGGCAGCGCGCAGCACTCGCCACTGCGCCGGGTGCAGGTCCTGAGCCTCGTCCACGATGACGTGGTCGAAGCCGTACCGCCTCAGGTCGGAGCCGCCGAGCAGGCGGGTCGCCTCCGCGCAGAGCTGCAGGTGGGTGCTGACGCCGCCGTTACGGAGCTCCGCCGTGAACGCCTCCACCGCATCCCAGACCTGCTCCCGCTGCCGCGGCCCGATCGCCGTGCCCCGGCCCCGCCGGGGCGCCTGGAGGTACTCGGTCCGCGAATTGATCCGCTGCGCGAGGACGACATGCCGGTACTCCTGGCGCAGGAACTGCTCGGTCCAGGGCAGGTCCAGCCGCCGGATGACGCGCCGCCAGATCTGCCGCTCGTCGGCGTCCCCGATCATCTTGGGCGTGCGGCCGGCCAACGCCCGCACGACGCGGTAGACGTAGGCGTTAACCGTGGTGACGTCCACCCTCGCGAGCTGCTTCTCGTCGTCGAGAAGCAGCTCGAGATTCTCCCGCAGCGCCGCCGCGAGCGCGGTGGTGTACGTCGTGAGCAGGATCCGGCTGCCTGGCGAGCGGGTGAGCAGGTGCTTGACCCGGTGCAGCGCGACCACCGTCTTGCCCGTTCCCGGGCCGCCCGTCACCTGCGCGGGCCCGTTGTAGGAGGGCCGGTACGCGACGCGCCGCTGCGAGGGATGCAGGAAGACCCGCCACGCGGCGAACGGCTTGCTGAGCACGTCGGTCAGCTCGTCCGCGCTGCTCACCAGGGTGATGCGGGTCGTGGTGTTGATGATCGCCCGCTCGAGGCTCCGGTCCGCGTCGGCAGAGGCATCGCCGGGGCGGCGCTCGGCCACGACCTGCTGGTAGACCTCCTGGGGCGAGAACCCCTCCGCGAGATACTGCAGCACCTCGAACTGGTCCTCGGGCAGGAGCGAGGCGAACGCGTTCAGCTGCGGCTGGTCGATGATGGTCCGGACGGCGCGCAGAACCTGGTCGTCGATGCCGAGATCACGCAGCACGGCGTCGGAGTGCTTGGCGAACAGCAGCGACGGCGCCTCGGCCGCCGCCTGCTCCAGGGCCGGGGTGAGCTGCTCGATGGCGACGACGTTGCGCACCTCCAGGGCGTGCGTGGCGGAGTTGACGGTGTAGAGCCGCTTGGCCGCCCAGCCGTAGGCCTCGTCGTGTGGCACGACGTTCAGCAGCAGGAACGTGTCGGTGCCGTCGTCCGGCGCCAGGACCATCCGCGCCAGAACTCGGTGACGCGGATGGTCCGCATCCGCGGGTCCCGCGCGTTCACCACAGACTCCAGGTGCAGGCCCTTGTCGGCGTACAGCTCGGCGATGGCGAGCTACTGGAACCGTTTCATGGCCTTACGCACGCCCGCCTTGACCGGCTTCTCCAGAGCGTCGAAGCTCTCCCAGAAACTGTTGGCGAAGGCGAGCTGCGGCACGCGGAACCTCCCAGGCGAGTGTGAGGCACCAGGGTATGGCCGAGCAGTTCGGCGGAGCCGGCGATCCCGGTGGATTGCGATCAGGGAAGGGCTGCACGCTAGGAGGAATGCTCCTACTTAGCTAGGAGGATGCTTCCTAGCGCGGTATTCTCCTTGTGCCGACCCGGACCGCGACCCGGAGCTCTTTCGCGAGGCCGTCAAGCGGCTGGAGGCGGTCGTAGAGAGGATGAGCCGATGAGCAAGACGATTACGTATGTCGTCACGTATGAGAACCGGCGGTGGGTGTCGCGCTGCCCCAGCGGTGAGGTCGAAGGAGTCGGTGTGGCAAGTTCCTTGTCCCAGCTGGAGCGCGACTTGACGGAGATTCACGCCTGGGCATGGCCCGAGGAGACTCCCGCCGTGGAGTTCGTCTTCGATCTCCCTGAGGAGGTGGCGAGAGTAGTGGCGGAATACAGCCGCGAGAAGGAACTAGCCGAAGCGCATGCCAAGCGCGCTGCGGAACTAGCGGTCAAGGCCGCGAAAGTACTGACAAGCCACTGGTCGGAGCCAGATACGGCACGCGTCATGGGTTTGTCCAAGCAACGTGTCCACCAATTGAAGGTGAGCGCCTGACGGTTGTCAGGGCGTGTGGCTCTTGCTCACTGCAGTCGTAGGCGTGACGCTGCGGAGAAGTTCCGTACGTGCGGGTCTTGCGCGTTGACGACCCAGCTCAGTAGCAGGCCCTTGCCGGCTACGGCGCGCGAACCCTCCCAGGACGAGCGAGGGGTGGCTAGGGTATGGGTGGGTCGTTTGCCGGGCAGGTCATCGTGGAAGATCGCGATGGTCGAGGGTGAATTGACGTCGGTTGAGGAGTTCGAGTGGGTCTCACCAGGTACCCTCTGACGGAGTTCGAGCAGAGTCTCGCCAACGTTGCGGTCGACCGGGGATATGAATCAACCCACCTATTGAAGTACGTCTGCGAATTGAGTCATCCGGCAAGCCGCGTGACGATCTATTTAGACCGTATGCGAGCCCTTCGTCGGGTAATCGAAGTCATGATCCACCCGGAAACCGCAATGGCGGTGCTCGCAACGATTGAGACCGTTCACGGTCTCAGTATCAACTCGGCATTGTGTCACAATTCCAACTTGCGTCGATTCCCGAAAAGACTCAACAAAGGCGTGAAGGAGATCGCCTTCGCTCGTTCGGTCGAGTGCGCAGATGTCACCGCCTTCAACCGCCTGCTACAGACGCTTACGGCGAGCTGATCCAAGCCGCCGTCCAGCACCTTCATGGACTCGATCATGCCGTTGCGGATCTCCTCACGGCACCCGGGACGCCCTTCACACTCGCAGGACGGTGACCTGGCGGCCGGACGGTGTGGTCGCCTGGTCGAAGCCGCCGCGTTCCTTCCAGGGTGGAGCTTCGGGGCGACGGTCGAAGATGACCAGGACGCCGGTGGTGAGGGTGAGGCGGTCGAGGTAGCGGTCGAGCTGGGCGAGGCCTTCGGGTTGGGGGTCGTCTGCGCCGGGTCGCCATACTTTGAGTTCCATGGCTTCGCGTTGGATGAGTCGTTGGCCGTCGGGGCCGTTGTAGGGCCAGCGGGCGAGCATGTCGAGGCGTTTGGTGCCGGCGGCGTATTCGCGGTCGAGGTAGCCGCCGCCGTTGACGAGGCGGTGCAGGAAGGCCATGAGGATGATCTGGCAGGCGGCTTCGTGATAGCCCTCTTGCTGGATGAGGACTTCGCCGTGTTCGCGCCAGAAGATCACGAACTCTTCCAGCAGGCGTGGCAGGTCGAAGCGGCCGTCGGGGAGTACGAAGGTGTGCGGGTCGGCGCGTACGAACCGTTCGGTGCGGTCGCCCAGGACCCGGAGCAGGACTTCCCGGTAGATGGGGTTGGCGATTTCCAGGTCTCTGGTGCCCCGGATGAGGCCGAGGTCGTGTACGTAGGAGGCGGCGTGGTCGAAGGCGATGTCCGTGCCCGGGGACGTGCCGGCCACGATGGGTTCGATCACTCGTTTGACGCGGGGGTCGTGCAGCCGCGCCGCCAGGGCGTCCAAGTGGGTGGCGCGGGCCCGAATGAGTCGCTCTTTGGCGTCGTCCACCTGGCAGGTGGTGATGGTGCCGGTCACTCCCATTTTGAAGGTGATCTCATGGGCGAGAGCGTTGACCAGCCAGGGTTGTCCCTGGGTCAGCTCGAAGACCCGGTCCACCGTGTCTTTGGTGAATTCCTGGCCGGTTGCCTGGGTGTGCTGGTCGTAGAGTTCGGTGATCTGGTCGGTGGTGAAGTCGCCCAGGCGCAGCGAGTCGGCGAGGATGTTGAACGGGCTGGCCGGACTGAACCGTACGGGGTCGCCGCCGGAGGCGACTTTGTAGTCGCGCAGATCGCGCAATCCGCACAGCACCACAGAGGCGGGGAACGGACGCCCCCCCGATCGTACGTTGTGGCCGTGGCGGAGCTGGCTGAGGATGCTGATCAGGCTGGTGCCTTGCAGGGCGTCGATCTCGTCGAGGAACAGCACGACCCGGCGTGGGCAGCGGCGGCACCACGCACTCAGCGCCTTACGGAACCGGCTGCCCACCTGCGCCTGCGGCCAGGGGTCCGGCGGCAGCAGTTCGTCGGGCCATCCCGAGGCCTCGGCGGCCTCGCGGAGTGTATCCAGCAGAACCGCCTCCGTAAGAGCAACATCGTCACCGGCGGTCTTGGCGTCCTCGCAGGAGAACATCAGCGCCGCGATGCCGCCCTCGGCGGTCAGCTCGGACGCCAGGGCGGCCAGCGTGGTCGTCTTGCCGGTCTGCCGGGGCGCGTGCAGCACAAAGTAGCGGTCCATCTCGATGAGCGCGCGCGCCTCGGGAAGCCGTGGTGTGGGAGGCAGCATGTAGTGGCGCTGCGGGTCGCACGGACCGGTGGTATTGAAGAACTTCGCTGGGGGTGCTGGCATGGTCACATTCTGCCACCATCTTGAGCTGAGGGCCCAAAGATCCTCATGCGGGCCTCGGCCAGCGCCTCGTCGGTGAAAGGCCCCTGCTGTTCCCGGCGCAGTAGGTCGGCGCACAGGGGCGAGTGGTGCAGCAGGAACTCTCGGTAGATCGGGTTGGCGATCTCCGGCGCTCCGCTTCCCCGGATGAGACCCAGATTGCGAACGTAGGAGACGTCATCATGGAGGTAAGCGTCCTTGCCCGGCAGCATTCCCTCCATAACCGCCCGGATGACGCGTTCCACCCGTGGCTCGTACAGTCGTGTCATGAGGGCGTCCAGGTGAATGGGGCGCTTCCGAATCAGTCGTTCCTTGGCCTCGTCGACCTGTGCGGTGGTGATGGCGCCGCTCACCCCCATCTCCGAAGTGATCTCGTGGGCGAGGGCGTTGACCAGCCAGGGTTGTCCCTGGGTCAGCTCGAAGACGCGGTCCACCGCGTCCTTGGCGAATTCCTGGCCGGTCGCCTGCGTGTGCTGGTCGTAGAGTCCGGCGATCTGGTCGGTGGTGAAATCGCCCAGGCGCTGTGAGTCAGCGAGGACGTTGAACGAGCCGGCCGGGTTGAACCGTGCCGGGTCGCCGCCGGTGGCGACCTTTCCACCAATTGAAGGTGAGCGCCTGACGGTTGTCAGGGGCATGTGGATCACCAAGGTATGGGTGGGCTGTTCGCCGAGCCGGACATCGCAGAAGATCGCGTTGGCTGAGAGTGGCGTGTGGATTGACGTCGATTGAGGAGTTCGAGTGAATCTCACCAAGCACCCCCTGACGGAGTTTGAGCAGCGCCTCGTCGACATTGCGGTCGACAGGGGGTATGAATTAACCCACCTCGTGAAGAAGGTCTGCGAATTGGGTCATCCAAGAAGCTGCGTAACGATCTACCTCGTCCGCATGCATACCCTCCGCGAGGTGATCGAGACCAGGATCCACCCGGAAACCCCTCTGGCGGTGCTTGAGGCGATTGGCGCCATCCGCGGTCTGAGCGTCAACTCTGAATTCCGCTATCATTCCAACTTGCGTCGATTTCCAAGAAGGCGCAACAAGGGCGTGGCCGAGATTCCCTTTGCTCGTGCGGTCGGATGCACGGATATCACTGCCTTCGATCGCCTGCTGCAGATGCTTGCGGCAGGCTGATCCAAGCCCGCGGGCCGGAAACCCTCCCAGCAGTGGGATTGGCTCTGAGCAAAACTCGGGCACCTGTCACACACGTAGGACGATGATCCGGCGGCCGGATGGGGTTCTTTACCATAGCGGAGCGACGCCCATGTGGTCGCTCCGCCGTACGTGGCCGATGTCTCCCTAAAACATGTCGTCGAGAAGCTGTGACGCTGCCTTGGGGCCCATCATATTTGACCAGACTTGTTCGGCGGGTAGCCAGTCACGTTCGGGCAGTGTGTACTCGGGAAACCAAGCATCAAATGTGCAGCCGGGAACGCGAGAAAGAATCATCGCGGTGAGGTTTATCGGGACTGAGCCGGTGATTCGGATCGCGACGTAGGTCTCGTGGCCATCGTCGCGTTGTATCGCTGCCTGCGCGAATGCCGGCAGCCACAAGCCAGTCCCGCACCTCGGAGTCGGGTTCGTCGGAGAGGACGGCACCCCGCCATCGGCCGGTCTTGACCTTGAAGAGGACGACATCGTCGATGGCCCGGATCCGCTCATGCGGGGTGTCAGGGGCGGCGAACTGGTCGCTTGCCTTCTGTAGCAAAGGGTGGTCGATCTGGTCGAGTGTGGTCCGGGCCGACGGGACGGGTAGAGATAGGTCGTCGCGCAGACATCTGAGCGTGGGGCGGACCGACATGAGATCAGTCCTCCCACTCACCGACACCGCCGAGCTGGTCGATCTTCTCGCGTGACAGCCCGGTGAGCGCGGCGACGCTTGAACCGAGCGAGCCGTCCAGCACCTTCATAGACTCGATCATGCCTTTGCGGATCTCCTCACGGCGCTGCTCCAGATAACCCTTGACGGCCTCGGACACGAGGTCCTTCTTGGTCATGCCGAGGAAATGCGCAGCCTGGGAGATCAACTCGTCCGTCGCAGGGTCGATCTTCAGGGGTGCTTGACGCTTCGTGGCAGCAGCCATATCTATCCCTCCCGAGTCCATGGTACCTAAGTACCTTAGGCCCGGCCTGAGCCGACGTAGGTCGTGTCACCTTGACAGTCGTGCCGATATCGTCGGAACTCAGCAAGGCCCACTCGAAACGTCGCCGAAATCCGCCGCTCCGAAGATTCTCAGGCGAGCCTGGACCAGCGCCTCGTCGGTGAAAGGTCCGTGCTGTTCCCGGCGCAGCAGGTCGGCGCACAGGAGCGAGTGCCGCAGCAGGAACTCTCGGTAGATCGGGTTGGCGATCTCCGGTGCTCCGGTTCCCCGGATGAGACCCAGATCGCGAACGTAGGAGACGTCATCGTCGAAGGAAGCGTCCGTGCCCGGCAGTGTTCCCTCCATGATCGCCCGGATCACCCGTTCCACCCGGGGCTCGTACAGTCGCGCCATGAGGGCGTCCAGGTGGACGGGGCGCTCCTGGATCAGCCGTTCCTTGGCCTCATCAACCCGAGCGGTGGTGATGGCGCCACTCACCCCCATTTCGAAAGTGATCTCATGGGCGAGGGCGTTGACCAGCCATGGTTGTCCCTGCGCCAGCTCGAAGACCCGGTCCATCGCGTCCTTGGTGAACTCCTGGCCGGTCGCCTGGGTGTGCTGGTCGTAGAGCTCGGCGATCTGGTCGGCGGCGAAGTCGCCCAGGCGCAGTGAGTCAGCGAGCATGTTGAACGGGCTGGCCGGGCTGAACCGTGCGGCGTCGCCGCCGGAGGCGATGCCTCGGGTGGGATGCGCGTGATCTGCTTGCCGAACGTCCGTCCGGGCCCATGCGCCGGCGCAAGCTCCGGGGCATCCGCCATCCCGGACGCACCGCCCGCTGAGGCGCCGATCAGTGGGCGGCGGGCTTGACCAGACCGCAGTTGTAGGACAGCACCACCGCCTGCGCGCGGCTGTTCAGGCCCAGCTTGCTCATCAGCCGGTTGAGATGGGTCTTGATGGTGCCCTCGCTCACCGACAGCCGGTCGGCGATCTCCTTGTTCGACAGCGCCTGCCCCACCAGGCACAGCACCTCCGTCTCGCGGACGGTCAGGCCGTCGAGGGAGGGCGGGGGCGTGGGCGGGACGATGAACGCCTCGATCAGGCGCTTGGTGATGCCAGGCGCCAGCAGCACGTCACCCGCGGCGACGGTGCCGATGGCCGAGATGATGCGCTCGGGGGAGGTGTCCTTGAGCAGGAAGCCGCTGGCCCCCAGGCGTAAGGCGTTGTAGACGTACTCGTCCAGGTCGAAGGTGGTCAGGATGAGGACCTTGGGTGGTGCGCCCGGGGCCGAGGCCAGGATTCGCTCCATGGCGGTGATGCCGTCCACGCGCGGCATGCTGATGTCCATGAGGATCACCTCGGGCCGGAGCTCGGCGGCCAGGCGCACGGCCTCCTCGCCGTCGACGGCCTCGCCCACCACCTCCAGCCCGGCGGCTCGCAGCAGCGCCGCCAGGCCGGCCCGGATGAGCACCTGATCGTCCACCACCAGGACCTTGGTCATCGCCCTGCCTCAGATCCGTTCGTCCTCTTCGGAGGGGGAGAGTGGAAAGGTCGCCAGAACCTCGTACCCGCCCTGCGGGCGACCGCCCGTGATGATCGTTCCCTGGTAGAGCCTGACACGTTCAGTCATGCCGATCAACCCGTGCCCGCCACGGCCTGATCCCGGGGCGGGGCCCGCGCCGTCGTCGGTGACGCGGAGGGTCAGCGTGTCGGGCGCGTACGTCAGGTTGATGTCCGCCCAGCCGGCCCCGGCGTGCTTGAGCACGTTGGTCAGCGACTCCTGGACGATGCGGTAGGCGCACAGGTCGAGCCCCGGCGGCAGCGCCCTGGCCGGCCCCTCGACGGCCAACCGGACGTTCAGCCCGGCCGCGCGCATACGCTCCGCCAGCGTATCCAGGTCGCTCAGGCGGGACATCGTGGAGTAGCGCCCCTCGTCCTCCTCGTGGGCCTCGACGCGCAGGATCGACAGCAGGCGCCGCATTTCGGTGAGCGCCTCGTGGCTGGTGTCCGCGATGACGCCCAGCGTGGCGTGCGCGGTGGCGGGGTCGGAGAGTGCTACATAGCGGCCTAACCCGGACTGTACAGATATGACCGACATGTGGTGTGCCACGACGTCGTGCAGCTCCCGGGCGATGCGCACCCGCTCGCGGGTCACCGCCCGGCGGGTGGCCGCGTCCTGTTCCGCGGCCAACTGCCCGGCCAGCGCGGCCAGTTGCTTGCCGCGCGTGCCCAGCAGGCGCACGATCGTCCCTGTGGTGAAGGCCCAGCCGCCCACGATGAGCGACTGGCCCAGCGCCGACCACAGCGCCACGCCGGGTTGGTTGACCGAGGCGTGCGTCCACTCGGCCACCACCAGCACCGCCCCGCCCGCGCCGGCCTGCCAGGAACCGTGCGCCGCCACGGAGTACAGCGCCAGCAGCGGGCCGATGCTGTTGAGCCCCGGGTGGTAGCCGAGCAGGTGATAGAGCAGCGCAGCCGTCGTCGAGACGACCAGGACGGTGAGCGGCGCTCGCCTGCGCAGCGCGAGGGGCGCGTTCACCAGCGCGGTCAGCGCCAGCGACGGCGCATCGGCCGGGCGGCCCTTGCCCAGCTCCAGCACCTCCCACAACGAGGTGCCGACGCCCAGCGCGACCGCCAGGGCGACGTCGAGCACGCGCGGGTCCAGAGCGGAAAGCCGACGGGCGAACGACGCGGGCCTGCCGGACAAACCCTCACCCCCGCACCAGCGTCATGGTCCGCCTCCAGGAAGGGAACGGCGCTTCAACGATGCCCGGCCGCGGCGGCCGCCGCAACAGAGGCGTGCCGTCACGGGCAAGCGCAGGCAGCGACCGTCGCGAGGGCGTATCCCGGCTGGGTCCGGTCGTAGAGCTCTGGCGTCTCGTCGAACACCGGCCGAGGTCACGTCGCTCCGGTCGGGGTGAATGTCCAGGGACTCGCCCAAGGGGCGCACCTGGTCGTCAGGTGCCGAGCAGGAAGTCGATCGAGCGCCGTAGTTCACCCTGCCAGTTGAGCCAGTCGTGACGGTGGAAGGGCTTGATGTGCACCCGCACCGGAACGTCCAGCTCGCCCAGTGTGTCGATGGCCTGCGTGGCCATGCCGTACACCGACTGCTCGACCGGGTCCACCAGGAGAGGGTTGCCCACCCCGGCCTGGTCCTTGCCCGCCTGGCCGTCGCCGGTGGCGATGTAGAGTCTCGTTCCGCGCAGCGCTGCGAGCGAGTGCTTCGGGTTGTACCGGTTCCAGTACGCACCGCCGACCGGGCCGTAGATCTGCTCGACGGTGACGCCGCAGGTCAACGCGCCGCTCGCGATCGCGGCCAGCGCGGGCAGGCCGGGGTTGCCCGGATAGTCGTTGTCGAGCGCTCCGCTGAAGGAGGCGGCGGCGGTGAACCTGCCGGGGAAGCGCGCGGCGTATCCAATGGCTCCGCCGCCGCCCATGGACAGGCCCGCAATGGCCTGCCGGTCGTCGGCGCGGTACTCGTTCTTCAGCAGGTCGTAAAGCTCGCCCATGTGGAAGGACTCCCACTTGTGCGGCGGGACGCCGGGGTCCTTCCAGTCCATGTAGCCCGAGCAGGTGCCGGTGTCGGGCATGACCACCAGCACGTCGCGGGTGCCCACGATCGCGTCGGCGGCGCCCCGCGCGGTCCAGTCGGTGTAGGAGCCGCCGCCGCCGTGCAGCAACCAGAGCACCGGCCAGCGGCGCGTCGCGGTCTTGCGGTAGCCGGGCGGCAGGAGCAACCGCACCTTGCCGGTGACGTCGATCAGCGGTGAGGAGATGGTGAGGTCGAGGATGCGCCCCTCCTTGATCACCGTCTCGGTGACCTCGGAGGACGACGATGTGGCCTGGACCGGGCCGGCGGAGGTCAGCAGCAGGGCGAGCGCCACCAGCGGGCGCGCGATGAAGATCGACATGACTGGTGCTCACATTTCGGTCAGCTGTTCAGCACGGACTGCACCAGCGCGGCGTACGCTCGCTGGCCCGCGGGGTTGGGATGGTAGGAGGCTCCGTCGGTGGTGACGTCGATCGCGCGCACGTAGGGGTCGTCGTCGCAGATCGCGTGGCCGGTGAAGGCCGGCACCGGATCGATGAAGGAGATATCGACCCCCTGCTGGCGCAAGCGGGTGATGGCGGCCGTGCTGACGGCGTTCATCTTGTCGGTCATGTCGTTGAGCCACAGGGCGTCGAGCTGGCCGATGCGGAAGGAGCTGATGCAGGTCAGCGGCGCCTCGTTCTGCACGTTGAACAGGTGCGGGTAGCCCAGGACGATGATGCGGGCGTTCGGCGCCTTCTGGTGGATCTTGGTATAGGTGTCGGTGAGCGGGCCGTCGAGCGCGGCGATGGCGTGCTCGGTGCTGTCGTCGCGGCAGTTGAGGCCGAGGCTGCAGCGGCTGATGACGTCGGAGAAGCCGGCGTCGTTGCCGCCGATCGTCAGGGTCACCAGATCGGTGTCGGCGTCCAGGTAGCCCTGGTCGATCTGCGGCGGCTCGCCGTTGGCGTATGCGTCGCCCGTGACGTGCTTGGTCTGGGCGCCCGAGCAGGCCAGCAGGGCGAAGCCGGTGGCGCCGTTGCCGGACCTCGCCTCGCTCTCGATGGTGCCGGACGAGCCGGGCCATCTGACCATCCGCGCGAAGGCGTCGGCCTTGGACCGGTGGCAGGTCGAACCGCGGGTGCCCAGAGTGAAGTTGCTGACCTCGTCGTACGGCTCGTTGCCCTGCCCCGCCGAATAGGAGTCCCCGAGGCCCACGTAGTCGACCTTGGGCTTGCTCGTAGGGATGAAGGCCATGGCGTCGAAGGCGATGTCCCAGTCCCAGTCGCGGCCCTCCGCACGTCTCGTCAGGTTGCTGAGCGACACGCTGGCGCCCGAGTTGAGCTGGAACACGCCGAGATCCACCCAGGTGTTCCTCTGCCAGTGCTGGCCCACGATCCGATGCCGGGTCGGCGCGTTGCCGCCGGGGTCGATGATGTAGTCAGCGAGCTGGGTATGCGCGCCGATCTCCGGAATGTGCACCTTGATGCGTGTCCACCCGGTCATGGAGCTGGGCGGGCGCCAGACGCCGGTGACGCCGAACTTGAGCTGGCCGGTATCGGTGGCGTCCCTCGTGTGGGTGAACCAGAAATGGTCGCCGAAGCCGCCGCCGAGCTGGTGGAAGTCGACTCTGGAGACGTACGGCGCCGGTTCGGCCTCGTTGAAGTAGAGCGTGAACGAGCCGTAGTCGCCCCAGGTCCTGCTGCAGCCCGCGCGCACGATGGGCACCGAGGACGGCACGTCGTCCACGACGTAGGCGTTGGACGGGATGCCGCTGAGCGAGCAGTTGGGCGTGTAGTGGGTGCCGTCGGGTTGCTCGGGATAGGAGGTGTCGAAGCGCAGCAGTTCGTGGCCGCACACGCCGCTGCCGCACATCCGGTACCACGTCGGGGTGTGCCACCAGCACTTCAGGTCGTACTGGCCGGAGGCGTCCTTGTGCTTGCAGGGCGCTGCCGTGTCGCCCGGGTCGCAGTCGTTCTTGCCCGGGTCGCAGAAGGACGTGACGGGAGGTTTGGCGGCGTTGCGGTCATCGACGCTGACCCACCAGGCGGGGCGGAAACCGGGGCCGTCAGGCGTGGAGATGGAGTAGGCGGCGAAGCCGATGACCTTCTCCTCGTACGGCCAGAGCTGCGGCTCGGCGGGGTCGTGCGGATTGCTGTTGAAGAAGTGGCGGTTGGCCGGGTAGACGGGGTTGGCGGGGTTGTTGGCCCAGCCCACCCCCCACGGCGAGCCGTCGTGCCGGTCCGGGTGGAAGCCCGAGTTGTAGGCCCAGATGGCGAAGATCCAGTTCTCCAGCCACGCCGAATCGCCGTTGCTGTGGATCAGGCCGGCGTTGCGGGTCTGGTTCCACTTGTCCTGGAGGATGCGCAGGCCGGCGGCGATGTTCGTGGCGTAGTCGACGGCGATCTCCCGCTGCTGCCGGGCGGGTAGCGCGACCTCGCAGAAGTTCTCGTCCGGCTTGCAGGGACGCTCGTGGCCCTGCTTGCGCATGCCGTCGGTGATCTGGGTGATGCCGTATCCGCAGTCGCTCCTGTCCCAGTCGATCACCCAGTCGTCGGACGGATCGTCGTTGTAGAGCTCACGGCCGTAGTAGTTGCCGATCAGTGGGTTGCCGGTGCTTCCCGGCAGCACGTGGCCCGAGGCCTGCCAGAGGTTCGTCTCCTGCGACATGATGCCGAGGAACACCTGTACCGGAACCCGGCCGCCGCCCGCCAGGGCGAGAGGCGGGAACTCGCCCTGCGGTCTCCACTGCGTCAGGCCCGACTGCTTCCAGCCGGTTGGGCGGAGCATCGTCAGGTTGCCGACCACCGCCTGGTCCGCGGCCCACTCGACCTGGCGCGGCGTCGGCTGGTAAACCTGCGTGTACGGATCGTTGCGCGGCACGGAACAGTAGGCGCCGGTGTCGACCGTGCCGGTCCCCGAGCCGGCGGTGGCCGCCGCTGCCCCGCGGCCCGCGGCGGTATCGGCGGCGGGCATGCCGTCCGAGGTCCGTACCGTGAAGCCGGTCTCCCTGCCGGTGGGCGTGATCTTGGTCTTCAGGTGGACGACCTGGGGTTCGCCGGGGCGCTGCGAGGTCATCGCCCGCACCCATTCCTCGGACGGCTCCTGACCGGAGCCCATCGAGGGCCGCTTCTGCGGCAGGACGGCCAGCCGTCCGTGGGACGAGAGCTTGGCCGCGGCGGGAACGTCCACGCGGGCCACCGGGGCGGGCAGCGGCCGCGCGGGCGTGAGGCTCCCGGTGAGGAACACCTTCCCGCCCGTTCCGGCGCTCACGTTGACGTCGGTGAGCGGCCCCGAGGCCAGCTCCGCCGCCTCGCCCCCGGCGACCGGCACGCGGCGCACGCGGGCGACCTCCCCCTGATGCTCCATGAACACCACGCCTCCGTCGGCGTCGGCGGCCAGCCTGAACGGCACCGACGCCGCCCTGGCGAGTTCGCGCGGCTTGCCGTGCGCGGGAAACAACCGCAGGCTGCTGCCGGTGGCGGCCACGATGCCGCCGTTCACGGGGATGGCGGACGTGACCTGCCCGGCCCGCTCGACGGGCGCGGCCAGCCGTCCCGAAGCCGCGTCGAGTACGGACAGCCGGGTGCGCGACGGTGCGTCTCCCGGTTCACCCCCTCCCTTGGCCTGCGTGATCACACTGCGCTCTCCCTGTCCGCAGCCGGGATTGAAGTAGGCGAGCGAGGAGCGGATCGGCAGCTTGGTGACCTTGCCGGTGGGCACGTCGATGAGCGCGGTGAAGGCCCCGCGGTCGAACAGGTCCGCCTGGTTGGTGAAGGCGCGCGGCGCGTAGACGGCCACCGCCTTGCTGCCGGAGGCGGTGAAGCAGACATTGCCGATCCAGCGGTCGGTGTCGAAGCCGGGCTCGCTCAGCGTCGCCAGCGTGCGCCAGGTGTAGCCGGTGCGTTCCTCGGCCGTCAGCAGGTGGAAGCCGGTCGCGTCGCCCTCGGTGCTCCAGGCGAGGTCCGGCGAGGTACGCCAGTCCGCGGCCAGCACGCGGTCCCGCTCGGCCGGAGCCACCGACGAGGGCGGCTGCTCCGGCGACGCGGTGCTCGGAGGAGCGACCGCGTCCGCCGGAAGGGTGAGCCCGGTCGTGAACAGCATGGCGGCCGCGCCGGTGCCGAGCGCTCTGATCGTGGATCTGTTCATGATGGGCTCCATGGGGGTGGCGGATGACGCTGGGGGCAGTCGGCGGAACCGCAGAGCCTGGGGAGGGGCTACCTGGTGCTGAAGTAGGCGTAAACGTCCACGGAGATCGTCACCGGAGAGGCGCCGGTGTTTCTCAGCACGACCGTGCCGTCCGGGCGGAGCGCGGCCGTGGCGACGCCGACCGTGTTCCTGCCCGCCGTGTACGCCACCGTCCGTACGACGGTCGCGCTGTCCGGGGGAACGACCTCGACGGTGCCGTTCGCCGTTCCCCCGGCGGTGACGGCGACGCCGACGGCCGAGACACCCGACGAGGGGACGTCGCCGCTGCCGGAGGGCCGCAGCACGTACGTGCCGCCAGGGGCGATCGTCACGCCGCCGCTCACCCGGACCGGGGCGATCGCTTTGACGAGGGAGGCGCGTTCGGCGGTGGTGTAGTAGCCGCTCACCTCGACCGAGACCTCGGCCGCGCCGCCGCCCAGGTTATGCAGATTGATCTTCCCGTTGGCGCCGGGTCTGACGATGGTGAAGAACTGCACGGGGATGTTGGCGGGGTAGTCGACATTGGCGTCGGAGGGGAAGGCTTCACCGGCGGGATAGACCCGGATCGTGCCGGTGGAGGCGCTCTTCACCAGCACCGTCAGGGCGACGCTCTGCGGGGAGGGCAGGCTGGGCGTCGTCAGCTCGAGATTTCCCAGCGCCGGAACCGACACCCGGTCGGCGATGCGCGACGGCCCGGCCGGGCGGTAGGTGCCGCCGACGGTGGCCGCGGCGTGGTCGAGGGTGTAGCCGTGCACGTCGAGGTAGACGCGGACGGCCTGGCCGCTGCGGTTCTCCAGCTTGAGCGCGCCATCGTCGCCGACCTTCGCCACGACCATGGTCGAGGCGTACCGGGTGGCGTCGTAGACGAGCACGTCACCCTCCGGTTCGGGCTCGTCGGAGGGATAGACGGCCAGCGAGCCGGTGTTGAAGAAGTCGCCCTTGGCGGCGATGTTGACCGCGACGGCGGCGATGCCGTCGGTGGGAAGCCCGGCGACGCCCGCGACCGGGACCGTCATCGTGGAGTTGGCGCTGATCTGGGCGTTGCTGAGGATGCGGGTGCGGATCTGGAAGAGCTGGTGCGGACCGGGGCGGGCGGCGGAGCCCAGGGCGGCCTCGTCGAGCTGGATGCGGGGAGTGGTGTCGCCGCCGTACACGATGGGCTTGCCGGTGTCCTCCAGCGCCGCCTCGATCTCGGCCGGCGTGGCGTCGGGACGGCCCTGGCGCAGCACTGCCAGGGCCCCGGCGACGTGCGGGGCGGCCATGGACGTGCCGCTCTTGGACTGCCACCCGCCGCCGGGCACCGACGAGACGATGTCCGACCCGGGAGCGAACACGTCCAGCAGCGGCCCCCGATTGCCGAAGGAGGACACCTCGTCCTGGTCGGTGGTGCTGCCCACCGCGATGGCGGAGGAGACGCAGGCCGGGGCGCTGACGGCATCGGTGTAGCCGTTGTTGCCCGCGGCCACCACCGTGGGTGCCCCGGCGGTGAGCAGCCGGTCGATGGCGGGCTTGCGCGGATCGTCGTCGCACGGGGCGGTGTACCTGCCGCTGCCCAGGCTGAGGTTGACCGCGGCCACGGGGACGCCCTCGTCGATCAGCTCCAGAACCTTCTCCATCCCCGCGAGCTGGGCGCTGACGAAGCTCAGCAGACACGGCGGTCCGGCGGTCCCGCAGTACGAGAAGGAGTCGAACCTGCTGTAGACCTGAACGGCGACGAGGTCGGCCCCCGGGGCGACCCCACCCGCCGCGTCGCCGGTCTCCTGGCCGGCGACGATTCCGGCCACGTGGGTGCCGTGGCCGCAGTCCAGGTACGCACACGGCCCGCTGTCGGCGTCCGCCGCTCCGGGCCCCTCCTGCCGGTCTGCGCCGTCCGGGCACAGACTGGAGGCTCCGTAGGTGGGGTCGGTGGGGGAGAAGCACGCCTCGGCCACGACGCGCCCGCCGAGGAAGGGGTGGTGGACCGCGACGCCCGAGTCCAGGACGGCCACCACGCTGCCCGCACCGGTCAGCCCCGCCTCCCGGGTACGGTCCGCGCCGATGAGGGGCACGCTCTCGGCGAGCGCCGGCGGGACCGGCACGTCCTCCGACACGCTGACCACGCCCGGCTGTCCGGCCAGCCGCTCCACGTCCGCCCGGTCGGCGCGCAGCGTGAGCATCGGTAATCGCGACAGCGTCTGGATCACCTGACCGGGGCCGACCGCAGAGGCCGCGGCGGACAGGCCGGCGCGGTCCCGCGTCACCACGTTCACGCGGACCTCGCCGCCTGCGGACAGCTTCTCCGCCAACTCGGGGTCCACGCGAGGGCCGGGCGCCGCCGCAGAGGCCGCCTGCGACGGCATGAGCGGCACCGTCACGAGGGCCGTCACGAGGGCGGCCGCGGTGATGAGGCGGCGGACCAGGCATTGCTTCATGTGATCTCCGCTCGACATAGGACGTGCCTCGGCACAGTTCCTGCGCGAGGCCCGGCCGGGCGGCCGCGAGGACGGTCCGGCGGGTCACTGGCCCGCCAGCACCGCCTTGGCACGCTGCACCCAGGTGGTGAAGACGGACAGCGACTCGGTCAGCGCCTGCCGCTGGTCCCGCACCATGACCTCTTCGTAGGCGCGCTTCGCTGCCCGGTACGTCGGCAGCAGGTCGGCGCCGTTCGCGCAGGCGGCGTCGTCGGCCGCGACCTGCTTCTCCGCCTGCGTGGCGGCCACACCGGGCTCCCGGTTGGCCCAGCGGAGGTCGGCGCGGGCGCTCATCGGGCTGTCGTAGGCGTACCCCTTGGCCGTCATGCAGCTCACCCACTGGGTCAGGGCCCGTGCGACGGCGGTGTGCTCCAGGGCGAGGAAGCTCGCGTCGTCGGCCAGCAGCCGGGGATCGGCGGCCAGGGCGTGGTCCTGGCCCAGGACGCGGGCTTCGCCGCTCGTCGCGCAGCCGCCCTGGGGGATGGCCTCGCCCGGCCCGGTCGTGGCGGCGGTGCCGTCGTAGGCCTGCATCTCCTCCGGCGTGGGGGCACGCTGGTCCGCGGGCTCCAAAGCGGCGGCCGCCGCCGCGGGGTCGAGCGCGGGCCGCGGGTATCCGGACCGGGAGGCCGCGGAGGCGTCGAGGGGTTCGATCAGATCCGCCTCCACGTAGTCCTCGGGGTTCCAGTTCCGTACGACGCCCGCCGTCCAGGCGGAGAAGCCGAGCGACTGCATGCACGTGGCGGTCGCGGCGTCCTTGGCCAGGTCGATGGTGTGGATGTCGGCCATGGACGTCATGTACGGATCGAGCGGCATCGGGAGGCCCGGATCCGACGGGATGGCGGTGAGCGCCGGCTCCGGGATCGGGGACGGCTCCGGCCCGAGCGTCCCCGTGGGCCCGGGAACCGGCAGAACCTCGCCCGTGGTGGGCAGGGGGTCGGGGTCGAGAGCCGGGGAGGCGGCGGAGCTGTACGCGGCCGGATGGAGGTTGAACGCGGCTCCGACGGTCAGCAGGACGGCCCCGGCGGCCAGCAGCGGTGGTGTGCCCTTTCTCATTTGCCGTTCCTCCTCCAGAAGCACTCGCCCTTGCCGATCCAGCGGCCCTCGGTGCAGTACTCGCGCGAGTAGAGAATGACGTTGGAGTAATGGAAGGGCTGCAGCACGCCCAGAGTGTCGTGCCAGATGTCGCCCCGGCAGCCCTGCCAGTTGTACCAAATGAGGAATCGGCGGTTGTAGATGCTGCTGTAGACGCTGCGGCCCTTCCACTGCTGCTGGACCCCGCCCCACCAGCTCCACTGCGTGACCGGGCATGCGGCGCCGTTGTAGCTGGGGGAGAAGGCCGAGTTCCAGCGGTCCATGGACTTGCCGCTGTTCACGTTGCGGACGCGGTAGTAGCCGGCGCTGGTCTTGGTGTCCTTCCACAGCTGGTTCTTGCCGCCGTTGTAGGGCCAGACGGACACGATGCCGCCGTTGGCCTTCGACTTCTTGTAGACCTCCAGGTACTGGCGCGTGTACTCGTTCTGCCAGCGGTACGTGCCGTCCGCGTGCGCGGCGGCCGGGAGGACGGTCGCCGCGGTCGCGAGCGCGGCGACGACCGTCACCGCGGCCCGCGTGGCCGTGCGGACGGCGGGACGAGAGCCTGTCATCGTGTGGATCTCCCTTCTGCGCGGAAGGTGTGAGGGATCCGGTCGGCATGACGCTCACCGCCGGGAGTCCCGGTACGGCCGCAAGGGGCGCACCGGTCAGGAGCCTCTGCTCACGAACCCTGGACGTGCCACCATCTCGTGCACCTCCAACTGCTGCCGCCCTTCACGCAGGCTCTGAAGTAGCGGCCGTTCACCTCGTTGACCCCGCCCGTGGTCCCACTGCTCGCGCCACTGGCGATCGTCTTGTGGCAGGCGTGATAAGAGGAGCCCCCGGTGTCGGACCAGTCGAGCGACACCTTGTCGCCCGCCCGCAGGCCGCTGCCCCACGCCCACCAGATGTTGGAGTCCCACGTACCGCTGTAGAGGCCCGCCCCACCGCGGGACGTCCCGGCTGCGTACTCCAGCCGGGTCCTGTCGGCTTTGGCGGGGTAGTAGTCGTACGGGTTGTAGTTCGGCCCGCAGGAGTAATTGATCAGCCCCGCCGCGTGGACCTCCTCCGAGATGATCACGTCGCCCTCGCCGGTCACCGGTTCGCGGGACGGGCTCGGGGCCGGCTGGGGGGAGTGGGCCAGCGCGGGCGGCGTGGTGAGAAGAGCAGCGGCGGCAACGCCGAGGGCCAGTGCTGAAGCGACTTGTGCTGCTTTCACGTGTTGTCACCTTTCGGAAGTCTGGATGCCGCCGTACGTCCGAGCGCGGCCGGGACACCCGTCGCCACGGTTGGAGGACGGGCACATTCGCCCGCATCTGCTTGACGGTCGATCGTGTTCACGCCGAGCAGGCGTGGCGCGCTGGCTTGCCGCACATGAGGCGGCCCGTTGGTCGTTCATGCGACAAGGTATCCACGGGCGGCCTTGACTGTCGTCAATCATCCGGTGGACGTCCGCTTCCACCCACCGCGGTAGCACCCGCCGCCATGTCAACCATCGCCGTATTCCTCCCTCAGGAGCGGGCGGCCTGTGGGGCTCGGAAAGTCGTCGCCGCTGGTCAAGAGGCGTAGCGGTATTCGTCGATGACGCGGGTGCGCAGGAGTCCGTACCTTTCGAGGTCGCGCACGATGGCGGACTGCCGGTGGGCGTCGGGTGGCTTCGGCGATACCGCGTACTACGCAGGAAGTCCGCGGGTTCCCTGTTGAAGGTCGGATGCACTCGTGGGCGGTCAGCGGTCGATGCGCCGGCCGCGGAGGTCAGAGTTCTCGAGGCCTTTGATGCTGTTCTTCTCGCCGCCGGCAGCGGTAGACCGACCGGGCCGAGGTCGTCCTCGCGGCCGGGGCGGGGGTTCGGCGCAGCCGCAGTGGGCCAACGCCTAGAAACATGACGTGCATGTCCACCTGCATCTGCGCCCGCGGGACCCATGAAGGTGGCGGTGGAAACCATCTGGTCGATCCCTGCATGGGGACGTACAGTGAGGCGGCATCGATCACGAATGCGCCCTGCTGCTGCGGAGGCGATATGCGGTCAGTGGTCTGGCCTCGGCCGGGGGTCAGTCAGGTGGTGGTCAGGCAGGACCCCTGTCCATCCGCGCCGGACGAGGTGATCGTCGACGTCGAGGTGAGCGTTGTGAGTCCGGGCACGGAACGGGCCCGGCTCCTCGGTTTGCCGACGGCGGTCGTCGCCTACCCGCATGTGCCGGGGTACATGGCGGCGGGCAAGGTGCGCGGCGGGGGTGGGGTTGCCCCCAGCACGCGGGTTGACTCAGGTACGCGGGTTGCCTTGCGTGGCGTGGGTCATCAGAGTATCGCGGTCGGTCGGGCGGGTGACCTGCACGAGGTGCCCGACGGTGTCGCGCTGGTCGAGGCGGCGGTGTGGCAGCTGGCGATCACGGCGCTGTACGGCCTGGAGGTGGGTGGGCAGCGTGCCGGGGCGCCGGTCGGGGTGGTGGGCGGCGGACTGCTGGGTGTCATCGTGCGTCGGTTGGCCGCGGCACGGGGTGCGGACGTGGTCATGGCGACGGCACGATCCGCAGCCAAGGTGAGGGCGTGCAGGGCGGAGCCCGTCACTGCCTTCAGCACGGATCCAGGACCGTGGAAGTGCAGACCGCTCCTCGTCCTGGACGTCACCGACACCCCCGAGGGGCTGGTCACCGCCCTGTCGGCGGTGGAGGTGGGCGGCATCGTCATGGTCCTGGGCTCGCCGCGGGTGACCTCGGCGGAGGTGCCGCTGCAGGCGGCTTTCGACCGTGGTGTCGAGGTGGTGGGCGCGCACACGGTCAATCTCGGCGAGGGCCGTGCCGCAGCCCTGACGCGGTCCTTCTTCGGCTTCCTCGGCCAGGGCATGTTCACAGGTCGAACACCATCTTGATGGCGCGACCACGCAACTCTTGGGGGTACTTCCTCGGTGCGGGCACGACTCCCAGCCGTCCAGTCTTGGGAGCCTCCAACGAACCCGGGGCAGCTCACGCAACGACACGGCGACAGCGCGCCAACACGCGGTGTGTTCCGGATATATTCGTCACCTGCCACTCAGAAGATCGCGGAGGAGGCCCTCCAACAGGTAACGGTCATGACCGATAAAACGCTGGTCCTGCCTACGGAGGGTTGTGCGATGGGACTGGGGATCAAGATCTTGGGCCCGTGGGAGCTGACGGCAGCCGGCGACGTGCTGCCGCTGACCGGCAGCCGGCGGATCGGCCTGCTGACCCGGCTGGCATTGAGCGCCGGCCGGGTGGTCACCGCTGACCAGCTCCTCGCCGATGTGTGGGGGGAGAGCCGGGCGGCGACGGCGCCGAAGCAGCTCCACATCGTGGTGTCGAAGCTTCGCGAGTTCCTTGCGCCCCGGGCGCTCGACGAGGTCATCGTGACCGCGCCGGGTGGATACTGCCTGGACGTGCCACCTGATCACGTCGATGCCCACCTGTTCATGCGGCTGGTGCGCGAAGCGCGTGCCGGCCGAGCCAGGGGAGAGATCGTTACGGCGGACAGGTCGTTCCGGCAGGCTCTGGCCCTGTGGCGGGGAGAGGCCCTGGCGGGCATGCCGGCGGAGTGGGCCCAGATCGAGGCCACCCGTCTGACGGAGGAACGTCTCACCGCTCTGGAAGATCACGTCGATCTGCGGATGACAGCGGGCGATCACCACGCGGTGATACCGGATCTGACCGTCCATATCGAGGCGCACCCGCTGCGGGAAAGGCCGCATGCGCAGCTGATACTGGCGCTGTATCGCGCTGGACGGTCGTCGGAAGCGCTCGCGCTCTACCAGGACACTCGCCGCGTCATGATCCAGGAGCTCGGCATCGAGCCGAGTGCTGAGCTGCGCCGGCTCCAGCAGGCGATCCTCGCTCGCGATCCCGTCCTCGATCTGACCGCTCCGGCGCAGGATGCCACGCTCGGCCACGTCGTCGCCCCGGCCGAGCTGCCCGCCGGCACCCGCGCCTTCACCGCCCGCGATGTCGAGCTCGCCTGGCTCGACAAGGCGCTCACCGCCTCGGAAGCCGGCACGCCGGCGATCGTCGCCATCAGCGGTCCCGGCGGGGTCGGCAAATCCGCGCTGGCCGTTCACCTGGCGCACGCCGTCGCCGACCGCTACACCGACGGCGTTCTCCACATCGACCTGCACGGCGCCACCGACGGCCTCCGGCCTCTGTCGCCGCTCGAGGCGCTCGGCCGGCTTTTACGCTCGCTCGGGCTGGACGGCTCCGCCGTACCGACCACGGTCGACGAGGCCGCGGCCCGCTACCGATCCCTCACCTCGGCGCGGAACGTGCTGATCATCCTCGACAACGCCCTGGACACCCGCCAGGTCCGCCCGCTCATTCCCGCCGGGTCGGGGTGCGCAGTCGTCATCACGAGCCGGCAGGCTCTCACCTCGCTCGACGGGGCGAGCCAGCTGAACCTGCCCGGGCTCGACCCGTCCGACTCCACCGCGCTGCTGGCCCGGATCGCCGGTCCCGGCCGGGTTCACGCCGAGCCGGAGGCCGCCGGGCGGATCGTCCAGCTCTGCGGGGGCCTGCCCCTCGCCCTTCGCATCGCGGCGGCACGTCTGGCCGCCCGCCCCGACTGGACGCTGTCCTACCTCGCCGCCAGGCTGGCCGACGCCACCCGCCGCCTGGACACGCTGGAGCATGCCGACCTGGCCGTCCGCGCCGGCATCGCCGTCAGCCTCCATCACCTCAAGGAAGAGCCCGCCGGCCAGGACGCCGCGCACCTGTTCGCCCTGCTCGGCCTCCTCGACACGCCCACCCACACCCCGGCGGCCACCGCCGCCCTCGCCGACCGGCCCGAGCACACGGTGGAGGCCACACTGGACCGCCTCCTGGATGCCCGGCTGCTCGAATCGACGGGGCCGGGCCGCTACCGGATGCACGACCTGGTCCGCCTCTACGCCCGCGAACAAGCCGACGACATCGTCCAGGAGAACGATCGGGCGGCCGCCACCCACCGAGCGTTGCACCATTACCTCGCCACAGCCAGAACGGCCAGCCTTCTGCTCGATCCCACCTCCCCCATCGTCAGAGATCTTCGCGCCGACCGGCCGGGCCTTGGCCTGGACGCACCGCAGGAGGCGATCGACTGGATCGAGCTGGAGCGCGACAACCTCATCGCCGTCGCCCGGCAGGCCACCAGCCGCACCGACGATCCCGGCACGGTTGAAGGCCTCGCCTCCAGTCTCAACAGACCCTTCAGCCACAGAGGCTGGCTCGCCGATCTGACCGAGATCCATCACCACGCCTTGCACGTGGCCGCCCGGACTGGTGACTGGGCGGGCCAAGCCCGCGGGCACAATCATCTGGGCCTCATCCACAAGAACCAGGGCCGATTCGAGCCTGCGGTCGAGCAGTTCGAGCGTGCCCTCGTGTGCTGGGATCGAGCAGGTCTGCCCCTGCGTAAGGCGGGCACCCTCCACAATCTCGGCACGACCTACGGCAAGCTGGGGCGGTTCGACGACGCGCTTGCCACCCTGGACGAGGCGGCAGCGGCAGCGACAGCCAGTGGCCTGCGCGACTACCAAGCGATGGTACTCAACGGCCGGGCCGCGGTGCTGATCAGAATGGGCCGGCTGGACGACGCGATCGACGCCAGTCGACGAAGCCTGGAGATCTGGGCGGAGTTCGACAATCCCTACGGCGAGGGAACGGCGACCGACACGCTGGCCGATGCCTGCCGACACGCCGGCAGGCTCGTTGAGGCCGAGGCCGGATACCGGAGGGCGGCCTACCTCCACCACAAGGCCGGTGCCCGCGCGCTGGAGGCCGGTACTCTGTGGGGGCTCGGCGACACCCTGCACGATCTTGGACGGCAGGACGAGGCGCGGCAGCGCTGGCACCAGTCGGCTCGGATTCTGTGTGATGTCCATCTCCTCACCGAGGAGGAGCTGGAGGTCCTGGTCGCCCAGGACCTCCCTCAAGCTCCCGACCCTGTCAAGCACTTGAGCGCGGGAGCGCGTTGATCAGATCGATGATCGCCCGGTAGACGACCGGAATGGGTGCCAGAACCACGCTCGGCCGCCGTCGACGCATGGCGCCCACCGATCGCAAGCGCCTCTACCAGCGGTTTCGCGTGGCCGCCGGATCATGGAGCTGCTCGGAGCGACCTCGTTGAAGATCTCGACGGCGCCCGGGCCGTGATGCTGGACGCCGTCCGCTGCGAGCTTCGGCGCAGGATGCGTCCCCCGGTATACCTGGCAGGTGGCCGTCGATGAAGCGGACGGCGCGCTCGCCCACGACTGCCACGCTGGACTCCCACGCCCCGGGGCAACGGTGCAGGTCAGGAGTTCGGGCCGAGATGGCTGCGGCGTTCTTCCGCGGTCAGCTCGCGGGTACGGCGCGATCTGGCCAGTTCGAGCACCGTTCCGGCCGGGCCGCACACCTCGCAGGCGCGGGTCCGGACGAGGCTGTCGCCCAGACCGGTCGCCAACGGGCGACCGAGGATGATCTGCGGGCTCAACCCCCTGACGATCCGTGTACCGTCGGGGCTGAACGCCGCGAGACTGCCGGTCGCGCCCCAGCCGGTCAACTCCAGCGGTTCGCCGCCGCCTGTTGCCCGCCAGAGCCGCAGGTGGCCCGCGGGTTCGTTGGTGACCAGCCAGGTGCCGTCAGGGCTGAACCTCACCTTACGGACGGTGTTCTCGGCGCCCTGCAGCACGGCCGCGGGCTCGCCCCGGCCGCCGGTGTCCCAGAGCCGGATGGCGCCGTCCGCGGCCGCGGCGGCCAGTCGCAGCCCGTCTGGGCTGAAGGCGAGGCCGGTGATGTCCTCCACATGGCCGCGAAGAATCTTCGGCTCGCTCTTGCCGGTCAGGTCCCAGACGACGACGGTGTGGTCGTCGCGGGCGTCGGCCAGTTTCATGCCGTCCGGGCTGAGTGCCACGTCGCCGTCGGCGCGGCCCGTGGGCCGGGCGTGCCAGCCGGTGAGCGCTGTCAGCCCGCCGGACGGGGAGATCTGCCACACCTGCGGTTCGGTGTCGAAGGCGCCCGCCACGATCCGCTTTCCGTCGGCGCTGAACACCAGGCCGCCCGGGAGGCCGCGGAAGGGCGCGGGTGTGGTGACTGGCGCGCCGGCGGTGGTGAGGTCCCACAGGCTCAGGGTCCCGGCCCGGCCGATGCCCGCCATCCGCCGGCCGTCAGGGCTCAGCGCGACGAGGTAGCCGGCATCACGCGGGCCGTGCACCTCGGCCGGGGTCGTGCCGCGCCATATCTTGATGCGGACGTCCCGCGGGCTGAGGAGCGAATCCGGCCCCGCGCTGACCGCCACCGTGCTCGTGTCAGCGCTGAGCGCCAGAGGCCTGCCCTCGCTCGGTGTCGGGTCGCCCGCCGTGACGTCCCACGTCCGCAGGGAGCCGTCCGCATCGACGCTGACCAATGACTTCCCGTCCGGGGTGAACGCCGCCCCGCGCGGATTCCCCTTCGGGCTGCGCAACACCAGCGGGTCGGCGTCGCTGCCCGTCGTCCAGACGCGGATCACGCCGTCGGCGCCGTAGGTCGCCATGCGATCCCCGGCCACGGTGAACACCAGGCCGTTCAGCTTCGGGGGGTGGCCGGCCAGCTCGATCTGCGGGATCCAGTCGCCGGCAGACGCCTCCGTCGCGTCCCAGACACGGGGAACGTCGCCTTCGACGGTCGCGACCCATGGTCCGCGCGGGCTGACGGCCACCTGCTCCGGCTCACCGCGCGCGGCCGCGCGTTGCAGAACGGGCCGGTCCCGGGTCATGTCCCACAGCCGCAGCGGCGATCCGTTGCCCCCGGTGGCGAGCAGCCGGCCGCTGGGGCTGAACGAGACGCTCCTGACCGCGCGGCCGGGGACATTGAGCTTGACGGGCTTGGAGCGTCCCGGCTTCCAGATGCGCACGCCGTCGCTGTGCGCGCTCGCCATCCTGCCGTCCCGGCTGACGCTGACGCCGTGGACGCTACCGTCAACGGTCCCCAGAACCACGGGCGGACCGCTTGACGCCAGGTCCCATAGCACCAGTTCTCCTCCGGAGCCTCCGGTGACGAGTTGCCGGCCGTCCTCGCTGAACGCGGCGCTCAGGATGCCGTCCGTCCGATCCGCCTGGAGCACATGGCCGGCCCGGCGCGGCGCGGTACCGTCCAGGCTCCAGATCTCCAGGCCCGCCGGGCCCGACCCGGCGCCCCAGATCGCGATCTTCCGACCGTCCGGGGTGGCCGTCATTCCTGTAACCCTGCGCAGGCTGACCGGGGTGGAGCCGCGTAGCCGGGAGTCTGCAGTGGCCTGGCGGAGCACGAGGTCGGCCTCCGGAGTGGGCTCCACCTCGTACGCCTCGATCGCCAACAGCAACGCCAGTTCCGGGTCTTGCTGGAGCTGGCGGCGCGCTTCGGCGGCCAGCCGTACCGAGGCGGCACGGTCGCGCTCGACGTTCCTGTTGCCTACCTGGACCAGGACGAGCGCGGCCAGCACGATGACCGCGACGGCGGCGACCGGCAGCCCGCCGAAGGCGAGACGGGTCCGGCGGCGGGCCCGGTCGCGCTCGGCCGCGCTCGAGCGGCAGCCAGCCAGGAAGGTTCGCTCCAGCTCGTTCAGCGGTACGAAGCTCGCCTCGCCGTCCCAGAGGGCGAGGCGAGTGCCGCGGTACAGGTAGTCCTCGCCGCGCCCGTTGCGGTCCCACTCGGCCGCGTCAGACGTGAGCCGCTGGTGCCGCAGAAGGGTCTCACGGTCGGCGGTGAGCCATTCCCGCAGCCGGGGCCAGCCGGTGAGGAGTGCTTCATGCGCGATGTCGACCAGGTCCTGGTCCACGACGATGAGCCTGGCGGCGGCGAGCCGGTCGAGGACCGCGTCCAGTTCGCCGGCGGGTCCGATGCCGGCGAGCTCGTCCCGGTCGAGACCGCGGCGGGTGTCGGAGCTGCCCGAGCCCAGGGCGACGAGCCGCAGCAGCACGGCGCGGAGCAACTGCCGCTGGTCGGCTTCCAGATCGGCGTACAGGTGCTCAGCGGTCCGCGCGATCGCGCCGGACACGCCACCCACGGCCCGGTAGTCCGCCAGCGTCAGCGTGTCTCCCTGCTGTCTGCTCCACGTTTCGCGCAACGCGTGCGCGACCATCGGGAGCGCCCCCGCCTGCTCGGCGGCCTCGGCCACCACCGTGACCACCAGATCCGGGTCCACGCTCAGCCCCGCCCGGGCGGCGGGTTCGGTGATGATGGCGCGCATCTCCTGCTCGGACATGGGTCCGACCTGCAGGTGAACGCTGTCGAGGAGGGCTGCGGCCAGACCGGGATGCGACATGCAGCGCTCGTAGAAGTCGGTGCGGATCCCGATCACCAGCGCCGGGCCGTCCTGACCGCTGACGAGCTCGCTCAGCGCGTCGAGGAAGCCGGCGCGTTCCCGCTCGTCGGCGCAGAGCGTGAACGTCTCCTCGAACTGGTCGACGATCATCACGTCGGCGCCGTCCGCGTCGGAGGCGTGCAGCCGGGACAGCGGGTGCGCGCCCGGAGTGAGCAGCGTGACGGTAGTTCCGTCGGCGGTCAGCCGCGCGGCCAGCCCGGCCCGCAGCAACGAGGACTTGCCGCTGCCGGTGGCCCCGCGGACCACCGTCAGGGGTCCCTGCTTCACGGCCTTCATCAGGACCTCGAGAAGGTCGTCCCGGCCGAAGAACAGGTCGGCGGCGTCGACGTCCAGCGGAAGCAGGCCGGGGTAAGGGCAACGGCGCTGCGACCGTTCGAGTTCGGCCGCGACCAGCTGCCACTTCCGCTCCCATTCGGCGGGGTCGCCACCGCAGGCGACGGCGTACGCCAGTGTCGCCTCAAGAGTGGGCAGCCGCGTCCCGGTGGCCGCCTCGGCGAGGGTGCTCCGCGAGAAATGCGCGCGCTCCGCGAGTACGCGGTAGCTCGGTCGCCCGGCCTCGTCCCTGAGCCGGCGCAATTCCCAGGCGAGCCTTTCGACGGGACCGGCCAACGGATCCACCGGCTGCTCGGGCCGCCCCAATGCGCACTCACCTCTTGTTGTCCGGAGTCTTCGCCGCGTTGTCCTGGACCCACGGAGGGCTATTTCGGACATCCCTGGGCCGCCTTAGACCTTAGATCTCCAGCACGACAAGAGGGGGCAAATAATGAGATTCCACGTACTGGGATCCTTGGAGATCCACACGGGGGACGGAGCCGTCGACGCCTACGTGAACGGGGCCGGGCTCCTGTGCGGCATGGGCGACAGGGTCTACGTCCGGCGCGACGTCGAGGCCGGCCTGACGCTCGCGCCGTCCGATCCCCACCTGCTGTGCCTGCGCGGCCGACTCCTGGCCGAGGACAACGACATTCCGGCCGCCAAGGCGGCCCTGTCAGCCGCGGTCGCAGCCGATTCCCGGCTGGCCGAGGCGGGAGCGTCCCGCGATGCGCCGGCTGACCAGGACGGAGACCTGGACGCCCCCGTCCAGTTCTTTGACGTCCACGCGGACGTTGCCGCGGTTGCAGACCACCTCGGAGGGGGGCGGGGGCCGGCCGGGCGGCCTGGTCGTAGTCGTTCAGGGCCTCGGTCAAGCGCCCGAGGTGCCGGTGGAGGGCAGCGCGCTCGAAATAGGCGCGTGACTCGTTCGGGTCGACGGTGACGACCGCGGTGTAGTCGCCGATGGCCTGTTCGTGGTCGCCGGACCGAGCCCGGGCAGCGGCCTGGTGCATAAGCATCCAGCGTCCACGGAGATGGCTTATGGGTTTGAACATAGTCGTGATCCTGCTGGTTAACTCGCGACTCGCGGCTGTAGGTTCGTGACCTGAGTCTTTGACGTCCGGGATCATGCAGTGCGCGGCCGGCTTCCCCCTG
>NZ_JBITJQ010000043.1:0-35003 GCF_044460125.1 Nonomuraea sp. NPDC050153
GACCAGATCCGTCAGCCGACCCGACCCACCGACCTTGATCCACTCCACCATCCGGCGGACACTACCAGCACAAACCCCTATCTAAACGGCATTGGGCCGAGTGACAGAGGGCCGAGGTCGGGTTCAGCTTCTGGTTCTCACCAAGAAGGGGTCCTTGTCGGCGAGTCTATTTCTCAAGTAGAAGGTTCCGAGCCAGGTCCATCCATGGTTCCTGTTCTGCAGGCCATTGATGGGTCTGACGGAGTAGTCGTTCCCCACTTTTCCTTGGTACGTGCTGGCGAAGGGGAACTCATCGCACTGCAGACCGGCCTGGGTGTAGTGCTGTACCCACTTCAGGCTAGGGTTCAGCTCCCAGTAGTACAGGTCGCATTCGCCCTTCGTCAGATGGCTGTTAACCTGCCTTTCCCAGTTGAACTTCTTCCGATTCTCATCCGCGTTCTTCTTGCCCAGGAGACGGGTCAGTGGATTCGATCCCGGGACGTCGGCGTTGCCCGGGATGGTCTTGACCTGGCGCACGTTGTTCACCAGTTTGTAGGGCCAGGTGGCATGCGCCTTCTCGACAAGGAGGGATGTGCTCGAGTGGCTCGGGAAATGGTGACAGTCGGGATCTTGAGTGGGCGTCCGGAAACCCATATCGCAGCAGCCTTCTCGTGGAGGGTGTCAATTACCATCCGCTGGTGTGTGAAAGGTGGTGGTCGCCGCGGGCCTCGGTGTGACCCGCAACCCGGACGTCCGCCGCCGCCCTGGCGGCCGGGTCGCCGTGGCATGGCGCAGCCTGCGACGGCGGCCCCTGGTGCCAGTCCGTCTGCGGGCCGGGAGCCGAGTTTATCCGCGTATCCGCTGAGACGTGAATTATTTACAAGTACTTGGAACTGTCCGGATCCGCGTTTACAGTATCGCCGCCTGTCGCTAGCCTGCTGACCGCAGGAGGAAGAGACTCCTTTCCTCATATCGACGACCTGATCGAGGCGGCCTACACGCGGAATACCGGGCGCGAATGCTCGCGTCGACGTAGCAGTTGCCAGAGTGTGCAGGGAGCGTGATGCGATGAAAAATGTCAACGCGCAGGAACGAGAATACGCCCCGAACTTATCGACGAAATATCCGGCCGTCGCCGCGGAGGTCGACCAGTTACGAGAATTGTTGGAGCAGCAGTACCCGTCGTACTTCCTTCAGATCATCAAGCCCCATCCGAGCGGCGCTCGATACCAGCTGCTCCACACGGGAAAGGCCACGCTCTACACCGCGTCCTATGGCGGAGAGATCCGCACCGGGACGTCGGAGTCGTTGAACTTCTACGCGATCATGCCGCTGCACGGAGCCGGCGAGGTGGCGATCAACGGGGAGGACGTCTCCGCGCCGATCTCCCTCATCGGCCCCCAGCAGAAGATCGACATGCGCTGGAGCATCGACCACGAAGTCATGGTGATGCAGATTCCGTCGGTACTGTTGCAGGAGGCGCTGGAGCCTTACCTGGGTGATCCGGTCAAGGAGCGGTTGCGGTTCGAGCCGGGGGCGGATGCCGGCAGCGCGCTCGGCCGCACGTTCGGCATGTTGTCGTCGATCGGTGCGGCCGGTTCGCTGCCGTTCTCGGCCTCGAAGCTCGCCGAGCATCACTTCGAGCAGTTCCTGCTGCACACCATGCTCTCGTCCCAGCCGCACAACTACTCACACGAGCTCGGCCGGCCTCCCGCCTCGTGGACCCCCGCCGCTCTTCGGCGGGCGATCCGCTACTGCGAGGACCACGTCGGCGAGCCGATCACTCTCGCCGACATCGCCGCCGCCGCCAGGGTCAGCGTCCGCACCCTCCAGCTCGGCTTCCGCGAGCATCTGCGGACCACCCCGATGGCCTACCTCCGGTCCGTACGGCTGGCTCACGCCCACGCCGACCTGGTCCACATCGCCGGGACGGACAGCCCGGCGACCGTCACGGACGTGGCACTCCGGTGGGGATTCACCCACCTCGGCCGGTTCGCGGCCCTGTACCGGCAGACCTACGGCCGGCCGCCGTCCAGCACCCGGCAAGGACGCCGGTGAGCAGTGCGGCCGCCCAACCCTGAGCAGACCGATGGTGACCCGTTCAAGCGGGTGCCTGGTCCGCTCGTTCGAGGTCGATCGTCACCGCCGCGATGATCTGCCGCGCCCTGATCGCGGCCGCGATGTCACCCAGTTGTTCGGCCGCTTTCAGCGCGGCCTCATGGATGCCGGCCTTCGCGCGCCAGTCGCTGCGATGGTCGCACCAGGGCGTCAACGCCGCCGCCAGCTGGATGACATGGGAGGGGAAGTCGTTCCTCAGCGCCTGGCGCAGCACGGTGAACAGGACCGCGTGCTCGGCCCGGAACCACTCCAGTGCCTGCCGGCGGCAGGTGAGGCGCTCCGGCCGCACGCCGGGAGCTGGCGGGCTGGGAACGATCACGAGCGCCTCCGGCGTGAGGAGCCGCGTGGCCCGGTACGCGGTGTGCAGGTAGTGCTCGATCACCCGCCGTGCCGCCTGCCGGTGGAGCCGGATGTCGGCGACGCGGACCAGATCGTGCGCGTACGTACGCAGCAGGTTGTGCAGCGTGACCCTGCCGGGGACGGCCTCGGCCACCAGATGCGCCTCCAGGAGCACGTCCAGCAGCCGGTCGGCCTGCACCCTGCTGACGGCCGCCAGACTGGCCACGGCCGCCCGGGAGATGTCGGGCCCCGGATGGATCGCCAGCAACGAGAACAGGCGGGCCGCCTTGGCGGGCAGGAGGTCGTAGGAGTGGGAGAACACGGTGCGCATGTCGGTGCGGGCGTCCCGGGTGGCCAGCACGCTGACGTCGGTGCGGACGCGACGCAGCTCGGCCGAGAGCGCCGCGAGCGGAGCGGACGGTGCCGCGGTCGCGCGGCCGGCCGCGATGGCCAGGGAAAGGGGCAGCCGCCCGCACAGATCGATGATCTCATCGGTGGCGTGCGCGTCGGCCTCGACGCACTCGCGGCCCAACCGGCCGGCGAGCAGTTGCCGGGACTCGCGATGGGTGAGGACATCCAGCGTGAGCAACGTGGCCGCGTGCCGGCTGACCAGGCTGTTCAGCCCTTGCCGGCTGGTGATCACCACCATGCACGCGGTGCCTCCCGGCAGCAGCCACCGTACCTGGTCGGCGTCGCGGGCGTTGTCGAGCAGCACCAGCGCGCGCCGGCCTGCCAGCAGCGTCCGGTACAGCGCGATCCTGGCCTGCGGATCGACCGGAATCCGGTGTTTCGCCACGCCCAAGGTCTGCAGAAGGCTGGACAGAACGTCGTGCGGGTCCAGTGCGCTCTCGCCCGGCCCGAATCCCTGCAGATCGGCGTACAGCTGACCGTCCGGGAAGTGCTCGGCGGCCAGGTGCGCCCAGTGCACGGCCAGGCAGGTCTTGCCGACGCCGGCGGTGCCGGTGATGACGCAGACGCTGCTGTCCCCGCCGAGCAGCCCGTCCAGCCGCTTCAGCTCCTCGTCCCGGCCGGTGAACTCGGCCACGTCCGCCGGGAGCTGCCGTGGCGTGATCTGCACCGCCCGCACCGCCCGATCCTCCAGCAGGCCGGCGTGAATGCGCCGCAGCTCCGCGGAAGGGGCGGTGCCCAGTTCCTCGCTCAGCCCGCGCCTGAGCCGCTCGTACGCCGACAGCGCCTCGGCCCGTCTGCCGCAGCCGTCCAGCGCCAGGAGCAGGCGCCCCCACAACGGCTCGTGCCACGGATGACGGGCCACCAGAGTGCGTGCCTCGGGCACCAGCTCACTGTGGCGTCCCGCGGCCAGACCCAGGTCGAGCCAGCGTTCGGCGGCGGACACGTGCAGGTCCAGCAGGTGCGCGGCGTCGGCCCCGTGCAGTGCCGGAGAGTCGATCCCCTCGAACGGCTGCCCCCGCCACAGGGCCAGCGCCTGCTCCAGCGCCGCCGGCTCGGCTTCGGTGCCGCGCGCCGGCACCGCCTCTGCGAGCAGCCGCCGAAACAGCAGCGCGTCGACCCGATCAGGTTCCACCCGCAGCCGGTAACCCAGGGACGTCGTCTCGATCGCCTCCACGCCGAGCGTGTGACGCAGCCGGGCGATGTAGGTATGAACGCTGCGCCGGACGTTGTCCGGCAGATCACCCGCCCATACCACCGAGGCCAGCCGATCCACCGACACCGCCTCGCCCGCCGACAGCGCCAGGACGGCCAGCAGCGTCCGCAGCCGGTTCGAGCCCAGCTCGACCCGGGCCGTTCCCAGCCGCACGTCGAAGGGGCCCAGTACGGCCACGCGCAGTCCCCTCCCCGCGTCGGCGGTCACGCGGACCGGCCTTCCGGCGTCCGGCTGCCCTCGGTCGTCTGCCACACGCGGATGAGCCTAGCCATCGGCCCATGCCGGAAATATCCACGTCACGTCCTGTCCGCTGCGCGTTCGGGATAGCGCGAGCATCACCGGCCGTCATACGACCGGCTCTCAGACGACCGGCCCTCAGAAGACCGGCCCTCAGAAGACCGGCAGGGTGGGGGCCATGCCGAGGCGGACACGTCCGGCGGATTCGAAGAAGGCGGCGGAGTGGTTGTGGTGCTGGAGCGCGACCATCCCGTCGCGGAAGAGCCGCTCGACGCTGTTGCCCTGATAGATCGAGGCGGAGCTGCCCAGCTCGTACATGGCCGTCAGCACGTCGCGGCTGACGTGCGCGGCGTGACTCATGGCGGCGCGCAGCGCGGCGCGCAGTTCGAGGGTGACGGGCTCGGCGTTGTCTCCGGCGAGGTCGATGTCGCGCGCCGCGGCCAGCAGGAGCAGCCGGGCGGCCTGGAGCGCGGCCTCCGACCGGGCGATGACCGTCTGGGTGTGCGCCGAGGTGGCGAGCGTGCCGCCGGTCATCGTCCGCTTCGAGACCACGAGCGCGGCCGTCTCCTCGATGGCGCTCCTGGCCACCCCGAGGACGACGGCGGAGCAGCCGGGGACGACGAGCGAAGGAATGTAGCCCTGGTAACGGGGGCGCTGGACGCGGGCGGGCACGTCCACGCGCGCGACCAGGTCGCCGGGCACCATGGCGTCCTCGACCATGACATCGTGACTTCCCGAGCCGCGCAGGCCACTGGAGTGCCAGGTGTCCTTGACCGACAGTTGCTCCCGGCGCAGCATGAAGAAGCGTACGTCGAGCATGCCCTCGTCGGTCAGGAGCACGTTGTCGCCCTCCTTGATGTAGGCGGCCGCGGCGAACCAGTCGGCGTGATTGATCCCGCTGACGAGCTTCCAGTGTCCGGACAGCCGGTAACCCCCGTCGCACGGTACGGCGGTCCCCACCATGCTCGACGCCGCGAAGACCGGCTCGGGACCCGATCCCCAGATCCGGGCGTTGCCCGGCTCGTCGAGCAGCGCGCCGATGAATCCCCAGTTGGCGTTCCACACGATCCATCCCGCGGAGGCGTCGAGCCGGCCGAACCCCTCGTACACCTTCAGCACGGTCTCCAGCGGGGCTTCGAAGCCGCCGAGCTCACGTGGCGTGAGCAGGCGGAAGGCGCCGCCGTCCCGCAACTCGCGCACCAGTCGCTCGGGGAGGTCCCGCCCGGCCTCCATGTCGCCGGTGGCCGCGCCGATGGCGGTCTCCAGCTGTGCGGGAAGATCCAGCGGGTGGGCTGTCTGCATGGTCATGTGCTCACTTCGTTAGTGGTCGGGGAAGAAGGCCGGACTTCCGGGAGGACAGCGGACGGGCGACGTCAGGATGTGGATTCCGCATGGTCCTGGAGGGTGCGCGCCAGGAGGTACGCCAGGTAGGCCTCGTCGGCTATCGGCAGGCCGAGCCGGTTGTTCGTCATGTGCAGGTACGACGCGAGCAGATGCGGCAACAGCACCTCGGGATCGGAGATCACCTTGGGCGCCCTGGAGGTGCCCGCCTTGACGAAGGTGAGCCGGCCGGCGCTCCCGTGCTCCAGCACCTGTTCGCGCAGGCTCTCCCAGTGCCGGGCCCACATCGCCCGGAAGCCGGTCAGCCGGTCCGGCTCGCCTCGCCTGATGCTGTCGTGCGTGTCCATGAACCGGGTCGCGAGCACGTCCTTCATCGAGTCATAACACATGCGGTAACTGGCGGTGTTGTCTTCGACGATGCGGGTCGTCGAGCTCCAGTAGTCGAGTCCGAACGACGAGTTCCAGTAGTCGTGATAACGCTCCAGGAAAGTCGCCATCCGGCCGGTGTCGCGCATGAAAGTGGAAACGCTGATCATCATGAGCTGGGCGGCCAGGCCCAGCAGCACCGGCCTGACGTGCACGTTGGCCGTCCGCAGCAGTCCGATCACCAGATCGCTGGAGAATTCGAAGTGCCGCTCCGCGAGAGATATCCCGGCCGGCCCGCCGTAGCGATCGTATTCCGGATGATAGGCGCGGTAATGGAAGGTGTTGTTGTCCTGGACGGGTATCCGCCCCTCCGGGTACATCCGGCGCCGCTCGTTCTCGTCCGGATATTCCATGACGAACAAATCCTTCTGCGCCTTCAGCATGTCCTGGTCGAACTCGTACAGCGCCGGGCGGCTCGACAGGAACTCCCGCACGGCGGCCTCGGCGGCCGTGCGCACCGCGGAGGTGGCCGCCTCCGTGACCGGCTTCAGCCGTAGCCGGACGTGCGGGCCCTCCATCCAGTAGTTGATGAAGAAGTACCGCTCCAGCAGCCCGCGGCCACGAAGGTCGCGAACCAGCGGTGCGACGCAGTCGGTCAGCATCGCCTGCGAATTGGCGCTGTAGAAGATGTGCAGCGCCTGCCACTCGCCCGGCGCCGAGGCAGGTCGCGACCGAGGATCGCCGACGGTGTGCGACTCTGTTGTCATCCCTAATCTCCCCTGTCTGATCAGTGACCGCGCAGCGGCCTGGTCGTGCCGGTGATCTCGATGGTCTGCTCGGCCACGTACCGTCCTTCGGCCGACCTCAGCCAGATCTGCTCAAGGTCGGGAAGCATCTCTTCGAGCACGATCAGGCGATCGCCTTCACGCGCCATCCGGTCCAGCAACTGGAGCGAGAGAACGCTGCCGAAGTCGATGTACTGGGGTTTGAACGTCGGCATGGAGGTGCCCGCGCCGGGCTTGAGCGGCACCGCGCCGAGCGAGGCGAAAACCCGCTGCGGCAGGCCGTGCTCCCGCTGCCAGCGCCGCCAGGCGAGGAACGACTCCGCGTCACCGTCCGCGGCACCGCGCGCGGGAAGGAAGCCGGGATGTACGGTCCACCTGCGTCTCGACACGACCATGTCGCCGACGCGGATTCTCGGCCGGCTGCTGATCGTCGTGATCCGCTCGTGGGCACGCGTGCCGCCCCACATGTCGATCGTGGCGAAAATGGTCCGGGAGAACAGCAGCATCGCCCTCTGCACCTGGGGCAGTGCCGGCGGAATGATGAAGCCCAGGTAGACCGGGATGACCTCGCGGCCCAGGCGCCACGAGTACAGCCGCAGCCGGCCGGTCCGCTCGTCGTGGAGCACGCTGAGCTCGTCCACCGAGATCTGTTCGGACTCGTCCCGGAAACTCACGTCGCCAGGACAGACCAGTTCGTACGGGGTGATCGCCGGATGCAGGTTCAGGTTCGTGGTGTCGTACCCACCCGTGACCTCGGCGAACACCGCGTCGGCCGGTTGCAGCTTGGCGAGTTCGTCCCGCAGTTCGGCGGCCAGCCCACCGCGTTCGGCGTCGTCGAAACAGTGCATGAAGCGGGAGAACAACAAGGTCAAGCCGCTGTAGGTCTGGTTCACCACGGCGAACGGCGCACCGCCGTCGTCGCCCAGCTGCACGAAGAAACTTCTCGGCTCCAGGTCGAGCAGATGATCGGGCACCAGACCGGAGACCTCGTCGACGAACTCGTCGTCGAGCAGCACGTCGGTGCCGGATGCCGCGGCCAGTTTCATGCGGCGGATCAATTCCTGCCGCGCCCGCGTCATCGCCTCCACCTCGGGCAGCCGCAACCAGTTCGGGTCGGGGACGAACACGCCGTCCTCGTCGAAGCTCGGCCGCGAGGTGACCTTCAGGTAATAGGTGTAGTAGTCCTGGTGGAATTCGTGCACGAACCGCAGCACGTCATCGCAGCGTCCGCCGGCTCCGTAGCGAGCGGTGAAGAATCCGTGCAGGCTCAGCCGTTGCGGCACGGTGGAGTCGAACAGCGGCAACAACCGTGCCATCTGGCGCAGGGAGGGAGTCAGCGATTGCCGCCATTTCTCCGGGTCGGCCACCGCACCGGTGCCGGGGACGCTGACGTCCTCGTACACCAGGTTGCTCGGCGTGCTGGGCCGCACCGCGCCGAGCTCGCGTTGCGTTTCTTCCAGGCCGGCCCGGATCATGCCGATCAGCCTCCTGCGGGCCTCGTGATCGGCTGACGGGTACAGCTTCACCAGCTCGGAGATGCCGCCGAGCCGGTCGGCGACCGCTTGCGCCCATGGCGCGTCCAGCCGTACCAGGCCGTGCCGGAAGGATTCCACCGGGTCGGCGCTGTGGACGTCCAGGTGCAGGGCCGGCGCCACGAGCAGGCCGAGCTGGAGCAGGCGCCGCAGATACTCGCGCACGTCCTCAGGGGAACGGTTCGGCCGGTCGGCCGCACTGAGCAGCTCGGCCAGCCGCCCGAAGGACACCTCCTCCCGCTCACCCAGGATCCGCATGACCTCCTGCAGCAGGGTGCCCTGACGCAGGAAGAAGAGGTTCTCCCGCATGCTGTCCGCACCGGTCGGGGTGTCGTCGTCACCGACCACCCGGACCCGCCGCACGTAGCGCACCCGCTCCGTGTCGGCTCGCGAGCCCGACGTCAGGCGCACCGTGAGCTCGGGACGCAGGGCGAGCCGATCCACGATGACGTCTATCAGTCGCGCCAGTGCCGCGACGTTGAGACGGGCGTGACTGCGCCAGACGACGTCGAGGTCGAGCCGCGGGAAGAGGGAGCCGCTGCCGGGCACGAACCGCCCGAGCGCGACGGCGGTGAACGTGCTGAACGGGCTCGTCTTGCAGGCGGTGCGGTACACGTACTCCAGCAGCGACCGCTCGATGCGGCGGGCGCGCTTGTTCAGCGGGCCGGCCCCGGCGTCGAGATAGGCCGGCAGGTAGCGGTCCAGCGACGGAGACGCCAGCAACACGCCCTTGCGCAGTCTCGGATCGCGGGCGAGTTCACGCAGGTGGGCGCGGGCCAGGCCGGTTTCATCGGCCAGAACGGCGGCGCCGCGCCGGAGTTCCTCGTCATAGGCGGCGCGCTGGTCCAGCCAGCCGAGCAGGGCGCCGCGACCGTGGTCGTCGAGGTGCGCGGCGAGCGCCCTGGCTGAGGCCAGGTCCTTGGGGAGGCGGCGATTGAAGACATCGCGCCGCAGCGTGAGCAGCCGGCGACGCTGCTGCTCGTCGTCATTGTCCGCGATGGACTCCTGCAGCGCGTCGGCGATCACCTGCGTCGCCGCGTCCATGGCGGTCTCGGCCGCCAGCAGGGTGTCCGCCCATCGCATCCCCCGAGGGTTGGTCAAGGGGGCCACGGCGTCGATGGGCATCCCGGCCACCCGCAGCATGAACTGCGGGGTGACGATCCACTGCCTGCCGTCGTCCTGGCCCGCCGGGGCGTCCGTGCCAAGCGGGAAATCATGGTCTATCACCGGTGTCACCTCTTCGGGTCGGTGAGATCAACGGAGCCGGAAGCGGAAGTCGGGAGCCTGCTGGCGCTCGTGCCCCAGCATCACGATCAGCAAGGGCCATTCCTGGTCGGCGTCATCGCCGCTCAGGTCTCGCCGCCTGTCCAGGTGCTCGGCGTACGACACGTTGTCGAAGCCCAGCGCGGCCCCGCAGCCGATGTTCGCCGCGGCCGCGGCCAGATACATGGCCTGGGCGGCGGCGCCGACCTCCGCGTTGAGGAACCGGTAACCGCGCTGGCTGGTGGCCGCGATCACCGCGTGCGGCCGTGCCAGCACTGTGACGACGGCGGCGACCTGCTCCATGTTGTAGTTGTTCAGGAAGTAGTTGCGCTGCAGGAACGACGCGCTCACACCGACGCCGAGGGGCAGCAGCGTGTTGGTGGCGACGTCGTAGTCGTACGCGTCCGGGGGGACGCCGTCGACGTGGCTTGCGAGCACGGCCAGCCTGGTCAGCTCCGGCGTGCCGTCCGGCTGTTTGACATCCGACACGAGCCGGGCTCCCAGAGTTCCCGCGCGCAGCACCGCGGCCAGTTCGGCCTGTCCGAGACGGTGGTGTGCGCTGAATCTGCCGAAGCTGCTCCGGCGAGTGCGCAGGGCTTCCCGCACGGTGACGTCGAGCGGGAGCGGATCGGCCAGCTTGATCGCCTCGCCGCTGCCGCCGTTGTGGCCCGGCCGCGCCGCTTTCAGCTGGTCAGCCGGTGAACCGCCGGTCGGCGGAGTGGTGACGGTCGAGGCGTGCACGTGCTCGACCGCGGGATGCCGGACGACGGTACGTGACCTTTCCGCAGGGACGGCGGTGACGCGAAGCCTGGGCCGGCCTTCCGGGGACGGGCCCCCGCCGCAGGGCAGCGGCACCACGGCGAACACGCTTTCCTCGTGCGTCCGCACGCCCAGGAGCCGGTTGAGTGCTTCCTCGTCGAAATCGAGCAGCGGGCGCAGCGGAAATCCCGCCGCTCTCGACCACAACTGCCACGTCCCCAGCGCCGTGCCCACGTCCATGGTGACCACGTGGTAGCTGAAGTCCCGGTACTTGAAGGCGTTCTTCCAGAACTTGACCGTCACGAGCAGGAACTGGTCGCCCGCGGCCTCCGCCGGCGCGATCGCCTGACGCACCTGGCTCGTCACGTCACCGATCAGCAGTCTCTGCACACCGTGCTGGGCCGGCGAATAGTTGTAGACGCCCGGCAACATCGGCCCGCCGGACCCGCAGACCCAGTAGATCTCGAGCGGGTAAAGGCCGCCCCCGGACGCCGTGCCGCGAGACCAGACCGCGCGCGGATAATACGGCAGGGCCACCGTGTCGTCGTTGACCGTGACCGCCAGTCTGCGCCCGCCGTACGCATAGGAGTCGCGCAGCATCTCGTAGAGCATCGGCATGGTGAACGCGCTGCCGTCCCCGGGCGGCTGCCCGGTCAGGCTCGCTTCGAGAGAGGCGAGCGCGACGTTCGCGGCCGGCAGCGGGACGGGCGTGACGCCGGGATAGACGTTGTGCATGCGCGGCTGGTCGGCCCAATCGGGTTTCAGGCTCCAGTTCTCCGCCGGCGATCGATTGCGGCGCATGATCGCGGCGATGTAGTCGCTCGCTGTTTCGAACGCTTGCTCCGTGTCCATGGACGACTCCTCAGGCGCGCCGTAGCGGCGAGCAGGTGCGTTGGCCGGTTCATTGGCCGTTTCATTGGCCGTTTCATTGGAAGGGGTGCGGAGCCCGGTTGAGCTCCGAGGCTTCGAGATCGCTGTCACGGAGTCCGGCCCGGCGCGGGACGGTGCGGGTCCGCGTCATGTGCAGGGCGCGCTGGCGGCCCCACCCGAAGTCGATCGGCAGCAGGCCGGGGATCACCACGCTCGCCGTGTGCAGGCGAATCTCCGCCTGCTCCGGCGAGGTCTGGTCCACCACGATCACGTCGAAACCAGCCTTGACCACGGACTGAACGCAGAACCTGAGGTCGTCGAGCAGATCCAGGGTGCGCGGCCGCTCGTGCCGCCAGCCCCGGAACACCTCCTCCACCGCGGGAAGATCGGCCGGCCGGCCGCCGTCGCCGAGCAGATGGGCGGCGTGCCGGGCCATCTCGGGCAACCCGTAGAGCGGGGCGTGATCGGGCAGCGAAAGCACCTTGCCGAAGTCGGCCGCCTTCGCGGTGAGCTCTTCGGCGCGCAGCTTCGTGTAGCCGGGGAAATCCGGAATCGCGGACGCGACCTCGTACAGGCCGGAGGCGATCGCCTCCTCGGGATCGAGACTGGCGCCGGCCCCGAAGAGCAGTCTGCCCATGCCGCCGTCTCTGCGCTGGGCGACGGCGATCACGACCGGGATCGGGAATTCGATTCTGGCGTCGAACAGCCGGAGATCGTAGCCGTACATCGAGAGGCGATCCATCATCAGCCGGCTGCGGATCCTCGTGCTGCTGTACGGGTCGATCTCGCGCAGCCGCGGCTTGGCGTACCAGGCGATCAGGAACGCGTCACGCTCGACCAGTTCGAGGAGGGCGTGGAGGATCGCCTCTTCCAGGCAGCCGCCGGACGCGCACCCGTTCGAGCATTCCTGGACGAATCTGCCGGTCTGGTCGATCAGGTGGTAATAGGCGATGGCCGCGGGGACCAGAAGGGGACGCTCATCGCGCAGCGAGTAACCCCATACCCAGGGAATCGCCAGATCAGGATGGTAGGGCGTGTAATGCCGCGACCTGGCGTAGAACTCTTCGGTGTACAGGCCGCATTCGGCGGGATCCAGCGCCGAGCTCCGCAGATTCCGGTAGGTGCCGACCACCGGATCGGAGAAGCGCCGAGGCTGGGTGCCGGCGATCCGCTCGTGTGCCTCCAGTATTCCCAGGAGCGTGCTGCGGGCGTAACTGTCGGAATGACCGGCCCAGAACGTCTCATGGACATATCCGCCACCCGAGATGTCGATCCGGCCTTTCACGTTCGCCGTCGTCGTGCTCGTCATGCTCGGCTCCGCGCCGGTGCCGGCCATCCCGCAGACGGGGTTCGCGTACGCGCCGGGTTCCAGGTCGTACTCGGCGGCCGAGCTGATCCGGAAGTCATCGACCGACCGTTTCGGCCGGCTGCGCAGGGTTATGCGAGCGGCGTCGGCGCTGTCTTCAGCCGGAACAGCGCATCGAGGGCACTGCGAGTCCGCGACGATCGGATGACGCCGCACCGTCAGGTCTTTCAGCCGTAGCTCGTGCACGAACGGATGGCCGTGCCGGTCGGCGTGTTTCCGCTCCGGCGGCACCCGGACGATCTGCTGGACGGTCCGCCAGATCGCCTCCAGGCCGAACCGGGAGAGGAACGGGGAAGCCTGGTGCGCGACGAGCGAGCGCCCGCCCTCCAGAGCCTCACGTTCCACGCCGGTCCGCACCTGTTGCCACCGTCTGGCCAGGCAGTGGAAACAGGGGCGTGCGCTGTCGAACGGGCCGAGCAGCACGGCGTCGCCGTGCACATGGACAGGCAGCAAGCCCGTCGTGTCCGTGCCGGTATCTATCCCTGCGCCTGTGCCTGTGTCCGGTGCGTCGAGCCGCCCCATCGCGTCCTGCGCGTCGAGGAGCGCCACGCGAACCGTCACGGGACGGTCGATTGGCCCGGACGTCCGGGCCAATCGATCATGCAGGTAGCCGGCAACCCGTCGCCGATCGTCCGCGAGCGTCTGCGGGACCCGCTCCTTCATGACTTGCATCGCGCCAGGAGGACCCGGCAGGTCACCACGGCCGCCTGAGACCTGAGCTCCGGAGTCGTGGTGTCGACGACGAGAACGTCGCGGCCCTCGCCGGCGAGCTCGGCGACCAGGGCCGCGAGGTCGCTGGGGTTACTGGGTTCGCTGGGGTCGCTGGGGGAGCCGTCCGTCGTGGCCGGCACAGGTCCCCCGGACGCGGGCACGGCGCGGGCGTCGAAGCCGGGCAGCAGCGGCTCGCCGAGGTCGACGTCCTCGATCTTCGCCAAGTGACGCAGCTGGACCAGCCCGGCGAGATCTCGCAAGGCTCCGACGAGCGCGTCCTGCCGGGACAACGCGGCCTGCACGGTCCACAGCGGCCGGTCGGCGGAGTCCGCGGTCCGAGCGAGCACAATGCCGGCGTTGCGCCAGGGGGAGAGCTCAAGCACCTCCGGCCGGACGCTCAGGTTGCCGAAGGTCCGCAGTAAGAACTCCAGCTCGGAACCCGTTTCAGGATCCCCGCACAGGACCGGACGAGGTTCACCCCGTCCAGAAATCGCCGCACGCAGTGCCTCGAACGCGATCGCGGACAACAGGCCCGCCCGGACGGCCTCACCGATGCTCGCCCCGGCTCCGGCACCCGCCCCGCTCCGTTCGAACAACGAGTCGGCGTTGAGCCCCGACCACGGGTGAACCGCCGCGGCGGGCACCAGCCGCTGCTCTCCGCTCACCAGAGACGTCGCGGGAAGCCACGGGAGCGTCTCGCGTCCCTCGATCGCGAGCCCCGTGGAGATGGACAGGTCGGCAGGGGCGAGCGTGTGCGGCAGCTCCGTCGAACCGGTCACCGCGTTCCGGACGCTCGCCACCTGGCCGACATAGGCGAGCAGCGCGGCGCGCACCGCGCTCCGGCGCGCGACGGGCACGTAGTGCAGGTCGAACGCCGTGATCAGCCGAGTCCGTACGTCGGATCCGGCCTGGGCGCCGAGGCGGACCCTGCCGACCTTGAGCGGTGACTGGTCCAAAGCCGCGTCGTCGAACGACGACAGCACACCCGTGCGTGAGCCGACCAGTTCGTCGGCCTCTTTCAGCAGCGTCCTGAGCCGCCCCTTGTCATCATGATCGGCGTTGTTCGCGGCGCGGAACGGCCGCGGCGCCGTCTCGTGGACGACGGCCGGCGTGATGGGCCTGGCGCCGAAATCCTGATGCTCCGCGCAGGAGGGGCAGAGCGGGTGCGGCCACAGCCGCTCGCGCGTGGCCTCCAGCGTGGAGACGTCCTGGATCAGGACGCCATGGTCCGTCTCCGCGTCGAAGCAGCCGGTGACCAGCCGGAACAGGTCGAAGGCGAGCAGGTTGCCGACCATCGCCGCGAGCTGCGGATTGAGCCTCGGCGCGGCCAGGCCCGTAGCTCCGCACGCGATGCCGCGCCACAAGGCGGCCGCCTCGCGTGGCTCGGCGTTGGCTCCGTAGCGGAGCATGGAGCACGTCCAGCATCCCGCGGTCGCCGGGCGGGTGACCGGACCGATGACGACCCTCGAACCGATCGAGGTGGCGGACAGCACCACGGGACCGCCGTTCACGCCGGCGTCGGTCAGCCGCCGCAGTGTGTCCATGCCGATGTCGTCGCCGGACGCGAGCACGAAGTCGTATCCGCTCAGGGCGTGTGGCGTGAGGGCCTCGTCCAGGGTGAGGTCCGACAGGTGGACCTGCGGAGGGCATCCGGCCTCGGTCAGGTCCGCGACGCATTCCGCCAGTCCCGCCATGGCCACGGGGGCGCCCTCGGCCGCGCTCTCCGGCTGAGACTCGACCAGGCTCAGCGAAGCGAGCCCGTTGCGCAGCAGACTCTCGGCCGCCGCCCGGTTCACCCGGCCGGTGCCCAGGAGCAGCACCTTGGCCGTACGGAAGCGCAGAAACCGAGCCCTGGCCTTGTCGACGAAGTGCTCCACATAGTTCAGCTGCGAGGCGAACACCTGCTCGACGGCGGGGTCCACATCGATGTCGCCCGCCGGAGGTACGTTTCGTGCGAAACCGTTGTCGATCAACGACCGAACCAGTGAGACGACCATCGCCTGCCGTTCAGGCGCAAGGCCCGCGCACAGCTCGGCGAGCGTGTGTTCGCCGGTCAAGTACGGTGCGAGCGAGCACAGGAAACGGTAGGCCCATTGTCCTTTGACGACGTACACCTTTTCGGTGTTGCGCACCACGACTTTGTCGCCGACATCGTAGAACAGCACGTCATGACCCAACCTGGGCCGGACCGCGAGATCATCGGCCGTCGCCGGCTTTCCCTGTCCCGCCTCTGGCTCAAGCTCGGTAGCAGTCATCGTCGAGATCACTTCCTTGGCGTTCGACGCCATGTGCGTTGTGGTCATGAACAGGCAAGAGATCGTGGGGTGGTCGACCGCCACGCGACCTCTCTGACAGGCACTGCGCGTCCCGTCTCAGGAGTATGGCCGCAGCTTCTTTCGCTTCTCTTTCAGCTGTTGCCGCAGGTGGCAGCGGCGTGAAAGGGGGCGTTGCGATACTGCGCCTGTTCGGCCCGATCGTGCGAATGAAAGGAAACGCGCTGTGCGGACCATCGTCGAGAAGCCACTGTCGGATCTGTTCCAGGAGCTGGAACAGCTGGGGTCGGAGACGTTCGAGGTCTCGGACTACACCGAAGTCGACATCCACCTCTCCCCAGTCGCGGCCGGCACCAGTGCCACCAGCTGCTGCGGCACCACCAGCACCACGAGCACGAGCTGCAGCAGCGGAACCCAGAGCGGAGAGTGCTAGGGACGGGCGCCGCGCGTCCCGTCTCAGGAGTATGGCCGTAGGTTCTTTCGCTTCTCTTTCAGCTGTAGTCGCAGGTGGCAGCGGCGTGAAAGGGGGCGTTGCGATACTGCGCCTGTTCGGCCCGATCGTGCGAATGAAAGGAAACGCGCTGTGCGGACCATCGTCGAGAAGCCACTGTCGGATCTGTTCCAGGAGCTGGAACAGCTGGGGTCGGAGACGTTCGAGGTCTCGGACTACACCGAAGTCGACATCCACCTGTCCCCCGTCGCGGCCGCCACGAGCTGCTGCGGGTCCACCAGCACCACGAGCACGAGCTGCAGCAGCGGAACCCAGAGCGGAGAGTGCTAGGGATCCGCGGCAGAGCTGCCTGCGCCGCGGGATCAGCGCGACGTCACCGATCTCGGCTCGGCCGTTGATCTCCCGCTGACGCCGTCGGCTGCCCGCGGACTCCGCGGGCAGCCGACTCCGCTCGATCGGGGCGCCGGTGGCGGAGTACGCGGATGTGCTCGTTCATCTCGTGGGAAAGGCGGAGCAGGTGGCATCAGCGGCGGAGCAGGACAAGGAGACCAGCGCATCGGCGCCGGACCAGCTCCTGCGCTACCTGGATGCGCGGCTGGACAAGGGAGACCTGCCCGACGTGGCAGTGCTCGGGCTGCGCGACGCGCTGCACCTGCCCGAAGCGGAGAAGAGTCGTGGCCTCGTGCCGATCTTTTTCGCCGCGGGCTCGGCCATCCTCGGACCGGTGGTCGCCGGGCAGAGCCGCTCGGCTCCGTGCGGGCGATGTCTGGCCCTGCGGTGGCAACGCCTGCGTCCCGCACCGGAACGTGATGCGATCGAACGCGGGCGGCAGGTGCGGTCGCCGGCGTCGTCGCCGTACTTGACGCCCTTCGCGCTTGAAGCGATCTGGCGATTGTGGAATCTATTGCGGACCAACGCGACGGACAGCCGACGTCATCGCGCCGGAATCGCCCCGGTCTACGAACTGAATCTGCGGACCCTGCGGGTGACCCGGTACGACCTGCTGATGGACGCCGCATGTCCCGTATGCCTGCCGGGTGAACCGGACACCGCGGCCGGCGCCGTCCTCGACCTGCGTCCGATCGCGAAACCGGCGCCGGACCGCTACCGGCAGTTTCACCTGCGCGACCACGACCTGCCGGTCTCGGCACTGACGAATCCGATCTGCGGCGTGGTCGGCCGCTACGCGCACCGCGACGACCTTTCTTCCACCACGTCGCCGAGTTTCGGCATGTTCCAATTTCACGACGGCGTCGCTCTGCAGGAGATCCAATGGAGCGGCCAGACCGATGCGTTCGCGACCAGTGAGACCAGCGGGCTGTTCGAAGCGCTCGAACGTTATGCCGGACTCGAACAACGTCGATGGGCCGAAGTCACGGTGGACAGCTTCCACGCATTGTCCGCGCAGGCCCTCGACCCCCGAGAATGCGGCGTCTACGCGGACGAGGTCTACGAATCGGGTGCGTATTCGAGATTCGACCCTGATCGGCCGATTCCCTGGGTGTGGGGTTACTCGCTGCGTGACCGGCGGGCGGTTCTGGTGCCGCAGCGCACCGTCTTCTACGGCGGGGCGGATCGCACCGGCAACTTCGTGATGGAGTGCTCCAGCGGCTGTGCGAGCGGCGCGAGTATCGAAGAGGCGATTCTGCACGGAATGCTGGAACTGATCGAGCGTGATTCCTTCCTGCTCGCGTGGTACGGCAGGGCATCGCTGCCCGAAATCGATCCGGCCACGTGCCGCGACGAGTCCCGCTTCCTGATCGACCGGCTGCGGCTCTGCGGCTACGACGTGCGCCTGTTCGACATGAGAATCGACCTGCCGGTGCCCGCCGCGCTCGCGGTGGCGGTCCGCCGGGACGGCGGTCCCGGTACGCTGACCTTCGCGTCCGGCGCGTCCTTGGATCCGGAGGAGGCCGTCGCGTCCGCGCTGTCAGAGGTCGCCTCCTTCGCGCCGACCATGCCCGAGCAGTTCACCAGACGCCCTGACGAGGTCCGGGCGATGACCGAGGACTTCGGCAAGGTCCGCACGCTGATCGACCATCCGGCGTTGTTCGCGGCGCCGGGCATGAGACATCATGCCGACTTCCTGCTGTCGAACAGCCGGCTGACCCCCATGGGCGAGCTGTACCAGGAGTGGCAGCGGACTCGGCCCAGGAGCGCGGACCTGCTGACGGACCTGTCGTACTGCCGCGATCAGTTGATCGATGCCGGTCTGGACGTCCTTGTCGTCGATCAGACGGCGCCGGAACAGGAGTTGCTGGGCCTGCGCACAGTTCGGGTGATCGCACCGGGGCTCCTGCCCATCGATTTCGGCTGGTCGCTGCAGCGCGCTCTGCACATGCCCCGGACCCGTAACGCGTTCCGGCGCGCCGGATGGCGGACCACCGATCTGGATGCTTCTGAACTGCATCAGGTGCCGCACCCCTTCGCCTAGGCGCTTGAGGTTTTCCGATCGACAAATTGTTGTCTATTCGCAGGCGATGCCGAGGACTGGGAACAGGGCCTTCATCTCGAGGCGGAGTGCCTGGTAGTGCCGGTCGACCTGGGTCCAGGTCTTCGGTGGGCGGCCTCGTCGTGGGGTGGTGACACCGGCGAGCAGGGGTTTGATCACGTGTTCGCGGAGGGTGATGAGGGCGGCCATGATGCGGGCGGCGCGCGGTGGTAGGTGGTATCGGTGGGCGCGGCCGGGTTTGTCGATCAGGTCCTTGCCGCGCAGCTTCCGCAGGTCGTAGGCGGCTTGCCGGGTCGTGTAGGAGGTTTGTCCGGTGAGAGTGTGGACCTTGGCGGTGAACTGCGCAACGGTGAACCCGCCGGGGGCGGCGGCCAGGGCGAGGGCTGCCGAAAGGGCGACCTGCATCCGCGGCTTGTTCAGGTCGATGCCGCCCACGCGCACCGCTCCGATCTGGGAGGGCAGCGGGAGGTCATCGAGGGTGGCGTCGGGAATGAAGCCGACATCGACACAGTCCAGGGTGGTGCAGAACCGTTCAGCGATGCCGGCCAGCCGGGAGACGATGGCGGGGAACTTCTCCAGGGCGCGACCGACGCCCAGGTCCTTGGTGTTGTGCGCGGTGGCCTCGAAGCGCAGCACGTGTTCGCCTTTGGTGTAGGCCTTGACCGCAAGCCGCCCGAAGGAGAGCTTGAACCAGGTCAGGTCGTAGCGAGGTGTCTCGATCACGGCTTCGATCACCGAGGTGCCGATGCGGGTGTGGTGGGGGCGGTGCTTGGCGCCGAAGATGGTGCGCACGGCGGGCACGTCCAGACGAGACCGCGTGCGATCCACCACCCGGTCGAACAATCGTTGCATCCGGGCGCCGTTGCGAAACAGCAGGTTGCGGCTGTATTCGACCTGGTAGATGGAGTAGGCGTAGCCGAAGCCGCTACGGGTCTGCTCGCTGGTGTCCAGGGCGAAGCACAGGCACGCGGTGTAGATCCACCGATCGCAGACCTCGCCCAGGCGCCCTATAGCCGCGGGCTGCGACAAGGCATCTGCGACCTGGGCCAGGGCTGCTGGATCGGCAACGGCGGTGAAGCAGTTGCCCTCCTTGTCGAAGGCCATCCCCGCTCTGCGGGCCTGGCAGGCCACGTACTCGTGCCCGTTGAGCAGGATCTGCGCGCCAAACGGCGGATGCCCCGACATCTTGATCGTCACATGGCCCCAGTCAGGATCCATGATGTGGAAGGAGTAGTGATTGACGTACTCGCTCTTCTTCTCCAGGTAGGTGATGACGTCCCGGGCTGAGCGTTTGATCTTCCACACCGTCGCCGGCGCCTTGGCCACCAAGACCATGAACACCCCGGGCCGGGTGACCTGGTGAGTGGCCAGGTACTCCTCAGCGATCCGATGCTTGCGTTCCCCGGCCTTGCAGAAGATGACGGGGACACCGTTTGCCGCGCCCCAGGCCTTGACCCGCCGGGCAAACCGGCCCGCCATCCGCATCAGATGGGTGTCGTCGAGAGTCTGCTCCGAACCGGCGAGCCGTCGCCACCAGGTGCGGAATCCGCCCGCGTTGTGTCCCAGCGAGTAGTAGGCGTTGAGCACGATGCGGTCCACGCAGTCGTAGCTGCCGGTCACCAGATCGCCGTATCGCTGGCTGAAGTCATCGGCCACCAACCGAACGTAGACCGCTTATCACGGCCCATCAGCAGAACTGCCCCGAAGGGGCCACTACTTCCGAGCGAAGTCTCGGATGGAGCGTAGCGATCTTTGGTCGCTAGGTTCTGTAGGTTTGTGTCAAGTTTCACGACGCCCGAGGAAGTCGAGCTTGGGCGGCGTAGTCGTCGACGTGCCGGGTGATGGTCTTGGCCGCGGCTGGACCGTCCACTTCCCATCGCTCCACACACCGAAGAAAGCCGTGTTCGATGTTGTCGCCGAGCTGCCCCACACGGTGGCTTTACGCTCAGTTGTCAGGTCTGGTGTAAGTGGGGCATAAGTGACGATCAAGTGTTGGTCCATATGTTCCTCTCGTTAGGAAAAACCTACGAAAGGGACGGTCCCTTGCCCGCTCCTGCGGCGACTCCAAGCTCGTCGCCCGCTACCGAGCAGTCTACGCTGCGGTGTCCTGCCTACGGAGGGTTGTGCGATGGGACTGGGGATCAAGATCTTGGGGCCGTGGGAGCTGACGGCAGACGGCGACGTGCTGCCGCTGACCGGCAGCCGGCGGATCGGCCTGCTGACCCGGCTGGCATTGAGCGCCGGCCGGGTGGTCACGACCGACCAGCTCCTCACCGATGTGTGGGGGGAGAGCCGGGCGGCGACGGCGCCGAAGCAGCTCCACATCGTGGTGTCGAAGCTTCGCGAGTTCCTTGCGCCCCGGGCGCTCGACGAGGTCATCGTGACCGCGCCGGGTGGATACTGCCTGGACGTGCCACCTGATCACGTCGATGCCCACCTGTTCATGCGGCTGGTGCGCGAAGCGCGTGCCGGCCGGGCCAGGGGAGAGATCGTTACGGCGGACAGGTCGTTCCGGCAGGCTCTGGCCCTGTGGCGGGGAGAGGCCCTGGCGGGCATGCCGGCGGAGTGGGCCCAGATCGAGGCCACCCGTCTGACGGAGGAACGTCTCACCGCTTTGGAAGATCACGTCGATCTGCGGATGACAGCGGGCGATCACCACGCGGTGATACCGGATCTGACCGCCCACATCGAGGCGCACCCGCTGCGGGAAAGGCCGCATGCGCAGCTGATGCTGGCGCTGTATCGCGCTGGACGGTCGTCGGAAGCGCTCGCGCTCTACCAGGACACTCGCCGCGTCATGATCCAGGAGCTCGGCATCGAGCCGAGTGCCGCGCTGCGCCGGCTCCAGCAGGCGGTCCTCGCTCGCGATCCCGTCCTCGACCTGACCGCTCCGGCGCAGGATGCCACGCTCGGCGACGCCGTCGCCCCGGCCGAGCTGCCCACTGACACCCGCGCCTTCACCGCCCGCGATGTCGAGCTCGCCTGGCTCGACAAGGCGCTCACCGACTCGGGGGCCGGCACGCCGGCGATCGTCGCCATCGGCGGTCCCGGCGGGGTCGGCAAATCCGCGCTGGCCGTTCACCTGGCGCACGCCGTCGCCAACCGCTACACCGACGGCGTTCTCTACATCGACCTGCACGGCGCCACCGACGGCCTCCGGCCGCTGTCGCCGATCGAGGCGCTCGGCCAGCTTTTGCGCTCGCTCGGGCTGGACGGCTCCGCCGTACCGACCACGGTCGATGAGGCCGCGGTCCGCTACCGATCCCTGACCTCGGCGCGGAACGTGCTGATCATCCTCGACAACGCCCTCGACACCCGCCAGGTCCGCCCGCTCATTCCCGCCGGGTCGGGGTGTGCGGTCGTCATCACGAGCCGGCAGGTTCTCACCTCGCTCGACGGGGCGAGCCAGCTGAACCTGCCCGGGCTCGACCCGTCCGAATCCACCGCGCTGCTGGCCCGGATCGCCGGCCCCGGCCGGGTCCACGCCGAGCCGGAGGCCGCCGGGCGGATCATCCGGCTCTGCGGGGGCCTGCCCCTCGCCCTTCGCATCGCGGCGGCACGTCTGGCCGCCCGCCCCGACTGGACGCTGTCCTCCCTCGCCGACAGGCTCGCCGACGCCACCCGCCGCCTGGACACGCTGGAGTATGCCGACCTGGCCGTCCGCGCCGGCATCGCCGTCAGCCTCCATCACCTCAAGGAAGAGCCCGCCGGCCAGGACGCCGCCCACCTGTTCGCCCTGCTCGGCCTCCTCGACGCGCCCACCCACACCCCAGCGGCCACCGCCGCTCTCGCTGACCGGCCCGAGCGCACGGTGGAGGCCGCGCTGGACCGCCTCCTGGATGCCCGGCTGCTCGAATCGACGGGGCCGGGCCGCTACCGGATGCACGACCTCGTCCGCCTCTACGCCCGCGAACAAGCGGACGACATCGTCCAGGAGAGCGATCGGGTGGCCGCCACCCGCCGCGCGTTGCACCACTACCTCGCCACAGTCAGGACGGCCAGCCTTCTGCTCAACCCCACCCCCCAGGTCAGAAACCTTCGCGCCGACCAGCCGGGCCTTCGCCTGGACACACCGCAGGAGGCGATCGACTGGATCGAGCTGGAGCGCGACAACCTCATCGCCGTCGCCCGGCAGGCCGCCACTCGCACCGACGATCCCAGCACAGTGGAAGGCCTCGCCGCCAGTCTCCACGGACCCTTCAGCCACAGAGGCTGGCTCGCTGATCTGGCCGAGATCCATCACCAGGCCCTGCAGGTGGCCGCCCGGACTGGTGACTGGGCGGGCCAAGCCCGCGGGCACAACCAGTTGGGCTGCATCCACAAGAACCAAGGCCGCTTCGAGCCTGCGGTCGAGCAGTTCGAGCGTGCCCTCGTGTGCTGGGATCGAGCAGGTCTGCCCCTGCGTAAGGCGGGCCCCCTCAAAAACCTCGGCTCGACCTACGGCAGTCTGGGGCGGTTCGACGACGCGCTTGCCACCCTGGACGAGGCGACAGCGGCAGCGACAGCCAGCGGCCTGCGCGACTACCAAGCGAACATCCTCAACGGCCGGGCCGCGGTGCTGATCAGAATGGGCCGGCTGGACGACGCGATCGACGCGGGCCGAAAAAGCGTGGAGATCTGGGCGGAGTTCGACAATCCCCACGGCGAAGGAGCGGCGACCGACACGCTGGCCGATGCCTACCGACGCGCCGGCAGGCTCGTCGAGGCAGAGGCCGGATACAGGAGGGCGGCCCACCTAAACCACAAGGCCGGTCACCGCGCGGTGGAGGCCGTTTGCCTGTGGGGGCTCGGCGACACCCTGTACGATCTTGGACGGCAGGACGAGGCGCGGAAGTGCTGGCGCCAGTCAGCTCAGATTCTGTGTGATGTCCACCTCCTCGCCGAGGAGGAGCTGGAGGTCCTGCTCGCCCAGGACCTCCCTCAGCCTCCCGACCCCGTCAAGCACTTGGGAACGCGTTGATCAGATCGGCGATCGCCCTGTAGGCGACCTGCTCTTCGATTGGTCCTTGTCATAGACGTCGCCGCTGATGGCGACGGAGACGAAGTAGTCGCCAACCCGGGCGATCCCCTTGGCGCTGCCGTACCCGGACGCATTCCGGAATGCGTGCCAGAACCACGCTTGGCGCGCCGTTGACACCAAGCCCCGGATTCCACCACGCCTCTGGGAATCCGGGAGGGCGGCCTGGGCAGAATCAGCAGAGCCTGTCCAAGTCGACGTATACCGAGTGGTTGTAGCGACGCTCGCCGGTGTTAAAGGTCACCCGCTTCTGACTCGCAGAGGTCGAGAACGTCCCGTACCACGATCGCAGGCACTGCCCATGAGGGCGGCGAAGCGTTGTGCGGACTTCATTGTCTCCTTCGCTACGGTTGTCGGACCGGAAGGCGGGGATGCCGTGGACGAGGCGCGGCACGCCCTGGCGATGACGGAGGACCTGGGCGACACCGGACTATCCGAACAGCTTGACCGCGGCGTAGAACTCGTACGCCACGGTCTTGCAGGCAGTCTTCTTCACGCCGGAGAAATGCTCGTCACACGTCCTCTTCATATCTCCGTAGAATGCCGAATCCACGCTCTTCTTGTACGTATTCTTCCAGTTGCCCGTAGCCGCTAGTCTCTTGACGTTTCGGTAGCCGAAGTCGTGCCGGGTGCAGGGAATCAGGAAGACGAGCTTCCAGGCGTCGGCGTTCTTTATTTCCTTCGGCACCGAGCAGCCGTTGGAACTCCAGTCGAACTTGTAGGCCTTGATGGCCTCGGTGTTCCGGTTCGCACGGGCCTTTGCCCATTTGTCGAAGCTGGACTTGGAGTCCATCGTGAGCTGCACCGCCGCTATGAGCTGCTCCGACTTGCTCTTGTCCAATACCGCGGCCTGCGCCGAAGTGGCCAGCGCGGCGCTCGCCGCCAGAGCTGCCACGCTAACGGCCAGTGTCTTTTTCATGGTTACTCTTTTCTTTGCTTGGAGGAATGCTGAAAAGTTTCGCAGCGTCGCCGGGCTTACCGCAACAGAACATGTCGCAATGGCTGACGGAACATACCCCGGACATACCGGCTCATCGAATTTAGGCCGGGTCGACGTATCCATGGCCAGGCGGCGGATCCGGCGGAGAGGTCAAGGGGCCCCCGATATCGGCGCGAACGCCTGGCCGGCCTCTCAGGGCAGCGCGACGGATCGTAACCTCACCTCGCCAATCAGGCTGGCAGCTCTATGAGCCGGCCCTTACGCCGGAAGAGCCAATTTGTGGTTGTGGCGAGACATTGTGCGGTGGCCGCGGCGCCGGGGTCGACGGCTGCCTGCCGTCGATGGCGAGGAGGCTGTCACGTTCGTTCGCGCCCCGGCTGGTCGCTTCACCCGGGGTGGCGAGCCAGCACCGCGCTGATCGGGCGGGTACCGCACTATGAGGTCCGTGCCGGGATCGATCAGGACGGGCGCGTTCTTGGTTGTGACCAGGTAGTGATGGGACGTACGACGAGTGGCCGTGATGGCGCACACGTTCGGGCACGTGACGGGCGGCCTGCTCGACGGCGTAGAGGCGGATCAGGTCGTGCATCCGGTAGCGGCCTGGACCGGCGGATTCGACAAGGTGGGCGTCCAAGAGATGGTTGAGCGCGGCTTCCGCACGGTGTTCCGGCCAGCCGGTGAGAGCGGACGCGGCAGCCACCGTGTAGGTGGGGGTGTCCAGGAGGCCGAGCAAGAAGAATGCGTGGGCGGCGTCGTGACCTGCAGGCTCTTTTGGAAGATGCTGGAGGCTGACCGCGATGCTGTCCCGAATCGACAGGTCGGCGTGTTCAAGGGCATCGAGGCGGCGGCTTGGGTTGGCGAGCTGAGCGGCCAGTTGGGACAGCGTGCGATCGGGGCGAGCAGCCAGGCGTGCCGCCGAGATGCGTAGGGCGAGAGGAAGGCCGCTACATTGCCGTACGACCTGGCGTGCCGCTTCCGGCTCGGCACAAACTCGGCCGGGATCCACGAGGCGGGCGAACAGCGCGGCCGCGTCGGCGTGGTCGAGCCCAGTCAGGTGCAGATGCCTCGGCATATCGAGTGAGGCCATGATCTGGCGGCTGGTGATGATGACCGCGCACGCGGGCCCGGCGGGAAGGAGAGGTCGGACCTGGCTCGCGTCGAACGCGTCATCGAGGATGACCAGGAGGTTGCGCGTCGAGGTAAGGGAGCGGTACCGGTCGGCGGCCTCGTCCAGGGTGGGCGGTATGGCGGCGCCGTCGAGCCCGAGTGAGCGCAGCAGCCGGCTCAGAACCTCGATCGGCGACAGCGGCTGGAAGCCGGCGGTGGCGGCGCGCAGATCGACGTAGAGAACGCCGTCCGCGAAGTGATCGGCGATGGCGTGCGCGGCGTGGACGGCCAGCGCGGATTTGCCGATGCCACCGGGGCCATGTATCGCAACGACGGCCGGCGATCCGCGCACCGTGTCGGTGAGCGTCTTGTGCAGCCAGGCGATTTCGGTGGCGCGCGCGGTGAACGCCCGGGTGTCGGCGGGGAGTTCGGCCGGGATGACGGGCTTGGTGAGTGTGGTTTGCTGCGCCGGGGAGGTGAGGTCGAGTGCAGGATCTCGCCGGAGCACCGCCTGCTGCAGCCGACGCAACACCGCTCCTGGTTCGATGCCCAGCTCATCGAGCATGGCGCGGCGAGTCTCCTGGTACGCCGCGAGGGCTTCGGACGATCTGGAGGCCCGGTACAGCGCCAGCATCAGCTGGGCGCGAGGGCGTTCCCGAAACGGGTGGGCCTCGGCGTGGGCCGTGAGCGCCGGCACCACCGCGTGATGATCACCGACCGCCAGGCGGAGGTCGATATGGTCTTCCAGTGCGGTCAGGTGCCCCTCTTCCAGGCGAGCGGACTCGACCTGGGCCCATGAGGCGGTAATGTCGGCCAGCGCGTTACCCCGCCACAGAGCAAGAGCCCGCTGGAACAGTGCGTCCGCCCTCGCGATCTCGCCCTGGGCCCACGCGGCACGTGCCTGGTGCGCCAGGAGCGTGAACAGGTGGGCGTCGATGCGCTCGCACGCGAGATTCAGCTGGTAGCCACCGGAGACGGTCGCGATGATGTCGTCACCTTGGTGCGGTGAGAGTACGCCGCGAAGCTTCGACACCACGATGTGCAGTTGTTTGCCGGCCGTCGCCGCTGTGCTCTGGCCCCATACCTTGGTAATGAGTTCCTCCGCGGGGACCGGCTGCCCAGCGCTCAACGCCAGCCTGGACAAGACCCCAACCCGCCGTCCACCGGCTATCTTCACCGGCTCACCGTTCGCCGTGGCCTCCCATGGCCCCAGCAATTTGATCTTCAGTCCCATCAGGGCTCTCCCTGTCCTCTTGGATAGTCGACGTGAAGGGAAGAGACATCTGCTGGTAGACGCAGGACAGGCAGCTCGTGCCGACGGCCCTCCTGCCCGGTGACTCGACGCAGGGCGCGAACGCCTCAAGCGCCACGATTCTCGATCCCATCGTGCTGTCCACAACGGCTGGATGGCGGCTCGGCCTGGAACGGCGTCATCGCCCGGCGGCGGTGTCTCTCACCAACGCCGCCACCGCCCCCCATCGAGGTGCCGGTGCCCGTTTCCGCGTTCGATATCGACCCAGAACGAGTCGATCACTTCACACGCGGATCATCACCTGTGCGAGCAATCGTGAACGCGCCGTCGCGAAGACCAACAGCAAGGCAGGAACCTTCCCCCACTACTTTCACATCCATCCCCGCTGCCCCGTCGCAGAGGGTATCCGCACGGCTGCGCCGCGACTGATCGCCACTCTACGAAGGCACAGGGCGCGCCGGTGTCAGGTGATCGCCCTACATCGGGCTCGCCGTTTGGTTGAGCTCGGCGAGCGTGATGAGTCCGTCATCGAGGGCGCGGCCGACGAGCTCGCTCTTGGTACGTGCGGCCCGTCCCACGTTGGCGTACTTCACCCGCACCCGCGCGATATAGGTGTCAACGGTTTTGACAGTGATGTTGAGCTTCGCGGCTACGAGTTCCTTGGACGAGGACACGAACCACGCCCGCAGCACCTCGGTTTCCCGCTGGGACAGGCGCGGCCGGCCGGGATCGTCGTCTGCGATGAGCGCCCCGGACAGAGACGGAGGGGTGTAGGGCGCGCCCCGCGCGGCCGCCCGGATGGCGGGTACCAGGTGGTCAGGTCCCTCGCGCTTGGTCAGGTAGGCGAGCGCGCCGAGGTCTATGCATTTGATCGCAGTCGCATCATCGGTGTGCTGGGAATAGACGATCACGCGCCTGCCGCTGTCGACCAGCCTGCGAAGCTCGCCGAAGTCCGGTCTGCGCGGCACCAGCTCCAAATCGAAGATCACCACGTCGGCGACGGCGCCGGGTCCGGTCCAGACATCGGCGAGCCGGTCCCCGGCATCGATGAGATCGATCGGCGGCACGGCCTGGGAGCACCAGGAGCGCACGCCTGCGGCGATGGCCGCGTGATCATCCACGATCACCGCAGTGATCAGCTCGTCCGCTGCCGAATCGGCTGCCATCGGGCCTCCATCCAAACCGTATTGCCGTTGTTCAACGCCTCGACCCGTACGCCGGGTGTCACGGGGCTCGGCACGTTCACCTCACCGCAGTCGGCGACCACGCTGACCGACAGCACGTCCGCACTGCCCACGGCGGTGACCCGTGCCCGGGAGGCGGCAGTGGCGAGCACAATGAGCACCGCCTCGGTGAGATCGCGCCGAACGGCCACGGGCGGCTCGGGCCACTGGCCGCGTGCGTCCAGTTCCACCACGACGCCTTTGCGGTCCGCCACGTCGATGCAGTGGCGCAGCTCGTGCAACAGGGGGTTCGCGACAGTGTCGGTCTCGGCGAACAGTCTCCGCATCCGGGCCGCCTCGATGGCACACCGGCGCTGGACCAGCGGGTCCTCGGGGCGGAGCGAGCCGTCGGCGAGCCCCTCCAGCAGCGGGATCGTGGTCGTCGACAGCTCGGCGAACCGCTGCTGCCTGCGGCGGTGGGACTCCGCGGCGACGGCCTCGGCGACGCGTACCTGCTCGGCCTCCCTGCGGGCGGCGGCCGCCGCCGCACTGAGGCTGCGCAGGACGGTCGCCACGACGGCCAAGCACAGAGGGAAGCCGATCACGCTCACCGAGCCGGTGGCGAACCGGGCCAGGTCCCCCCGGCTGGGCTCATCGAGCAGGACCAGGTGGAGCAGGGCAGTGAGGTCGTGTGCCAGCAGGAACAACGCCGCCGCCCGCAGCGGACGATCGAGCAGCACGACAAGACCCACCCAGTTGGCGGCGCCGAAAATCCAGTCCACACCGGTCGATGTGCGCCCGTCCGGCAGGGTCACATACGACAATGCGGATACCGCGAGCACGACGGCGATGGCCGGCCCACGCAGTCGGTCCCACGAACGCCCCCGGGCGAGCAGCGCGGCCTCGCCGCCGAGCACGGCTCCCAGCGCCGCGAAGGCGACCAACTGCGCGAGCGATGGCTCATAGGCGTCCAGGTGGCGCAGCAGGCTGGACAGACCGAGCCCGAACACGACGGCCGCGGCGACGAGCAACGTCGCGATCCGCAGGCCATGCCGTAACTGCGCGCGCGTCACCTCTTCGACGGCGTCACTCATGGCCGGCACTCCATTCCAGCCGCACGACGGTGCCCTCGCCCTCGGCGGAGTTGATCGTGGCCGTGCCGCCGACGCGGGTCATTCTGCCGTGTACGGACTCGCGTACGCCGCGCCGGGTGGCCGGTACGTCCGCCGGAGAGAATCCCTTCCCCTGGTCGGCGATGTCGAGCCGCAGCGTCCGCGCGTCGCCGCGCAGCCGGACGGTCGCCCGTGTCGTGCCCGCGTGGCGGCGTACGTTGGTGAGGGCCTCCCCCGCCGCGTCGGCGATCGCCCTGGCGACGGCGAACGGAAGCCGCAGCTGCGTGGGGGCGTCGAACTCCACGGTCAGGTGCGCGGCGTCAAGGTCGGCGCGTAGCAGGTCGACGAGGTCGGCGTGCCCCGATACCCGCCCGCGATCGGAGCGCAGCCTGTCCAGATCGCGGCGCGCCTGCGGCGCCAGCCAGTCCGCGTCCGAGCGCACCTGCCCGACCCCGACCATCAGCAGCGTCGTCGCCGCCGTATCGTGTAACGAGTTGGCGAGCTCGCGTTCCTCTGCGCGGATGGCCGCGGCCACCAGTGACTCGCCGCGCGCCCGCGCGGCTTCGGCCGCCATGCGGTCGGCCCGTTCCGCGGCGCGCTGGACAAGGACCCAAGCCACTCTGGACAGCACGGACGCCGGAATCACCCACGCCGTCCCGCTGATCAGAGCCGCGTCCATGTCCGCCGCTCCCGCCGCGGTGAGGAGACCCACCGCCCCGCCCCCGGACGCCAGCGCCGCCGCGCCGCCCGCCAGCGGCGAAGTGTGCCATTGGCACGTCACGCAGGCGAACGTGACCAGAAGCCGCAGCCACCCGGCGTTCCTGTCCTCAACGGCGTCGGTCCAGAAGACACTCGTGAACAGTCCCAGCAGGACGGCCACGTCCAGGGCCACCGGCAGACTTCCCCGGCCCATGCGCAGCCACCACGCGTATCCGCAGGTCCACGCGGCCGCGACGCCGACCACGTACGCGGTGGTCGTCAAGTGCTCGGGAGGGGCGCGGAACAGGGCGATCCCGCAGATCGGAACCAGCGTCGCCAGACGCACTGCGGCCGCATACCGGCGGCCGAAGCGCACCAGCAGCCGCGCCGCCTCCCCAGCCACCCGTCACCTCTCAAATCACCCGTTCGCGACCTCGCTGTGACGCAGCCTAACGAGTCGCCCTGTCCATCCGGGGATGGCGGTGATTGTCGCGATCGACGCTGAGCCGAAGGGAGAAGTCCTCGGAGCTTCAGCCGTGATCATGTGACTGGTTGCGGGCCGCCGCCGGAGCTGTCCGGCGGCGGTGTGGGTTAGAAGTAGGGGGTCCAGCCGGGGCCGATGGCGGTGGCGGGGCCGAATGCGTTGCCGCCCTTGCCGTTCCAGACGTAGAGGGTGCCGTCGGTCATGGCGGCGATGTCGTCGTGACCGTCCTTGTTGACGTCACCCAGAGAAGTGAGAGTGCCGTCATAGGGAGCCCAGCCACCGCCGATTTCGACGGCAGCGCCGAATTCGTTGCCGCCCTGGCCGTTCCAGATGTAGAGGGTGCTGCCGTTCTTGATAGCGGCGATGTCGCCGATGCCGTCGTTGTTGAAGTCGCCGCCGACGGGCTTGCTGAAGGCTGACCAGCCGCCACCGACGCGGGTGGCCGGGCCGAATGCGTTGCCGCCCTTGCCGTTCCAGACGTAGAGGGTGCCGTCGGTGATAGCGGCGATGTCGTCGTGACCGTCCTTGTTGACGTCACCCAGAGAAGTGAGAGTGCCGTCGTAAGGAGCCCAGCCACCGCCGATTTCGACGGCAGCGCCGAATTCGTTACCGCCCTCGCCGTTCCAGATGTTGAGCGTGCTGCCGTTCTTGATAGCGGCCAGATCGCTGATGCCGTCGTTGTTGAAGTCACCGGCGACGGGCTTGCTGAAGGCCGACCAGCCGCCACCGATCTCCTGCCGGGTGGCGAAGTTGTTGTTGCCCTGGCCGTTCCAGATGTTCAACGTGCCGGTGGCTTCGGAAAAAATGTCACCGATACCGTCGGCATTGAAATCCGCGCCGAACAAGCTGCGGGGCTTCCAGAGGGCGTCGACGATCTTCTGCGCGTCCCCGGCCTCGGGCTGGTAGCGATCTGGATAGGCAGAAACCTGTACGGCCTGACACACCTCGCCGATCGGTGCCGTCTTCCAGGAGTTGTCCGGGTAGACCCTGGTCATCTTGTCGAGGAAGGCGTTGGTGGCCCAGATGGGGTCGAGCCGTTGTCCGACGGAGCCCCATGACGCGCGCTGCTGGAACAGGCCGAGGCTGTCATGGTCAACCGTTTCGGCGACGTTCTGGATGCTGGACTCCACGATGGTGGTGGCGATCGCGATGACCGCGGCTCGAGGCGCAAGGCCGCGATCGCGAACGGCCTTGACGACCATACGGGCGCACGAAACGCGGTACGCGTTCATGTGGCCCTCCAACTTGGCCGTCAGTATGCCGTTCAGCTGGGTGGCGGTCGCGGCGTCCGCACTGGTCGGGCCGTTCGGGTCGCAGGGCGCAGTCGCGTAGGCGGCGGTCACTTCGCCGGCGGGAGGTTCGCCGGGGTCCGCGGCGTGTGCCGGCGTGCATAACGCGAGGATCGCGAAGGCGGTCAGTGCCGCCGTCGTCTTTGACAGCATGTGCTGCTCCGAATCCTGGGAGGGGGCGGTGTGGGTTAGAAGTAGGGGGTCCAGCCGGGGCCGATGGCGGTGGCGGGGCCGAATGCGTTGCCGCCCTTGCCGTTCCAGACGTAGAGGGTGCCGTCGGTCATGGCGGCGATGTCGTCGTGACCGTCCTTGTTGACGTCACCCAGAGAAGTGAGAGTGCCGTCATAGGGAGCCCAGCCACCGCCGATTTCGACGGCAGCGCCGAATTCGTTACCGCCCTCGCCGTTCCAGATGTAGAGGGTGCTGCCGTTCTTGATAGCGGCGATGTCGCCGATGCCGTCGTTGTTGAAGTCGCCGCCGACGGGCTTGCTGAAGGCTGACCAGCCGCCACCGACGCGGGTGGCCGGGCCGAATGCGTTGCCGCCCTTGCCGTTCCAGACGTAGAGGGTGCCGTCGGTGATAGCGGCGATGTCGTCGTGACCGTCCTTGTTGACGTCACCCAGAGAAGTGAGAGTGCCGTCGTAAGGAGCCCAGCCACCGCCGATTTCGACGGCAGCGCCGAATTCGTTACCGCCCTCGCCGTTCCAGATGTTGAGCGTGCTGCCGTTCTTGATAGCGGCCAGATCGCTGATGCCGTCGTTGTTGAAGTCACCGGCGACGGGCTTGCTGAAGGCTGACCAGCCGCCACCGATCTCCTGCCGGGTGGCGAAGTTGTTGTTGCCCTGGCCGTTCCAGATGTTCAACGTGCCGGTGGCTTCGGAAAAAATGTCACCGATACCGTCGGCATTGAAATCCGCGCCGAACATGTTGCCGCAGCCGTTTCGGCTCTCAACGTTGCGCCACTCGCCGCCGGGGGCGGGGCCGTACGCCTTGCCGTCGAACCTGGCCGTGACGCGCTCGGCGCCCTCGAACCCCCAGGTGACGGTCCCGTCGCCGTTGGCGTCATAGCCCTGCTCGAAGTGCAGGTGCGGGGTTCCGTTAGAGGTGGGGCCGGTGTGCCCGACCCGTCCGATGGTCTGTCCCTGCGTGACCCTGTCACCCACGCTCACGGCACGCGACTGCAGGTGAATGTAGGTGGTGAAGTGGCCACCGCCATGGTTGATCTGGATCACGTTGCCGGCGTTGTCGTGGTAGAAGGACTGGTTCACCGTGCCGGACGCCGGGGCGACCAGCAGCGAGCCCTCGGTTTCTGATTGCGGCTCGCGGACCATGTCCAGGGAGGGGGCGTGCGTGGAGTCCCAGGTGTTCAGCCGCCACTTCTGGCCGCAGGGGAACGGCAGCTGGTAGTTCGGGGCTGCCGCGGCGGGAGCCGATGTCGCGACCAGGCCACCGGCTACGACGGTCAGGAGCATGGCCGCGCTGGCAAAGCGTCTTTTCAGCACGTCGTTCCTTTCGCTGAAGGGGTTCGGAGAAAGGCCCGACACATGGAGGAAGCTCCGCCGTGCGTGTCGAACCGCTACCCGACGGTAGGTTCTGGCGGTATGCGCCCGGTATGCTGCGACCAGTGCCCAGGTCAGAGCCCCATGGCGCGCTTCTCGTGGCGTTGAAGCCCGCTGCTCAGCCGGTCGGCCAGGGTGCCCAGCGGTCGAGCAGGGCGCGGGCGGCGCCTGAGTCGACGGCGTGGGCCGCGCGCCGCATCGCCTGCTCCAGCGAACTGCCCCAAGCTGCGCCGTCCCGGCGGCGAGGTGGACCTACCCGGCGCGGCAGGAGATGACGTGGTCGATGCCGTGCTCGGTCTTCTGGGAGCCGATGAAGGCCGCCACGCTCACTGGCCCATCGCCTCTTTGACCCACAAGACTGCGCGGTGCTCAGTCGGTGATCTCCGGGAAGTACGAGTCGGGCTCCCAGTCGTCCTCGACACCCAAATCCATGCTTACCCCGCGAGGTGCCCAACCGTGGGTCCGGTATGCGGCGGGTATATCGGGCCTATGTTCACGGGATGATCGCCTTGACGGCTGAGCCGGCGGCTGGCGGAATGGACGTCCTCATCTTGGAAGGAATCCCGTGCGTCTCGCTCGTCCTCTTGCTGCCGCCATGCTCGTGGCTGCCGCGTTAGCTGTGCCGCAGTCCGCGCAGGCGGCCGTGTTCAAGCATCCAGGAGTGCTGGTCAGCCGCGCTCAGCTCGACTTCGTCAGGGCCAACCTCGGCAATGAGCCGTGGAAGTCTGCCTGGAACGCCATGAGAGGCAGCCGCTTCGCCAGGCTGGACTATGCGGCCCACCCCCGCCCCGAGGTGAATTGCGGCCCGTCGTCGAATCCCGACAACGGCTGCACGGACGAACGCGAGGACGCCATGGCGGCCTACACGCACGCCCTGCAGTGGTACCTCACCAAGGACTCCCGCTATGCGCAGAAGGCGGTCCAGATCATGGACGCCTGGTCGGCCGTGATCACCGGACACACCGGGGAGAACGCGCCACTGCAGACCGGCTGGGCAGGCGCCAACTTCTCCCGCGCCGCCGAGCTCATCAAGCACACCTACACCAGCTGGAGCCAGGCCGGCCGGTTCGCCGGCAAGCTGCGCACCGTGTACCTCCCGACCCTGATCGCCGGAAGGCCGAACAGCAACGGCAACTGGGAACTGATCATGACGGATGCCGCTATCGGCATCGCCGTGCATCTGGACGACCGGGATTCCTTCGACCGGGCGGTCACGACCTGGCGCGGCAGGCTGCCCGCCTACATCTACCTCGAGACAGACGGCTCGCTGCCCAAGGCGCCACCAGGCAGCACTTACAACACCAAAGCCGAGATCATCGACTACTGGCACGGGCAGACCAAGTTCGTGGACGGCCTGACACAGGAGACCTGCCGCGACTTCTGGCACACCGGATGGGGCATCGCGGCCATCTCCCACGTTGCGGAGACGGCCCGCCTCCAGGGCGTGGACCTGTATGCCACGGCAAAGCACCGGCTGCGACGCGCTATGGACTTCCACGCCCGTCTGCAACTGGGCGGGACGGTGCCGTCGTGGCTGTGCGGCGGCAAGGTGACCCGCGATCTCGGGGAGCACTTCGAGGTCGGCTTCAACGCGCTGCACCACCGTCTCGGGTACGACGACTTTTCTTACGCCAAGCAGTGGGTCGAGAAGAGCCGCCCCGCCGGGGTGTCACACTTCCTGGGCTGGGAGACCCTCACCCACGCGCAGAACCCGGAGTACGCCGGGATGGGTGGGTCGGCCACACCGGACTTCGACTCCGACGGCGTGGGCGACCTCTTCTCGGCCGCCACCGGAACGCTGACCGTCTGGAACGGCGAAGGCGGAAACAAGTTCGGCCCCGCCACCGCGATCGGCTCCGGCTGGACCGCCTTCACCCGGCCGATCGCCGGCGACTTCAACGGCGACGGGATCAGC
>NZ_JBITJQ010000043.1:35102-103350 GCF_044460125.1 Nonomuraea sp. NPDC050153
CGAACTCGGGCCCGGCTGGAAGCCGTACGAGAACACGCTGATGTCACTGGGCGACGTCAACGAGGACGGCAACACCGACATAGGCGCCGTACACAGCGAAACCGGAACCCTCTACATCTGGAACGGCAAGGGCGGAAACAAGTTCGGCCCCGCCACCGCGATCGGCTCCGGCTGGACCGCCTTCACCCGGCCGATCGCCGGCGACTTCAACGGCGACGGGATCAGCGACCTGATCGCGGTCAAGAAGGACAGCAACACGCTCCACGTCTGGAACGGTAAGGGCGCCAACAACTTCACCGGCGCCATCGAACTCGGGCCCGGCTGGAAGCCGTACGAGAACACGCTGATGTCACTGGGCGACGTCAACGAGGACGGCAACACCGACATAGGCGCCGTACACAACGAGACCGGAACCCTCTACATCTGGAACGGCAAGGGCGGAAACAAGTTCGGCCCCGCCACCGCGATCGGCTCCGGCTGGTCACCGTACTTCTGAGGGCCTCCGGCCCGGATGAGATCTGCACCGAACGTGCCGCCACCGGTCTGTCTCTCACCTGGGGCGCCATCAGCTGAGAACCTGTGTGCGGGCCTTGCCCCCTACAGATGCTCCGCCACTCCCCGCACTGCCGCGCGCAGGTCCACGCCGCCAACCTGCCGTGGGCAGCGCAGCTTCCTTCTGTACGGCGAAGCCTGCACCAGGCCGTCCTGGTCAAGGACCCTGTCCTCGACCTGACCACCCCGGCCCAGCAGGTCACGGTCAGCGAGCCGTACATCCCGGCCGAGTTGCCCGCCGACATTCAGGCCTTCATTGCCCGCGCCACTGAGATCGACCGCCTGCGCACCGCGCTCGACTCCGCCGACGGGCCTGCCCTCACCGTGATCGACGGACCCGGCGGCATCGGCAAATCCGCCCTGACCGTTCGCGTCGCCCACGCCATGACCGCCCGATTCACCGACGGCGTCATCTACCTCAACCTGCACGGATCCACCCCGGACTCGACCCACTGACCCCGGCCTAAGCCCTGCGCCACCTGCTGCCCCTGCTCGGCCGCGATGCCCTACCACTCTGCCCCGTCGAACTGCCCGACACTCCCTTCAAGGACCCGGCCGAAGCGGAACGATGGATCCAGGACGAGCGGGACAACCTGCTCGCCGCCGCGCAGCAGGCGCTGGACGGCCCCGACCCGGCGACCGCCATCGGCCTGACCATCGGACTCCACTGGCCCTTCTGCTACCAGGGCTGGCACACCCAACTGGCCGACATCTACGCGCACGCCATCGAGGTGGCCGATCGCATCGCGGCATGGGAGGACAAGGCCCAGCTCCGCAGCTTTCTCGGCTGGGTTTACCGAGACCAGGGCCGCCACGACGCCGCGATCGCGCAATTGAAGACAGCTCTCACCGACTGGGACCGCGCGGGCCTGCTCCGAAGGAAGGCCGGAGCCCTCAACAACCTCGGTGTCATCAACACGATCGTGGGCCGTCTCGACGACGCGCTCGGCTATCTGGAGTCCGCTTTCATGCTCATCGACGACGCCGAACGCCCTGTGGGATCGGTCGTGGTCCGCAACAACCGGGTGCACGTCTACTACCGGCAGGGGCGCTTCGATGAGTCTCATCGCCCGCTCGCTCCGGGATCGCTGCGACGGCTCTCCAACGCCAGCGGCCGCCGCTCCCGCAGCACCGCCATGTCACCCCGTGCGCAACCGGGTGAATGCCGCATCGTCCCACGACCCGCCGCCCACACCTACCCCCGACCCAGCAGCCCACCACCTCGCTGAGCGGCTGGTCAGACCAGGCCTCGGCCATGACCGCGCGGATCAGCGGGGCCGCCGCTGACGGGTGATCCCGAGCGCGCGCGAGCTCCTTGGGCGAGCCGCCCTGGCCGCGCAGCTCGCGTACCTGGTCACGGAGGCGGAGGAGTCCATAGAACGCCCATCCTACGGCCGGCTCTGCCCTAGTCACGGCGGTTCTCCGGGCCTCGCCCCCACGGTCGCGCGGACGGCCGCAATCATGAGAAGCGATGATCGCGGCCGTCGGCTCCGCGGCGTCGGCGGGCCACACACCACATGGCTGACGCGCCATGACAGACCAAAGCAAGAGCAAGAGGGCACCGAGCACTCACTGTTCGAAAGGCTCGTGAGAGTCGACGTATTCGACCGCAGGCTCGGGAGGTAGAGAATCTCCGGTGCGCGGATCGGTGCGCGAAGCCTTCATGATCTCGGTGGCCGTCAGGGGACGAAGGACTCCTTCCACGATGGCCCAGCCTCGGACGATCTTTACAGGCGATCCGCTGACCGGATCGGTTTTGAAGGTGAAGGAACGCATGATGACGCTGCCCCCGGCCTTGGCAGCCCGGGCGAAGCTCAGCATCAGGGACAAGGCCATGATCTCCGTGCTCATGGCTCTCACCGAGTTCTTCTCGAGCTCGACTTCTGCGACAACCTCCAGGGGGTCATGTGCTCCGTCGCCCACGTGACAGGTGAACCTGTGCGGGCCGGGACCCACGTGGGTCGAGAGCCACGCGAGCAGGTCGGCAGTATATTCCTCCGCTTCCAGCACCTCTCCGTGCGGCAGAGGGTCCAGCAGATCCATTGTCCGGATGCTGAGCGTCCGGAGCCGTTCTCGATGCGCGAGCGAGGCCACGAATTCGGCGATGGGCTCGCCCCGATATGGGAAGGGCTCATCCTCGCACACCGCCAGGGCGTATCGAGCCCTGCTCGTAGCCGAGTCGGGCGGCAGCTCCTCCGCCTGGCAGTATTCGGAGTATTCGGCGGGGATGAAAGTCCCGATCATGACTCTGTGGCCGGCCCCGAGCATGGAGCGCATGGTTTGCTCGCATACGGCGAGATATTGGTCGTAGTTGTCGAACTCGAATGACGGGTAGGACGCCGTCATGGTAGCCAGATCAAGCTCATCCAGGAGTAATGCCATACCAATGACATCGCCCCGGCGGGTCTTCCGCCTTCGTTTCTTTCCCATGCGGGCACAGTAGTGAGGGCCGCTCGGCAGCATGCTCCCCGAACCGCGTTCTGTGGACAAGGCGGTCCGGCGTCTGCCGCACCCCGCTGGCCGGCGATGACGCTGTTGAGCTCGCCGCGGCGGCCGGGCTGGCGGCCCTCTTCGAGGCGGGGTCCGTCACCTTCACGGTGACACAGTGCGCTCGCGACCAGAATCGGCTTTTAATCCGTAGGTTCCGGGTTCGAGCCCCTGGCGCCCTACCAATCCGACCTGGGGTTTCCCACGATTCTGTAGTCGAGTCGTCTGATCGTGAGTCACGGTGGGACACATGTGAGTCACGTACCAGGGCGGGCGTTGTTCACCTTACGTGCGGTCCTGCGAGCCGCTTCCCCGGCGGCAAGCCTCAGTCTCGATCGAGCGCGCCGCCTGTGTCCCGCTGCCGCGCTCGGCAGCCGAGAGCTACTGGTGCTCAGCACCGACGGCAAGGACATCGTGATGCGGCCCGGGGCGCTGCGCCCAGCCAACCGCCAGGCCGCCACCCCGGCATCGCGAGCGCTTCCGCACCCGCCTGGCCTCCGGCGAGAAGCCCTATCGCGAACGCATGGCCGCCCTGGTCGCCGCCCGGCCCCTGCGCCCCCGAAAGGAGCTGATCCACCGGCTCATGACGCGGCGGTGCGAGCTATGCGGTGACCCGGGCAAGGTGGTCGTCCACCAGGTCCGCAAACTCGCTAGCCTCGGGAAACCCGGGGCAGACCAACCCGTCTGGGCGGCGAAAATGGCCGAGATGCACCGCAAGACCCTCGTGGTCTGCAACGCGTGCCACGACGTCATCCATACGACCCCTGTGACGAACGCGGCGTAGGTCACTGGAGAGCTACGTGCTGCAGCGAAGGTTGCCTGCGTGGTTCGGAGGAGGGGAGCACGGAAAAGGCCCGCTCACGGGACCTCGCCGTGCTCCCTATCCTGTGCCCAGATCGCCAACAAAAGTTTCGACGAGTACTGGATCTTTTCATGTCGATTGCGAGAACCAGTGCATCCACCACCAGCGCAACCAGGACGAATACCCTCACTGACAGACCGTTCCCTATTCCGGACTACAATTTGTGAACCCTGCGGCCAGCCCGTAAACCGCTCGCTCAAATTGCATACCATCCCCTATGGATATCCACCAAAGGTGTGACTACGATCAAGCAGTAGAGATCGACACCGAAGGAGGTAGTTAATGGGCCGTATCAAGAAGTTCGGCGTTTCGGCGGCCGCGGTGGCTGCGGTCGCCGCCGCGACAACCTTAATGTCACCGACTACTGCCGCCCAGGCAGCGACCTGCAGCACCAGCGCGCAGATTGGCGTTCTCGGCGGCACCGGCTGGGCACTGTGCAGCGGTACCGGAGTGACTCAGACACGGGTCGTGCTCTTCTGCCAGAATAGTAGCGGTAGCTACACCACGGTGTACGGCCCTTGGGTGGCTAATTCCGTTAAATCAAATGCCCAATGCAGCAGCACCTCATCGCCGATATCGGTCGGATATCAAACGATCTGAGCCACCACAAGCCCATCCGGTCGCGGTATCAATTCCGGCTCGATCGTAACCCGGCTGTTCCGGGTGAACCTTGAATCACCCGAAGTCCTGTTCTTGGCCGCGGAGACACGGCCGAGGTCTCGGTCCCTGAGCCGGTGACTGTCGCCTTTCAGCGAGACGACCTCGGCCTGATCGGCCAGACCCCTGCACGGCGCGGCGCTGTTCGCCGCGCAGCACTCGGACCAGGCCCTCGTCCAGGCTCACATAGCCGGGCTCGACAGCCGTCTCCAACCAGTCGGCGGTCGCGAGCACCCGGGCGATTGCATGCCACGGTGGTCTTCTCCTCGGGGGTGAAGGCGTGCCTCCACGGCGTCGGCAGTACCCGGCCCACCGCGGCCACGAACACCGAGCACGCGCCGACCAGCTCGATGAGATCGCGACTGCGCTCGATCCGAGGCAGCGGCGAGAGATCCGGGTGGAGGGCGGCAACACCTGGCACAACCCCAGGGCCGACCTGCCGGCCGACTTCGACGACAACCGGGACGTGCGTTACGAGGCCACGTCCAATCCGCGCGGCCCGGCGGCGTTCATCTCCGACCTGCAACGCCGCCACACCGCCGCCCTGGATCGGCTGAAGACGGCGATGCGCAGGGGCACGTTGTCCCGTCTCACGCGTGATCGGCAGCCGTGAAAACCGGTCGAGTTCGCCCTCCAGCCGTGACTCCCACGTGGCGATCCGCGCTCGGACCACCGCCTCACGCCGTGCCGGCTCCTCCAGTCACGAGCCCACCGCTACCGCCGCCTCACACTCGGCACTCACAGTAGAAGGCGGTTCCTCGACCGAACGGTCATGATCACAAAACCCCAGTTCAGGAACTCACCGAGGAAGAGTTGCACCCATCCACGATGGCCGCTGCTCCGAACGTCGTCCGGATGCGCTGGAACGTCGCTCTGAATCCGCTGGCAGAGCCGAACGTATCTTGAGGGTTGCCACTGAGATGCGAACCCACCTCGGTGGGGATCGACTGTCCGTTGAAGATCTGTACGACCCGGACACCGGCCATCCCGCGTGATCATCGAAGCGGCCATCGTGGCAGACAACTGTGGTGAGGCCATGCGCAACGCCTTCGACACACTCGTTGACGAGATGGCCTCATCATCGAGCCGGTTACACCTATCAGGCCGGGATCGCGCGCCGGGCGTACCAGACCTGCAGCCCTGATGGTCCAGCATTCCCTCTGCCCAAATGTGATCATCAGGATTCCTCGCGGGAGTATCGTGTGGTTCTGTGACTCGCCGCCCCCCTGACGATCATCTGGATGAACTGATCGAGCAGGCGATCGTGGACGCCTACGATGATGATGAGCAGCTCTCCGGTTTCCATGTGATGATCGGTGACAACCTGGTGGTCCCGTTCGAGACAACCGTGCTCGGACTGCACGTCACCGTCACCGCGATCGACTTCCTGGCGGGGAGTGGCATCGTGGCGATCTGCCGCCGTGGCGAGCACAAGCAGGCAATCGGCATCCTCGATCTGCCGCTGCCCGACCCGCCACCGGCCGGAGCCGAATGGATTCATGCCTTCCGCCACTGGGCCGGGTGAGAGCGTGAGTGGATACCAGTACTACGAGTTCCTGGCCATCGACCGGCCGCTCACCGACCAGCAGCAGGCCGAGGTGCGTGCCCTGTCCACCCGGGCCCACATCACCGCCACCAGCTTCACCAACGAATACCACTGGGGCGACTTCCGCGGAGACCCGTCCCGCCTGGTGGAGCGTTACTACGACGCCCACCTGTACCTGGCCAACTGGGGCACCCACCGGATCATGCTGCGCCTGCCCAAGACCGTGCTCGATCCCAAGCAGGCCCAACGCTACTGCGTGGGCGAGCAGATCAGCTCCTGGACCAGCGGCGGACACCTCGTCCTCGACTTCACCAGCGAGGCGGAGGAGGAGTACTGGGAGGACGACGTCGAACGCTCGCTGTCGGCGATCGTCGGCATCCGCGCCGAACTGGCCGCCGGTGACCTGCGGCCGCTCTATCTGGCCTGGCTGTCGGCGTACGGGACATGGGAGCGCGACGAGGACGCCTTCGACTACGAGGAGGAGGACGAGTTGGAGCCGCCCGTCCCGCCGGGGCTGGGTTCGCTCAGCGCGCCGCAGCGGGCCCTGGCCGACTTCCTGCGCCTGGACGACGATCTCCTCGCGGCCGCCGTCGAAGCCAGCCCGTCGGCGCAACCCGTACAGCACGATCAAAAGGCCCTGGCCGTTTGGATCGGCGCTCTGCCCGCCAAGCGCAAGGACGCGCTGCTGCTGCGGGTGATCGAGGAAGACGGCGCGAGGGTTCGGTGGGAGTTGCTGCGCGAGTTCGGCGGCGGAATCACCGGCCAGGCGGTGGAGACGGGGCGGACGGTCGCCGAACTGCTGGACGCCGCTGCTGCCCGCCGCCACGTACGTGAGCAGCAGGAGGCGGCCCGGCGCGCCGAAGAGCAGGCCCGCAGGGAACAGGAGCGGCAGCAGGCCAGGGAGCTCCGCCTGAACCAACTCGCCCAGGACCTCGAAGCGGCGTGGGACGTGGTGGAGGCCTCCATCGACACCAAGAAGCCCCGCGAATACGACCAAGCCGTCGAGCTCCTGCGCGACCTGCACGCCCTGGCCATCCGCGACGAGCACGTCCGCACCTTCACCCAGCGCCTCACCCACCTCCGGGAACAACACCAGGGCAAGCCCAGCCTCATCAAGCGACTCAACGATGCAGGCCTCACAGCCGAGTAACCGGCGATGGGTGCGGCTCTTCTTCAGCGCCTGGCGTGCTGCGGCTGTGGCGGGACGCAGGCTCTCCCAGGCCATTGCCGCCGGACTCAGGGACGCTCTCCCCCGCCACGGCGGCGAAGGTTTACCGGGGCGCGATCAAGCCGATCTTCAAGACGGCGATGCAGCTCAGGCCCTACCCGAAGGGTAAGAGGCAGCGCGCCGTGCCCATCTGCCGTGAACTGGCGACACTGTTGGCACGCCACGCAACTGGTAAGAACCCTGGCCGGCCTCTCTTTCAGGGACGCGCAGGCGGCTACATCGATTACGCCAACCAGCGCAACAACGTGCTGCAGCCCGCCCTCGAACACGCTCTCGTCGTCCTTGCGCCGACCGCCTGACCCCTCCCATCCCTCACTGGGCTTGAATCGAACGGAACCGAACATGTCCCTCACCCTGGATCCCGAAGTCGCCGAAGCCATGGCCCCAATGGGCGAAGCGATGGCCGGCATGACCCCGCCGGCCGTCGGCGACATCGGCGCACGACGCGCCATGTGGAACCGATCCTTGACGCGTCAGGGAAGGCCCAGCCGATCCCGGAGGACGTCACCACACACGACTACGTCGCCACCACGAACGACGGCGCCCAGATCACGATGCGCTGGTACGCCAAGAACGACACCACCCCCGGCTCTGCGCCAGTTCTGCCACCGGACAGGGTCCGGCTGCTACCATATGAACAAATAAACAAGCTGTTCATATGGAGAGAGATGTCTCCGGTCTTCTCCGAGGCAGAGCGGGCGCGGATCACCGAGCAATTGCTCGACACCGCGACCCGCCTGTTCTCGATCCAGGGTCTGCGCAAGACGTCCATCGAGGAGCTGACCGCTCCCGCCGGGATCGCCAAGGCCTCGCTGTACTCCTTCTACGACTCGAAGGAGGACCTGTACTTCGAGGCCGCCCTACGGCAGAGCGAGGAGGTCAGAAGGCGGGTCATCGACGAGGGCCTGCACAAGGGCGCCGACACCCGCGACGCTCTGCGGCGTTTCCTTCGAGCCACGGTCGCCGAGCTCGACACCAACCCGCTGTATCGGCGGCTGATGGCCCACCCCGAGGAGATGGCCGCCGTGGCCGCCCGGCTCACTCCTGAGCGGATGGCCGCCGCGGGCGGCGGGCCCATGGGTGACCTGCTGGAGTTCATCGATACGCGGTTGGAAGGCGACCCACAAGTGCTGCTCGGCGTGCTCCGCGCGGTGCTGCTCACCCCGCTGCACGCCGAGCACCTGGGGCCCGACATCTACCCGGCGGTCATGGACCGCCTGATCGACGCCGTGACGGAGGGGATCACCTCATGCTGAATCTGACGATCGGCGACGGCCCTCCCCTGGTCGTGCTGCTCTACACCCCCGAGGCCGCCAACCCGAAGGGACTCGCCCTCTGGTCCACCATGCGGCTGATCAAGCCGTTCACCGAGCACTTCACCGTTCACCTGCTCAACCGTCCGCCGGGCCTGCCGCCGACCACGACCATGGCCGAACTGGCTGCCCTCTATGTCGGGGCGATCAAGGGGCCGGCCAACGTACTCGGCATATCCACCGGCGGGTCGATCGCCCTCCAACTCGCCGCCGACCATCCCGACCTGGTGGATCGGCTGGTTCTCGGCGGCACCGCGGCCACCCTCGGCCCAGTCGGCAAGCGGGCCCAGCGGGCGTACATCGACAGGGTTCGCCAGGGCAAGCGCCCCAGCCCGGCACTGGCCGAGGTCGTCACCGAATCACCGATCGGGCGGCGGCTGCTCTCCGGGCTGCTGTGGTTGGCGGACGGTGCCAAGGACCACACGGACGCGGCGACCGTACTCAACGCCGAGGACGGCTTCGACCTGCGCGGGCGACTGGCCGACATCAAGGCGGCGACGCTGCTCATCCACGGCGAGAAGGACGTCGTCTACCCGCTGGACCTGGCCAGGCAGACGGTGGCCGGCATCCCCGACGCTCAGCTGGTCGTCTACCCGGGCCGCAGCCACAGCGGCACCTTCACCGACAAGCGGTTCGCCCCCGACGCGCTGGCCTGCCTGCGGGATCGCTGATCAGCTGATCGCCACCTGATCAGGCAGCACCTGCCGCTGTTCCGCGGTGGAGACCCGCTCCATGACCTCGGCAAGCACGCCCGCCAGGTGTACGGCTGGAGATCCTGCAATCGCTGACGAAAGCGCTGTCGGCGTGGCGGGGTTCGGCTTCAGAGGGCCCCGCGCCGCCACTGCTCGATCTCGTCCTCCAGCGCCTGCTCGTTGAGCTCCGTCATGAGCACGCTGGTCGCCCACGCCACGAGCAGCTGCACGAACTCGGTGTCCTCGTCGTCGGCCTGCCCATTGACGTGGAACCAGGTGATCAGCGCGGCGGCGTGCGGCGTCTGCGCGTCGCACGCCGGGCACAGCACGCCCCCGCTGTAGCTCTCCACCCGCTCACCGGCTGTGTTGGTCCAGCCGTGCGGGATGCGCGCCCACAGCAGCGCCTCGCAGCCGCAACGCGGGCACGCCGGCGCGTCGTCGGTGGTGACGACGTCGATCCGCTGCGTCACAGTGAGATCGATTCCGGACCGAGCAGCGCCTTGATGTCGGCTGCGAAGCTCGGCGCGGCGTTGACCGGCCACTCCGGCAACGCCATCACCATCGTCTTTCCTGCCCTTCGCATCACGTTGACGTGCAGCGGCACCTGGCCCTGGTGCATCTTCAGAACCTGCCGCAGTTCTTCCAATAGATTCGGAGTAATGCGATCTTCCCGCAGGAGCAGAGTGATGGGGGCGCCGGATTCGCTGTTGACACCAGAGACGTCGATAAGGGTCATCTCCTGGGCGAAGACCGAGATGGCGCCATCCCGGTTGTTGATCTGCCCCTTCACCGACACCACGATGTCCGGGCGGAGCTCCGGCCCGTACAGCTCGTAGTTGCGGGGGAAGAACAGGCATTCGACGGCGGCGTCCATGTCCTCGACCGTGAGGATGGCCCACGTGTTGCCCGCCTTGTTCACCCGCCTGTCCACCTTGGTGACCAGGCCGGACACCTGGACGTCGCCGCGGTCGTCGCGGCCGCTGTCCAGCAGGTCTGCGATCGTGGTGTCCCGGTTTCTGGCCAGGAGCCGCTCGGTGCCGGCCAGCGGGTGGTCGGACACGTACAGGCCGAGCATCTCCCGTTCGAAGTCGAGCTTGGTCTTCTTGTCCCACTCCCCTTCGGGGATGGCGATCGTGAACGCTGCGTCGTCGCCTGTGTCGTCCATCCCGCCGAACAGCGAGTCCTGGCCGTGCGCCTCGTTCTTCTTGATGTCGATGACGGAATCGACGGCCTGCTCGTGGACCATGAGCAGGCCCTTGCGGGGATGTTCGAGGGAGTCGTACGCGCCCGCCTTGATCAGCGATTCGATGACGCGCTTGTTGCAGGCGGTCAGCGGCACCTTGCCGAGGAAGTCGTTGAAGTCGGTGTAGCGGCCCTTCTCGGTGCGGGCCTTGACGATGCCGTCGACGACGTTCTCGCCGACGTTGCGGACCGCGCCCATGCCGAACCGGACCTGGGTGTCTCCGACCGCGACGAAGTCGAGGTGGGAGTCGTTGACGTCCGGGGGGAGTACCTGGATGCCCATCTTGCGGCACTCGGCCAGGTAGACGGCCGCCTTGTCCTTGTCGTCACCCACGGAGGTGAGCAGGGCTGCCATGTACTCGGCGGGGTAGTTGGCCTTCAGGTACGCGGTCCAGTAGGCGACCAGGCCGTACCCGGCGGTGTGGGACTTGTTGAACGCGTACCCGGAGAAGGGCAGCATGACGTCCCACAGTGCCTGGATCGACTCGTCGCTGTAGCCGTTGCCGCGCATGCCGGCCTGGAAGTTGGCGAACTCGGCGTCCAGGATCTCCTTCTTCTTCTTACCCATGGCGCGGCGCAGCAGGTCGGCGCCGCCGAGGGTGTAGCCGGCCAGTTCGCGGGCGACGGCCATGATCTGCTCCTGGTAGACGAGCAGATGGAAGGTGGGGCCGAGGATCGGTTCGAGCGCTTCCTTGAGCTCGGGGTGGATCGGCTCGATGTCCTGGCGGGCGTTCTTGCGGTGGGCGTAGTTGGTGTGCGCGTTGGCTGCCATCGGGCCCGGCCGGTACAGGGCGAGCACGGCGGCGATGTCCTCGAACCGGGTCGGTTCCATGAGCTTGAGGAGCTGTCGCATGGGGCCGCCGTCGAGCTGGAACACGCCGAGCGTGTCGCCGCGGGCCAGGAGCTGGTAGGTCTTGGTGTCGTCGAGCGGCATCGTCAGGGTGTCGAGTTCGATGCTGCGGTTCTGCTTGATGATCTTGATGGCGTGGTCGATGATGCCCAGGTTCCGCAGCCCCAGGAAGTCCATCTTGACCAGACCCATGTCTTCACAGGACGGGTAGTCGAACCCTGTGATGACCACACCGTCCTTGTCCCGCATGTGCATGGGGATGAGGTTCAGCAGCGGGGTCGAGGACAGGATGACGGCGGCGGCGTGCACGCCGGTGCCGCGGATCAGCCCTTCGATGCCGCGGCCGGTGTCGATGACCTTCTTGACGTCGGGGTCGTTCTCGTAGAGGGTGCGGAGTTCGGTGCCTTCGTTGTAGCGGGGGTGGCTCTCGTTGAACATGTCCGCGAGGGGGACGCCCTTGCCCATGACGTCCGGCGGCATCGCCTTGGTGATCTTGTCGCCCATCGCGAACGGGTAGCCGAGGATCCTGCTGGAGTCCTTGACGGCGGCCTTGGCCTTGATCGTGCCGAACGTGTTGACCTGCGCGGTGTACTCGCTGCCGTACTTCTGGGTGACGTAGGACACCATGCGGTCGCGCTGGCGGTCGTCGAAGTCGAGGTCGACGTCGGGCGGGTTGATCCGCTCGGGGTTGAGGAACCGCTCGAACAGCAGGCCGTGCTCCAACGGGTCCAGTTCGGTGATGCGGGTGGCGTAGGCCACGATCGAGCCGGTCGCCGATCCACGGCCGGGCCCGACCGGGATGCCGTTGTCGCGGGCGTACTTGCAGATGTCGGCAACGACGAGGAAGTAGGAGGAGAATCCCATCGGGCCGATGACCTTCATCTCGGTCTCGTACCGCTCCATCACCTCAGCGGGGACCGGGGTGCCATACCGCATCGCCAGCCCGGCCTCGCACTCCTTACGCAGCCAGGACTCCTGGGTCTCCCCCTCGGGCACGTCCGGGTAGTCGGGCATCCGGTCCACCTGGGCGAACACGTCGCCGTAATCGCCGATCATCTCGGCCACGAGCAGCGTGTTGTCGCAACCCTCGGGCAGCTCGGGGAACAGGCGGTACATCTCGTCGGCCGGCTTGAGGTAGTAGCCGGAGCCGTTGAACCGGAACCGGTTTGGGTCGTCCTTGTTCTTGCCCACGCCGACACACAGCAGGCTGTCGTGCGCGTCGGACTGGTCCTCGGTCACGTAGTGGGAGTCGTTGGTGACCAGCAGCGGGATGTTGAGCTGCTTGGCCAGCCGCAGCAGGTCCTCCCGCACCTCCTGCTCGATGCTGATGCCGTGGTCCATCAGTTCCAGGAAGTAGTTCTCCTTGCCGAAGATCTCCTGGTATTCGCCGGCGACCTTGACGGCTTCGTCGTACTGGCCCAGCCGGATCCGGGTCTGCACCGCGCCGGACGGGCAACCCGTCGTGGCGATGATCCCGCCCGCGTATTGCGAGATCAGATCCTGGTCCATGCGCGGCTTGGAGTAGTAGCCCTCGAAGCTCGCCAGAGACGACAGCCGGAACAGGTTGCGCAGCCCGTCCGCGTCCTTGGCCCACATGGTCATATGGGTGAACCGGCCGCCGCCGGAGACGTCCTTGCCGCCCTCACCGTCCGCGACGCCGGTCTCGGCACGCTGTCCCCAGAACACCGGCTTCTTCACGAACCGACTGTGCGGGGCCACATACGCTTCGATACCGATGATCGGCTTGACCGGGGAGCCCGCCGCGACCTTCTGGAACTCGTACGCACCGAACATGTTGCCGTGGTCGCTCATGGCGATCGCCGGCATCTCCAGCCGCTCGGCCTCCTTGAACAGCGGCTTCAGCTTCGCTGCCCCGTCGAGCATGCTGTACTCGGTGTGAACATGCAGGTGCACGAACGACTTGCTCACCAGTCCCCCAACTCCCGGCGCGGCCCAAATCCTCGCCTGAGCCTATTCCTTCTTCTGTGCCTGTTGGGGCCAAGGCCGAAGCGTTCTCATGTTGTGAAACCGAGTAGCTGAAGGCCGTCGGCGGGGTGGCTGCGGTAGTGGTCGGTGGCGGCGGCGATGTCGGTCCAGCCGATCAGCCGGGCCACGCCGATGGCCAGGTTGCGGAGGCCGGCCAGAATGCGGGGTGCGGTGCCGGTGCAGATCTTCATGCGGCGGATCTCGCGGCGGCCGTACCGGGTCTCGTCGGCGCGGTCGTTGAGGATCGCTTCGCGCCAGGGCAGGGCCTTGAGCCGGCTCAGCAGCGTGGGCGCGAACGTGGGGATCTCGTTGCTCTTGGGCGCGACCTGCCGCTGGGCCACGACGATCTGGGGGCCGTGACGGGTGACGGCCGGCAGGTGGGTCACGCCCTTCGCTGGTGCGGCTGCCGCGCAGGGTCTTGCCGTCCACGGCCAGGCCGACGAGCTCGTTCCGGCCTGAGGACCGCACCGCCTTCTGCTCGGGCCTGCTTCGCCCGCGCGTCTATGTGACGCGGCGGCTGGACGGACCGGAGCTGGACGCGATCTTGCTGCACGAGAGCGCGCATGCGCGCCGGCGCGACCCGCTGCGCCGGCTGCTCGCCCGTGCCGCAGGCGACGTGCTGTTCTTCCTGCCGCTGGCCGCCTGGTGGGCCGAGCGCCAGGTGGAGCGGTCGGAAGTCGCCGCCGACCGGTTCGCGATCAAGCGCTGCGGCCGTAAGGCGGTCGCCGCGGCGCTGGTGTCCGTCGCCGCCGGTCCCATTGCCGGTGCCGCCGCGCCGGGCACGGCCGCCTTCAACGGGGCGGCCCAGGCGCGGCTGGCCCAACTCCTCGGCGACCCGCCGCCGCGGCGTCGCCCGTCGCGGGCCCGGTCGCTGGCCTCGCTCGCCGGCCTGCTGTCCGCGGTCGGTCTGATGATGTGCCTGGGGCAGGCGGTCCTTGCCGCCATCCTCTGACCGGCGATCAGCGCGGCGTGGCCGGGACGGACATTCCTGTCAGGGCGGCCGGCAGGGTGCGGCCGTCGTCGGTGAGCGAGTGGATGACGAGCTTGCCCTCGTGCCCGGGAGGCCGATCCCCTGTTCGGCCATCTCGCGCCGCGCATCTGGGAGTCGGGCGGCCTGGGCTGGGTTCTCAGTGATTTCCACATCGATGTCATCGCCGACCTGGTCGCCACGGGCCGGTTGGAGCGCGCGGCGGTGCTGGACGGCATCGTCGGACGGTTGCTGCGGGATGGGCCGTCCGCCGTGACCACGCTCGTGCCGATGCACGACCGGTTGGCTCCCACGATCGAGGAGGTGCGGACACGCGCCACCGACTACACACGGCTGCTGCTGACGCCGTCCGCCGGGATCCGGAGCGGGCGGACGCTGGGCTGGCGGCGCTGGCGGTGACATTCAGGCGGGACCGGCTCAACGTCCAGGAGCTGGCTGACTCTTCACCGAACTCAGGCCGCGCGCGTTGGCACACATCCTCACGGACCCGGATGAATCGGGACGTCCGCACCAACTGCAGCGTGCCCGGCCAAGCAGGGCCTGCGAGCGGCACCACGGCTGCCTCTCGTGCGACATGCCGATCACGGCCGGCAGCGTCTTCAGTTGCGACGGCAAAACGCCCGGTGGTAGAGCTTGGCCGGGGTGCGTCCGGTGCCATGGGGTCGCGGTCTGGCAGGTCGGAGGGTGGTGAACCGACGGGTGGCACCTGCGTAGCGGAAATCCTCCACTTCGGCCCTCGGCAGGGCGCATCCGCAGGCACCAGGGGTTCTGCGAGTCGAGGGGCAAGGTTATCTACAACCCGCCAAGGCGTGATTTATTTAAAAGTACTTAGAAATGTCCGGATTCACATTTACAATATCGCGATCTATCGCTAATGTGCTGACCACGGGGAGAAGAGTCCATGGTCCTGCCGCCGTGGAGATGACATGGATATGCGCATTCCGGAATTCACGTCATCATGCCGCCGAACTCAGCCCCCTGACTCGTATCGACGACCAGATCGACGCAGCCTCCATACCGAGTACCAGGCGCGACTGCCCGCGTCGACGTGGCAGTTGGCAGAGTGTGCAGGGGGAATCAGCACGATGAAAGATTTGAATTCACGGGGGTTGGGGTGCACCTCAGGCCCATCGATAAACCACCCAGCTGTTACCGCAGATGTCGATCAGCTGCGAGAACTATTAGAGCAACATACCCCATCTTACTACCTTCGGATTATCAAGTCGCATCCGCACTCGCACGGCGCTCGATACCAGCTTCTCCACAGGGGAAAGATCGCTCTGTACACCGCGTCATACGGGGCAGAGATTCGTACCGGGTCGTCGGAGTCGTTTAACTTCTACGCGATCATGCCGTTGCGGGGGGCCGGCGAGGTGACGCTCAACGGGGGGGACGTCACCGCACCGATCTCCCTCCTAGGTCCCCAGCAGAAGATCGATATGCGTTGGAGCCTCGATCACGAAGTAATGCTGACGCAGATTCCGTCGACGCTCATGGAGGAGGCGCTTGAGGCTTCCCTGGGTGATCCTCCCAAGGAGCGACTGCGGTTCGAACCGGGGGTGGATGCCACCAGCACGTTCGGTCACGCGCTCAGAATGCTGTCGTCGGTCGGTACGGGCGGTACGCTGCCCTTCGCGGCCTCGAAGCTGGCCGAGCATCACTTCGAGCAGTTCCTGCTGCAAACCTTGCTCTCCTCCCAGCCCCACAATTACTCCCACGAACTCGGCGAGCCCCCCGCCCCGTGGACCCCTGCCGCTCTTCGGCGTGCGACCCGCTATTGCGAAGATCATGCCGGCGAACCGATCTGTCTTGCCGACATCGCCACCGCGGCCAGGGTCAGCGTCCGCACCCTCCAGCTCGGCTTCCGCGAGCATCTGCGGACCACCCCGATGGCCTATCTCCGTTCCGTACGGCTGGCTCACGCCCACGCCGATCTGGCCCGTATCGCCGAGACGGGCAGCCAGACAACCGTCACGGATGTGGCCCTCCGGTGGGGGTTCACCCATCTCGGCCGGTTCGCGGCCCTGTACAGGCAGGCCTACGGCCGGCCGCCGTCCAGCACCCGGAACGGACACCGGTAAGCCTGGCAGCCGCTCCACCTGAGCAGGCCAGTTGGCCGGCGCGGTACGGGTTGACCTCAGCCAAAGTTGAGGTTGAAGACTACTCCCGCAGGCCTCGAAGAGGTCGAGTGCCGCACATGTCGGATGGGCGGGCACCCATCGCTGTCGCGCACCGGCGGTGATGCCGCCTGTCCGTCGTCGGCGTGCCCAGCCGCTGCCGGAAGCAACGGTGCCCGCTCGGTCAGCAAGACATTCGTGCGCTCTGGCAGGGCAACTCACAAGGAGAACCGGCATGGCACCGCCGCAGGCTGGCACCGCGGGTCAGCGACTGACGATCAAACTTCTTCTGCTCTCGGGCGCGATCGGCCCGGTGGTCTTCGTGGCGGTGTACCTCATCGCCGGGGCCGCCCGTCCCGGGTACAGCTCCTGGCATCACACCATCAGCATGCTCAGCCTGGGCGATCAAGGGTGGATACAGATCGTCAACTTCATGCTCTACGGATCGCTCACGCTGTGCTTCGCGGTGGGCCTCAGGCGCGTTCTACGGACGGGGGCCGGCTCCCTATGGGGACCGATCCTGTTCTTCGTAGTCGGACTCGGCCTTATCGCCATCGGTCCTTTCGTGACGGACCCGATCCTCGGCTACCCAACGGCGACGCCCGCCGTGGCGAGCCTGGGCGGTTCCATCCACAACCTCACGAGTCTGATCGTATTCATCGCCCTCCCCGCAGCCTGTTTCGTGCTGGCGAGGCGCTTTGCCCGCGACCAGTGGCGCGGATGGGCTTCCTATTCGATCGCGACGGGCGCCCTTGCCGTCGTGTTCTTCATGCTCTTCTTCGCCGGCGTTTCGGCTGCCGGCGGTCAGGACGGGGGGACCTCGCCGGCCGGGCTGTTCGAGCGGATGCCCACCGTCATCCTCGGTGTCTGGCAGGGTCTTCTCGCGCTCCGGCTCCTGAGCGCGGAGACCTTTGAGCATGGCACGTCATCTGACGCGACAACCGGTTGATCGGGCAGCGAAGACGTACGCGTCCGTGCAGGGCAAGCGCGGTTGCCGACGGGCGCCGGGAGTCCGTTCAACCTCGTCCCGCAGGCCGGGAGGCGGTGGCCGGCGTCCGGCGGGTGGCGGTCAGGTAGACGACCGCCGCCCCGAAGACCAGCAGCGCGGTCCAGACGTTGAAGCGCAGCCCCAGGATGAGAGGGGCGGGATCCATGCGCAGCCACTCGATCCAGGCGCGGCCGGCGGTGTAGGCCGCGGCGTACAGGGCGAACGTCCGGCCGCGGTCGAGCCGGAAGCGCCGCTCGGCCCAGAGGACGAGCCCGGCCACTCCCAGGTTCCACAGCGACTCGTAGAGGAACGTCGGATGGTAGGTGGCCGTGGACTCCAGGCCGGGCGGCCGGTGGGCGGGGTCGATCTCCAGCGCCCAGGGCAGGGTGGTCGGCCTGCCGTACAACTCCTGGTTGAACCAGTTGCCCCAGCGGGCGATGGCCTGCCCGAAGGCGATCCCGGGCGCGACGGCGTCGGCGAAGTCGCGCAGCGGAATGCCGCGCCGGCGGCAGGCCAGCCACGCGCCCAGCGCGCCGCCGGCGACGGCGCCCCAGATGCTGATCCCGCCCTCCCAGATCGCGAAGACGCGCAGGGGGTCCTTGCCGGGGCCGAAGTACCGCTGCCAGTCGGTGGCCACGTGGTAGATCCGCGCACCGACCACGCCGAACGGCACGGCCCAGGTGGCGATGTCCCCGACCGTGCCACGCTCGCCGCCGCGGGCGGTCCAGCGGCGCTGGGTGACCCAGATGCCGACGGCGACGGCGAGCACCATGAGCAGGGAGTAGGCGCGGATGGGCAGCGGGCCGAGGTACCAGACGGCTTGGGACGGGCTGGGGATGGCTGTCACACCGTCGAGTCTGGCTCCGGTGCCGCCGCGCGCACATCGAGCGGGACACCGATCGCCGGGTCAGTCGACTGGTTGATGCCGGAGCGGCGGTTGGCTGATTATCGTCGGTGCTGTGGAGTCCTGGGAGCGGTCCCGGCGCCGGTGGCAGCACGCCTTCTTCGCCTCGTGGTTGGTGCTGACCTCGGCCGGGCCGTTGATGGAGGTGGGGCAGGCCCTGCCGGTGGCGCTCGTGGCCGGGCTGGCCGCCTGGTATGCGGTGTGGTTCGTGCTGCGCACGCCTCCTGCTGGGGAGGTGCCCCTGCCGTACGTGGTCGGCGGCGGGTTGCTCTGGCTGGGGCTGTTCGCGATCGACTCGTCCTTCCTGGTGGTCTGCCTGAGCGTGCTCGTTCCGTACTGCATGGACGCCGTACGCGTCGGGCTGGTCGCGGTGCTGTCGTGCGCCGGGGGCTGGTTGTGGCACAGCTACCACGAAGGCGGGTCGATCACCTGGACCGAGATCGCCATCACCGCGCTGATCGCGATCAGCGCGGCCACCTCGGCCGGATACTTCTATTCGGTGGCCCGGCAGAGCGCCGAGCGCAAGGAGCTGATCGACCAGTTGCAGGCCGCCCAGGAGGCGCGGGCGACGGCCGAACGGCAGGCGGGCGTGGCCGCCGAGCGGCAGCGGCTGGCTCGCGACATCCACGACAGCCTGACCCAGGGGTTCGCCAGCGTGGTGATGCTGCTGGAGGCGGCGCAGGAGCGGTTGCCGGACGACCGGCACCTGACCCAGGCGTTGCGGGCGGCCAGGGAGAACCTCGCGGAAAGCCGCCGCGTGGTGCGGGCGCTGCGGCCCGGTGAGCTCGACGACGGCGGCCTGCCGGAGGCGCTGCGGCGGCTGTCGGGCCGGCTGTCCGACGAGACCGGCATCGAGGCGCATACCGTGATCACCGGCGCGCTCCGGCCGCTGGAAGCCCAGGTCCAGGCGGAGCTGCTGCGCGTGGCGCAGGAGGCGGTCGCCAACGCGCGCCGCCATGCCCGCGCCGAGCAGGTCACCTTGACCCTGTCGTACATGGAGGACCTGGTCGTGCTGGATGTCCACGACGACGGCGACGGCTTCGATCCCGAGCGGACCGCCTCCGGCCACGGCCTGCTGATCATGCTTGAGCGGATGGAGCAGCTCGGCGGCACGCTCCTCGTGGAAAGCGCGTCCGGGGAGGGCACCACGGTCGTGGCCAGCCTCCCGGCGGTGGCGCGATGACCGCGCGGGGTGAGATCCGGGTCCTGATCGCCGACGACCACCCGGTGGTCCGTGACGGCATCCGGGCGATGCTCGGCACCCAGGACGATCTGGAGGTGGTCGGCGAGGCGGTCTCCGGCTCGGACGCGGTACGGCTGGCGCGTGACCTGCGGCCGGATGTCACGCTGATGGACCTGCAGATGCCCGAGCTCGACGGCGCGACAGCGATCAGCCGGATCCGCGAGCACGACCCCGGCGCCAAGGTGATCGTCCTGACCACCTATGACACCGACAGCGACATCTCCCGTGCCATCGACGCCGGAGCGATCGGCTACCTGCTCAAGGACACCCACCGGGAGCAGCTGTTCGACGCCATCAGGGCGGCGGCCCGAGGGGAGAGCGCCCTGTCGCCGGCAATCGCCACCCGGGTGTTGTCGTGGGCGCGCACCGACGCGCCCGGCGCCCTCAGCGGCCGGGAGATCGAGGTCCTGGGCGCGGTCGCCCAGGGGATGAGCAACAAGGCCATCGCCGCCCACCTGTGCATCAGCGAGGCCACGGTCAAGACCCACCTGCTGCACATCTTCGCCAAGCTCGACGTCGACGACCGCACCGCCGCCGTGACCGTGGCGGCCACGCGGGGGATCATCCGCCTTGGCGGCTAGTCGCTCGCTGAGTTGTTCGTCGCCATGAGCAGAGCGGCCGGCGCTCGCGCAAAGCCCGGTCCCTTGTGCCGGAGCCGGCCGTCGGCCACCTGCCGGCCGTCCGCGGAACGTTCGGGAGCCTCGTAAGCGGCCGCCTCGGGCAGCTGTGGGGTCGTCGTGGGCGAACGCACGCCCGCGTACCGCGCCATAACCGGTCTGAGCTGGTGTTTCCCGCCATCGGATCACCTGTCGAACGGCGCGTACGAACGTCCAGAGAAGCCTGTCGAACAGGCTGACAACACCGATCTTGTAGCGGACACGCCAGCGGAACCGAAACGTTGGATCCCGCCACACGGGAATCGCCCCAGCCCCCTGAATCAGGAGTAACGATGAAGCTGCCCTCATCCGCCGCTGCCCTCACGGCGGCCGTCCTGTTCACTTCGCTGACTGGAGTGTACGGGGCGTCGGCGGCGCAGGCGGCCGACGCTGAGGCCCTTCCGAGCGTGAACATGGAAGCCACCGTCAAGGCGGCCCAGATCGACCCGCGGCGGCCCGACAACACGCTGACCCCGGGTGCCAAGGCCAGCGTGCTCCTCGTCGAGCAGGCGCTGAGTGACCGGCGCCTGCTCGACGCGAAGTGGGTGGACGGTTACTTCGGCACCACAACGGTCACCGCCTACGCGAACTACCAGAAGTCGCTCGGCCTCACCGGTCTCGACGCCAACGGCATGCCCGGCAAGACGTCGCTCACCAAGCTCGGCGCCGGCCGCTTCAAGATCACCAACGTCATCGACCCGGGTGCCCGGGTGTCCAGCGGCGGTTTCGTCATCAACACCCGCACGCGAAGCATGCTGGCGGAGGCCAAGCGGCTGTTCGGCCGCGACCTCAAGCTGGATCAGGGTTCGTACAACCCCGGCGGCGACCCCACGTCCAAGGGCACCCACGATGGCGGCGGCGTCGTCGACATCTCGGTCAAGGGGATGAATTCCGCCACCCGCACCGCGGCCGTCCGCGCGTTGCGCCTTGTCGGCTTCGCCGCATGGCTGCGTAACCCCCAGCAGGACGACTGGCCGTGGCACATCCACGCCACCGCCATCAGCGACACAAGCCTCTCCGGCCAGGCCCAGCACCAGATCGGTGACTACTACCTCGGCCTGAACGGGCTCTCCGGCCGTGGCCCGGACGACGGCCCGAAGGTGGCCATCCGTACCTGGGAGGAGTACCAGCGCCGCTGACTCCCCCATCCGAAACCCAGACTCCGCAAACAGTCCGCAGACAGAAGGAGAACAGCATGAGAACGCTGACCAGGATCCTCACCACGGCGACCGCCGCGATGGCTCTCGGCGGGACGGTCCTCGCCACCGCACCGCCCGCCTCGGCCGCGAACCGCGACGGTGTCTGCGATACCGGCGAGTTCTGCTACTACTTCAACAGCAACAACCAGGGATCGCTCTCCGACTTCACCGGATCGATCGACGACTACTCCACCACACAGCCCACCTGCTACGACTTCAAGGGCGCCGGCGAAGGCAAGGGCAAATGCATCAAGAACGCCGCCGCCTCCGTCTGGAACCGCAGCAGCAAAACCGTCCGCGTCTACTTCAACAGCGGCCACACCGGCACCTACCAGGACTTCGCCGCGGGCGCCAAGGGCAACCTGAACTCCAGCCTCAAGAACCAGAACGCCTCGCACCAGTTCAGCCCGTCGTCATCGACGCGCAGCAACATGACGACCTCGCTCTACAAGGCCAGCGGCACGATCACCTGCGGCTTCGACGGTTACACCTCCACCCCCGGCCGGCACGAAGGCATCGACATCGTCCGCGGCCTGGGCGCGAATGTTTACAACCTGGTGGCGGGCCAGGTCATCAACGTCGTACGCGGATCCACCGGCAGGGCCGGACTTTCCACGATCGCCGTCTACAACGCCGCGTCGAACAAGACGGTGATCTACCTGCACTCCGCTCCGGTGTCCTCCCTGCGCGTGGGCCAGCAGGTCAGCCGCGGCCAGGTCATCGCCACCGAGTCGTGGCATGGAGTGTCGAGCCGTTCATCCGCGCACACCCACGTCGAGATGCGCCCCGGACGGGTCACGCGTGCGGCCAAGAGCGTCGGCGACCCGCACCTGGAGAACCCGAACCCGACCTCGTTCTGGAACTCCCAGGGTTACAGCATCCGATAACGCTTCGCGGCCACCGACAAGATGAGGAAGACAACTGTGCCTTTACGAACTGTCCGACTGATCTCGCGGCTCGCCGCGGCGACCGCCGCGATGGCGATCGGCGGGACGGTCCTCGCCATCGCATCGCCCGCCTCGGCCGCGAGCCGTGACGGAATCTGTGACAGCGGTGAGTTCTGCTACTACTTCAACAGCAACAACCAGGGATCGGTCTCCGACTTCACCGGATCGATCGACGACTACTCCACCACACAGCCCACCTGCTACGACTTCAAGGGCGCCGGCGAAGGCAAGGGCAAATGCATCAAGAACGCCGCCGCCTCCGTCTGGAACCGCAGCAGCAAAACCGTCCGCGTCTACTTCAACAGCGGCCACACCGGCACCTACCAGGACTTCGCCGCGGGCGCCAAGGGCAACCTGAACCCCAGCCTCAAGAACCAGAACGCCTCGCACCAGTTCCTGAGCTCCACATCGCCGACGCCGACGCCGACCGGGTGCAAGACCGACGGCACGGACAGCAAGCTGCCCACGACGATCCTCGTGTATCGGAAGTCCCTCGATCGCGTGGAGCGGGTGGATTTCAAGACCTACGTCAAGAACGTCCTGCCCAACGAGTGGGTGACGAGCTGGCCGAGTGAGTCCCTCAAGGCCGGGGCGATGGCCGTGAAGAACTTCGGCTGGTACTGGGCGCTGCACTCCAACCGCAAGACGTCAGACGGCCGGTGCTTCGACGTCTACGACCACACGTCGAGCCAGGTGTACAAGCCCGGCTCCGCGAAGGCGGTGACGAACGCCGCGGTGGACGCGACTTGGGGCGCCCGGCTGACCCGCAGCGGGAAGATCTTCCGGGCCCAGTACTGCTCCACGACGACTGCGTGCGGCAATTGGGTCGACGGTGACTGGATGTCGCAGTACGGCTCCCGCGACAAGGCCAGAGCGGGCTGGAGTTACTCCAGAATCCTCAAGAACTACTACACGGGGATCGTTCTCAGCTCCTGAACCCCCTGAGCCCGTCCGACGCCTGGTTCCCCGCCGTGCCGCGCACGGCGGGGAACTAGCGTCCGTCGACGATGATCTGGAAGTTGATCGGCCGGCTTCCGGGGAAGACGACCGCTCCCGAAGCGTCCACCATCTTGAATCGCACGTAGCACAAGCCCGGCTTCCTGGGCGTGGTGATGACGGTCTGGATGTCGACTGTCTCGCCAGGTTTCGTGTCCTTGATCGGCACGTCGGAGATGGTCTGGCAGTGATCAGCTTGCTGCGTGGGGTCGAGGCGACGCAGCGAATATCCCTTCCACGGCACGGCCCCGGCGTTCTTGAGGCGCCAGATCTTGGTCATGGTCTGGCCGGGACTGACGCGCGTGCAGTCGGCCAGCGTGACGTCCTCGATGAACGCGGCCGCATCACCCTTGTACAACGGCGGGGCCCAAGGCGGGTTGGTCGAACGCACCGGGCAATCGGCCGGGGACGGCGCGGCGATCGATGGGCTGCCGGTCGGGTTCAGGTTGTGTCCCTCGGGCGTGGCGCCGCGATTGACGGCGACCACGACGACGACCGCCGCCCCCATGATGGCGGCCGCTGCCGCGAACGCGGCCGGGCGGGCCAGCCGTGATCGCCCCCTGCTCCCCGGCGCGGGGAACGGAGGCCGGACGTCGCCCGCGAACCCGTCAGGCGAAGGCGGCGGCGTACGCACGAATGCCGAGAGCTCCCCGGCCGGCCGGGGCGCTTGCGACCCGCCGGCGAGGTGCACGGTACGAAGCTCCACGGCGCCCGCGGCGGAGGCCGCGAGTCCATCAGACGGACGCTCCACCGAGGTGTCCACGCCCATCGAGGGATTCCCGGCGCTCGCCGATCTGACCGTCCGGTTCGCGTTCTCCCAGCGTTCGCGGTACGCGGCCGGGTCTGCGTTACACGCCTTGACGAATTCGACGGTGGTCTCCCAACTCGGGAGCCGGTTACCCTTCGTGGCTTCATGCAACGTCGTGTGAGAAATCGCCCCCGACCGGCCGGACATCTCACGGAAAGGTGGGTTACCGACCGCGTTCCGTAACTCCCGCAGGGTCGCCGCGAATTCCTCGATTATCTCCGCCCGTGCACGCTTGTCGTCCACCGTGCGAAGGTAACAGCACCCACGGTCTTCACTCAACTCGAACGGGAGGAATCGACTCGATGCCAGACGCGACGAATGTGCAATAAGCCGTACGGTCCATCCCCGCTGCGCCCCGAAACGACCGCATACCAAGCCGAACAGGCCCGTATCCTGGTATAACGCGCCAAAGGAGACCACGAAGCCACCCGGGCCACTGCCCCCACCCAATAATGATGAATAAAGAAGATTACACCCATGAGTCAGGGCGCTGCCGGGCCTCCACGTTGACCTGAACGCCCTTGGCCGAGCCGGTCTCGGCGGCGTATGTTCACGCCCCGGGTCCGTGACCGGGGACGGGACAGTACGCAACGGAGCGGCTCGGGCCAAGCGGCGAACGGCACCGGTCGAGTGCCTGATCAAACCTCCGGCGGGCTGCGAGATCTACTGTAAATATGAACGGTCAAGGAACGCCATCCGCCCTATGATCGCCTATTTTAGGCTTCCACCGACATTTGCCGACGGAGCGATGCATTTAATGCGCGCGAAAGGCCCGAGATAATTTCTGTCGGCTTTTAATCCGTAAGGCAGCCGACAGTTGTCCAGCCCCGAGCGTGCTCCTACCGGGTGGGGGGAAGCAGGGACAGGGCCTTGGCCATCGCCGGGTCGCGGCCCTCGCGGAGGTTCTTCGCGGTCATCGGCAGGTAGTGGTCGGGCGCCACGCCTATGCCGTTGATCAGTTCGTGGTCGGCGCCCACCTGGTAGGCCGCGGGCAGCGACAGGGTGCTCCCGTCGTCCAGTGCGAACATCCGGGCGGATCCCGACACCATGCCCGACGTGCGTGATCCGATCAGCGGCCCGACCTTGAGGTCCTTGACCGCGGCGGAGAAGGCGTCGCAAGCCGAGGCGCAGATGCCGTCGGTGAGCACGGTCAGGGGCAGGCCGAGCAGCGGGACCGCGTCGTCGGTGCGGTTGGGCGTGCACGTGTCGTCCGGGGCGCAGTCGTAACTGTGCACCTTGCCGTGTACGAAGCTGCTGAGCAGTTTGACGACCTCGGCGGGCGAGCCGCCGTTGGTGCCGCGCAGGTCGAGGATGACGCCACGCAGCTTCTTGTCCTCACGCAGTCCGGCAATGGCGGCCAGGACCTGGTCCGCGGTTCCGGGCTGGAAGTTGGCGAGCTTGATCGCGGCCACGTCGCCATCGAGCCGGCGGGCCGTCACGGGACGCGTCGTGGGCGCGAACACCCTCGGCCGCAGCGTCGCCTTCCTGACGCGGCCGGTGGAGGGGTCGAGCAGTGCCAGCCGCACCGGGTCCGGCCGGTCACCGGAGTATTCGGGGTTGAGCAGGTTCATGGCGCCGCTGGACAGGACGCCGTTCACGAAGACGGGCGCGCCGTTGACGGATTGCACGATCTCGCCTGGACGAATTCGGGCGGCGGTGGCCGGGCCGCCCTGCACGGCATTGACGAACAGCGGCGCCACCGCCTTCTGCGGTGCCCGGTACGTGATCGAATAGCCGGGCGAGGTGGTGAAGCCGAGGCCGTAGACGTCGCCCGGTTTGCCGGGCAGCTGCGCTCTGCGGCGCCACTGCGAGTGATTGTCGTGCAGGCTGCCCACCATGCCCTTGATCGTCGCCCCGGCCGCGGCCTGCCGCAGCGCGGCGTCGGCCGGCAGACCGGCCATCACCCGCTCGTAGACGGCCGCGAATGCGCCCAGGTCGGTCGTGCGGTTCCCGGTCAGCGGCGGCATGGTGGCGTCGGGGCGGTCGGTGCCGCGGCGGTTCAGCTCCTCGGTGAGCCCGGCCAACCCGGCCGCGAGCACCATCCGGTGGTCGAGCCGCCCGCGGCCGTAGAAGGCGGTGAAGATGCAGTCGTATGCCTGTTCGATGGTGCTCAGGCCGGTGGCGACGGGCTGGCCCGGCGGCTTGGAGTCGCACGCCGCCGCCTCGGTCCGTGCAGCCGTCTCGTTCGCCGCGGCTGCCGCGGGCCGCGCGGTGGCCGCGGCGCCGGACGTCGCCAGAGTCAGGATGCCGGTGCAGGCCAGCGCGGTTAAGAGGGAATGCTTCACGCTGATGGATTTCCTTCACTCATGGATGGCCCCGGTTATTGACCGGGGCAGAGCACGGCCTCGGCGGCCTTGTTGATGGCGTCACCGACGGCCATGGCCTTCTCGTTGTCGATCTTCAGCGTGGCAGCCACCGCGAACTGCGTCCGGCCGTCGACCGAGGAGAAGGTGATGGAGTTGATCCCGGGCATGCCGCCCGCGGCCGACGCGACCGTTCCGCCGCACAGGTTGGGCCGCGGCCGCGGCGGTTGCAGGTTCGGCGGCAGCAGCTTGCCCTGGTAGAGCGCGCGGTAGAAGGCGCCGACGTCGTGCGCGGTGGAGATCGCCCCTTCGGCGCCGATGGTGGCGTTGAGCCGGTCGACGTCGCGTGGCCTGCCCTTGGCGTCGGGGTAGTAGCCGTGTCCGTGCGGCCCCTTGATCTGGTCGGAGACCTTGGTGGCCAGATAGGTGTGCTTCATGCCGAGCGGGGTGAACAGGCGCCGCTTGAACTCGCCGGCCCGATCGTGGCCGGTCACCTTCTCGATGATCATGCCGAGGAGGACGTAGTTGGTGGTGGAGTAGCGGTACTGTCCCGGGTCGCCCTGGCGGGGCACGGTACGTGAGGCCTTCACCAGGTCGATCGGCTGGTAGGCGGTGGTGAAGTCGAACACGTCGAACTTCCCGCTTTCGATGAAGTCGGGGATGCCCGAGGTGTGCCTGATCAGATCCTGCACGGTGATCTCCGCGGCCCGATCAACGTAGTCGTTCTTGGCCACCTCGGGCAGGACGTCACTGAGCTTGTCGTCCAGGCCGAGCTTGCCCTCCGCGACCAGTTGCAGGATGACCGTGGCCTCCATGAGCTTGGTCTGGGACGCGATGCGATAGCGGGAACCCGGGGGGATGCGCCCGCCCTTGCCATTGAGCAGGCGTGAACCCGCCGTCCCCTGGCCCACCCGCTTGCCGTCGACGTACACCTCTCCGATGGCGCCCACCACGCCGTCGGTCTTCGCCACGTCCTTCATCGCCTGCTGGACGTCTCCCAGCTTGACCTGGTCGGCGGCGGCGGGTGCTTGGACGCTCAACGTCAGCGCCGCGCACACCACTCCGACTGCCGCTGAGAGCCGGCGCGTGGTCGTCATGATCGATCACCCTTTCCCGAGAGGGACTTCGAGGGTGATCACATCTATCGGCCGGGACCGATCGGTGGCCGATCGGCGGACCATATGTGGTCCATATGCGGGCGTTGCGATACTGCCCGGATGCGCGTGCTCTTGGTCGAAGACGAGCAACCCCTCGCCGGGTACATCGAAGCCGGGCTACGCAAGCACGGCTTCACCGTCGACGTCGCCCTCGACGGCCGGACCGCTCTCGACAAGTGCGAGATCACCCCGTACGACGTGGTGGTCCTGGACCGGGACCTGCCGGTCGTGCACGGCGACGCGGTGTGCCGCCGGCTCGCCCAGCGGGGGGTGTCGCGGGTGCTGATGCTGACCGCGTCCGACGCGGTGGAGGACCGGGTCGGCGGGCTGATGCTGGGCGCGGACGACTACCTGGGCAAGCCGTTCGCGTTCTCCGAGCTGGTGGCGCGGGTCCACGCCCTGGTACGGCGCAGCGCACCGGCCCGCCCGCCGGTGCTGCGCGCCGCCGACGTGGCTCTGGACCCGGCCCGGCGTAGCGCCGAGCGGGACGGGCGGCTGCTGCGCCTGACGCCCAAGGAGTTCGGCGTGCTGGAGCAGCTGCTGGCCGCCGGCGGTGCCGTGGTCAGCGCGGAAACCCTGCTGGACAAGGTGTGGGACGAGTACGCGGACCCGTTCACCAACGCGGTCCGGATCACCGTCGGCACGCTGCGCCGCAAGCTCGGCGAGCCACCGCTGATCGAGACCGTCACCGGCGCGGGCTACCGGATCGGCCCGTGAGGCTGACCGCCCGGGCCCGGCTCGCTCTGCTGCAGACCGCCCTGGTGCTGGCCGCCGGCGCCGCCCTGACCGGGTTGACCTACCTGCTGATGCGGCGGCGCGCGATCTTCACCCACCTGGACCCGGCCGGCGATCCCTCGCCGGACACGCCACCGCAGGACGGACTGCGCGCTCTGGCCGACCGGGTGCAGGCCGACACCCTGTCCGCGCTGCTGCCTCAGGCCGGTCTGGCGCTCATCGTGGTGACCGCGCTGGCCGCCGTCCTGAGCTGGCTGGTGGCCGGCCGGGTGCTGCGGCCGATCCGCGTGATCTCCTCCACCGCCCGGCGGCTGTCGGCCGAGAACCTCACCGAGCGGGTCCCGGTCACCGCCCCCGCTGACGAGCTGTCGGCGCTGGCAGGCACGGTCAACGGGATGTTGGACCGCATTCAGCGTGGCGTCGCCGAGCGGGACCGGGTCCTGGACAGCCAGCGGCTGTTCACCGCCAACGCCGCCCACGAGCTGCGTACGCCGCTGACCACCGCGCGGACGGCGATCGACGTCACCCTGGACGGAAGGCCCAGCCGTGCCGAGCTGCTCGCGATGGCCGGGGACGTACGCGGCGCCGTCGAGCACATGCAGCGCGTCCTGGACGGGCTGCTGCTGCTGGCGCGCAGTCAGGCCGGCCTCGGAGCGCGGGAACCGGTCGACCTGGCCGCCGTCGCGGCCGCCACCCTGGATGCCGCCGGAACGCGAGCGGCAGCCGCCGACGTCGCCGTACGGTCCGAGCTCCGGCCCGCGCCCGTCAGCGGCGAACCCGTGCTGCTCGAACGGATGATCGGCAACCTGGTCGACAACGCGCTTCGCTACAACCGGGCAGGCGGGCAGCTGGTCGTCGATACGGGTACGGCGGGCGGGCGGGCCGTCCTGCGGATCTCCAACACCGGCCGCACGATCCCGCCTGATGCGGTGGAGACGCTGCTGGAACCGTTCGTGCACGGGCAGGGAACCCGCGTCCGCACCGACGGCCTGGGGCTGGGACTGTCGATCGTGCGCGCGGTCGCCCTCGCCCACCGGGGACGGGTCGCGGTCGCCGCCCGGGCCGGCGGCGGCCTCGACGTCGCCGTCGACCTCCCGCAGAGCCGCGCCGGCGGGAGCGGCCCACGATGAGGACCCGGTGAGGCGGGCGGCTGAGCCAGGCTGACGTGATCGGCATCGGACGGAAGCATTCCCGGGCCCGATGAGGTCGTGGGTGCCGCCAAAGTGCACGGCTGTCGACGTAGGCTGGGTGGTGCGCGCTCAGGGCGCGCCCGGTCCGCGGGAAGGGTCAAGCCCACCTGACGCTCAGCGAACGACCCGGCCCGACCTCTTTTCCGGCCTGATCATGCGGACACCAGGCCAGACGGAAAGGAGGCCCTCGTGCCCATCCATCGCCTGCCCGACAACCCCAGCCTCGAACGGCTCCGCAAGCAGGCCAAGACGCTGCTCCAGTACGTGAAGGCGCAGGTCCCGGAGGCGCTCGGGCTCGTCGCCGAGTTCCATCCCCGGCCGCCGGAGACGCTCAGGCTGTCCGACGCGCAGCTCGTCACCGCCCGCATGTACGGCTTCGCGAGCTGGCCCAGGCTGAAGGAGCACATCGGCGCCGTCAAGCGCTACTCCCGCTCGCCGCACCAGGTCGCGCCGAGCGAGGAGCTGCCCGAGGAGTTCCTGCGGCTCGCCTGCCTCACCTACGGTTCGGACTACCCGGGACGGACCGAGGAGGCCGACGAGCTGCTGGCCCGGCATCCGCACCTGGCCACCGCGAGCATCTTCACGATGGCCGCCACCGGTTCGGCCGACGCCCTGGCCGATGCGCTGGCCGGAGATCCCGGGCTCGCCAGGGCGCAGGGCGGCCCCTACGGGTGGGACCCGCTGCTGTACCTGGTCTACGCGCGCCTCAAGGTTCCCGGCCGCTCCGTGCAGTCGGCCCGGCTCCTCCTCGATCACGGCGCCGATCCCGACACCGGTTTCCTGTGGGACGGGCTGACCTCGCCGTTCACCGCGCTCACCGGTGCGTTCGGCGGCGGGGAGGGCGACCAGCCACCCCATCCGCAGGGCCTGGCGCTGGCCAGGCTGCTGCTGGAGGCCGGCGCGAGCCCCAACGACAGCCAGACCCTCTACAACCTGGGGCTCGGCGGCTCCTTCTCCGACGAGACCACCCATCTTGAGCTGCTGCTGGAGTTCGGCCTGGGCCAGGGTGCGGGCGGGCCGTGGCATGCCCTGCTGGGCCCGACGCTGCAGTCCCCGCGGCAACTGCTGCGCGAGGAGCTGGCCACCGCGGCACTGCGGGGCGGGCCGCGGCGAGCCCGGCTGCTGCTCGCCCACGGCGCCGAGGCGAACGGCCTCGGCGAGCATCCGGCGTACGGCGGACGCACACCCTACGAGCTTGCCCTGCTGAACGGGCACACCGAGGTCGCGGACATCCTCGCCGCCGCGGGGGCCTCGGTGGTCCTGGACGAGATGGACGCGTTCACCGCCGCCTGCATGCGCGCCGACGCCGACGCGGTGGCCGGATTCGGCCCGTACGTGCTGGAACGGGCCCTCGCGCGATCCCCGGAACTCATCAACCGCGCGGCCGAGCACCGCAGGCCCGCGGCGGTGCGGCTGCTCGCCGGGCTCGGCTTCGACGTGAACCACGCGCACCGGGCCACCCCGCTGCACCAGGCCGCCTGGAACGATGACGTCGAGACGGCCAGGACGCTGATCGAGCTCGGCGCCGACCCCATGATCAAGGACACCGACCACGACGCGACCCCGCTCGGCTGGGCCGAGTACGGCGCCAAGCACCGCGTGGCGGCGTACCTGCGAGCCGTTGCGGAGAACCGCGGACCCGTCCACGGTTGATGCCGGCATGACAGGAAACGGCAGGCCCGGAGTGTGCCGAGCGGCTCCTGGCCGCGGAGCCTGGCAGTGCCTGGCCGGAGGCCGGATGTGGGGCTTGCGCCGACCTTGCATCACTGAGAGTATCTTTTTGATTACTCATTGCACATGAGGTTTTCGGGAGGCTCCGTGCCCGGTCCTGCCCCGCGCTGGTGAAGCGTGCCGGCGCACCCCCAGCCCTCCACAGGGAGGCCCCCATGAACCGCCTGTCAGGCGCGCTGGCCGCCGTCGTCCTCGTGCTCGCCGCCGGCTGCTCCGACCCGACCAACACCCCCGCCCAGGGTTCGCCGCAGAACGCGATCAACATCTACCTGTACCAGAAGCCGAAGCGCTTCTCCCCGCTGGATCCGCCCAGCGGCCCCGACCAGCAGGTCATGACGCTGATCTACGACAACCTGCTGACCGTCGACGATTCCTACGCCTACGCGCCGCGCCTGGCCGAGCGGTGGGAGGTGGGCAAAGACCGGATCACCTTCCACCTGCGCCGGGGGCTGAAGTGGAGCGACGGCGCGCCGTTCACCAGCAAGGACGTGCTGTTCACCTACGAGCTGCTGGCCGACGCCAGGACCGGCAGCGCGATGGCGGGCAAGCTGGCCGGGGCCGCCTTCGAGGCCCCGGACGACACCACGTTCGTGATCAGGCCGGCCAGGCCGAACATCGGCTTCCTCAGCCTGATCGCCGGACCGTTCGCCTTCATCCTGCCCGAGCACGTGCTCGGCGGGGAGCCGGTGGACAAGATCGCGGGCAACGCCTTCTTCAACCACCCGACGGTCGGCATGGGCCCCTACACCTTCGTGAGCCACAAGACCGACCAGTACGTGGAGCTGGCCGCCAACCCGCACTACCGCAAACCTGTCGCGATCCCCAGGATCTTCCTCAAACCCATCAGCTCGGACGTGGCGACCGCGCAACTCGGCACCGGCGAGATGGACCTGGTCCAGATCTCTCCGACCGACCTCCAGGTGGTGAAGGCATTCAAGGGCGTCACCGTCACGGCCAAGCCGGGCTCCGGCTTCATCAGGTTGGCGGTCGACCAGAGCGACCAGCGCTTCGCCGACCCCAGGGTACGGCGGGCGATGCTCCACGCGATCGACCGCGAGGCGCTGGTCGCCAAGCTGCTGGCCGGCAAGGGCCGGGTGCAGAACTCCTCGTTCGTCACCTCCTGGGCGCTGCCCGGCACTCTGGAGGAGTACGCGTACGACCCGGCCAAGGCCAGGTCGCTGCTGGCCGAGGCGGGCTGGCGGGCCGGCGGGAAGGTGACGCTGTCGTGGGTTCCCGGCCAGCGAGACCGCGACGTGGCGGCCACGGTGGCGCAGGGCGCGCTGAACGCGGTGGGCATGGCGGTCGAGCTCAAGCAGGTGCAGGTGGCCGAACTGCTGGAATCCTTCGAGGAGCGCACGTTCGACCTGGTGCTCTACGGCGGCGGCACCTACGCCGTGGACCCCACCAGCAGCGCCACGATCGTCAATTGCGCCGCTTTCTACCCCGCCGGCGCGAATGTCAGCAACTTCTGTGACCGGTCGCTGGACGCCCTCACCGCCCGAGCCGACGCCCGCACCGACCAGGACCAGCGCGCCAAGCTCTACCAGGAGGCCGCGAGCAAGGACAACGCCCAGGTCCCGTACCTCTGGTTGTACAGCCCCGACACCCTGTGGGCCAGCAGCTCGCGGCTGCGCGGCTTCAAGCCCAGCGGCGACTTCACCGCCGGCTTCTGGAACGCCGACGAGTGGACCCTGGCCGGCTGATGCTCGCCTACCTCGTACGCCGGCTCCTGGTCAACGCCGCCGTCTTCCTGCTCATCAGCGTCGCCGTCTTCCTCCTGGTCCGCGCCGCGCCCGGCGACCCGGTCCGGATGATGGTCAACCCCGAGCAACTGGCCTCGGGCGGCCCGGCGTTCGTGGCCGCCAAGCGCGCCGAACTCGGCCTGGACGAGCCGGTCCTGATCAGGTACGGCATCTGGCTGCGCGGCGTGCTGGGTGGCGACCTCGGCTACTCCTTCGTCAGCCACCGCCCGGTGACCGAGGTGCTCGGCGAGCGGATGGGCCCCACCGTGCTGCTCATGGGCACCGCCCTGGCGATCGGCCTGGCGCTGGCGGTGGCCGCGGGCACACTGGCCGCGGTCCGGCGCAACACCGCCGTCGACTACGCCACCACGGTCGCCGGCCTCGGCACGATCTCGGTGCCCAGCTTCTTCCTGGGCATCGCCGCGATCTACCTCTTCTCGCTGAAGCTCGGCTGGGTGCCGTCCTCCGGCATGTCCACGCCGGGCGACGGCGGCGGCGCCGACATCCTGGCCCACCTGGTGCTGCCCGCGGCCATCCTCGGGCTGTCCATCGCCGGGCCGCTCACCCGGTACGTGCGAGCCGGGCTGCTGGCGGAGCTCGGCGCCGACTACGTGCGTACGGCCGAGGCCAAGGGCGCCGGTCCCGGCCGGGTGCTGATCCGGCACGCGCTGCGCAACGCGCTGGTCCCGCTCATCACCGTCGTGATGATCTACATCCCCCAGCTGCTGGCCGGGGCGGTCGCCCTGGAGCAGGTCTTCGCCTGGCCGGGCATGGGGCAGCTCGCCATCAGCTCGATCGGCCAGCTCGACCACCCGGTGGTGATCGGGTTCGCGATGTTCGTCGCGGTGCTCGTACTGGTCTGCAACCTCGTCGCCGACCTGCTCTACGCGCTGGCCGACCCGAGGATCAGCCTGTCATGACCACCGCCCCCGCCCTGTCGCGCTCGCCGGCCGCCCGGCGCTTCCTGCGCAACCGCATGGCGCCGGCCGGCGCCGTGTTCCTCGCTGCCGTCGGCGTGCTGGCGCTGGCCGCGCCGCTGGTGGCCGGGCATGACCCGAACGCGGTGGACCTGGCCGCCTTCCGCGAGCCGCCGTCGGCGGCGCACCTGCTCGGCACCGACTCCACCGGGCGGGACGTGTTCGCCAGGCTCGTGCACGCCGGCCGGGTCTCGCTGCTGGTCAGCCTGCTGTCGTCGCTGGCGGCGGCCACCCTCGGCACGCTGCTCGGCGCCCTGGCCGGCATGTTCGGCGGGCCGGTCGACGCCGTCGTCATGCGCGCCGCCGACGTGGTGCTCTCCTTCCCGCCGCTGGTCGTCATCGTCGTGCTGGCGGGCGTGCTCGGGCCGGGCACCGCGATGCTCGTGCTCGTCTTCGCCGCGTGCAACTGGCCGACCGCCTGCCGCGTGGTGCGCGGGCTGACGTTGTCGCTGCGCGAGCAGGAGTACGTCCAGGCGGCGCGCGCCTTCGGCGCCGGGCGGCTGACGGTGATCGGCCGGCACGTGCTGCCCGCCGTCCTGTCGCAGGTCGCGGTGGTCGGCACGCTGCTGGTGGCGCAGATGATCCTGCTGGAGGCGGTGCTGTCCTTCCTCGGCCTCGGTGTGCAGCCACCCCGGGCCAGCTGGGGCAACATGCTGACCGACGCCCAGAACCTCACCCTCATCCAGACCATGCCGTGGTTGTGGCTGCCGCCCGGCCTGGCCATCGCGCTGACCGTCCTGGCCGTGAACTTCGTCGGCGATGGCCTGCGCGACGCCGTGGACCCGAAGGGAGCCCGCGGATGACGCCGCTGCTCGCGGTCGACGACCTGGCGGTCGAGTTCCCCACGGAGGACGGCGTGGTGCGCGCCGTCGACGGAGTCAGCCTGGAGGTGGCGCCGGGCGAGATCCTCGGCGTGGTCGGCGAGTCCGGCTCGGGCAAGAGCGTCACCGCGATGTCGGTGCTCGGCCTGGTCCGGCCGCCGGGGCGGGTGGTGCGCGGCAGCGTCCGCTTCGACGGCGAGGACCTGCTGGCCCTGCCCGCGCGCCGGCTGCGGCGGATCCGGGGCCGCCGCATCGCGATGATCTTCCAGGACCCGATGACGGCGCTCAACCCGGTCGTCCCGGTCGGCGCCCAGATCGCCGAGGCCGTCAAGCTGCACCAGCCGCGCCTCGGCCGCGCCGCCGTGCGGGCCCGCGTGCTGGAGCTGCTGGCCTCCGTCGGCATCGCCGACCCCGCCGACCGGTACGGCCGCCACCCCCACGAGTACTCCGGCGGCATGCGCCAGCGCGCGATGATCGCGATGGCCCTGGCCAACGAGCCCGACCTGCTCATCGCCGACGAACCGACGACCGCGCTGGACGTCACCGTCCAGTCCCAGGTGCTCGGCCTGCTCAACACGGCCAGGCGGGAGGCCGGTGCGGCGGCGGTGCTCATCACCCACGACCTGGGCGTGCTCGCCGAGCTGGCCGACCGGGTCGCGGTCATGTACGCGGGCCGCGTCGTCGAGCACGGCGACGTGCACCAGGTCTTCACCACGCCCCGCCACCCCTACACCCGCGGCCTGCTGTCCAGCCGGCCCGGCCTGGAGCCGGCGGCGGGGGAACTGGTGCCGATCCCGGGCAGCCCGCCCGACCTGCTGACACCGCCGCCCGGCTGCGCCTTCGAGCCGCGCTGCGCGCTCGGCGCCGGCCGCGCCGCCTGCCGGGCGAACCGTCCCGAACCGGTCGCGGTGGCCGGCGGTCACCTGTCGGCCTGCCACTTCCACGAGGAGCCGGCGTGAGCGAACCCATGCTGGCCGCCGAGGGCCTGACCAAGCACTTCCCGATCCGCACCGGGGTCCTGCGCAGGCGCACCGGGGCGGTCCGGGCCGTGGACGGCGTGGACCTGGCGCTGCATTCCGGCCGCACGCTCGGGCTGGTCGGCGAGTCCGGCTGCGGCAAGTCCACGACGGGCCGGCTCGTCGTGCGCCTGACCGAGCCCACCTCCGGCCGCATCCTGTACGGCGGGCGCGACCTGGCCCCCATGTCGCACGCCGAGCTCCGCCCGCTGCGCGGCGAGATCCAGATCGTCTTCCAGGACCCGTACTCGTCGCTGTCGCCGCGGCTGACCGTGCACGAGATCGTCGCCGAGCCGCTGCGCACCCAGGGCCGCTACCGCGACGGCGGCCGGGGCCGGGTCGGCGAGCTGCTGGAGCTGGTGGGTCTGTCGCCCGAGCACGCCAACCGCTACCCGCACGAGTTCTCCGGCGGCCAGCGCCAGCGCGTCGGCATCGCCAGGGCGCTGGCCCTGAGCCCGCGCGTGCTGGTGCTGGACGAGCCCGTCTCGGCGCTGGACGTCTCGATCCAGGCGCAGGTCGTCAACCAGCTCGCCCACCTGCAGCGCGAGCTGGGCCTGGCCTACCTGTTCATCTCGCATGACCTGTCGGTCGTGCGGCATCTGTGCGACCGGGTGGCGATCATGTACCTGGGCCGGATCGTGGAGGAGGGCGAGCGTACGGAGATCTTCGCCCGGCCTGCCCACCCCTACACCAGGGCGCTCATCTCGGCCGTGCCGATCTCGCATCCGTCGCAGCGGGGGGAGCGGCGGCGGATCGTGCTCGCCGGTGACGTGCCCAGCCCGGCGGACCCGCCGTCGGGCTGCCGCTTCCGTACCCGTTGCTGGAAGGCCCGGGAGCGATGCGCCGCCGAAGAGCCGGCGCTGACCGGGGCGGGACACCGCGTCGCCTGCCATTTCCCCGAGGAGAGCATTACCGAGACGAAAGTCCGGTAGTTGTCGTCGATCCGCGTCGCGCCGGCGTCCCACGTGCAGGCGGAGCTGCGCGCGGTTCCAGACTCCGCTGCCGGGCACCACGGTCTGCACGTGCCTCAGCCGGTGCGCGTCAGACGACGCAACGTCGCCTCGATCCAGCCGTACGCGACGGTGGGCTCCGACGGCCAGGGCCTGTCCTCGATGATCGCCACCAGCTCCCACAGCCGGGCCGCCCGCGGGTCGTGCTCGTCGAACACGCGCAGCATCTCCTCGCGGCTCTGCCCCAGGAGCGCCAGGACCCGATCGAGAATCGGCTCGGACTCGGGTGAGCCGGGCTCGACGCCCGCCTGCGCGGCGGTCAGCGCCTCCCGCAGGACCTGGGCGTTGATCTCGTGCCAGGCGTCGAAGTCCCTCTCCTCGCTCCAGAAGTCGCTGCTCTGCCGGCGCAGGCTCTCGCGGTGGTCCTCGTCGGCGAGCAGCTCGGCCAGTTCGAGCCAGGCGTCGAGCTGTGCGGCGGTCGGCTCCTCGGGCAGCTCGGGGAGCATGGCGTCGCGCAGCTGGGTCAGCCACTCGTGCCGGGCCTCGATGTCGCCGCCGACCTCGTCGACGAACTCGTCCAGCAGGAGCTCCATCTCGGCCGCGCCGACCCGGCCCAGCGCGTGGAGTCTCTGCAGATCCTCCTCGGCGGGATCGCCGTCCCGCGCGAGCGTCGCCCTGAGCACCGTCCTGGTCCGCTGGAGCGACTTGAGCTGCGTCTCCACCGCCTTGAGGTGAAGATCGAGCACGTCCCTCAACCGGCGGTCGCCGAGCGAGCGGATCGTGGCCAGGTCGACCCCGATCTCCCTGAGCGTGCGGATCAGCTCCAGCCGCGCCCGATCCTCGTCGCCGTAGATCCGGTAACCGGCGGGAGTGCGCTCGCGCTCGGGCAGCACGCCCGCGTCCGAGTAGAACCGGATCGTCTTCACCGGCAGGCCGGTCAGCTTCGCCAAGCGGCCGATCGTGTAGCTCATAATTCCCTTGAGATTCCAGTAACTGGAGACTTTAGCCTAACCGGCATGGCGAAGAACAAGGTAGCCAGGGTCGTCACCCTGCACATTCAGGCCGGCGAGGCAGGCCCGGCGAACGTCGGCAAGGACCTCGGCCCGCTCGGCATCAACCTCATGGAGTTCTGCCGGCAGTACAACGCGCAGACCCAGGACCGGCGCGGGTTCGTGATCCCCGCGGTCATCACCGTCTACGAGGACAGGTCGTTCGAGGTCGTCACCAAGCAGCCGACCACCGCCTCGCTGATCCGCCGCGTCGCCGGGCTCGACGGCGGCAGCCCGCGTCCCGGCCACCAGAGCGGCGGCTGGATCACCCGTGCCCAGCTCCGCGAGGTCGCCCAGGCCAAGCTCCCCGACCTCAACACCGCCGACCTGGATCAGGCCGAGAAGATCGTCGCCGGCACGGCCCGCTCCATGGGCCTGACCCTCCGCGACTAGACCGAAGCGATGACAACCCGCGGGTGATGCCGACGGCGGTGCGGAGCTCGACCCGGCCGCTCGGGGTGTCGATCACGCCGAGGTGCGGGTCGGCGACGAAGGCCGGCGCGCCGAACCGTCTAATCAGGAACAGGTGATGTTGCTCGGGCCGGCCGTGGACGGGCCGTTGGCCTGGAAGCCGAAGGTGGCCGTCGCGCCCGGCGCGAGGCTCGTCGCCCAGGTCGGCGGCCTGATCGTCCAGGTGGCGCCCGACGCCGTGATGGTGGAGCTCCAGGCGCTGACCAGGCTCACGCCGGACGGCGCGGTCCACGTGATCGTCCAGTTGTTCCAGGTCGTGGTGCCCGTGTTCCGCACGGTGACGTTGGCCGTGAAACCGCCCTGCCAGGAGCTGGCGACCTGGTAGTTCACGTCGCAGGAGGCGCCGGTGCCGCCCGTGGGCGTGGGCGTGGGCGTGGGCGTGGGCGTGGGCGTGGGCGTGGGCGTGGAGGTCGAGCCGTCCGAGGTGGTGTAGCCGACCTTGGTGTACGGCGTGCCGCACTGCGGGTTGCAGGCCGACGGGAGCGTGAAGCTGTACACCCGCCCGCCGTTGATCAGCGTGTCCGTGACGTCCCGTACCCGGATCTGGAACTGGCCGGAGCCCGACGTGATCCCGCCGATGACGTAGGACTGGCCCATGTCACCGTTCATCTGGGCCGTCCGCCATGCGCCGTTGGCGAAGTACTCGACGCCGTGGATGCCGTTGGCCAGGTGCGAGACGGAGATCGCCGGCCACCAGACCTGAGCGCCCTGCAGGAATCCGATATTGATGTCGCCGCTGTAGTTGGGCGCGGGGACGAACGACCAGGTGACGTGCCGGTTGTTCCAGTGGCCGGGATACATGTCCCCGATCGGGGCGCCGTTCTTCACGAAGCGGTTGAGCGAGTCCTTGGACAGGTCCAGGTGGTAGGGATCGTCGCGGCACCAGCCGTTGGAGTCGCCGCAGCTGTCGGCGACGAGCATGGTCAGCTTCGCGCCGTTGTAGGCGTCGGAGACCCAGGAGCCGCCGCGGCAGAACGGCTGGTTCTGCGCGCCGTCGTTGGTGCCCGTGCAGAAGTCGGCGATCTCGACCTGTACGTAGCGGCCGCAGTTCAGGCCGTTGTTCCATAAGCCGGCCTTGCTGAGGTCGGCCCCCGTCAGCGGCCGGGGATAGAAGGTGTAGTCGCCAGGGGTGTTGTAGACGTTGAGCGCGACGAAGTCCTGCGAGTCGAGGTTGGCCTGGGGCACCCCGCAGCCGCCGTACGGCATGCCGAGCCCGTCGAAGTAGGTGGCGTTTCCCGTCACGGGGCCGGGCGGGTCGCTGACCGCGCCGGCGGACTCCTCCATCAAGGGCACCAGGCCGCACAGCGCGACCAGGAGACCGGGAAGCAGGATGGCCAGCCAGCGGCGACGAAGGTAACTCATCGGACTCCCAACCCCAGAAGGTTCGGAACGACTCTTTCCGCGCGGCGGCGGCCCGGTCAAGTAGAGGCGCTCGCGACCTGGGGAAACACGCCGGAGACCTTGTAACTTTCATCGACTCGAAGATATTCCTTGACAAGAATATTCTTTGAAGTGAATACTTTGGGCCATGGAGCAGATCGCATCAGCACTTGGCGACGGCGCGCGGTGGCGCATCGTCGAGCTCCTCACCGAGCGCCCCCGGTCTGTCGGCGAGCTGGCCGAGCTGACCGGCCTGCGGCAGCCGCAGACCACCAAGCACCTCCAGACCCTCGCCCGCGCCGGCCTCGTCACGGTCTTCCCGCTGGGGCAACGCCGCGTCTACGCAGTCGAGACGGCGCCGCTGAAGGCCCTTGAGCGCCGGCTGCGGGAGCTGGCCGAGACCGCCGAGGCGCACGCGGGCGAGCGGGACGTCATCGCGCGCTACCGCGCCACCATCGAGGCGGATTCCGCGGTCGCGGACCGGGAGCGGTGGGCGGACGGGCGCACGTTCTCGTTCGAGCGCCTGCTGGCCGCGCCCCGGGACGTCGTCTGGCGGCACTGGGTCGACTCCGACCTGCTCGCGTCCTGGTGGGCGCCGCCGTCGATGACGGTCACCGACTGCGCGCTGGAGCCGAGGCCGGGAGGCCGCGCCGTCCTCGACTACCGCGACGCCGAAGGGCGCTACCGCTCCGAGGGACGCGTTCACACCGCGAAGGAGCCCGAGCACCTCGTGTTCGACCTCTCGGTGCTGGACGCGGCGGGGGCGATCTCGTTCACCGGCCACTACGACCTGAGCCTCGCGGCGGCCCCGGAGGGCACCCGGCTGCGGCTCGTCCTGCGCATCACCGAAACGACCGTCGAGGCCGTCCCCTACATCGCCGGGATCGAAACCGGCTGGGGCCAGGTGCTCGACAACTTCGCCGAGGCCGTCGGCGCATCTCAGCGCACCACCGATGGGAAGGAACGACAGTCATGACCGACTCGACCGGCCGCAGGGTCTCCGCGAACATCAGCATCACCCTCGACGGGCGTTACAGCGGCCCCGGCGGCCGCGGCGACCTGGGCGCGATCGTCCCGTACGCGGTCACCGAGGTCGCGCGGGACCACCTCGCCCGCATCTGGGAGGGCGCGACGACGGCGGTACTCGGCCGGCTCAACGCCGAGGGCTTCCTGGGGTTCTGGCCGTCGGTCGCCGAGGACGAGAACGCCGACCCGCGTGACCGCGGATACGCGAAGTGGCTGGTCGACACGGAGAAGGTGGTCCTGTCGACCACTTTGACCGAGGCGCCGTGGGAACGCACCCGCGTGGTGAACGCCCCCGCCGCGGACGTCGTCACCGATCTCAAGGCCACCGGCGAGGGCGGCATCCTCGTCAACAGCAGCGCCGGCGTCATCAAGGCGCTCCTCGCGGCGGACCTGCTCGACCGGCTCTATCTCATGATCTGCCCCGAGATCGTGGGAGGCGGGCGGCGACTGTTCGACGACGGCCTGCCGGCTTCGAAGTGGACGCTCACGCACCAGGAGACCGGTGAGCTCGGCGAGATCGCCATGGTCTACGACCGCGCGCGCTGACGGCCGCAACGTCCCGGAAATCTTGCGCCGCCGGTCTCGCCACCGAGCCGGCGACCGTCGAGACCGGACCGGCCGATTCGCCCATCCCTGCGCCTGGAGGTCGTCTTCCTTCATAGGCACTGTCGTACAGGCGCGGGCGGGTCACGGGCGCGAGATCGCGCAGGCTGCTAGGCCACCGCGCCTTCCACGAGCTGCTGGACCCGCGCGGGGGTGTAGATGCCGTCGACCAGCAGTTGCGCCAGGCCGAGCACGCCCGCGTGCGGGTCGAGATCGCTGCGCACGATCTGGAGGTTGCGGGTGGCCAGCGGGAGCGAGCGCCGGTAGACGATCTCGCGGATGCCCGCGAAGAGCTGCTCGTCGGTGTGGGCGAGCTGCCCGCCGATGGCGATGACGCGCGGGTTGAACAGGTTGACCGTGTCGGCGATCGCGCCGCCGAGGATGCGGGCCGCGCGCCGGGCCAGCCGCACCGCGACGAGGTCGCCGCTGCGGATCAGCCGTACGGCGTCGTCCACGGTGGTCACGTCGCGGCCCGCCTCGCGCAGGTCGCGCACTATGGCCCAGCCCCCGGCGTACGCCTCGACGCAGCCCGCGTTGCCGCACCGGCAGATGGGCGGCTCGGCCACGTCGTCCACCGTGACCTGGATGTGGCCGACGTCGCCGGCCGCGCCGTCGGCGCCGCGGTGCACCTTGCCGCTGGCGATGAGACCGGTGCCGACGCCGGTGCCGATCTTGAGCATGAGCAGGTGGGGCACGTCCGGGTAGCGCAGCCGCTGCTCGCCGTACGCCATGGCGTTGACGTCCTTGTCCACCAGGACGGGGCACTCGAAGCGGGTGCGGAACCAGCCGGGGATGTCGTAGCGGTCCCAGCCGGTCATGATCGGCGGGCTGACGACCCGCCCGCTCTCGAAGTCCACCGGGCCCGGCACGTCGAGCCCGATGCCGAGCACCTCGTCCGGCTTGCGCCTGGCCGCGGCGAGGACCTCGGTGAACAGGTCGTCGACGATGGTGAGGATGGCCTGGGGGCCCGCCGTCACCTCGGCGCGGACCTCGCGCTCGGCCCGCACCTCGCCGGCCAGGTCGCACAGGGCCGTCCGCAGTCCGGTCGCGCCGATGTCGGCCACCAGCAGCACCCCGCGGTCGCGGTTGACCACGAACTGGCCCGCCGGGCGGCCACGCGTGCGCGCCTCCTCCTCGGCGGGGATCAGCAGGCCGGCCGCCAGCAGGCCGTCGAGTCGCTGGTTGACGGTGGTTCGCGACAGGCCGGTGTGGCGCATCACGTCGGCCTTCGTCAGGCCGTCGGGGGCGTCGCGGAACAGGCTGAGGATCTCGCCTGAGCTGGCTCCCAGCCGCGTACCGGGCAGGCTCGGTGCATCCATAGGGGTCACTTTAGCTATGTCTCCCACTAGACGGAAGTTAGCCATGTTTCGACATAAAAAGTCGAAAGAGGTGTTGCAATCTATCGGAAACACTGGTTACGGTCATGCCATCGACGCTGAAAGGGGCATCCGATGATGGCCAACACCCGAGGTCGCCGCGCCGCGGCCCTCAGCGCGGTTCTTACCGCGGGCGCGCTCGCGCTGGCTGCCTGCGGTTCCGGCGGGACCACCGGGGCCACCCCCGCGGCCGGCGGGGAAGGCACCGCGACCCCCAAGATCGCCGCTGTGATCAAGGGCCTGGACAACCCGTTCTTCCAGACCATGAAGCAGGGCATGGACGACCAGGCCGCCACGGCCAAGGTGCCCGTCACGGTCCAGGCGGCCAACGCCATCACGGACACGACCGGCCAGGCGGACAAGCTCAACGGGCTGGCCGGGCAGGACTTCTCCTGTTACGTGATCAACCCGATCTCCGGCACCAACCTGGTCCAGGGCCTGGCCCAGCTCTCCGCCCAGAACAAGACCGTGGTCAACATCGACAGCCCGATCGACGCGGCGGCGGCCAAGAGCGCGAACGTCAAGCTCGCGACGTACATCGGGACCGACAACGTCGAGGCCGGCAAGATGGCCGGGCAGCGCATGACCGAGCTCCTGTCCGACGGCGGCAACGTCGCGGCCATCGGCGGCATCGCGGGCGACGTGACCAGCGGCGCCCGGGTCGAGGGCTTCCAGCAGGGCCTCGGGCCCAAGGTCAAGATGGTGCAGACCGTCGCGGCCAACTGGGAGCGGCAGACCGCGCTCACCGCCGCCACCGACGTGTTGCAGGCGCACCCCGACCTGGCCGGGTTCTTCGTCGCCAACGACGACATGGGGCTGGGCGTGGCACGCGCCGTCGCCAACGCCGGCAAGACCGGCAAGGTCAGGGTCATCAGCGTGGACGGCGTCAAGGACGCGCTCAACGCGGTCAAGGCCGGCACCCTGGACGGCACCGTCGCCCAGTACCCGTACGCGATCGGGCTGATGGGCGTCGAGGCGTGCCAGGCGGCGGCGACCGGCAAGACGCTGCCCGCCAACGTCAAGGCCCCGGTCGAGCTGGTCACCAAGGAGAACGCGGACAAGGCGCTGGCGGCCACGCCCAAGCCGTTCGGCAGCTACGACGACCCGTTCCCGTCCCTCATCAAGTAGCGCCTATGCCGTCCTGCCCGGCCGTCCGGCCCGGTGGGACGAGGAGTGACAGACATGGCAAACGCAACGCTCGCGGCCCGTGACGGAGAGCACTGGGCCGCGAGGCTGAAAGACGTCGGGTTCTGGGCGGAGTGGGCGGCCCTGGTCGGACTGGTCGTCCTGGTGATCGTGTTCCAGGCGCTCAACCCGACCTTCCTCAGCCCCGGCAACATCACCTCCATGCTGCTGGCCGCCGCGATCCTGATCGTGCTGGCCGTGGGCCAGACGTTCGTGATCGCCACCGCCGGCATCGACCTGTCGATCGCCTCGGCGATGACGCTGGGCGCGGTGGTCTTCGGCCAGGCGTACACGGCGCAGTGGGGGCTGGCGCTCTCCTGCGTGGCGGGCGTGCTCGCCGCGGCGGTGGCGGGCGTGGCCAACGGCCTGATCGTCGCCTGGGGGAAGATCGCGGACTTCATCGTGACGCTGGGCATGCTCTCGGCGGCCTCCGGCCTGGCGCTGATCCTCTCCGACGGCAAGCCGGTCACGATCATTGACCCGGCGCTGCTCACCCTGTCCACCGGGCGGGTGGGGATCTTCGGCTACTCGTTCCTGATCGCGATCGTGGTCGCGATCGTGGCGCACGTGGTGCTGTTCCACAGCAGGTTCGGCACCTATGTGCTGGCCACCGGCGGCTCGCCGGAGTCGGCCAACGCGATGGGCATCAACACCCGGCGGATCAAGGTCGCCGTCTACACCATCAGCGCCGCGCTGGCCGGGCTGGGAGCGCTGCTCCTGGTCGCCCGCGTCGGCGCGGCCGAACCCGCCTCCAACACCTCCTTCCTGCTCAACTCCGTGGCCGCGGTCGTGCTCGGCGGCGTGAGCCTGTTCGGCGGGCGGGGCACCATCATCGGCCCGGTCATCGGCGCGCTGCTGCTGGTCGCGCTGGTCAACGGGCTGACCCTGCTCGGGGTCTCCCAGTTCTACCAACCGCTGGCCGTCGGCGTCGTCGTGGTGCTGGCCGCCCTGCTCACAAGGTTCCAGCGATGACCGAGAACGGCACTCCCCTGCTCGAGACCCACGGGGTCTCCCTGGCCTTCGGCAGCGTCCGCGCGCTGGCCGACGTCTCCCTCACCCTGCGCCGCGGCGAGATCACCGCGCTGGTCGGCGACAACGGCGCCGGCAAGTCCACCCTCGTCCGCTGCGTCTCCGGCATCCACCGGCCGCAGAGCGGGCGCATCGTCTTCGACGGCGCCGAGGTCGACTTCCGCTCCCCCGAGGACGCCCGCGAGGCCGGGATCGAGACCGTGCACCAGAACCTCGCGCTGGTGGAAGACCTCACGGTGTGGCAGAACCTGTTCCTCAACCGCGAGATCGTCCGCAGGATCGGCCCGATCGCCCTGCTCGACCGGCGCGCCATGCAGGCCCGCGCCCGCGAGATGGTCTCCACGCTCGCCGTCAACGTGCCCGCGGTGAAGTCCCGGGTACGCCGGCTCTCGGGCGGCCAGCGCCAGGCCGTGGCGATCTGCCGCGCCGCCGGGTTCAGCTCCAAGCTCGTGATCATGGACGAGCCCACGGCCGCGCTCGGCGTGCAGGAGACCGCCCGGGTCGAGGAGTTGATCCTCAAACTGCGCGACGAGGGCCACGCGGTCCTGCTCATCAGCCACAACTTCGCCCAGGTCATGCGGCTCAGCCAGCAGGTCTGGGTGATGCGGGCCGGGCAGTGCGTGGGCGGCCGGCGTACGGCCGAGACCACCGGCGAGGAGATCGTCGCCCTGATCACCGGCGCGCTCAGCAACTGACGCCCCAGAAAGGCAGCTCATCCAGATGACCACCAACCCCATCGGCGTCCACGCTCTCGTCTGGGTCGGGGACACCAGCCCGGCCTCGCTGGCGTACGCCATCGAGAAGACCAAGGCGACCGGCTTCGACCTGCTGGAACTCTCGCTGCACGACTCGGTGAACCTCGACGTCGCGGCGGCGCGCGAGGCCCTGCGGGCAGCGGGGCTGGGCGTGGCCTGCTCGCGCGGCCTCGCGTTCGACGCCGACGTCTCCAGCGACGACCCGGCCGTGGTCGAGCGCGGCGAGAAGCTGCTGCACGACTCCCTGGCCGTCACGCGCGGGCTCGGCGGCACCCACTTCACCGGCGCGCTCTACAGCGCGCTCGGCAAGTACGGCCGCCCGCTCACCGAGGCGGGCCGGCGCAACGTGGTCGCGGTGCTGCGCCGCCTGGCCCAGGAGGCGAGCGGCCACGGCATGACGCTCGGCCTGGAGATCTGCAACCGGTACGAGACCAACGTCATCAACACCGCCCGGGACGCGCTGCGGCTGGCCGACGACATCGGCGAGGACAACGTCCTGATCCACCTCGACACCTACCACATGAACATCGAGGAGGACGACCTCGTACGCCCCGTGCGCGAGGTCGGCGACCGGCTGGGCTACGTCCACATCGGGGAGAACCACCGCGGGTATCTCGGCTCCGGCCACCTGGACTTCACCGCGTTCTTCCACGCCCTGGGCGACATCCGGTACCAGGGGCCGATCACCTTCGAGTCGTTCTCCTCCGCGGTGGTGATGGAGGGGCTCTCCAACGACCTGGCGATCTGGCGCAACCTGTGGGACGACGGCGAGGACCTCGCCCGCCACGCCCGCGCCTTCATCGCCGGCCAGCTGCACACCAGCCGGGCCCGATGACGCCTTCCGAGAGCCTGGCCGACCTCCTGGCCCGCGCCCGTGCCGGCGTCCGGGACGGCCGGCGGGCCCTGCTGGGCATCACCGGCAGCCCCGGCGCGGGCAAGACCACGCTCGCGGTGACCCTCACCCGCCTGCTCCGCCAGGAGCCACCCCCCGGCCTCACCGCCGACTGGGTGGCGCACGTCCCCATGGACGGCTTCCACCTGGCCGACGTCGAGCTCGACCGGCTCGGCCGCCGCGACCGCAAGGGCGCCCCCGACACCTTCGACGCCGCCGGCTACGCCGCCCTCCTCCGCCGCCTGCGCGAGGACGAGGAGGACGTGGTCTACGCTCCCGCCTTCGAACGCGACCTGGAGCAGCCCGTCGCCGGCAGCATCCCGATCCCCCGCGCCGCCCGCCTGATCATCACCGAGGGCAACTACCTGCTGTTCGACGCGGGCGACTGGGCCCGCGTACGGCCCTGGCTGGACGAGGTCTGGTACTGCGACCTGGACTCCGCCGAGCGCCTGCGGCGGCTGGTCACCCGGCACGTGCGCTTCGGCAAGCCGCGCGACCACGCGGTGAGCTGGGTGGAGGAGGTCGACGAGCGCAACGCCGAACTGATCGCCGCCACCAGGCCGAAGGCCGACCTGATCGTCCCCGACGCCGTCATCCGGTCGATCGAGCACCCCGGCGGCATGTGACCCTCAGAGGGGCCGCCACGTCCGCATGGCCGCCGAGTTGCGCACCGGCGGTTTATGGTAACCGTGAGTGACAGCACTCGGTTCGGGCGCTCGGTTCGGGGGGACGGGATGAGCGAGGAAGCGTGGCCGTACGCCACCGATTCTGATCCGGAGAGCCTGGATGCCGCGAGCGCGGACTTCGGGCGCCTGATCAGGCGGCGGCCCGCGGCCGTGTGCCGGCCGGGATCGGCCCAGGACGTGGCCGCCGCGGTGCGCCGGGCGGCCGGGCGGCGGATGCCGGTGGCCGCGCGCGGGCAGGGCCACTCCGTCTACGGCCGGGCGCAGGCCGAGAGCGGTCTCGTGATCGACATGAGCGAGCTGGGCGCCGTGCACGCGGTGGAAGCCGATCGCGTGACCGTGGGCGGCGGTGCGACCTGGCAGTCGGTGCTCGACGCCACCCTGCCTCGCGGGCTCACGCCGCCGGTGCTCACCGACTATCTCGACCTGTCGGTCGGAGGGACCGTTTCCGCGGGCGGCGTGGGCGGCATGACGTTCCGCCACGGCTTCCAGAGCTGCAACGTCGTCGAACTCGAGGTGGTGACGGGCGAGGGCGAGATCGTCACGTGCTCGGCGAGCCGGCAGGCCGGCCTCTTCGACGCCGTACGCGCCGGGCTCAGCCAGTACGGGATCATCACGCGGGCCGTCCTCCGGCTCGTCCGCGCCCCGGAACTGGTCCGCCTGCACACGCTGTTCTACCCGGACCACCGGGCGATGACGGCCGACCAGCGCCGCCTGCTGTCCACGGACCGCGTCGACTACCTGGAAGGCGCGATCCGGCCGCATCCGTCGGGCCGGCAGCACGTGGTCGAGGCAGGGGTCTGGCACGCGGCGGACTCGCCACCCGATGACGACGAGACGCTGGCCGGCCTGTCCGACCTCCGCGCCCAGGCCGAGCGTGTCGACCTGCCGTATCCGGAGCTGTTCCGGCGGCTGAGCAAGCTGGAGAGCAACCTGCGGGCGGCGGGCACCTGGCACGATCCCCACCCCTGGCTGTACTCCTTCGTCCCGGACGCGTCCGCCGACGACCTGGTCGCGGAGCTCCTCACCGACCTGCGCCAGGAGGACCTGGGCGAGTTCGGACGCGTCCTGCTCTACCCCATCCGCCCTGGCCGTGCGCGCACGCCGCTGATGCGGCTGCCGGAGGGGGAGGTCGCGTTCCTCTTCGGCTTCGTCCGCTTCCCCGCCGACGACCCCTCGCTGACGGAAAGGCTGGTCAAGGCCAACCGCACGGCGTACGACCGGGTCCGCGCCGTCGGCGGGCACCTCTATCCGGTCAGCGCCGTCGCGCTCACGCAGGCCGACTGGAAGGACCACTACGGCCCGTCGTGGCCCGCCGTCGAGAACGCGAAGGCCCGCTTCGATCGGCGTCATCTGCTGACCCCCGGGCAGGGGATGTTCCCGGACTCGCCCTGACATCTCGCGTCGAAGAAAATCTTGAAAATTCTTCCGGGCGCGTGTCGAAACCGCCTCTCCTCGTTCGCAGCGTATCCAGAGGGCCGGACGGGCCGGCCCCGCCGATACGAGGTTGACGACCATGACCCAGCAGCTCGCCCACTCATCCGCCCGTACGATCTCCGTCCAGCGCCTGCTCCTCGGCTGCGGCATCGTCGCCGGCCCGTTCTACGTGACCGTCGCCCTGGCGCAGGCGTTCACCCGGGAGGGCTTCGACCTGGCCCGCCACCCGTGGAGCTTCCTGGCCAACGGCGAACTCGGCTGGATCCAGACCGCCAACTTCGTCATCACCGCCCTGGCCACCATCGCCGCCGCCGCCGGCCTGCGCCGCGCCCTGGCGCCCGGACGGGGCGCCCGCTGGGCGCCGATCCTGGTCGGCGCGTTCGGTGCCAGCATGATCGGCGCCGCGATCTTCCGCGCCGACCCCGCGATGGGCTTCCCCGCCGGCACCCCGGAAGGCCCCGGCCCGGTCACCCTGTCAGGGATCCTGCACCTGGCCGCCGGCGGCGTCGGATTCCTGTGCCTGGTCGCGGCCTGCTACGTCATCGCCTCCCGGCAGTCCCGCGAGGGCCGCAGGGGCTGGGCCCTGTACTCCCGCGTCACCGGCACGCTCTTCCTCGGCTCGTTCGTCGGCATCGCCTCCGGCGGCGGCGTCGCCTGGGCCAACCTGCTGTTCGTCGCCGGCATCGTGGCGGTCTGGGGCTGGCTGTCGCTACTGTCGCTGAACCTGTCCCGCCACACCGCCTGACTTCCCCTTCCGACCCATAGAGAAAGGCAGTTCACGATGCGCTACCTGATCACGCTCAGAGTCGCCGCCCAGCCCGACGGGCCCCCGCCGGCCGACCTCATGGAGGCCATCTTCAAGCTCGGCCAGGAGGCCACCGAGGCCGGGACCCTGCTCGACACCAGCGGCCTGGCCCCCAGCTCCGAGGGGGCGCGGGTCGAGGTGAGCGGGGGCCGGCTGACCGTCAGCGACGGCCCGTTCGCCGAGGCCAAGGAACTGATCAGCTACGCACTCTACGAGGTGAGGAGCAAGGAGGAAGCCGTGGAGTGGGCCACCCGCTTCCTCAAGCTCCACCGTGACCTGTGGCCGGGCTGGGAGGGCGAATCGGACGTGCTGCGGCTGTTCGGCCCCGAGGACTTCGCCCCGCCGGCCTGACCCGGCGCTCCATCCGGTCGCGGACGCGGTCCGCGGCCGGATGCTGTATTCAGGACGCATGACGGTAGCTGATTCGCACCGAGCGGTGGAGGCGGTCTGGCGGATCGAGTCCGCCCGCGTCATCGCCGCCCTGGCCCGCCTGGTGAACGACATCGGGCTCGCCGAAGAGCTGGCGCAGGACGCCCTGGTGGCCGCGCTCGAAGAGTGGCCGCGTAAGGGCGTACCCGACAATCCGGGCGCCTGGCTGACGCTCACCGCCAGGCATCGGGCCATCGACCAGTTCCGCCGTCGCGACACCTACCAGCGCAAGCTGCAGGAGCTCGGCCGGGACCTGGAGCTCCGCCAGGAGTCCGCGGAAGCCGAGCTCGACGACGCCCTCGACGACCACATCGGCGACGACCTGCTCCGCCTGATCTTCACCTCCTGCCATCCCGCGCTGCCCGCCGAAGGCCGGCTCGCGCTCACCCTCCGCCTGCTCGGCGGCCTGTCCACCGCCGAGATCGCCCGTGCCTTCCTCGTCCCCGAGCCCACCGTCGGGCAGCGCATCTCGCGGGCCAAGCGCACCCTCGCCGAGCAGAAGATCCCGATCGAGCTGCCGCCGCCCGCCGAACTCCCGGCGCGACTGGCCTCCCTCCTGGAGGTCATCTACCTGATCTTCAACGAGGGGTACGCGGCGACCGCCGGCGACGACTGGATCCGCCCGTCGCTGTGCCAGGAGGCCATGCGCCTCGGCCGCGTCCTGGTCGGCCTCATGCCCGCCGAACCCGAGGTCCACGGCCTGCTCGCGCTCATGGAGATCCAGGCCTCGCGCATCCCGGCCAGGACCGCCCGCGACGGTTCGCCCATCCTCCTGCTCGACCAGGACCGCAGCCGCTGGGACCGGCTCCTGGTCCGCCGCGGCCTGGACGCGCTGCGCCGGGCCGAGGAGCTGGGCACGCTCGGGCCGTACGGGCTGCAGGCGGCCATCGCCGCGTGCCACGCCCGCGCGCTCACCCCGCAGGCCACCGACTGGGAACGCATCGCCGCCCTCTACCGGCTGCTGGCCCACCTCACGCCCTCGCCGATCGTCGAGCTGAACCGGGCGGTCGCGATCGGCATGGCGTACGGGCCCGCGCGCGGGCTGGAGATCGCCGACACCCTCCGGGACGAGCGCGCCCTGCGGGAGTACGCGCTCCTGCCCGCCGTCCGCGGCGACCTCCTGGCCAGGCTCGGGCGCGCCGAGGAGGCGGCCGCCGAGTTCCGGCGCGCGGCCGGGCTGACCCGGAACGCCCGCGAACGCGACCTGTTCCTGGAGCGCGCCGCCACGCTGTCACCCTGACGCCCTCCTCGGGTCGCCCGGCAGCCTGAACGGCTGTCGGTCAGGACGTGGTCGTGGTCCGGCCGAACAGCCGGCCGGCGAGGTCCACGCCCACGACCGTGCCGCCCTCGTCGCGGGTGAAGAAACCACGCTGCCCCTTCAGCCCGCCCTCGGTGACGATGTACTCGTCGCCGCCGCCGGGCAGGAAGCCGATGGCGGCCGGCGGGTAGTCCGGGGGCATCTCGGTCTCCGACGCCTGGCGGATCTCCGGCTTGATCCCGACCTCCAGGGTGAGCCGGGTGCCGTCGGTGGCGAGGTCGAGGTTCATGGCGGCGATCTCGTAGCGGCCGGCGACCTCCCGTGCCCGCGCGTGGTCGTACGGGATCGGCTCGGGGTCCCGCTCGACCACGCCCAGGTAGTGCTCCAGCGCCCAGCGCACGACGGCCTCGTTGCAGCGGTAGCCGTCCGGGCCGGCGTTGGCCAGCGAGACGACGGCGAAGTCGCGTTCGGGCACGATGAGCAGCTCGGCGAACTGGCCGTTGCCGGACCCGCCGTGCCCGATGGTGCGCACCCCGTCCACCTCGCGCAGGAACCAGCAGATGCCGACGGCGTCGCCGAGCGTGCTGGCCCGCAGCTCGACCGTGGGCTCCTGCATGCGCCGCAGCGCCTCGGCGGGCAGCACCCCCTCCGCCGCGCCCAGGTGGAAACGGGCCCAGGCCAGCAGGTCGCTGACGGAGGAGGCGATGCCGCCGCCGGGGTCGTTGCCGCGCAGGCCGGCCCGCCACGCCTTCCACGGCTGCGCGAACCTCAGGGCGCCGTCCTCATCGCGGTTGTGACCGACGGCGAAGCGGCGGACCATGACGTCGTCCAGCTCGAAGAAGGTGTTCGACAGCCCGACCGGCTCCAGGACCAGCGCGGACATGGCCCTCTCGTAGCTCAGGCCGGTGACGTTCTCGATGATCCGGCCGGCCAGGTTGTAGCCCGCCTGGCTGTAGGAGGCGCGGGCGCCGGGCGGCGCGATCAGCGCCAGACCGGACAGCTGCGCCACGAACGCGGCCAGGGAGCCGTCCCCCTCCTCGATGTCGATCAGGTTCCAGTCGAGCCCGGCGGTGTGGTTGAGCAGGTTCAGCACGGTGATCCGCGCGGCGGCGGCCTCGTCGGCGAGCATGAGCTCGGGCACGTAACGGCGCACCGGCGCGTCCAGCTCCACCTTGCCCTCCGCTACCAGGCGCATCAGCGCGGTCGCGGTGAAGGTCTTGGTCACCGAGCCCACATGGAACAGCGTCCTGTCATCGACCGGCAACGGGTTGTCCAGGCTCGTCACGCCATGAGCGGCGCGGAACTCCCGGCCCCCGGCCAGCACCCCGACGGCCACGCCGGGAATCCCGAACTCCTCGGCCGTCACCTCGACGAACTCCGACAGCTTCTCCTGCGACATCGCCCTCGCCCTTTCGTCCTCGTACGTTTCTGGCGTGCACGTAGGACGATGGCCGCCGCCGCTGACACGGGTCTGACAGCGCGCTGTCACGCCCCGCCGCGGCGGCCGACTGTGAGCACGGCCGGCCAGTGCCGGGTGAGCGGCTCCTGGGAGGACGCCACCGTGTCGAAGGTGGCTCGCAGCCGTTCGCGGGACATTCCGCCATCCTCTCCGCTCGCGCGAGGTAGCGTTGGATCAAGCCGCATGTCGTACGCGAAGTCGGAGGTGATCACGGTGCACCCGGTCTTATGACGGCCCCAGCCAGGGGCGTCACGGAGCCGAAAGGTGACCGTATGAGCAGGACCGACAAGACCCGGCCCTGGTGGGTGGGGATGGCCGACGTCCCGATGGTGACGTGCCGGCCCGTACATGATCATCGATTCGGGGGCTGCACGCTGCCGGACGAGATCACCTCCGACAGCGCGTCCCTGAACCGCACCATCGGCGGCTGTTACTGGGGTGCCACCGACCACTACCTGTTCGAGTGCGGCCCCATCAGCGGGGGCCGGGAGTGGTACGACTTCCGTCGCGAAGAGCGCCGCCGCAGCCGTCGCCAGGCGCGCCGCGAGCTGCGCGCCTATCGTGGCGAGGACTGACCCGATACGACGTTTCGTGGGGGTCCCTCGGACCCCCACCACGCTCGGAGGAAGCCCGCCCCGAGCCCGGTCACCTCACGCGCGCATGCTCTCTCCTGCGTGGGGGCCAACGAGAGGGCTATGAATATATATTCGCTAGCGACTGGACATAATTAACGTTACGTACGGTGCGCAATCATGTCAACGGCCTCATGTCCCGGTCGACTCGCGGGCCACGACCGTGAAGCGGCTGACGAACTCGCGCGCGACCTCCCGCTTCTTGCCCTTCTCCGTGATCCGCTTGACGAGGAACCGGACGGCCGTGCCGGCCATCAGCTGGTGGTCGGGGTCGATCGACGACAGGGACGGCACCGTGTAGGCGCCTTCGGCGATGTTGTCGAAACCGATGACCTTCACCTCGCCGGGCACGCGTACCCCCCGGTCGGCCAGCCCGCGCAGCACCCCGATCGCCACCGTGTCGGTCACGCAGAACACGCCGTCGAAGTCCACCCCGCCGTCCACCAGGCGCCGGGCCGCGCAGGCCCCGCCCTCCATCGTGAACTGCGGGGTCGGGGCCACGAGCCGCGGGTCCGACGCGATGCCGGCCTCGTCGAGCGCCTCGCGGTAACCGGCGTAACGCAGGCTGGAGACGTTGATCTCCTCGCCCTGGGCGCCGCCGTCGACGAGCGCGATGCGACGGCAGCCCCGCTCGATCAGGTGGGCGGTGGCGGCGCGGGCGCCTTCGACGTTGGGCATGGCGACGTGGTCCACGGGCCCGTCGAAGATGCGCTCCCCCAGGATGACGATGGGGTAGTCGACCTTGAGCAGGTCGGTGTCGGTCGGCCCGAGCCCGACGGTGCTGAGGATGAGCCCGTCGTAGAGGCGGTTGCGCGACAGGGCGAGCGCGTCCAGCTCGCCCTCGCGCGAGGCGCCGGTCTGCTCGATGGCCACCTTGAGGTTGTGCCGGGCCGCCGCCGCGATGATCTCGGCCGCAAGCTGCCCGAAGTACGGCCGGTCCACCTCGGGCACGGCGAGCCCGATCGTGCCGGTCCGCCCGGTACGGAGGTTGCGTGCCGCCACGTTGACCCGGTAGTCGAGGTCGGTGATGGCCTGCAGCACGCGGGCCCGCGTCTCACTCCTGACATGAGGGTGGTCGTTGAGCACGTGGGACACGGTCATCGCGGACACGCCCGCGGCCCTGGCCACGTCCTGGATCGTCACCATTCCCTGATCACCCGCACGGCCCGCATCCTCTCACGCGTCAACCCTTGACGCTCCCCCGCAGCAGCCCGCTGACGATGTGACGCTGCATCGCCACGAAGAAGATCACGACGGGGGTCAGCACGATCACGCTGAGCGTCATGAACGCCGGCCAGTCCACTCCGAACTCCCCGACCGCCTTGTAGACCTGCAGGACCAGCGTCTGCTTGTCGGGCGAGCTGATGAACACGTTCGGCGTGATGAAGTCGTTCCAGATCCACATGGTCTGGAACACGCCGACCGTGATGAGGATCGGCCGGATGAGCGGCAGCACGATCCGCCAGTAGATCTGCCACGGGCCCGCCCCGTCGATGCGCGCCGCCTCGAAGATCGAGATCGGCAGCGACCGCAGGTAGCCCTGGATGAGGAAGTAGCAGAAGATCGAGCCGGCGGCGTACAGGAAGATGAGCCCTTCGAGGCTGTCGACCAGCCGCAGCCGCACGAGGATCCGGTAGACCGGGATGAGCGTGGCCTGCCCCGGCACCAGGAACGCGATCACGAGCAGTGCGCCGGCCACCCGGTTGACCAGGGTCTTGCGCAGCAGCATCGCGTACGCCGCCATCGACCCGATGATCAGCATGATCACGATGGAGACGGCGGTGACGTACAGCGTGTTGAGGAAGGACTGCAGGATCGGCGTGCTCTCGAAGACCCGTGCGTAGTTGCCGAGGTAGAGGCTCGTCGGCGGCGCGAGCGGCGAGGCCGAGGTCTCCCGCTGCGTCTTGAACGTGTTGACGACGATGTAGTAGAAGGGCACGCCGACCAGCGCGGCGGCGAGGATCATCCCGAAGCTGAGCAGCGGCCTTCTCATGACAGGCGCCCTTCGAGCCGGCTCGACAGGACCAGCTGGACGGCCACGATCGCGCCGACGACCAGCATGAAGACCACCGCCAGCGCCGACGCCTGGCCGAACTTGGCCTGCGCGATGCCGCTCTGGATGATCGACTGGGTGATGGTGAACGTGGCGTACCCGGGGCCACCCTTGGTGAGGGTGTAGGGCAGGTCGTAGACCTTCAGGCCGCCGGTCATCAGCAGCAGCGAGCTGATGGTGACGGCCGGCGCGAGCAGCGGCAGCGTGATGGAGAAGAACGACTGGCGCGGCGAGGCGCCGTCGACCCGCGCGGCCTCGTAGTAGTCGTCGGGGATCGACTGCAGGTACGCCAGGTAGAGGATGGCGTGCCAGCCGGTGGACGACCAGACGGCGACCATGATGACCGACAGCTGGGCCAGGGTGCCGTTCGCCAGCCACGGCACGGGGCCGAGCCCGGCCACCGCGTCGAGGGTCCAGTTGATCGCGCCCGAGCCGAGCGGCGACAGGATGAACGCCCACACCAGGCCGAGGATCGCGATGCTGGGAATGGCGGGGAAGAAGAAGACGGCCCGCACCACGTTCCTGCCGAAGAAGCGCCGGTTGAGCAGTACGGCCAGCGGGATCGCCAGCAGGGTGACGATCACCGTGGTGCCGATCGCGTACACCAGCGTGAACCCCAGCCCGGCCAGCATGGCCGGGTCCGAGAAGATCCTGCGGTAGTTCTCCAGCCCGACGAAGTTGACGTCCGTCGAGTAGCCGTTGAAGTCGGTGACGCTGAAGTAGAACGACTGCGCCAGCGGGATCGCGAACAGCACCGCGAACACGATCCCGATCGGCACCAGGAACGCCTGCAGGCGCAGCCCCTCCAGCCGTTTCGGCGAGATCAGCCAGGACAGGGCGCCCGTCGCGGCGGGCGCCCTCGTGCCGAACGCCGTCATGTCAGCTCTGGCCCTTGAGCCGGTTGTCGAGCGCGGCGGCCACGTCGGCCGGCTGCTTCTGGCCCTGCACCATCAGCTGGAGCTGCGCCACCGCCTCGGTGTTGAGCGCGTCCTGCACCCGTGGCCAGGCGATCTGCGGCAGGTAGAAGGTGCCCTCCTTGAGCGCCTTCAGGTTGGGCTCCAGCACCTTGTCGATCTCGGGCGTGACGTCCGACGTGGTGGTCATGGCCGCCGTCTGCTTGTTGAAGAGCGTCACGCCTTCCTTGCCGCCGAGGTACGTCAGGAACGCCTCGGCCTCCTTCTCGTGCTCGGTCTTGGCGTTGATGGCGTAACCGGGCGAGGCCGCGCCGGACCAGAACGGCTTGCCGTCGGGCGTCGGCACTCCGACGAAGGCCATGTTCATCTTCGGCGCCTTCTCCCGCAGCGTGGACACGTTCCACGGGCCCGCGGAGATCATCGCGACGCGGCCGTTGGCGAACTCGTCCACGATCTGATCGCCGGACAGGCCCACGACGTCCTTGCTCATCACCCCGCTGGTGAACAGCTGGTTGAAGTTCGTCAGCGGCCCGAGCCACAGGTCCCCGAACTTCTTCTTGCCCGCGAAGATCTGCGCGTCGACGTCGCCGCCCTGGCGGGCGTTCTCGCTGCCGACCAGGGCCGCGAGGGTGAGCGGCATGCCCGTCACCGAGTCGTAGTACGGCGTCAGGCCCGCCGCCTTGAGCTTCTGGCACAGCGCCAGGAAGTCGTCCCACTTGGTGGGGAACTCGGTGACGCCCGCCTTGGCGAGCAGGTCCTTGTTGTAGAGGATGCCGGCGGACCACGACGAGATCGACATGCCGTACGCCTTGCCGTCCTGGGAGTAGGTCGCGGTGTTGAACTTCGACATGTTCGCCAGGTACGGCTTGCCGGTCAGGTCTTTGACGAAGCCGCCCTGGATGAGGTTCGTCTTGTTCTCGGCCGCGATCGCGAACACGTCCGCGGCGGTGCCCGAGACGAGCCGGGTCTGCAGCGTCGAGATGTACTCCGCCACGGGCGGCGCCGTGGAGAACTCGACGTCGATGGTGGGATTCTGCTTCTCGAAGGCCTCGATGAGCGGTTTCATCGACTGCTCGTTGTCCCAGGAGAAGAAGGTCAGCTTGGTCTTCCCGCCGCCTTCGCTCCCCGAGCCGCATCCGGCCAGGACCAGGACGGCAGCCGCCAGAACCGCGGCCGATCTTGTGAGCAGGGGCATCGCGCACCTCTTACTTCGGGGGGATGGAGGTCCAGCCCTTCGTACGCTGGGGGGTTGTATCGATAAAACATGTATCGACACGAATCGCAGCGTGTCAAGAGCGCGTTACCGAACGCTCAGCACGCCGGACGTACGTCAGTGAGCGAGAGCCCCCGCCCAATCGCTGTAACGTTACGAAACATCTTGCGGAAAGGGCGGTCGCCCCGGCATCATGCCGACCATGACCATCTCATGGAAGGGCGGCCACCGCCCGGGCCGATGAGCCCCCGCTCGTGGCGGCCGGGCGACGACCGGCCCAGCTTCCTCGCCCACGCGCTGACCATGTCCGCCAGGTACGGCCCCGGCCCCTGGCCCGCGACCGACCTGCCGGACGAGCCTGCCCGCCCACCGGGCGGCCTGTTCATCTCCAGCACCGTGATGGACGGCATCCGCTCCCATCACTCCGGACCCCACGGCGACGACACCACCGTCGAAGAGGTCGCCGACCTCGTCCACACGCTCACCGCATCGCCGACGCCTGAGCTGATGTCACGCCTGCACGACCTCCTGGCCGAGTCCCAGGCACTCGACCTCGCCGACGATCTCCTCACCGAGCTCGGACGCCGGCGACTGCCCGGAGACCGGCTGCGCGCCATCGGCCGGGACCTCGCCGAGTACGGCACCCGCCGCGAGGCGACGAAGATCGGCATCGCGCTGGTGGGCGCCTGCGGCGACGAACGGGACCGCGACCTGCTGCTCCTGCTCGGCGCCCTCGAAGAGTTCACCCTGTACGCCGTGGTCGCGCTGATGCGCGGCCAGCCCGACGGCCACCGGGCGGTCTACGAGCTGGCCCGCAGGGTCGACGGGTGGGGCCGCATCCACGCCGTCGAACGACTGCGGGACTGCGACGATCCCGAGATCAGGGACTGGCTGCTGCGCGAGGGCTGGCGCAACGCCATCATGGACGAGTACCTCGCGCCCATCGCCGCCACGACCGGTGGCCTGTACGCCGCCCTCCTTGACCCGGCCCCCGACGACGACCTCCTCGCGTCGGCGGGCGGCGTGCTGGCCACGCTGGTGTGGGGCGAGGACGGCCCGACCACCGGGGTCTCCCGCTACGCCGACGCCGTGCCCGCCTTGGCCCGCTTCGCCGAGCTGGTGGCGGGCCGCGAGGCGACGCTCGGACTGGTGAACAACAGCCTCACCATCAGGGCGTACCTCCACGGCGACGATCTCCGCTGGCCGGAGGATGACGTACGGGCCCTGCGTCGGCGCTACGACGAGCTGGCCGGCCGGGACGACTGGCGGACGCTGGTGCTCACTCACCTGGCCGAGCCGGGCACGAACCTCTTCCGACCCGCCCTGAACGCCGCCGAACGCCTGGCGCTCCCGGCCATCCCCGAGGTGATCGCGCACCTGCGGATCCGGCCCGACGACCTCTACTGCTGGCACATCGCCATCGGTATGGCCGATCACGCCCAGGCCGCCCAGGTGGTGGCGACCGCGCTGGAGCTCCTACCGGTAGACGAACTCGCCAACGGCCCCGGCACGGATCTCGGGATCGGGCACGGGTACGAGGCCGAGATGGTCTTGGAGGCCGTGCTGGCCGGCCTGGACAGGCACCCGGGCGTCGGGATCCCCCTGATCCGGGCGGCCCTGCGCAACCGCGTCACCCGGCTGCGCTGGGGCGCGTTGCGTGCCTTGTCCGGTTGGCCGGAGGTGCCCGACGAGGTGCTCGGCTGGATGCGGGCGGCCGCCGACGCGGAGCCCCACCCCGAGCTCCGCGAGGAGCTGCGGACCTTCGCCGACTCACCATCCCGCGCGAGAAGGTCCCCGCCATGATCGCGCTCTACGGTGGCGCGCTGTTCACCTTGGTCAGCGCGCCACCGGGGAGCGCCGGCAGGGACGCGGTCCGAAGCGTGGCCGAGGCCATCGTGTACGGCTGCGCGCCCCCTGAGCCGGGAAAAGGTCAATCAGTGGCAAAAACTAGCGAAGCACGGCAATGAACGAGAAAACCCCCGGCGCCCTGCGCGAGGAGCCTGTGATAGGGTTGCGCGTGTTGCAGTTGCGGTACCCATAAAGACTTTGTGCGCGCCCGCCGAATACGATCTACGGGCGCGCTTTTGTTTGCCGGTAATTTCCGGATGGGTCAGGTTCTCTGCACTTATCCAAAGGAGATCAACATGGCTACCGGAACCGTGAAGTGGTTCAACTCTGAAAAGGGCTTCGGCTTCATCGCGCAGGACGGCGGCGGCGCCGACGTCTTCGCGCACTACTCCAACATCGTCTCCAACGGCGGCTACCGTGAGCTGAGCGAGGGGCAGAAGGTGTCCTTCGACATCGTCCAGGGCCAGAAGGGCCCGCAGGCGGAGAACATCGTCCCCGCCTGACACGGCACGCACGTCTGAGACCGGGCTCGCTTGCGGGCCCGGTCTCGCGTTTTCCTCAAGAATTCACTTTTCCGCCGCGCCGCGATATTGGGCGGCGAGGGCAATTGTCTGCTGCGCGGTGTACGGGTCGAATGTACGCAGCGCCCGGGGGTCGAGGTCGGCCAGCAGTCGCGCGGCCTGCGCGGGGTCTCCGTCGCGGCGGACGTACTCGTCGTCCTGGAACCGGATCGACGGCCGGGCGGCGTCGAGCGCGGCGGTCCGGACGATCGACGCCACGACGGGATCGTGGATCCCGGTCTCGGCCTGGCGGCGCTCGCGCACCCCTTCCAGCGCCTCGCCCGCCGAGGCCAGGGCGGCGCTGCCGCCGAGGGCGAACCACGCGCCCACGTCCGGCGTCCGCAGCACCTCCGCGTCGCGCTCCTCCGCCACGCCCAGCGGGGGTGAGACGCGGACGCGCAGCGGCTCGCCGGTGACCACCCACTGCACGGGCTCGCCCGCCGGGTCGCGGGCGGGGATGGCGAGGACCGGAGTGATGTCGTATTCGCCGGGTTCGGCGAAGGTGAAACCGGCCGAGCCGAAGGTGAGGTTGACGTTGTTGCTGAGCGCCCCGCCGGGCGGGAGGGTGAGCTTGGCGGTGGAGTCCATGGCCGCCATGCACCGCTGGGCGATCGGCGTGAACGCGGTCACGTCCTCCGGCTCGGTGCGGCGGCGCACCAGGATCTCCAGCGGCCCGGCCTTCGGGTCGAGCACCCAGCGCTCCACCTCCAGGTCCGCCGCCGTGCGGTTCTCCAGGGTGACCTTCAGGAACACCGGCTGGCCGAAGGCGAAGACCGGTCCGGACTCGGGCGCGGCGAGCGCCAGCCGGTATCCGTCGAACGGGATCTCCGGCGCGTACGGCGAGTGCCCGCCGCCCCCGTCGGCCCAGTAGCGGACGGTGTGGAAGGGCTCGCCCCCGGGGATCAGCGACGTCAACGGCCCGTGCCGAAGAAATGTCAGTTCGTCGGCGTCGAAGGTGAACGCGAACTCCCGCCAGTAGTCCTGCTCGTGCCCGCCGCCCAGGTATCGCCAGTCGTAGTTCATGAAGGAGGTCGAGTCGGCCCGGCCGACCACGCGCTCGAAGCGGTGCGCGAGGTTGAGCGCGTGCCCGAGCTCGTGGACGATGGTCCTGATGATCTTCTGATCCCTGGTCGCGCCCTGGAACCCGGCGGTGAAGACCGCCGCGCCCTGCCGCTGGAGCAGCCCTTCGGCGTCGAACATCACGCCGGCCAGCCCGGGGATGGCCGCCCTGGACAGCAGGAGCAGGTGCAGCTCCCACGCCCTGGCGCGCAGCGACGCGTCGCCCGTGATGAGCATGAGATCGCTCAGCATGGTGTAGAGCTGCGAGTCGTCCCACGCTCCGGCGATCCCGGCGGGGATGGAGCTCTGCCGCCCGACCTCCTTGACCGTGAACCCGGCGCCCCGCAGGCAGCCGTTGACCGTGCGCTCCACGCCCTGGAAGATCACCGGGCTCGGCGCCGGGACGTTCTGCTCCAGCTCGATCTCCAGGCCCAGCTCGCGCAGCGCGTCGTCCTTGTGCTCGGCCGGGACGACCACCTCGGTCCGGGTGGGCAGCCCGTTCAGCGGGGCGTCGAGGACGAACGTGACCGTCACGCCGTCGGTCTCTCCCTGGGCCAGGGCCAGCGACCCTGTCGTCTTGTTCGCCGGACCGGCCTGCCAGATCGCCGGCCACGTCCCGTCGTCGAGCGCGACCTTGGTGCCGGGAGCGGTGCGCGCCGACGCCAGGTACGTCTTCCGCCCGCCGTCCGGTGCGACCTGGAACACGTCCGCGCTGATCACCCCCGAACCGCCCGCGTCCACCCGCAGCGTGACCGAGATGCCGCCGCTCTGCCCCTCGTAGCGTCCGTCCCTGATCATGGGATCTCCTCGACCGTCGAATGCTCCGATCCCACGATGCGGCGGGAGAGCGGGGATGGCATGAGTAACCCCCTACTCAACCGCCGCCTCGGCGACGGAGCGCTCGTCGTCCACCAGGAAGCCGCCGGACTGGTGCCGCCAGAGCCGGGCGTAGGGGCCTTCGGCCTGGAGCAGCTCGTCGTGGGTGCCCTGCTCCACGATGCATCCCCGGTTGAGCACGACCAGCTGGTCCATGCGGACGACCGTGCTCAGGCGGTGGGCGACCACGAGCGCGGTGCGGTCGCGCATCAGGCGCCACAGGGCTTCCTGGACGAGGAGCTCGCTCTCGGAGTCAAGGGCGCTGGTGGCCTCGTCCAGCAGCAGGATCGGCGCGTCGCGCAGGATGGCGCGCGCGAGGGCGAGGCGCTGGCGCTGACCGCCGGAGAGCTTGATGCCACGCTCGCCGACCAGGGTGTCGAACCCGTCGGGCAACGACTCGACGAACTCGGTGACGTGCGCCGCCCGCGCCGCCTCCAGGATCTCGGCCTCGGTGGCGCCCGGCCGGGCGAACCCGATGTTGTCACGCACCGACCGGTGGAACATGGCGGGCTCCTGGGGGACGTACGCGATGAGGCTGCGCAGGTCGGCCTGGCGCAGCCGGGAGATGTCCTGGCCACCGATCAGGATCCGGCCCTCGTCGACGTCCATGAGGCGCAACAGCAGCCGGGTGAGGGTGGTCTTGCCGCCGCCGGACTGGCCGACCAGCCCGATCTTGGTGCCGCTGGGGATGTCGAGGTCCAGGCGCTCGAACAGGGGCGAGCCTTCGGTGTGCGCGAACCTCACCCGCTCGAAGCGGACGCTCGAGTCGGCCGGGCGCAGCGGCTGCGGGTCGGGGGGATCCAGCACGGTCGGCGGCACGAGGAGCAGCTCGGTGAACTGGGCGGCCTCGGTGAGCACGCTCTCGATCCGCCGGTAGATCTGGTTGAACTCGAACATGATGCTGATCGTGTTCGAGTAGTAGGAGAACACCACCACGATGGCCTCCACGCCCAGCCCGCCCCGGAGCGCCACGGCGAGGAGCAGGCCGACGGCGCTGGTGAGGACCGAGATCGGGGCGACGACCGTATCCACCCGCAGGTTGCCGTAGTCCCAGGAACGCAGCGTCAGCCGCTGCTGCTCGGCGATCCTGGCCCGGTGTTCGGTGGCTTCGCGGTCCTCGGCGGCGAACGCGCGGACCGTCTCCATGTTGGCCAGCACGTCGGCGACGTGACCCGACACCAGCACCTTGGCCGCCTCGCGCTTGTCGACCAGCACCTGGCGGCGGCGGATCAGCGGGGCGACGAGCACGCCGGTGACGAGGATGAGCCCCACGAGGACGAGGACCAGCAGCGGGTGATACTGCCACAGCACCACCGAGGCGAAGACCAGCGGCACCAGCTTGGCCATGATCGAGAAGGTGAGCAGGTCGGCGAACTCCTCGAACCGGGAGGAGAACCCCAGCACCCGTTTGGTCAGCGACCCGGCGAAGTTGTTGTGGAAGAACGCGGCGTCCTTGCCCAGCAGCTCGTCCATGCCCACCACGCCGAGCCGCTCGACGCCCCGGGCGTCCGTACGGTTGAGGAAGTGCAGCCCGATCCGCCACAGCACCTCGCCCGCCAGCAGCATGCCGCCGAAGCCGAGCACGTACGGCAGGAGCGCGGCGACCGAGCCGTCCCCGCCCCCGGCCAGATGCCCCACCAGCCCGGCCACCGCCAGCGGCGCCAGGTAGAACAGGCAGATGTTGCCCATCGCCGGCATCGTCACCGCGGGCACCGCGACCCGCCACTGGCGGATCAGCTCACCGTAGTAGTAGCGCAGCGCCAGCAGAACCGCCGACTTCCGCACAGACGGAGCAACTTTGGAACTCTGAAGTGATGCGAGCACAGCCATCCGCCCTCCCCGAATGCAGACACCGCCCCGCTCATGCTGCCGTCCGGGGGTACGAGGGAGCGAACGATTTTCCGGCCGCCGCCCCCTCGTACGACGCGGGATTACTGGATTGCGCCGGTTTGGGAGAGAAGATCCTCGTACCAGGTGTCGTACGGGTGGTTGGTCGCCGGGTAGTTGGCGAGCGGGCTGGTCTCGTCGCCCGCCGAGTCGAAGTCCCAGCCGCGTACGAGCCGTCCCGCCTGCCGTGCCGCGGTGATGAACGAGGACTGCGTGGCGGGCGCGGCGTAGAACAGCGCGCCCTCCTGGAGCTCGGCGCTGTCGCCCTGCTGGAACTCGTCGAAGGCGACCTGCTGGAAGCGGATGCGGTCGCCGGTGCGCCTGTCGGTGTCGACGCGCAGGGTCTGCGAGGGGGTCGGGCCGTCGGCGCCGGTCCACACGCGCACGCGTGACGTGCCGCTGGCCGAGGTGGTCTTGTCGTGGCGGGCGTCGGAGGTCTTGGCGTTGCCGCTCCACGAAACCGTCATCGCGCCGGCGTCGAGGGCGCCGTCCCAGGCCCAGTTCTGGCTGTTGCTCTGGCTCTTATGGATCTCGCGCAGCCGAGTGCCCGCCGCGTCGGTGAACCTGATCGTCGGCAGGACGCCGTCGTCGTACTTGCGGCTGGCCGACCAGGTGATCTCGCCGTCGGCGCCGAGGCGGCCCACGCGGGACCACAGCGTGGTCGCGGTCTGGGACTGGTGGACCTCGACGAGGTCGCCGTTGTCGTTCAGCGCGACGGCCGGCGTCACGCCGTTGTCGTACTTGCCGTGGCGCAGCCAGGTCACGCGGCCGTCGGCGCCGTACGTGCCGGACCAGTACCAGAGCGCGCCGCCGCCCGAGTCGTGCACCTCCACGACCTGGCCGCGGCCGTTGATCGCGATGGCCGGGTTGGAGCCGACGTCGCGTTTGTACAGGGTGCGGGTCTTGCTGTCACCGGAGATCAGGGGGAGCACCCGGCCGCGCAGCGCGTCCACCGTGGGCGGGCTCGCCGGGTAGTCCTTGGCCTGGAACAGCCGCGAGCCGAAGACGGAGACGAGCTCCTGGTTGAGGGCCGCGAGGTTGCCGGCGGCGTACGAGGTGTTGTCGGTCAGGTCGTCCTTGATGTCGAGCGCGACGACGATCGGCGCGGCGGTGGGGTGCTGCGCGGACCAGGTGTTGATCGCGTTGAGCCAGTCGCGCAGCAGGTTCGAGGCGGGGTTGCCCGCGTGGTCGACCTGGTCGCCCGGGGAGTCGTGGCCGATGGAGTAGTCGCGGGAGGTGGCGTAGCCGTTGTCGTGTATGTCGAGCTCGATGAAGCGGATGCCGTGGTCGAGCTGGTAGGCGATCGAGTTCTTGGCGCCGGCGACGTTTCCCGAGTAGCTGTTGTGCGTGGCGCGGAAGATCGCCGAGGGTAACGGCGGATCCGCCAGCGCTTCGGCGGGTCCGCCGATCAGCAGCGCGGAGGCGGCGATGGAGAGCACGGACAGGAGAGTTCGTGATCGGATCATGCTCTGATCCTCACGTCGAAGATCTTCCCCGACAATACGAATCCACATAAACACCACGCGTACGTCGCGTTCCCGATCATCGACGCAGGCCGCGCCGGGCATGTGGTCAACTGGCGGTATGACGACAGAGAGCTGGGGCGGCGGGGACGGGATGGGTGTGCGTGAGCTGGGCCGTACTGGGCTGCGGGTGACACCTGTCGGGATCGGGCTGGCCGCGCTGGGCCGGCCGGCGTACATCACGCTCGGCCGGGAGGAGGATCTCGGCGATGATCGCAGCCTCACCGCGATGCGGGCCCGGAGCTGGGCGGTCCTGGACGCGGCGCTGGCGGCCGGGGTGCGCTACTTCGACGTGGCCCGCTCCTACGGCCGGGCGGAGGAGTTCCTCGGCGGCTGGCTGCGCGAGCGCGCCGTCGCGCCCGGGGCGGTGACCGTGGGGTCGAAATGGGGGTACGCCTACGTCGGCGACTGGCGGATGGACGCCGACCGGCACGAGGAGAAGGAGCTGTCGGCGGGGCAGCTGCGCCGGCAGCTCGGCGAGACCCGGGCGCTGCTGGGCGAGCACCTGTCGCTTTACCAGATCCACTCGGCCACCGTCGAGAGCGGCGTGTTCGACGATCAGGACGTCCTCGCCGAGTTGCGCGAGCTGCGCGCCTCCGGCGTGTCGATCGGCCTGTCCACGACCGGCCCGCGTCAGGCGGACACCGTCGACCGGGCGATCGAGCTCGGCCTGTTCGACACGGTCCAGGCGACCTGGAACCTGCTCGAACCCTCCGCCGGCCCGGCCCTGGACCGGGCCCACCGAGCGGGCCTGGGGGTGATCGTCAAGGAGGGCGTGGCAAACGGCCGCCTGACCGCCCACGCCGCCCCGGACGCGCTCGCCCGCGCCGCCCGGGAACGCGGCCTCACCCCGGACGCCCTGGCCCTGGCGGCCGTCCTGGCCAGGCCGTGGGCCGGGGTGGTGCTGAGCGGGGCCGCCTCGGTGGCGCAGCTCCACAGCAATCTCGCCGCGGCCGACGTCGGCTGGGACCCGGAACTGGACGAACGTCTCGCCGTGCTGGCCGAGAAGCCCGAGACCTACTGGGCGACCCGGGGCTCGCTGGCCTGGCAGTGACGTCGTACGGGCGTCGTACGGAGGAAAAGTGGATGGCTTCCATGGGAGGAATGCGATGATCGAGCAGATGCTGGTCGACCTGGAAGAACTCGTCCTGCGCGAGTCCTTCTCTGGCGACCTCCCGGCGGTGCGGCACAGCGCCGAGGCGGTCGCCGCCCAGGGCGCCCGGTTGCTCGGCGCCCGGCCCGAGGTGATCGACGGCATCCACCTGCGCTGGAGTTTCGGCACACCGCGGGTGCTGCTGGTGGGCCACCACGACACGGTCTGGCCGGTGGGCACGCTGGCGCGGATCCCGTGGTCGGTGACGGACGGGATCGTACGCGGCCCCGGGGTCTTCGACATGAAGGCGGGGCTGGTGCAACTGTTCCACGCGCTGACCCTGCTGCCGGAGCTCGACGGCGTCAGCGTGCTGATCACCGGTGACGAGGAGATCGGCTCGTCGAGCTCGCGCGCCCTGATCGAGGACTCGGCGCGCGGCTGCGCCGCCGCGCTGGTGCTGGAGGCCTCCGCCGGCGGCGGCGGCGCGCTCAAGACCGCCCGCAAGGGCACCTCCTGGTACGAGGTCAAGGTGCACGGCAAGGCCGCCCACGCGGGCCTCGAACCGGAGAAGGGCGTCAACGCGGCGATCGAAGCGGCTCACCAGATCCTCGCCCTCGCCGGGCTCGCGGAGCTTGCCGGTGGGGGCGGCACGACCGTCACCCCGACTCTGGTCCGGGCGGGCACCACCGGCAACACCGTCCCTGATGAGGCCCAGGTGTCCGTGGACGTCCGGGTGCCGACGATCGCCGCGCAGGAACGCGTCGACGAACTGGTTCGCGGCCTGACCGTCAGGCAGCCCGGCGCCCGGCTGGAGGTCCTGGGCGGGCCGAACCGGCCGCCGCTGGAGGCATCCGCCAGCAGGGAGCTGTTCGACCTCGCGCGGAAGGTGGCCGCCGACCTCGGCATGGAGCCGCTGAGCGGGGTGGCGGTGGGCGGGGCCTCCGACGGCAACCTCACCGCGGCGGTGGGGTGCCCCACGCTCGACGGGCTGGGCGCCGTCGGCGGTGGCGCCCATGCGGACGACGAGCACGTCATCGCGGCCGAAATGCCGGTCCGCGCACGACTCCTGGCGGGCCTGATCACGGAACTGACGCACTAAGGACCTCCGCAGTCGCGGGCGCGGTTGCGGGCGCGGGCGCGGTTGCGGGCGCGGGCGCGGGCGCGGTTGCGGGCGCAGTCGCCGTTGCGGTTGCGGTTGGTGGCGCGGGCGCGGGTGCCGTGGGCCGGTGGTGCGGTGCCGCTCGGGCGGGGTTCAGGTCATAGCGCGGCGGAGTAGATCCGTGCCGCCCGATCCCGGTACACGGCCTCGCGCTCCAGGGCGAGGCCGATCTTCTCGGCGACGCGCTGCGAAGGGACGTTGCCGGGGGCGATGATCGCGATGAGCCGGTCGAGCCCGAGGACCTCCCGCGCGTGATCGCGACACGCCCTCGCCGCCTCGGTCGCGTAGCCGTTCCCCTGGAGCTCTGCCCGGACCAGGTATCCGACCTCGGTGTGGATGACGCCTTCCACGTCCTGCCGGGTCAGGCCGCAGTTGCCGACGAACTCCCCGGTGCTCCGGAGTGTGACCAGCCACAGGCCGTGGCCGTGCTCCCGATAGCCGTGCCGGCTCCACCTGATCCAGCCCAGCGCCTCGTCCCGGGTCTTCGTGCGCGGGTAGTGGCGCATGACCTCGCTGTCGCCCAGGAGCGCGGCCATGTCGTCCAGGTCGTCGGGGGTCATCTCGCGGAAGGCGAGGCATGGTGTCGGCTCGGGAGGACGGCGGTTCGGGCTCACGCGCTTCCTAATGAGAGTTAACGAATCCGCCCGGGTCATCGGGCAGACTTCGGACTGGTAGCCACCGGCAGGTGAGCACTCGTGCTTCCTGGACGTT
>NZ_JBITJQ010000044.1:0-100787 GCF_044460125.1 Nonomuraea sp. NPDC050153
TGCGCAGCAGGTACTTGCCGTCCAGGTTGGCTTCGCGTTCGATCGCGCGGGCGTCGATGCGTAGCAGCCCGCGTGGGGTGGTGCGCAGGTAGCGGTGGAGGCCGGGCTTGGCAGAGATCTTGCCGCGCAGTTCGGCCCGCTGCTCGGCGGTGAGCGTATCGGTGCCAGCGGAGCTTCTCGCCGATGATGTAGTGGTGGTCGCCCTTGCGCAGGTAGCGGCGGTTCTCGGCGGAGGCGAATCCGCGGTCGGCGACCCACACGATCTTCGACAGGGTCCAGTCCCGCATATCGTCCTTGACCTGGCGAATCAGCTTCGAATCGCTGGTGTTGCCCGGCCAGGACCACACCCGCACCGGGATGCCGGAGCGGGTGACGGCCATCCCGATGACGATCTGCGGCAGGTCATCGCGGCTGTCCTTGGACTTGCCGAAGGTGCGAAAGCCCACACATCCTGTGGGGCTCGAATATTCAGCCACAGAGTCCGACCTGCGGGTTCGCTGGACACGCTGGATCTTCAGCCTCAGGGTTTGGGCAGTTGCTCAAGCCGTTTTGAGTAACCGCTCAGACGGCAACGCCAAAGATCTGCAAGCCTGCCAAGGACTGCAAGTCAGCGCATGAATCGCATATTCGAGCCCTGCACCGTGCCGGCGTGCGCCGGTCGGCAGCCTCGACGGCGGCGGCCCCAGGACACCCTTCTGACCCCCAGGTATCACAGAACGTGATCGCGGGTAGCGACCGCTTGGAACAGTGAGTGACTGAGGGGGATGGCGATGTTGGATGGCCGCTGGATGCACGGTGTGCTGGCTGCGCTGGTCCCGCTGGGGCTGACCGCGGGCCAGCCCGGCCCGTCCGGGTCTCCGGCGCGGGAGAAACCCCCGGTCGTGCTGTTCCCCGCATTCCATTTCACCAAGCTCCAGGCGACCGTACGCGACCAGACCACGGCGCCGGGCTGCCCGCGCTCCGGCACCTTCCAGGACTGGTTCCGCAACGACCGGCCGAGCAGGTTCAGCCAGATCTGCCGAGACCGGCTGCTCACCCTGCGCTACCGCGACGATCCGTCGCTGCCGATGCCGGGGCGCTTCGCCGAGCAACCAGGCGTCACCGTCGAGATCATGAAATACGGCCGCACGGACAGCGCACCGTAGACGCTGATCGGCTTCGGCAGCGCCGACCCGGCGGCCAAGGAACGATTCGACTCGACCGAGCACCACACCTACCGGGGCCGCACCCTCGACGTGGTCAAGCCGACCGCGCCCGGCACCATCCGCCTGACCGCCGTCGCCTCAGGCTGCGACCCGGTCGAAATGCTGGTCACGGTCGAAAAGCCGGACCGGTGACCACGATCGACGCCTGTGGGTGCCGAAATCATGTCACACAGGTCGCCGCTCCCCGGCCATCGTGGGCCGTCCGAGCGAGAATCCGATCTGGGGATACCGGCGCATCGCCGCAGAGATCGCCGGCCTGGGCCGCAAGGTCTCCCCCGCCACCGTATGAGCGATTCCGAAGAAGGCCGGAATCGATCCGGCTCCCCAGCACACCGGGCCGACCTGGACTCAGTTCCCCAAGGCCCAGGCATCCGGGATCCTGGCCGCTGACTTCTTCCAGGTGGAGACGATCACACTCGCCAGGCTGTACCGTTTCGCAGTGGCCGAACACGCCACTCGCCGTATCCACGTGCTGGGGGTCACGGCGAACCCGACCGCCGTTCGGGTTGCCCAGCAGGCCCGCAACCTCATACTCGCCCTGAGCGATCGAACCGGCGACTTCCGCTTCTTGATCAGAGACCGCGACAGCAAACTCACCGCTCCGTTCGATGAGGTACTCACGACCGAGGGCATCCGCGTGGTACTCACTGCTCCTGAACGCGATCATGGACCCACAGCCTCGGCATCGGCCACCCGGCTCATCGCCCAGACCCTGCCGACGTGACTCCCGCGGCGGTCAGTCGCAGCCGCAGCCGTCGCAGCAACAGCCGTCCTCGCCCGGGCAGCAGGAGCAGCAGTTGCTGCAGCAGTCGTATCCGGAGCAGTCGAAGCGCTCGCAGAAGGAGCCCTCGCGGTCCTCGTCCCAGGCAGGCCGGTACAGGCCGCACGTGCAGCAGGTCAGCGCGGCGCACGCCAGCGACAGCAGCCCGCCGGTATCCCGCTTCGACGGCCGTCGTCCCGGCGGCGCGCCGGGATCGCCGGGCGGGTGGCCGGGCGGGTGGCCGGTGCCGTGCGTTCCGGCGATGGCGAAGGCTCGGGAGACGGCGCTGCTGGTCTCCCTCACCAGCAAGGCTCGCGTCAGGCCGGGGCGGGGCAGGTCCAGCCCGTCCACGGCGGCGCGCAGCTCGGCGTGCGCGGCGTCGCAGTGGCGGCGCGCCTCGTCCAGGCCGGTGCCGGTGGCTGCCAGCGGGTTGTACGCCCCGGACGCCCGGTCGTCGGCCAAATCCTCCACCGCGTCGATCAGGTGTGCCAGCTTCCCGAATCCGCGACCGGCCGCCTCCAGAGCCTCCCGGTTGTGCAGCTTCCCCGCGAGCACCGCTGTGTGCGCGAACGCGGCGGCTACGGCGTCCTCAGTGGGCCCCGTCAACTCTCGTAACCCGGGCGCCGCGCTGCGCCCCGGGAGCGCCTGGGCGGGGACGCGTTCCAGGAGAGCCTGGCGGTCGGCTGCCGCCGTCAGCGGGGTGGGGTCGAACCCCAGCGTGCCGGCCATGGCCGTGCCGGCCGAGGACCAGCGGCCCGCCAGGCGGGTGGCGCCGGCGGCCACCGGGCGGCGGGCGTACACGCCGTCCCCGTCCGCCACGTGGTCGCTCACCTTGCCGGCCGCCAGGAGCAGCGACACCGAGGCCGCCAGCCGTACCCCCTCGGACTCCACAACGTCGGCGCCCTTGAAGCCGCGTAGCGCACACGGGCCCGCCCTCCGGCGCGACGTGGACGTGGGCGACTGGGCTTCGGTGAGGACGGACACGAGCAGGCCGTCGTAGTTGGTCACCAGACGGGACAGGTGTCCGTGCTCGTCGCGGAGCGCCAGGCAGAGCCCGCACAGGTGGCCCATCCAGTCCGCGTAGAGCCCTTTGCACAGGACGTGCCGACACGGGCGGACAATGCCGAACATACGTCCCCTTATGCGCGTATTAGAGAGCCAACCGTAGCACCAGGCCGCCGGAAGATACCGCGGCGGCGAACGGATCCCCAGGAGGGAGACGATGCCCTCACCGGCCGGCCCTGGAGCACTGCGCTTGCCGACCGCCGGGTGGCGACGGCCTTGGCAAGCTGATGGCCACCGACCGAGACAAGCCAGCCCGCCGAGCGCACCACCACAGCCGCCGTCACCAACACCGCCCGCCACCTGACCCGCCCAGCCGTCCCGCGCCGGCCGGGCTGCTGCAACCCCTCGGTCTGGCCTGGCCGTTCCTCGTCGCCGGGACCGTCAAGACCCTCTACGACCTGACCCTGTGGCGGATCTTCCGCCGCGTCCAGCTCCCCACCAGAGGCCCATCGTGATCGAGGTGACCAGGCCCGGCCCGAGACCAACCGGATCGCCTGCCCCTGGCTGATCCGCCGCTTCATCGACCCTGACGCCGAGATCCGCTACGCGTCCCGCGACCAGGTCCTGACAACCGCCCGGGAACTGGGCGGGCGCTCCTTCGACACCCCGGTTTCCTGACGATAGGGCGCATCCTGAGTGTTCATTCGGCCGCCGCGGTGGAGGACATCGGATGGTTGACGTACTACGGCGGGCCTCGGGCAACGTGCCCGAGGCCCGCCGGGCGTCATCGCAGGTTGTAGGCGCGGATGACGGTGTAGTCGACGGTGCCGCCGTCGGCCCGCTCCGCGTGCGCGCGCACGGACACCGACCCCTTGTCCGGGTGGTTCAGCGTGGCCAGCCACGTGTCCGTTCCGGTCGGGATCAGGACCGCCTTCCGCCACGTCGCGCCCTCGTCGTAGGAGACCTCGACACTGACCCGCCGCGTCCGCGAGGCGGCCGAGCCCGGCTGAGCCTTCAAGCTCACCGGCACCGTGAACGGCCGGCCGGCCGGCGCGCTGTTGGCCAGGTCGACCTGCGGCGTGAAGGAGAACGACGCCAGGGGCAGGTACGTCCACTTGTCCGTGCCCACCTCACCGGACTTGAACGTCCACGCACCGCTGATCTTGGTGGAGGCGTTGAAGCCGGTCGTACGGTCGACGTCGTACTCCAGCCGATAGGTGCTCTCGGCCGACGGCACCGGCCCGCTGGCGTCGTAGAAGTACTTCGGTATCTCGGCCAGCTGGACGCCGTCACGGTAGAACCCGACCCGGCCGCCGTCGAGCAGCGAGTAGCCGGTGTGCCCGGAGTCGTCGCCGAACGGCGGGATGTTCAACATGATGGTGTTGCCGACCCGGGCGACGTACGTGCGCGGGTTGAACTTCGGCCCGGCAGGTCCGCGTTGCCAGTCGACCACGTATTTCCTGCCCGGCTGCCAGGTGGTGTCGTCGTACCAGAACTGCGTCTGGCGCGCTCCGCTCGTCTCCCACCGGTTGTCCCAGACCACGCCCTTCGCGCTGTAGTAGATGGTCCGGGTGCTGGGCACGTCATACCGGATCGGTCCCGACATCGCGCTGCCGCCCTCGGGCGGGAATCCGAAGTTGTGCATGTAGCCCTGCTGCTTGTCCGGGGTCACGCCGTGGTTGCGGTTGACCACGGTCGCCAGCTCGCCGGGGCGCACGGTGTGGCGGTAGCCGGTGAGGAACCGCCCGCGAACGAACTGCACGAGGTCGTACTCGTACGGCGAGCCGTAGAAAGTGCCGTCGGCGCCCGGCTCGGCCCAGAAGCTGCGCACCTCCGACACCAGCGTGCCCTGCTCGGCCGTCACCTCCTCACCCAGGTCCGCTGTGAACAGCTTGCCGAAGTCGGCGCCGACGATCCGCGTCGCCAGGCCGTATCCGCGCGGCAGGACGCGGAAGAAACCGGCCGCGGCCAGCCGGGTCCGCGCCGTGGACTTCGGTACGGTCACCGACACCGGTGTGCCCTGGCGCGCGTCGAGCGTGAGGACTCCGTCGTCGGTGTTCCCGACGGTGAGGTTCGGCTGCACCAGCAGCGTCGAGGTCCCGTCGGGTGTGATCACCGTGGCCTGAACGTGGTAGCGGCCGGGCCGGAGCTTGGCCTTCACGGTGCCCGACGCGTCGTAGGGAACCTGGAAGACGTCCAGATCGAGACCGACCACCGACAGGTCGTAGTCACTCGCCGGCGTGCCCGCGCGGTCGGTGAGCTTGAAGGTGACGGTGCGGGTCTCGTGTCCCTTCGTGATCGTCAGTGGGGTCCGCACCGACACGCCGTCGGCGTTCGAGGCCAGCAGCATTCCGGTGAAGGTGCCTGTCGCCGACGGCACCCGGGTGTCGGCGGTCAGGGTGACCGCCGCGGTCCCACCGGCCGGCACGACGGCCCGCGCCGGACTGGCCGTGAACAGCCCGGCCGGCGCGACGACCCCGTCCGGGCCGGTCGCCGTGATCGTGAGGTCGAGGGTGACGGGCGCTGTGCCGTCGTTCCGGTAGGTGATCGTCTTCGTCACGGGAACGTCGTCTTCGGCCGGCCACGGTTGCGACCCGAGCGCGAGGCCGGTGACGTCGGGCAGGATGGCCTGCTGGACCGCGCGGCCGACGTCGACCCGGCCGGCGCCCTGCTGGAAGGCGTTCAGGCCCGGGTTCGGCTTGGCCGTGGCGACCAGCGCGGCTTTGAGGTCGGGGCCGGTCCACTTCGGGTGCTGCTGCGCCAGCAGCGCCGCGGCTGCCGCGACGTGCGGCGTGGCCATCGACGTCCCGTTCAGCTGGGTGTACCCGGGCGAGTACTCCGCATAGTCGGATCCCTTCGCCAGCGCCGCGACGATGCCCACGCCCGGCCCGGTGATGTCCGGCTTGATCGCGCCGTCGACGCGCGGCCCGCGGTTGGAGAATGACGCCAGGGCATCCTGCTTGTCGACCGCGCCGACGGCGAGCGCGGCGTCCGCGGTGGCCGGCGAGGACACACCGCCGTTCCGGCCCTCGTTGCCCGCGGCCACGACGAACAGCGTGCCGGTGGTCGCGGTCAGGCGGTTCACCGCCTCCTCCAGGACGTCGACGCCCGGGAAGTCGGTGCCGCCGAGGCTCATGTTGACCACTTTCGCCCGCTCGGCCGCCCACTCCATCCCGGCCAGGATCGCCGACTCGGTGCAGTTGCGGGTGCTGCACACCTTGCCGATCAGCAGGTTCGCCCCGGGCGCCACGCCGCGGTACTTTCCGCCCGATGCCGCACCGCTGCCGGCGATGGTGGATGCGACGTGCGTGCCGTGACCGACGGTGTCCACGGTGTCGGCGGCGTCGGTGAAGTTCTTCTCCTCGACGATCTTCCCGGTCAGGTCCGGGTGGGAGTTGTCGATCCCGGTGTCCAGGACGGCGACGGTAGTCCCGCTGCCGTCGTATCCGGCCGCCCAGGCGGTCGGCGCGCCGATCTGCTTCACGCTCTGGTCCAGCGAGACCTCGCGCTTGCCGTCGAGCCAGATCCGCCCGATGCCGGACGCCGCGGTGCGCTGGGTCGCCGGGCCTGCGGTCACCTCGGTCCAGAACTCGTGCGCTCTCGCTTTGCCGACCTTCACCGCGGCGGCGCCGATGCTGGGTAGCGTACGGGTGACCTTCCCGGCCGACCTGACCCGGGCAGCGGCCTTGGCCTCGTACGACACGATGGTGGGCACGTCGTCGACGTGCGCGTCGTCGTATCCGGCCTGGACGAGCCCGGTCACGTCGAACAGCCGCCGGTCGAGCCGGGCGGCCGACACCAGCTTCTGGGCGTCGTTCGGCACGACGAACTGGTGCCCGTCGCGTTCGTACTGGCTGAAACCGACCTTTTCGCGGCCGGGAGCGGGGTCGATCGAGACCCGGTTCCCCTCGACATAGACCCGGTCGCCCGTCAGCAGGGTGACCCACGAGCCGCGGGGCGCCGTGGACTGGGTGCCGGAGGTCCACCGGGAGGGTGCCGGATCGGCGCTCGGCGTGGGCTCCGCGCTCGCGGTGGAGGTCAGGCTCGCGGTTAACAGGGCGGTGGTGAGTAAGAAACCGGGCAGGCGCCGGCGCAGAGACGTCCTGGACATCAAATTCCTTCCTGATGGTGCAGGGAAGATTCTGAGATCTGGACATCGGGCGTAGGTACTCCTAATCGGGCATAACATCGCGTTATGCAGTTGGAGATCCGCCACCTCCGGGTTGTGGCGGCGATCGCCGAGTCCGGCAGCATCAGCCGGGCCTCGGCCGTGCTCGGCCACAGCCAGCCGGCCGTCACCGCGCAGTTGCAGCGGATCGAGCGCGCGCTCGGCGGGAGGCTCTTCGCCCGCGACGGAACCGGCGCCAAGCCCACGGCGTTGGGTGCCATGGTCCTGTCCCATGCCCAGGGCATCATCGCGTTGCATGACGATCTGGTGCGCGACGTGCAACGCCGTGACGCCGACGGCGACCTGGCGACGCTCAGGCTCGGCGCCACGGCCGGGCCGATGGCCGCCGGCCTGATGACGGTCAGCCGCCGGTTGCTGCCGGAGGCCGAGGTGTCCCTGCACGTGAGCGACGCGGACGAGGAACTGCTCGAACTGCTCGCCGAATCCCGGCTGGAGATCGGGCTGAGCGTCGACTATCCGGGCTACGAGCTGCCGGTGCCCGAAGGGCTGAGCGAAGCGGTACTGGGCGTCGAACCCGTCTTCGTCGTCCTGTCGAAGGATCACCCGCTCGCGGCCGAACCCGAGGTGCCGCTGGCCGCGCTGGCCGGCGAGCGCTGGCTGCCGGGTGTCGGCAAGGACGTCAGGATGCGGGCGATGTTCCGGGACACCTGCCGCCGCGCGGGGTTCGTGCCGCGGCGCATCCAGCGCACCGACGCCAGCCTGGTGTTCTCCCTGATCAGCCAGGGGCACGGAGTGTCCCTGTGCAGGGCGATCACGGCCGAGCGCGAGAACGTGGTGGTCAGGCCTTTGGCCGGCGACCCGATGTGGGTACGGGAGCGGCTCCTGTGGTCGGCGGGCTCGCCGGTCGCCGAGCACGTACTGGGGATCCGTGACGTGCTCGCCGCGGCGTACCGGGAGCAGGCGGAGGCGATGCCGGCCTACCAGGCGTGGCAGCGCAGCCGCCGCAGGTCCTGGCCGGAGCACGACGTGGAGCCCTTCGCCTAGCAAGTACCGCGAGCTCGCCGACGTCGGCATGAAGCGTTGCATCTGGAGGCGTGCAAACCGGTTTATGCGATCTTTCTGACTCCTGACCCGCAGGCTGGTGACTTCGCCAAGCCGGTGCGGGTGACCAGTGGCCAGGTCGTCCCGAACACCTTCTCGCCCGACCGTTTGAACAGGGTGAATCAGACACCGCCGATGCTCCTCCCGCATCTCCACGCCGCCCCGCAGACCAGCGAAGGCACGCGGAAACACCCCCTTCGCCACATGCATGGCGATCAAGGAAAACTGCGAAATACGAGCGGTCACCGCGACCTGCGAAAACACTCAAGATCGCATTGCCGCGCAGGACTATCTCACCAGGTTCGGGCCGAAAGCTGACTCAACACCCTTGGTTGTGCACGCCGAACCTCTCGTTATACCCCGTGGCGACCCACTGACGCTCCCCGCACCGCCACGGCCGGCCCTGGCGGTGCGGGCCCACGCGCGCTGATACAAATGCGGCATGAGCGAATCCGTCGGGTATCCCCCGCAGCCGAACGTACCGTCGGCGCGGCGTGTCTACAGTCGGACGTACCGTGTGTGGGCCCACGTGCTCCTGTGGACACCGATCGCGCTCACGGTGGCCGGTGTCGTCCTCGGCCTCGGGCTGTTCGCGGCCGCTGACGCCGACCCGACGTACGGTTCGTCGGCGCTCGGCTATCTCGGCCTCTTTGCGTGGGGCGCCCTCGCGGTCCTGTCACCGGCCCTGCTCGGGTCGTTCATCACCGGGCTGGTCATGCTGAACCGCACGCGCCGCTGAAGCTGAAGGACGCTCCCAGGAGGAAGCCGAGACCTGACGCGGACAGAAAGTAGCTGACGTCGACGCTTCCACCCCGGTGCCTCACGCCGAAGGGCATGAGCAGAGCGGTGAGCGCTGCGTTCGCGGCGGTGGCGCGCCGGTGACTCCATCAGCGTGATCTCCCGGGCACTGGGCAATCCCCCGGGGTCGGTTTTCGCGGTGCTGAAGCACCATGGCGGCATCGCGCCGGCCGAGCGGGTGCCCCGGGCCGGCCGTTTGAGCGCCGAGGACCGGGAATCGATCTCTCGCGGCCTCGGGGCTGGAGCCTCACTACGTTCGATCGCCGTGTCGATCGGCCGCCCGGCCTCCACGGTGAGCCGGGAGGTCGCCCGTGATCGAGGCATTCGCGCCTGAGGGTGCCGACGAACCGCTCGGCGAACGCCTTCGCCCTTGGCGAGCGCGGCGGAATCTTCAGGACGCGCACGTCGGCGCCGGTGAGCACCTTGTCAAATCCTCCGCTGAACTTGCCGTCCCTGTCCCGGATCAGGAACCGGAACCCGTCGGCTCGCTCGCCCAGTTCCATCAGCAGATTGCGCGCCTGCTGCGCCGTCCAGGCACCGATCGGATGAGCCGTGACACCGAGGATATGCACGCGCCGCGTTTGGATCTCCATGACGAACAACACGTACAGGCGCTTGAGGAACACCGTATCGACGTGGAGAAGGTCGCATGCCAGGGTGCCGGAGGCTTGAGAGATGAGGAACTGGCGCCAGGTCGGTGAAGCCCGGCGCGGCGTGGGCCCCAACCCCACGCCGCCAGGACCCGGCGGACCGTCCCCTCCCCCACCCTGTATCCAAGACCGAGGAACTCGCCCTGGATGCGTCGCCGACCGTGCTTGGCGGGGTAGGTCCACTTCTTCTTGACCATCCTGCGGTGCCAGGCGAGCAGGGTGCCGGGTGTCGCGATGCGATGCAGTCGAAGGCGAGCGGGTAACAGCGCTGCCCCATATGAGCAGCAGCAGCCAGCCGAACACCCTGACCACCAGCAGATACAGAAGTCGAAACAGCACGAGAGCCGAGCCTGGAAGACCGGGTCAGAACCTCGTTACCAGTTTCTGGCACCGAACACGCAGGGCGCCTCGACCCTCAACTCCAGCGACTGGCGTGCCGTCAGCCGAGGAAGTGGAGCGTCGCCCCTAGCTTGGTGACCTTCAGCACGCGGAACTTGAGGCCGCTGATGTTGCCCCAGCCGCCTTCCCACACGGCGACACTGCCGCCAGCCGTGAACACCCTGCCGCCGATCCGGCGGTTGAAGCCCGTGTCCACGACGACCGTCTCCGCATCCTCCTTGTAGACGATGACCTTGGAAAAGCCGTACTTCTTGCTGGAGATGCGGAAGCTCACCACGTACTTGAAGGTGAACTTGCATTTCCCGTCGTAGCAGCCACTCAGATGCGGCTTGGCCGCGGCAGCGGCAGGCTGTGCGGCGAGGGCCGGCGCCGTGGCCAGCGCGCACGTGAGGGCGAGGGCGGTGAGGGTAAGCCGTTTCACGATTCCCTTCTAGAACTCACCGCCCGGGAGGGGTCCCGGTTCGTCGAGGGGGCCGATCAAGTCCGCCGTCACATCGGCAATGGCAACTGGCAGAGGCCCAGTCCTCGTCGTCTTGCTCGTCCTCCTCTCGTTCTTGTCTGCGGCCGATTGAGCCCGGCGATCGAAGTCGTCCTGGGCGCTGTCGCTGTCGGGGTTCCTGGCCGGCCGCAGACTGGATGCGAGCGCTGGCTTTCCCCGGAAGGTCTAGGCGCGTGCTTGCCCAGGCCGGTGGCCGTACCCGCGCGGAGACCGCTCGGGAACAACGCGCCCCAATTCTTCGGCAAGGCCACCACCCTGTGCGGCGCCAAAACTCGTCCATGGTAGCTGGCCTGGCCTTCGATCCTCGGCACTCGTGTTTCTACGCCTGCTGTATCTGCTGATGGTCCGGTTGTTCGGCTGGTTGACGCTACTCTCGCGGGGCGACGCCTCCAAGGACGTGGAGATCTTGGTGCTGCGTCATGAGGTCACCGTCCTGCGTCGTCAGATCTCCCGTCCACGACCAGACTGGGCCGACCGGGCGCTGCTTGCCGCACTGGCGCGACTGCTGCCCACGCGGCTTCGCCTCCATCGGATCGTGACGCCGAGCACCTTGTTGGCCTGGCACCGCCGACTGGTCAGCCGACGCTGGACCTACCCGAACGCAACCGGACGTCCACCGATCCCGGATGAACTGTGCGAACTGGTGATCCGGCTGGCCAGAGAGAACCCACGATGGGGGCACCGGCGGATCCAGGGCGAACTGCTCGGCCTGGGCTATCAGATCGGAGAAGGCACCATCCGCCGCATCCTCACCACGGCTGGCCCCGGCCCAGCGCCACGCCAGACCTCACCGACCTGGCGACAGTTCCTCACCTCCCAAGCCTCCGGCATCCTGGCCTGCGACTTCATGCACGTCGACACCGTGTTCCGCAAACGCCTGTACGTCATGTTCGTCATGGAGGTCGAGACACGCCGCGTGCACCTGCTGGGCGTCACCTCCAACCCAACAGGCGCATGGACCACCCAGCAAGCCCGGAACCTGCAGATGGACCTGGGCGAACGCGCCGGCGCCTTCAGATTTCTCATCCGGGACCGTGACGGCAAGTTCCCCCGCTCGTTCGATGAGGTGTTCACCTCCAATGGCGTGCGGGTCATCAAGACGCCCGTCCGGTCACCACGGGCAAACGCGTTCGCCGAACGGTTCGTGGAAACGCTACGCCGTGAGTGCATCGATCACCTGCTCATCCATGATGAGCGGCACCTGCGCAAGGTCCTGACCGAGTACGAACGCCATTTCAACCATCATCGCCCGCATCAGGGCCGTTCCCTCCGCCCTCCCTTGCACGACCCCAGCCAGATGATCGACATGACCTCCCGGATTCACCGCCGAAGGACCGTCACAGGACTGATCAACGAGTACCGCAGAGCAGCCTGATCGTCCGGCAAACGCCCAGCTCAGCAGCAGTATCCGCGTTTTGGCACCGCACAGGCCACCGGCATGGCGGGCGATGTCAAGGATCTGGCCGTCCGGAGGCGCGGCGTTGACGGTCGCGCTTCACAAGTGCAAGGATCTTGAGTGGTAGGAGTGGCGAGCGGGCCTCATGTTGGTTCGGGTGCCCTTCGCCGGTCGTTCTCGGGGAGTCTCCCCGGCTTGAGATTGAGAGCGAGGAGATGTCGATGAAGAAGAAGAAGAAGCTCGAAGTCAAGATCAGGAAGCTCGAGAAGATCGAGACCACCATCAACCGCGGCGGACAAAGCGGCTGATCTACAGACACACAGAACCGGTCGGATGTCGTCCGGCCGGTTCTGCTTTTTCACCGTGTGAAGGAGAAGGTGGCCGAGTGCGTCTGCCAAGGGTGAAACGCGTTCACCAGCCGTTCGTGCTGCCTGGGAACCGTATCGTCATCGGACTGTCCCAATTCGGGGTGGCCTCCGAAATAGCAGACGACGAGGACGGCAGCATCGCCACGATCGTGGCCCTGATGGACGGCACCCGGACTGTCGACGACATCTGCGCTGACTTCGCCGAGACCCATCCCGATGTGGACGACGACAGCGTGCGCGGCGTCATCGCCGACCTGGTCGAGAGCGGCTTCGTCGAGGACGCCGGAGCGCCCGTGCCGGCGAACCTCACAGAGCGAGACCTCGTCCGGCACGAATCGGTACGCCACTTCTTCAGCTGGATCGACACCTCGCCGCGTACGTCACCGCACGAGATCCAGTCCAAGATCAAGGAAGCCAGGGTGAGCCTGCTCGGCGTAGGCGGCACCGGATCAGCCGTCGCGGCGGGGCTGGTGTCGAGTGGCATCGGGGCACTGCGGATCGCCGATTTCGACAGCGTCGAAGAGTCGAACCTGACCCGCCAGCTCCTGTACGCCGAGACAGACCTGGGCAAGCCCAAGGTCGACCAGGCGATCACCCGGCTGCGGGCGATGAACGGCGCGGTCCTGGTGACCGGTAGCGACACCAAGGTGACCGGCCCCGATGACGTCGTGGAGCTGATGACCGGCTGCGACCTGTTCGTCCTGTGCGCGGACGAACCGCATCCGGAGATCGTCGAGTGGACCAACGAAGCGGCCCTGCGGACCGGCACCCCGTGGTTCATGAGCCTGTACACCGGGCCGATGGTCGTCGTGGGCTCGTTCGTACCGGGCGAGACCGGCTGCTGGGCCTGCCTGGACCGGCAGGAGGAGGCACGCAAGGAGAAGGAGCTCGCGCGGCTTGTGGCCGAGCCGCGGCCGAACGCGGTGGTCGCGGCCAGCGCGAACATCAGCGGCCACCTGTGCGCGCTGGAGGTGCTGTATCAGCTCGGCGGCCTGCCGGCACAGACCCGCGGCAGGGTCTTCCACTGGAATCTGGCCGTCTGGGACCACCAGTACTACATCGACGTCCCGCGTGACGACGACTGTCCGCTCTGCGGGCCGAGGGCTCGGTGAGCGCCCCGGCAGCCAAGGTCGGCGCGGCCAGCGTCGTACGCCTTCATCACCTCGTCGTCCGTCCCGACGACGACGACCCGGACGCGATCATCGTCGGCCGCCCGGACCTCGGCGAGTTCGTCGAGCTGCCCGCGGTGTGCGGAGAGGTGATCCGGCTGCTCGGCGAGGGACATCCGGTCGCGGACGTCGAAGCCGCCCTCGCCGCCGAGCACGACGTCGAGTTGGACGTGGCCGACTTCGTAGAATCCCTTGTCGACCTCGCCTTCGTCGTCGAGGTCGATGGGCTCCCGCTGCCCGGCCCGGCGTCCGCGCCGATGGCCGGCCACTTCATGGGCATCACCGAACGGCACGTCCGCTGGCTCTTCGCCAGGCCCGTGAAGCTCTTCTGGCTCGCCGTCGTCGCAGCCGCGTCGCTGACCGTCCTCATCGAGCCCGGCCTGTTCCCCCGGCACCAGGACTTCTTCTGGAGCAAGTACACCGGGCTCTCCGTGCTGGTCAACACTGCCTTCTTCTCCGTCGTCGCGAGCGTGCACGAGATGATGCACCTGATAGCGGCGCGTTCGCTTGGCGCGCCGGCCAGGATCGCGTTCGGCACCAGACTGCACTACCTCGTCGTGCAGACCGACGTCACCGCCATCTGGGGAGTTCCCCGGCGGCGCCGGTACCGCGTGTACCTGGCCGGAATGGCCTCTGACGTCTTCCTCATCGCGACGATGGTGCTGACCGTCGCGTACCTGCCGCTGTCCGACCTGGCCCAGGCGCTGCTCCGGGCCTTCACGCTGACCACGCTGCTGTGCCTGCCCCTCCAGGCTCAGATCTACATGCGGACCGATCTCTACTTCGTGCTCCGCGATCTCCTCCGGTGCAAGGATCTGTTCGGCGACGGGCTCCGCTACGCCCGATATCTGTTCGCCAAAGCGGTCGCTCCGTTCACGAAGCCGGGCTCGCCGGTGACCGACCCCACCGGCGACCTGGCCCCGCACGAGCGGCGCGCCATCAGGATCTACGCCGTCGCCCTCGCGCTGGGCAGTTCCATCACGTTGACGGTCTTCGCCCTCTACGGCGCGCCGATCGTCCTCACCGGGCTGGCCCACGCGCTCACAGCCGTCTGGGATGGTCTCCACGGCGGCCCCACCCTCGCCGCGTTCGACGCCGCGCTGCTCATCCTGGTCGAGGGCGGCATCCAGGTACTGTTCCTGGTGACGTTCATCCGGAGGCGCCGCCTGTGGTTCCGCCGATCGAGGTCATGACCGGGTCTTCCATCACGTGGGCCGACTTCCTGCGCTCGCAAGCCGACGCCCTACTGGCCTGCGACTTCATCGAGACCGTCACTCTCAGCGGGCAACGCCAGTACGTCCTGGCGGTCATCGAGCACGCCACCAGACGCGTCCGCGTGCTCGGCACCACCGCTCACCCCATCGGAAACTGGGTCACACAGGCGATCAAGAATCTGGTGGTGGACCTGGACGATGCGGGCTGCCGGGCACGTTTTCTGCTCCGCGATCGGGATGGGAAGTTCCCGGCGCTCATGGACGAGATTCTCGCCGAGGCCGGCATCAAGACGGTGCCCACAGGTATCCGAATGCCGCGGATGAACTCGCTCATGGAGCGATGGGTCCAATCCTGCCGCCACGAGCTTCTCGACCGCTGTCTCGCATGGAGCGAACGCCACCTGCGGCACGCCCTGCGCGAGTACGAACACTTCTACGACCAGCACCGAGCCCACCAAGCCCTAAACCAAGCGACTCCGCTGCGTCCCGCCCCGAACCCGATCACCGATCCCGGGCGAGTCATCGACCTGAACATACGCCGACGAGACCGGCTCGGCGGCGTCCTCCACGAATACTCACATGCCGCTTGACCTGCATGGATGCAATTTTCGGCAGGCGCAGTGTGCGGGATCGGTGCGCGCGAGCACGCACCGAGCACGGCGGACATCCCAATTTGATCATTGCATCGCGGCTTCCCGGCATGGATCTCGCGCAATCCACGGATGACGGTCGCAGTGCCCGGCACGTGCTCCAACCCGTACGCAACTCAAATGATCTCCGCGGCGCGAGCTGCATGCTCGGATCAAGGTCGTCGCTGATTCCAGCTGTCATCCCCTGCGCCGTCAACGTGGGCAAACCACGCGGACGACGCCCGGAATGACGTCGCTTCAGGACACCGCGGCGGTTCTGATGTGATCGGCCAGTGGCGACAGCGACGACAGCGGCAGTTCCCGATGCGTCCATGCCTGCTTGAGATCCTCGGGGGTGTAGCGGGGAAGCAGGTGAAGGTGGAAGTGGAACACGGTCTGCCAGGCCGTAGGGCCGGTGGCGTGCCAGATGTTCATTCCGCCCGGTTCCAGCGCGCGCCGCAGGAGGGCGGCGGTGTGCACAGCACCCCGCATCAGCAGGGCCGCGCGGTCCGGGCCGATGTCGGTCAGGTCGCGACAGTGCTCGCGGGGGACGACCAGGGTGTGACCGCGAGTCGCCTGCGAGATGTCGAGGAAGGCGACCACGTGCTCGTCGGAGTAGACGATCTCCGCGGGGATCTCCCCAGTAACGATGCCGCAGAATGTACAGGTTTCGGTCATGGCCGCCCTTCCTCCACTTGATCGAACCAGAGCGTATCGACGCCGGATCAGGCGCAAGGGAGCGAGGCATGTCCGTCGAAGCTGGGCGCCGGCCGCAGGCGGGCGGGACGGGCGCTGCCGGCACGCGGTTGCCGAGCCATCTCGCAGAACTGGCGAGTTGTAAGAGAGGTGGTGAGACAGCGACCCAGGCGAACGCGACGATGACCATGCGGCAGGCTGGCCTCGCACGGCTCCACATGCATGACAATGGCCACCGTCAATCCGCACGACACGAGAGGCACAGCACGATGGCGAACCGCGACGGCCAGGTGGCCGCACTCGACGACCCGGTGGGTGAATCACTGCGCGGTCACCACGCACACCTCGCCCGCCGGCTTGGACGGGCTACCACCTACCTGCCGGAAGTGGCGACCTTCTCCGCGGTAACCGCCGACCCGGGCCCGCAGGAGTGGGCCGACCTCGCCCAGTTGCTGGGGCGAGGCGAGTTCGCCGACATGTTCAGCTGCGCGGCCACACCACCGTCGGACTGGCAACCGGTCTTCGTCCTCGAAGGCCGTCAGATGATCTGGCCGGGCGGCAGCCGGCCCGATCACCCCCACGGCGCGACCGTCACCGGTGTGGTCGAACTGGGCGCGGACAGCGTGCCCGAGATGCTCGACCTCGTCGCGCGGGCCCAGCCGGGACCGTTCTGGCCGCGCACCCACGAGCTCGGCGCCTATCTCGGCATCCACGACAACGGCACGCTGGTGGCGATGGCCGGCGAACGACTCCGACCACCGGGATGGACCGAGATCAGCGCCGTCTGCACCGCTCCCGAGGCACGCGGGCGAGGCCATGCCGCCCGCCTGATCACTGCGCTCGTCGCGCGTATCGCCGCTCGCAACGAACGTCCTTTTCTGCACGTGGCCGAGGCCAACACCGACGCGATCGCCCTCTACGAGCGGCTCGGCTTCGAAACCCGCAAGCACGTGACCTTCCGGGGGTTCCGCACACCGTGACCGCCTGCGCCGCGCCTGGCCTTCCAGCGACTTCTCGCGGATGTACGCGCGCTCGGACTCGGCCATCCCGGCGAAGAAAGCGAACAACGCCGCCCATGCCCGGCAGGGCTGTAGAGCCTCTACACCCACGAGGTCTTCTTCATAGCCCGCGGACGCTACGCCCGTGCTTTCATCGCGGTCACCGAGGGATGGCACGTCACCGCCGAGGAGCCTGTGCCGCTCGAACATTGAGTTACGTAGGCTGAGCTGCGGTCAAGCGGCGTGGCGGTATTCGCTGATCATGCCCGCGACGATGGGTTTTCGGTGGATGGACCGCAGGCCGTTGAGGTCCGCGGCCGCACCACCCGCGTCCACCCGAAATTCGCTGACGACCCACCGGCGCATCCTGCTTGACACTTCGAAGTCGAGCGTTACCGCGCAGTAGGTCACCGCGAGCTCCAGTCTCCACGGCACCACCCAGCGCCCCACGTGCTCGACCGCGCCGCTGTGGGCGCGTTCCAGTCGCGCCGGCCGTAGCCGATACGGGCGGCCGGCCAATGCCATTGATCGCGTCACGGGCGACGAGACGCGACGACGGGCTCGCGATCCTCGTGCGGGGCCCGAAGAAGTCAGACAAGACGGCGCAGGTCCTGTGCGCCGGCCTCGTAGGGAGGCGCGCCAGGCTGGCGGAGGTCCGGCAGTGAAAGGGCTTGCTGAGGTGTCGCGTCGGCGTCCGTGTCAGCGCGACAACGGCCCAGTGTCAGCGCTTCCGGCGATGGTTGATGCCATGAACAGATCGGCAATTGCTCTCTCTCGTGGTCGCGGGCACTCCCGCCGCACCCGCGGCGATCGAACTCTTCGCCCAAGGGATGGCGGACTCGCTCACGAACAGCGATCAGACCGCCCGCACCCACACGCTCAAGATTCCGGCTTGCACCTCAACTATTCGGTGTTGCTATGTACTGGTAGTTAGTGTTACTTTGTACCGGTAGTCAGCAACACCGAGTAGTCGAAGTGGGAGGTGACGATGAGCAGGCAACTGACGGAGATGCTCAAGGGAACACTGGAGGGCATCGTCCTGGCGATCCTGTCCGGCTGGCCCGCCTACGGCTACGAGATCACGGCGCGGCTACGCGACCGGGGCTTCGCCGACACCGCCGAGGGCACCATCTACGCCCTGCTGGTCAGGATCGAGCAACGCGGCCTGGTCGACGTGCGGAAAGTACCGTCGGAGAAGGGGCCGCCGCGCAGGGTGTACTCCCTCAACACCCAGGGACGGAAGCACCTCGACGAGTTCTGGAAGACCTGGAGCTTCCTGGCCGAACGGCTCCAACAGCTTCGCAAGGGAGGCAAGTAGACGTGGCTGACGAACCAAAGAGCCGCTACCTGCAGTACCTGGAGATCGTCACCGGGTCGCTGGAGGAGAAGAAGCGCTATCGGCAGTACAAGGCGCGCATCAAGCAACTTCCGGAGAACTACCGCGCGGCGGTCGAAGCGCTGGAGCGGTACCTGATGCACTTCGGGCCAGCCGATGGCGCCGGCGCGATGGCGATGTACGAAGACCTCGCCGAGCTGTTCGAGCAGAGCGCCGCCGACCGGACCCCGATCCGCGACATCTTCGGGGACGACCCCGTGGAGTTCGTCGAGGCGTTCATGGCCAACTACCCCCTCGGCCAGTACCGAACCCGGGAGCGCAACCGCTTCACCAACGCCATCGACCGCGCTGCCGGCGAGAACACCGTAAGAAGGGACAGGACAGACTGATGACGACACAGCAAGCCCCGGCGATCCAGGTGCACGGCCTGGAGAAGTCCTACAAAGACCTGCGAGTGCTGCGCGGCGTGGACTTCACCGTGGCGCGCGGCAGCATCTTCGCCCTGCTCGGCTCCAACGGGGCGGGCAAGACCACGGCCGTGAAGATCCTTTCCACGCTGCTCAAGGCCGACGCCGGGACCGCCCGCGTGAACGGCTTCGACGTCGCCACGCAGGCGGCCGACGTACGGGAGTCCATCAGCCTCACCGGACAGTTCGCCGCCGTGGACGAAATCCTCAGCGGGCGGGAGAACCTGGTGCTGGTCGCCCGGTTGAGGCACCTCAGAAACCCCGGCAAGGTCGCCGATGACCTGCTCGCCCGCTTCTCGCTCACCGACGCGGGCGCCCGGAAGGTGTCCACGTACTCGGGCGGCATGCGCCGCCGTCTCGACATCGCGATGAGCCTCATCGGCGATCCGCCGGTCATCTTCCTCGACGAGCCCACCACCGGGCTCGACCCCCAGGCCCGCATCGAGGTCTGGCGGGCCGTCAAGGACCTGGCCGCCAGAGGCACCACGGTGCTGCTCACCACCCAGTACCTGGACGAGGCCGAACAGCTCGCCGACCGGATCGCGATCCTGCACGAGGGCCGGATCATCGTCAACGGCACCCTGGACGAGCTCAAGCAACTGCTGCCGCCCGCCAAGGTCGAATACGTCGAAAAGCAGCCGACCCTCGAGGACGTCTTCCTCACCCTCGTCGGCACGAAGGCATAAGGAACAACGATGACCAAGCATTTCTTCGGCGACACCACCGTCCTGCTGGGACGATCCCTGCGCCACATCACCCGCAGCCCGGACACCATCATCACGACCGCGATCATGCCGATCGCCATGATGCTCATGTTCGTCTACGTGTTCGGCGGCGCGATCAGAACAGGGTCGGACACGTCGTACGTGAACTACATGCTGCCCGGCATCCTGCTCATCACGATCGCCTCGGGCATCGCGTACACCGCATACCGGCTGTTCATGGACATGCAGGGCGGCATCTTCGAACGCTTCCAGTCCATGCCGACCGCGCGCTCGTCCGTGCTGTGGGCGCACGTGCTGACCTCGCTGGTCGCCAACCTGGTCTCGCTCGTGGTCGTCATGCTCGTGGCCCTGCTCATGGGCTTCCGCTCGAGCGCGGGAGTGCTGGCGTGGCTGTCGGTAGCCGGCATCCTGGTCCTGTTCACCCTGGCCTTGACCTGGATCGCCGTCATCCCCGGCCTGTCCGCCAAGACCATGGAAGGCGCTAGCGCGTTCTCCTACCCGCTCATCTTCCTGCCCTTCCTCAGCTCGGCCTTCGTGCCCACCGCCACCATGCCCGGCCCGCTGCGCTTCTTCGCCGAGCACCAGCCGGTGACCTCCATCGTCAACGCCATCCGCTCCCTGTTCGCCGAGCAGCCGGTGGGCACCGACATCTGGATCGCCCTGGCCTGGTGTGTCGGCATCCTCATCGTCGCCTACGTCTTCGCCATGAACACCTACCGCCGCAAGATCTCCTAGGGAGCCTGGCGGTCAGGCAGATCGCGGCGCGGTTGCCCTGAATAGAACAGCGCTTCCTCGGCTCGTCTCACGCCGCCGGTCGGAGGCTTCCAGGAGATTTGCGTGAGATGAGCACCGGGCTGTGAGCGGACCACTCGGGGCACGTGCGGCAGCCGCTGAACCTTACCCCGGCGAGCGACGAACGGTCTCCACCACGGGCCAGAGCACATGCCGGCCTTCCCCGCCCTGCTCAACCGCTTCCCCACGCTGCGCCTGGCCGTACCGGCCGAAGAAGTCAGCCTGCGCCCGGAGGCCGCCGACATCTACGGGGTCAAGAGCCTTCCGGTCACCTGGGACGCGTAACCACGAACCGATGACAGGCGAGGGCTCGTACGAGCCGGACGATTCACCACCAGTTCCATCAGTGGCACCGCCCCATACGAGCCGGAGCGAGACAACGGCATGGGGCCGACGGCCGGGTGCGCTCTTCGACACAGAACTGCTCGTGTTCCTCGCTCACGCTCTTGCCGCGCCGATCCAGTGACGCGGACCGCCCCGGTCGATTCGACCGCACGTCTCCTCCAGAAGTCCCCTGAGTTTCAGCCCTCCAGAAAGGAATGCCAGCATGGCGAACACGACGAGCGGAACACCTGAACAGGGACATGTCGGGCGCCGGACCGTGTTGAAGGGCGTGCTGGGTGCCGGTGCGCTCGTCGGCACACACGCCGCCCTCACCGGCCGCGCCAACGCCTCCGTGAGTGGCGGTGATGACGATGGCGAGCGCGGTGTCGAACACGGGTGGGGAAAGGTCGCCGACGCGTTCCGCGCGAACTTCAAGAACCCTGGCGAGGTCGGCGCGGCGTGCAGCGTCTACGTGGGCGGCCGCCCCGTCGTCAACCTGTGGGGCGGCCTCGCCGATCGCGAGGCGACCCGGCCGTGGCGCAAGAACACGATCGTCCAGGTCGCATCCACAACGAAGGGCGCCACCGCCATCTGTGCCCACCTGCTGGTCCAGCGCGGTGAGCTGGATCTGGACGCCCCGGTGGCGCAGTACTGGCCGGAGTTCGCCGCCGCCGGCAAGGAGCAGATCCCGGTGCGCTGGTTACTGTCGCACCAGGCCGGCCTGCCCATCGTCGACGGACCGCTGACCTTCGAGCAGGCGTGCGCCTGGCACCCGGTCATCCGCGCACTGGAGGCCCAGGAACCGCTGTGGCGGCCGGGCACCGAGCACGTCTACCACAGCGTCACCTACGGGTTCCTGGTCGGGGAGGTCGTACGCCGGATCACCGGCAAGTCGCTGGGCACCTTCTTCGCCGAGGAGGTGGCCGGCCCGCTCGGACTGAGCGCCTGGATCGGACTGCCCGAGAAGCAGGAGAAGCGGGTGGCCCGGCTCCACGACGCCGCCCCGTTCAGCATCGAGGAGCTGCTGGCCGGGCTGATCGCGACCACCGGGCTCGACGCGGACACGGTCACGGCCTGGGTGAACGCCATATGGGCTCCAGGCTCGGTCCAAGCCCGCGCCGGCGAGCTCGGCGGAGCCCTGACCACTCCCGGATATCACACCACGCGTGCCTGGCGTGCCGCCGAGTTCCCGGCCGCGAACATGCTCGCGGACGCCCGATCGGTCGCGCGCATGTACGCCGCCACGGTCAGCGACGTCGACGGGGTACGGCTGCTCAACCCGTCAACGGTCGAGCGGATGACGGACGTGCAGACCGACACGACACCGATGCACGGGCTGCCGCCGGGCCTGAACCTCCCGGCCGACCGCTCCTTCAACATGTCGCTAGGGTTCTGGCGAGCCTGCCAGCCGCTGCCGATGACCGGGCCGGGCTCGTTCGGCCACCCGGGCTCCGGCGGGTCGATCGGCTTCGCCGACCCCGACGCCGGCGTCGGCTTCGCCTACGTCACGAACCTCTGGAACTACCGGCCCGACGACCCGCGGGCGGCGAACCTGGCCAAAGCCGTCCGCTCCTGCCTCGGATGACGACGGCTCCCGCGTGACTGCCGGTGAGCGGGCGACAAGAGCGGCGATGAACGAGCGGCGCCGCCAGATCCTGCGAATGCCGGCCGAGGCAGGATCACCGCAGAGCCCACGGTGCAGCTGTTCTGCGCGTGACCGCCACGGGCCAATGGAAGGGGAGAACCCGATGACGACACAGCAAATCCGCGTGCAGGGTCTTGAGAAGCCCTCCTCACCGGCGCTGCGCGCGTCCGGCGAGGACCGCGACCGGGTCACCGAACTGCTGCGCACCGCCGTCGCCGACGGCCGGCTCGATCTGGTCGAGTTCGACGAGCGGCTGGAGGCGGCGCTGACCGCCTGCTCGGTGCGCCGCGACGGCCGGTGGAGGCTGTCGCACCAGCTGGTGCTGCGCACCGCGGCAGGGACGCCGACGACAACACACCGGAGACGTTGCGCATCCGCTTGACAGGCCGGATGCGGCACGGCCGGCTCGATGTCCGCCGGCAAGCGCCGCACCGGTGACGCGGCACGGTGCCAATCGATGCGCCTACCTGCCGGCCCGTCCTGGGCGAGTCACCAGCCGGCGGTCGATCTCACTGGGCCAGTCGGGACGAACTCGACACGAACGTCACTTCGACCTCGTGCACCACTCCGGCATGATGGCCTGGGGATAAAACTTGATCTTCTGGAGGAACGGCAGTCCGTGATGCGGGTCCTCTCCTCGATCGCCGTTCTTGAACGGCAGCTCGGCAACGCCGAGGTGCAATTCGCTCCCGAGGATCGCGCCGTCCTGTCCGCACTTCGCTTACTGGACATTTGGCCCACTACTCTGTGATGCTGTATAGTGGTACTCGGTGCTACCGAGTACCAGGAAGGATGGAAGAGGACCCACGATGGACGGCCTGACGGAGATGCTGAAGGGCACGCTTGAGGGCTGCGTGCTTGAGATCATCGGCAGCGAGGAGACCTACGGGTACGCCATCACGCGTCGGCTGAACGAACTCGGCTTCGCCGATGTCGTCGAGGGGACGGTTTACACCATTCTGCTGCGGCTGGAGAAGAACGGGCTTGTCCAGGTGACGAAACGACCGTCCGGGCTGGGCCCGCCGCGCAAGTTCTATGCGCTCAACGACGCGGGGCGCGAAGAACTCGCGACGTTCTGGGCGAAGTGGAAGTACATCACATCACGAATCGACAAGCTCAAGGAGGGCGGGAGATGAGCTTCTGGGACTCCATTACAGGCAGCGATCTCACCAGGGAATGGAAGGCGTTCGAAGCTCGGGCCGAGGCATTGCCGGCCGACTACCGGGCGGCGTGGGAGGAGATCAAGGGTCATCTTTCTCCCTACGCGGACTTCACAGGCCGGAACCTGATGCCGATTCTCGACGGTGCTCTGGGGCTGCTCGAGGAGACAGCGGCCGATGGGCAGAGCATTCACGAGGTGCTGGGTGACGACATCAGGGGCTTCTGCGCGGCGCTGACCGGCGGAGAAGGGGCTCAGAGCTATCGCGACCGGTGGCGCGAGCAGTTGAACAGGAACGTCGCAAGGAAATTGGGCCGGCTAGGAGGCTGACGTGGGCATCCAGGACATCATCGAGGGCAAGAAGCAGTGGCGGGCGCACATGGCCCGGGTCAAGGCGCTCCCACGGGACTACCAGATCGTCTACAAGGAGATTCAGAGGTACCTCTTCAAGGTTGGACCGATCGACCTGCTTGACGGGTCCCTGCTCTCAGGGATCCTCGACTTCTTCGAGGAGGGCGTCGCGGCCGGCAAGGGAGTGCTGGAACTCATCGGCAACGACGTCGCCGCCTTCTGCGACGGCCTGATCAAGGACTCGCGCACCTACGCGGACATCTATCAGGAGTCCATCAGCGGGGAACCCGGCACGGCCGAGAAGTAACACCTCGTCGACCCGGCCTTACCGCTTGATCAGCGCATGCACCGTGTTGGCCGACCCGAAGTCCAGCGCCTCGATGATCTGAATCAAGACCGTGCGGTAGCGGTTGGCGTAGGAGGCCCTGAACATGCGCTGCTTGTGCTGCCGGCACGAAGATCCCTTGACCTTTACTCGTGCAGCAGCGTAACCGAAGTCTTGTAGCCGCCGGGCACCGCGGGACAGATGACGTCCTCGACCGTCTCAGTCGGTGCCTCCAGCTCGGCCTCGGTCATCTTGGATCTGAGATCGCCCGTAAGAGCACTCACATCTGAAGAGCGGGAACGCAGTTCTGCCGCGCCCGCGTCACCGTCGCTACGCCCGGTGACAGCTGCGTGAGCGAACGCGGCGTCAGCAGCTCGGCGTGGCCGTGGTCTGTCCCGTCTGCAGCAGGTAGGTCACCTGCGCACCCTGCGCCTGCCGAAAACTACATCCATGCAGCTCAAGCGGCATGTGAGTACCCGTGGAGGACCCCGCCGAGTCGGCCCGTCTGCGTACGCTCAGCTCGGCGATTCGCGTCGGATCCCTGATCGGGTCCGGGACGGCGCGTAGCGGAGCCGCTTGATCCAGGGCTTGATGGGCGCGGTGCCGGTTGTAAAACCGCTCGTACTCACATAGGGCATACCGCAGGTGGCGTTCGTTCCACAGCAGGCAGCGGTCGAGCAGCTCACGGCGGCACGACTGCACCCACCGCTCCATGACCGCATTCACCAGCGGCATCCGGATCCCGGTGAGCACGGTCCGGATACCGGCCTCAGCCAAGATCTCGTCCATGAGGGCGGGGAACTTCCCATCCCGGTCCCGGATCAGGAAACGCACCCGGCAGCCGACCTCCTCCAGATCCATCACGAGGTTCTTCATCGCCTGGACGATCCAGCTCGCGGTCGGGTGCGCGGTGGTGCCCAGCACGCGGACGCGCCGGCTCGCGTGCTCGATGACGGCCAGGATGTACTGGCGCTGCCCGGTGAGGGTGACGGTCTCGATGAAATCGCACGCCAGCAGCGCCTCGGCTTGGGCGCGCAGGAAGTCGGCCCAGGTGGTGGGACGCTCGGTCGGGTGCCGGGTCAAGCCCTTCCTGCTGGAGGATCTCCCACACGATGGAGGGCGCGACCGTGATGCCGAGCATGGCCAGCTCACCATGCACCCGCCGATATCCCCGAGACGGGTTTTCTCGGACCAGACGTAGGACAAGCGTGCGGATGGAGCGGACCGTGGGTGGGAGCCCCCGCCGCTTCGGCCGACAGGTACGGGCATGACGCCGCCTCATCAGATCACGGTGCCGGCGCAGGACGGTATCCGGGCGGACGAGGAGCCGCAGCCGACGCAGGACCTGGTGGGGCAGCGGTGTCAGCAGGGCGGCGAGGAAGGCACGGTCCCCGGGGGCCGAATCGCACCCTGGCGCCGGCACCGAACTGCCGTTCGAGAACGGTGATCTGGTGACGCAGGGCGAGAATCTCGACGTCCTTGTCCCGATCGCCCATCGGCAGCAACCGTAGCGTGACGAAGGTGTTCGTGACCGCAAGATAGGCCAGGCGAAAGAGCACGGACGATCATCATGCAGATCCCGGCCGACCTCGACGTGTTCCATTTCGCCGTACTCGACGAGGCGGCGAGACTGCTCTTCGTCCAGGACCGGCCCGCGCTGCGCCGCGCCGTCGTTCATGTGATTCCTCCGTTTGGTCGCACTGCTTTCGCCAGGCGGCGTGAACCCTGGGGACAGGGATCTCATGCCGGTGAGAACACGACTGCGCGAGGTGCGCCTGCCGCTTGAGGCAGCGGACGAGGCCACGCCGTCACACGGAGTCAGAACGCATCTCCGGCTGGAGTTCCGCTCGGGCCGAGCTGCTTAGCGGGGAACGGGGAACGGGCTTCACCCGGGCCACGGTCACGATGTACAGGAGCAGGCCGGCGCTGGTGAGGGCGAAGCCGGCCCAGACGGTGGACAAGGTCCCCCAGCCGGCATTGAGGGTGACCGCGCCGCCGATCGCGCCCAGCGAGTTGGCCAGGTTGAGTGCGGCCAGGTTGAGCGCGCCCATCAGAGTCGGGGCGTCCGGCGCGAAACCGGTCAGCCGCACCTGGATGGTGGGGATCGCGAACATCATGGTCGCGCCCACGCCGAACAGGCAGGGCAGCAGGATGACCAGGTTGCCGCCGGCCACGCCGATCAGCGCCAGCAGTGCCAGGACAGCGCTGTAGCCCCAGGTCAGGCCACGGTTCTGGTACCGGTCGGCGACGCGTCCGCCGAGGTGGTTGCCGGCCGCCATGCCCAGGCCGAAGACGGCGAGCGCGATCGGGATGAGCGAGGCGTCCTGCAGCGCCGCGTCGGTGATGAACGGGCCGATGAAGGTGTAGACGGCGAAGATGCTGGAGATACCGAGCGCCGCGACGGTGACCATCAGCCAGACGTTGAGCCGGCGCACGGCCTCCAACTCGCTGGTGATGGAGCCGCCGCGCAGGTCATCGGTACGGGGCAGCCAGGTCACCAAGGCGGTGCCGGCGAGCAGGCCGATGGCGACCACGACCCAGTACATGGTGCGCCAGCCCGCATCCTGACCGATGAAGGTGCCGAGCGGCGACCCGACGACGGTGGCGATGGTGAGTCCTCCCATGACGGTGGCGAATGCCTTGCCGCCCTTGCCCGGGCCGTACACGTACGCCGCGACGACGGCTCCGGCGCCGAAGAACGCGCCCTGCACGCTGCCGGCGACAAACCGGAAGGCGACGAGCAGCGCGATGTTCGGCGCCAGCGCGGACAGCCCGTTGCCGACCAGGAACAGGGCGATCATGCCGAGCAGCAGCGTGCGCCGGTTGACCCGGGCGGCGAGCAGGGTGATCGCCGGCGAGCCGATCACCACCCCCATGGCGTAGGCGGTGATCGCGTGGGTCGCGACCGGGATCGACACGTTCAGATCGGACGCGAAGAGCTGGATGATGCCGTTGCTGCCGAACTCGCCGGTGCCGATCGCGAAGGTGCCCAGCGCCAGCGCGAACAGCGTCAGCTTCGGATTGCGGTTAGGTGACTTGGCGGAGGTGTGCCGGTTCTCTTCGGCGGCGCACTGGCCTTCGTAGGCGCGCTGATGCAAGGTCCCGTCCTCGTGGGAGATCGGTGGAAAGCGTGGTCAACGTGCGGCGCGCTTGATGAGATCGGCCGTCACGGCAGGCTGCGAGATCATCGCGACGTGCGAGGCCTTGACCTCGGCGGTACGTGCGCCGGCCCGCTGCGCCATGAACCGCTGCGCCGCGGCCGGAAGCACGTTGTCGTCACGGGCCACGAGGTACCAGGACGGGATCGTCCGCCACGCCGGCGGGCCGGACGGCTCCTGCAGCGCGCGCACATCGCTCGGCCGCTGACCGGCCCACATCAGCTCGGTGGTCGCCCGCGGCAGGTCGCCGGCGAACACCTCGCGGAAGACCTCGTGCTTGACGTACCCGTCGACGAGGCCCTCACCGTAGGGACGGAAGTCCAGCGCCGTCTCCCCCAGCTTGCTCCCGGGGTACTTCGTCTGCAGACTCAGCAACGTGTCACCCTCGTCGGGCGTGAAGGCGGCGACGTAGACCAGCGCCTTCACGTTGGCCTTGCCGGTCGCGGCGTTCGTGATGACCATCCCGCCGTACGAGTGCGCGACGAGCACCAGCGGACCGCTGAGCGTGGCGAGGATGCCGGCCAGGTAGGCGGAGTCGGCGGCCACGCCGCGCAGCGGATTCGCCGGGGCGAGGACCGGATAGCCGTCGCGGATGAGCCGGCCGGCGACGCCGTTCCAGCCGGAGGCGTCTGCGAACGCGCCGTGCACCAGCACGACGGTCGGCTTGGACCTGCCCTCCGGCCGGGTGTGTGCCTGCGCCGCGGGCGCGCCGAGCAGGGCGCCGGCGGTGACCGCGGCCGATCCGGCAAGCAGGGTACGGCGGGTGGTCGTCATGAATGCGGAACCTTTCAGCAGAGGTTGATCGCCGGCCAGCGTAGGGTCGGGGACTTGACGATCTCTGCATGGCCGGGTCCGCCAACGATTCCGTCGTCATCAAGTGTGCCGATCTAGCCTGGCGCCGTCGTGCAGGTAGGCCGTCGAAGAACGGGTCGAGATGAAGTCGAGAAAAAGCGAGCGTCAACTGAAGGTGGGCCTGCGGATCCACGTCATCTGCTATGTCGTGGCGCATGTGATGCAGGTCGTGGTGTGGCGGCTCTTCACCCCGCAGCGCTTCTTCTGGCCGCTGTATTCGCTGGTCGCCTGGGGCATCGGGCTGGCGTTCCACATCTCGGCGGTCTCCTCGCCTTCACGGCGGGATTGAGCGGTGTCGTTCTTTCTCGAGTTCGTACGCGATCCCATGACGGTCGGTGCGGTCGCGCCGAGCAGCCCGGCATTGGCCAGGGTGGCGACGGCGGCCGTCCCCAGTACCGGCTCTCCGATCGTCGTGGAACTCGGTCCGGGTACCGGCTCGTTCACCGAGGCCATCCAGCGGCGTCTCGCCGGACGCGGCCGGCACATAGCCGTCGAGGTCAATTCAGGGTTCGCGCGGAAGCTGGCCGCCCTCCACCCGGAGGTCGACGTCGTTCACGCGGACGCGGCCGATCTCACCAGGGTGCTGGCGCAGCGTGGGCTGCGCCAGGCCGATGTCGTGGTCAGCGGCCTTCCATGGGCGGCCTTCACCGAGAACCAGCAGCGCGACGTGCTGTCCGCGGTCGTGGCGACGCTGTCACCGCACGGCGTGTTCACCACCTTCGCCTACGTGCATGCCCGGTGGGCCCCGCCGGCCCGGCGCCTGCTGCGTTCCATGCGGTGGCGGTTCGACGAGGTGGTCATCAGCCGAACGGTGTGGGCGAATCTCCCACCCGCTTTGGTCTACTACTGCCGTCGCCCGACGGAGCTCGACGTGGACGACGCGGTGCGCTGAAGATCAGCATCCGGACGCCGCTACGAGACGATCCACACCCCCGGCTTGTTCGTCCTGCGGGCCAGATTGGCGGAGCCGACTTGATGCGGACGGAACAATCCGGGAATCCCGCCGCAGAACGGCGCTCTGGCCCGTCCATTTTCCGTTCAGTCCGCCGCCGTAGCTTTCCACCATCACGTCATGAAAGGTGAGGAAATGGCACACAAGAAACCGACTATCGTGCTGGTGCACGGCGCCTTCGCGGACGGCAACGGCTTCACCGCGATCGTCAGGCGGCTTGTCACCGACGGCTATCCGGTCATCGCCGCGCCGAACCCGCTTCGGGGGCTCTCCTCCGACGCGGAGCAACTCAAGGCGCTGCTGAACAGCATCGAGGGACCGATCGTGCTGGTCGGCCACTCATACGGCGGTGCCGTCATCTCCACCGCCGCTGCCGGAAACCCCGAGGTGAAGGCGCTGGTCTACCTGGCGGCGTTCGTACCGGAGACGGGCGAGAGCGTCCAAGAGCTGGTCGAGAAGTTCCCGGGCAGCACGGTGGGCGAGTCACTCAAACCCGTGCCGCTGCCCGGCGGGCAGGTCGATCTCTACATCGACCCGCGCGTGTTCCATCCCCATTTCGCGGGAGATCTGCCCGCCGAGGAGGCCGCGCTCTTCGCGATCATGCAGCGCCCGGCCACCGGCGCCGCCCTCGGTGAGCCCGCCGCCGGCCCGCAGGCCTGGCACACGATCCCGAGCTACAACCTGATCAGCGGCGCCGACCGGATCATCCCGCCTGCGGCGCAGGAGTTCATGGCCCAGCGCTCCGGCGCGAAGGTCCAGGTGGTCGACGGCGCCTCGCACCTGGTGTTCGTCTCGCGCCCGGACCTGGCCGTGGCCCTCATTCAGAAGGCGGCGAGCGAGAACGCGTAAGGGCGAAAGCTCGATGAGATGGGTGATCCGCGTCTGGGCGGTCCGGCCGGCATCGGCCTGCGCTGCGCGGATCAGCCGGCCTGGAACGGGCCACCTGGGATCATATTTCGTGATCTTGTCCACGGTGTACGCCGTCACCCGGCGTCTGTTGTCTTTGCCCGCGCTGCTGCTACGAAGGAGCGCCTCCAAAGAGGCGGAACTGCTGGTGCTTCGGCATCAGAACACTGTCCTGCGCCGTCAGATCCCGCGGGTGCGTTACGAGCCGGCCGATCGCCTGTGGTTGGCGGCGCTCTCGCACCTGATACCCCGCTCGCGATGGGCGGAAATCTTCCCGATCAGACCGGCCACACTGCTGGCCTGGCACCGCAGACTCGTGGCCAAGAAGTGGGACTACAGCAATCGTCGCCGTCCCGGACGGCCACCCACCGCGGCTGCGGTCAAGGCACTCATCCTGCGCATGGCCGCGGAGAACCCGAGGTGGGACACCGGCGCATCCATGGCGAACTGACCCGCCTCGGCCACCAGATCTCCGTTTCTACCGTCTGGAACATCCTGAACCGGGCCGGGATCGACCCCGCCCCGCGCCGCAGCGGGCCGACATGGAAGCAGTTCCTGACCGCCCAGGCCGAGCACATCGTCGCCGTCGACTTCCTCTATGTGGACACCATCAACCTCACACGCCTGTACGCCCTGATCATGCTCAAACACGGCAGCCGCCGCGCCCACCTGCTCGGCGTCACCACCAACCCCACCGACCCGTGGACCGCCCAGGCCGCCCGCAACTTCCTGATGAACACCTACACCGACATGACGAAGCTGAAGTTCCTGATCCGCGACCGCGGCGGCCAGTTCACCAAAGCCTTCGACGCGGTCTTCGCCGACACCGGCCTGCGAATCCTCAAGAGCCCACCGCAGGCCCCGAAAGCGAACGCACACTGCGAAAGAATCATCGGCACCCAACGCCGCGAACTCCTGGACAACATGCTCATCCTCAACGAACACCACCTACGCCGAGCCCTCACCCGCTACCTGCAGCACTACAACACGACCCGACCCCACCGCAGCATCGGACAGTTGTCCCCAGCGCAAGCCGAACAGGACCGCCAACCCCCATCGACCTGGCCAACCACCGGGTCCACCGCAGAGCCATCCTCGGCGGCCTCATCAACGAGTACCAGATCGCCAGCTAATCAGATGGCCAGCTGACACCACCCGAGAACCGGCAGGTCAGACACCGCATCCTATTTTTGAGCCCCACACGTCGGCGAATCCCGCGAGGTGGAACGCGGCGCCGATATGCAGGGCCTCATCGGGCAGCCGGTGCCCGGCTTGGCCCGTGCCGCAGACCGACAGATACGCGAACTCGGCCCCCCGCAGCAGCCGGCTACCGGCAGCGGGTGCGCGGTCGGCCCAGGACAGTGACCAGGCGGTCGAGCAGGGCGGGGTCGTTGGGTAGCGCGCCGTGCTCCACGCCGGGATTGTCTGTCAGGCTGAAGTGATGGCAGTGCATGGCCCGCCAGGCCAGGATGGCGTTGTTGGTGATGTCCTCCTGGTTACCGTCGCCGTCGCGCCGCAGGAAGCCACCGGGGTCGGCGATCTGGCCGGTGGACAGGTTCGCCAGCCGGGCCCCGACGACCGTAGGCAGGCCGGACCCCTTCTCTCCGTAGACGTCCACGTCGGGGTACGACTTCGGATCGGCGAACCGGACGAAGCCGATGTAGTACGCGGCGATCTTTCCGGCCGTCGGCAGCCCCGCGTCGGCGAACAGGCGCGGGTAGTCGCGAGGCGTGTAGGAGCGGCCTGTCGAGGAGTCGCGGATGACGATCTCACGGTCGCCGAAGATCGCCGGGTCGGCGGCGCTCATGTAGGTGGAGGGGGCGCTCTGGTACATCCGCGCGCTGCTCCGCGCGTTTTTCCTGGTCGTGGGGTAGCCGAAGTCCTGGATGTTCTGCCCGGTGAACATCACGGAGTACATCAGACCCTGCCCCGGCATGTTGCCCGCGATCGGGGTGAAGCCGTGGATGTAGCGCTCTCGCCATGCCTGGCTGGTGTGGGTGAGCAGGTATTGGGCATACAGCGGCCCGTTGGAGTGGCCGACCAGGTGCACCGGCCGCTCGCCGTTGTCGTGGTAGGTGTCCTCGATGAGCCGGCGGGTGCGCTCGAAGAAGCCGCCCATGTCGGGGGTGAGCCGGGCGTCGTATCCGGCGACCCGGATGTCCCGGTCGCGGACATACCCGTTGGTTTCCAGCCTGCGGTAGAGAGCCTCGTAGTACGGTGCGCTGTCCGTGCGGCCGTATTTCATGATCTCGACGGTGATGCCCGGTTGCTCGGCGAAGCGCTCCGGCATCGGCAGCGAGGGATCGTCGCGGTAGCGCAGGGTGAGCAACCGGTCTCGGCAGACCTGGCTGAACCTGCTCGGCCGGTCGTTGCGGAACCAGTCCTGGAAGGTGCCAGAGCGCGGGCAGCCCGGCGCCGTGGTCTGGTCGCGTACGGTCGCCTGGAGCTTGGTGAAATGGAATGCGGGGAACAGCACGACCGGGGGTTTCTCCCGCGCCGGAGACCCGGACGGGCCGGGCTGGCCCGCGGTCAGCCCCAGCGGGACCAGCGCAGCCAGCACACCGTGCATCCAGCGGCCATCCAACATCGCCATCCCCCTCGGTCGCTCACTGTTCCAAGCGGTCGCTACCCGCGATCACGTTCTGTGATACCTGCTGGTCGGATGGGCGGCCAGGACCGCTCGATCGGCCCAGTTGGGCTTCGGCCGGACGACCTCACGCCGCAGCACAGCCAGCTCATGCCGGAGCACCATGATTTCCATGTCTTTGGACGCTTGACCACGTCCCAGGAGCATCAGCAAGCCGAACACCTGGATCATGAGCAGATAGATGAGACGGAGAGGCACGGGAACTGATCCTGGACCGAGCCGCCACCTCAGGTCGATCCGCAGGTCAAGCACCCCGCGACGGATTCTGAAGCGGTACGGGCCAGCGCCTTCGGCAGCGTGCCGCGGGCGATCTCGGCGGGAACGCCCGTGTTGGCGCCGGGCCCGCTGCCGGGCACCACGATGAGGTCGGCCGGCTCGGGTGCCCCGTCGTTCTCGACCTCGACCGTCGTCCCGTTGGACAGGTGCACCGTGCCCGGCCCGTCGACGCGTATCTGCACCAGCGGGCGCGACCATCGGCTCCTCACCGGAATGGGGAGACGTACGGAGGGCATTCGCCGAGCTGACGGCTACGCCGCCGGAGGCGTGATCTCCACCGCCGACGACCTCAGCGCCTTTCACCGGGAGCGCTGGACACGTACGAATTGCTGACGAAGGAGGAACCAAAGGAGCTCAACGCCGGCCGGACGCCCACGGATCCCCGCTACCCACCCTCGAGGTGTGCGAGAGCCAGGGTGAGTACAAGGCCGTCAAGAGCAGCTCGCCCGGCTTCACCACCCCCACCTTCGGCTCGCGGGACGGAGCGGGTCCAGCTTGTCATGTCCCTCACCCTGGCCAGCGCCCACCGCGATCCGCCATCGACCCGCTCGCCTCCAGGACGGGGGACGCCATCCTCTGCCCCGAGTAGTGACTGGCGACACTCGATCCGCTGTCCATGCCGAGCGAATGCTCAGGTGCCCATCCGGAAACCGGCTCCTGACCAGATGCGCCCTGAACCCGACCCGAGTGCCCTGCGGAGCGTGACCATATGCCCCTGCTCAGGAGGTCACGCTGCTCAGAGCAGATCTGCCGCAGGCGGATCGTGTCGACGCCGATGCGAATCGCCTCACATGATGGACGCATGAGCGAAGAATCGAAACTTCCCCTGTTCAACCAGCGGATGAGACGCGAGCTTTACGAGCAGCGTGTTCTCATTCTCGACGGCCCTCTCGACGACGACAACGGGACACTGCTGGTCACGCAACTGATAGCACTCGCCACCCAGGACGCGTCGACCGATATCGCATTGTGGATTCACTCCCCGGGCGGCTCGGTCCCCTCGATGCTGGCGATTCGCGACATCATTCGCCTCATTCCCTGTGACGTGTCGACCCTCGTGCTGGGCATCGCTTACAGCGCCGGGCAATTCCTGCTGTCGTCGGGGACCCGAGGCAAGCGCCGCGCCCTGCCGCACGCACGCGTCCTGATGCACCAGGGCTCGGCGGGAATCGGTGGCACCGCGGTCGACATCGAACTGCAGGCCGGCGACCTCCGGCATACTCGTGACACGGTGCTCGGTCTTATCGCCGAGGACACGGGCCAGCCCGTCGAGCGCATATTCGAGGATTCTCTGCACGATCGTTGGTACACAGCGCAAGAGGCGCTCGACTACGGTTTCATAGATGCGATCGTGCAGACCTTCGACGAAGTCGCGCCGCACAATCGCCCGCGGCCCGGATTCGGCGTCACCGAAGGAGTCGGCAAGTGACCACATATACGATACCGAACGTCATCGCGCAGAATCCTCGAGGCGAGCGGATCATGGATGTCTACTCGCACCTGCTCACCGAGCGAATCGTTTATCTGGGCACCGCGATCGACGCGGGCGTCGCCAACGCGCTCATCGCGCAGCTGATTTTTCTGGAGTCGGACAACCCCGATGCCGAAATACAGTTCTATATCAACTGCGAAGGTGGTGATCCGAGTGCGATGCTCGCGATATACGACACCATGCGCCATATCCGCCCGCGGGTTTCGACAACCTGCGTCGGACAAGCCGTCGCGGTCGGTGCCGTCCTTCTCGCCGCGGGTGCCGAGGGAAAACGTGCCGCTCTCCCCCACGCACGCGTGATCCTGCACCAACCAGCCGCTCAGGGGCGCGGAACGATCCCCGACCTCATCTTGCAGGCCGACGAGGTTGTACGAGTCCGGGCAGACATCGAGCGCATCCTGTCACGGCACACCGGCCAGACGATCGAGACCCTACGCGCCGACACCGATCACGATCGCGTGTTCACCGCGACCGCGGCCTTGGAGTACGGGCTCCTCGATCAGATCATCGAGGAGCACTCATAGGCCCGCGAACAACCCCGGCAAGCCGCTAAGCGGCCAAAGCATACGCCGCCGAGCAGACAGCATCCCTCGACCTGCTGGGCTGAGCAGACCGCAAACTCTCTGCGACAGCAAGAGTCAGATCGACCAGGGTCACATCCAGCGCGCCGGCGACCGCGGCGATCATTTCACTCGACGGCTCTTTGACGCCTCTTTCCATCTCGGAGAGATATTGCGGCGAGACTCCGGCGCGACCCGCCGTCTCACTCAACTTCTCGCCCCGCTGTTGACGAAGGCCCCTCAGACACTCACCGAGCACCTGCCGCCACAGCGGCTCGCGAGCCGGAGAGGGCTTGAGGGCGGTCCGATCGATCGCTGGACGTAGCGGCGAGATGGAAGATGGCTGCGGGATGGAGGAGGCCATACTCCACACCATAGGTAGACAGCGCGGTCGAGTTCCGCCGGCTTCGCGCAGAGCGGAACCACTCCCTGCCTCCTCCGTTCGGCCTCAGGCGCACCTGCGCGCTCACCACGTGGTCACCGCGGCGGCGAGCGCTCGGGTGACGTCGGTGACCGGCCACACGAGCAGGGCGCGCACCGTACTCGGCGCAGCGAGATCAGGCGGGTCGGGTTGCCGGCGATGTGGGCTTGGGCCGGTCGTCCGGGTGGTTCGCAGCGGTGAGGTCCGGGTGGCCGTCGCACAGGGCGTGGCCTGCCTGGGCCAGCCGAGCACGCCGCCGCCGGTGTAAGGCGGCAAGCCCCTCCCACACCCGGCAGACCCTCGTCACAGTCCTGCATCCGGCGACGTGACGGCGCGTTCACGACGGGGCCGGTTCGTCGAGCCCCACGTATTTCGGCCACTCGCCCTGAGGTCGTCCCTGATCGAGTGCAAGTCCTAGCCGACGCGTCTGTCATCGCACACCGTGGGGGATGTGGGGCAGATGGCAAAGACACGTGTGCAGGTCAGCAGGTGATGCGGCTGCGTGGATGCGGAAACGGGACGTCAGCGAGGCGTCACGTGTCCGCGTCTGCCGGTAGATGACGATCACGGCAGCTGGTATTTCGCGGTCCAGGTACGCGGCCTGGACGGGCAGCAGCAGCGCGTCCGCCAGGGTGGTTACACCGACTCCGAGGAAGCGGAGGCGGCAGGCCGAGCCCTGGCCGCTGCCGACCGCGACGGCGTTGGGGCCGGATGCACGCTCGGGCAGTGGCTGGCGCGCTGGCCGGCCACCAAGGACGCCCTGCGGCCGTCGACCCGGCAAGGCTACGCCATACACATCCGCCTCTACCTCATCCCCCGCCTCGGGCGGATCCGGCTGCTCAAGCTCACCTCCCGCGACGTCAACGGACTGCTCGCGACGCTCGCGTCCCGTCCCTCGCCGACCGATCGCCAACTGTCACCCGCCACCGTGGTACGGATCCCCGCCACCTTACGGACCGCGCTGAACGCGGCGGTCCGCGCCCGGCTGATCCCGCTCAACCCAGCCAACGGAGCCGAACTCCCCCATCCCCGCCGACCGCACCCAGTCGTCTGGACCGCCGGACGGACCGCCCGGTGGCAGCAAACAGGAGAACGTCCGGCAGTGGCGGTCTGGACCGAACAACAGCTCCCGGCCTTCCTGACCGACGTCGCGCAGGACCGCCTGGCCGAGGCGGCCGCGCGCATCGACGCGGCACTGCCGCACGGCAACGTGCTGACCGTGCTGGCCGAGCAGGACAGGACCGGGACGGCGCCGACGGGCGACGCCGTCTATCCCTTCCTGCCCGATACCTGGCTGCGGCGCGTCATGCGCGAGCTCGTCGGCCACTTCGGCGTCGCCTTCGGCGCCGTCTGGCGGGCCGACCCCGACCGGCTGCTCGGCGAGGCAGTCGCACTGCTGGCCAAGCTGCGCCTGGTGGCGGTCGTCGAGGGCGGCGTGCTGGCGTTGCCGTTGCTGGCCCGATACCGCGGCGTCACCGCGGAGGTGAAACAGCGCCCCGAACAATCCGCTCTCTTCGAGGATGTGAAGTGACCAGGTTCGTCCCCTCTCGGGCCGGGATCATCAACCTGTGGGACTACCGGGATGAGGAGTTCGCCTTCGCGGGCGGCTGGCTGATCCTGCGCGGGCCCAACGGGTCGGGCAAGACCAAGGCGCTGGAGGTCTTGTTCCCGTTCGTGCTCGACGGGCGGATCGATCCCAAGCGGCTCAACCCGTTCGCCTCCGAGGACCGGACGATGAAGTCCAACCTGCTCTTCCGCGGGCAGGACTCCGCGCTCGGCTACGTCTGGATGGAGTTCCGCGATCCCGGCACCGGCCGGTCGGTCACGGCCGGCGTCGGGCTGCACGCCCAGCGGCACCGCGACACCCCCGTACGCTGGCATTTCGTCTGCGACGGCCGCGTCGGCGAGGACTTCTCCCTGCTCACGCCCGACGACCGGCCGATGACCCGCAAACAGCTCGCGGCGGAGCTGGGCGAGCAGGCGCTGATCGGCTCGGCCTCCGACTACCGGGCGGCCATCGACCGGCGGCTGTTCGGGCTGGGCAGGGAGCGCTACGAGCAGCTCATCACGCTGATCCTCACCCTGCGCAGGCCGCAGCTGGCCAAGAACCTCGACCCGGCCAAGCTGTCCGACACGCTGACCGACGGCCTGCGCCCGATCGACGACGAACTGATCGCCGAAGCGGCCCGTTCCTTCGACGACATGGAGTCGGTGCAGCGCACCCTGGAGGGGTTGGTCGCCGCGGACGAGGCCACGGCCGCGTTCCTCTCCAGCTACAGCACCTACCTGCGGACCCACGCCCGCTGGGCGGCCGACGCGCTGACCCGCCGCCGCGGCGAGGTGGCCGCCGCCGTCGAGTCCCGCCGGACAGCGAGGGAGAAACTGACCGTCGCCGAGCAGGAGCGGTCGCGGGCGGAGGCCCGGACGGCCACCGCCGAGGACGCTCTGGCGGGGTTGCGCGCCAGGCTGGACCAGCTCAAGTCGAGCGCCGCGTACGAGGCGCTGCAACAGCTCGCCGACCTCGAACGGCTGGTGCGCACCTGCGCGGACGCCGCCGCCGGCGCGCGGGCCGAGCTGGAGCGGCGCACCGCGGCCAAGAGCAGGGCCGTGGCGGAGCTGGAAACCGCGCGGCGCAACCTGGCCGAGCTGGAATCGGCCGTCTCCAGGACGGCAGGTGAGCTGGCCGACGAGGCGCACGCCGCCGGCATCCCGTGGAGCCCGGGCGACGCCGATGAGGGCGGATTCACCGATCGGGTCGGCGCCGGCGCCGCGGCCCGCGCCGACGACGTGCGCGCGGTCCGGGGCGCACTGGCCGCCCTGAGCAAGGCCGAGCAGGCCCGCGACCTGGCCCGTGCCGCGCTGGAGCGGGCACAGACGGCCCTGGCTCAGTCCGAGGAGGCCGCCTCGGACGCCGAAGCCGAGGTGGAGCGGACCAGGAGCGCGGCGCGCGAGGAGCTGTCGGCGTGGGCCGAACGCCACGGCGTCGTGGCGGCCGACGCCACCGCGCTGACCGAGGCCCTGGACCAGGTGGGTGAGCCCGACGCGCCCACTCTGGAAGCGGTCTTCGGCGAGCTGACGGCGCCGGCCGTGCAGGACCTGCGGGACGAGCGGGACGCGGCCGGGATCGAGGCGGCGATGGAGGCCACCGGCTTGCTGGACGCCTGGATCACGCCGGAGCCTGAGCCGGTGCGGGTGGGCGACTCCGACGCCTACCTTTTCGAGGCGTATCCGTTCACCGGACCCAACCTGCTCCGCGTACTGGAGCCGGAGGAAGACAGCCCCGTCTCAGCGGATCGGGTCACCGCGATCCTGCGCGCCGTCGAACTGCAGGACGACGACCACTTGGTGGTCAACGGTGAGCAGGGCGGAGTGTTCTCCGCCGAGCCGGTGGTCGACGACCCTCTGTTCCGCCCTGTCATCACGCCCGGTGGCCGCTTCTTCCAGGGCATCCAGGTCGGCGCCCATCACAAGGTGCACGCCGAGTACATCGGCGCCACGGCCAGGGCCCGGCGCCGCGCTGCCCGGCTGGCCGAGTGCGACACCCGGCTCGCCGCTCTCGACGACGCTCTCGCGAGCCTCGGCCGGCAGGACGCGGCGGCCGAGGCGAGGCTGGAGGCCGTGGCGGAGGCCAGATCCGCGCTGCCCAGGACCGGTCCCATCGTGACGGCCCTGCGTGCCCGCGAACAGGCGGCCGGACGGCTGCGCGGCGCCAGGGAAGGCGCGGACGAGGCCCAGCGGGGCTTCGACGAGGCTGTCGCCGCGCATGGCGCCGCCGAGCGGACGCTGCGCCGCACCGGTGCCGAACGCGCTCTGGCGCCGGACGCCGTCGACGAGGTGGCGGGGGCCGTACAACGATTCGAACGCGCCGCCGGGACCCTGGCCGGGCGGCGGCGGGAGGCGGCCCGCCAGCTCTCCAGCGTGCAGGCGGCGGCCGACCGGCTGACGGAGGCCGCCGAGGACGAGGCGAACGCCGCCAAGACCGAGCAGACCGCGCGCCGGCGGCATACCGAGGAGGCCGCCAAGCTGGAGGCGTTGCAGGCGACGGTCGGCGCGGAGGCCCGGCAGATGCTGGCGGAGGTCGAGCGGACCGAGCGGAACATCACCGACGCCGAGCGGGAGACGCAGTCCGCCAGGTCCGCCGAGCGGGACGCGCTGACCGCCGAGGTGAGCGCGCGCACCCGGGTGGAGACGTCCGCCGAGGCGCTGGCGGTGGCGCGGCGCGAAGAGCGCGAGACAGCGCGCGAGCTGGCCCCCTACGCCCGCCGCGAGCTGCTCGACGTGCTCAAGTGCCCGCCCGGCCTGGCCTGGCCCGCCCAGGAGGCCGACTGGCAGGCCGAGGAACTGCCCGCCGGCGTTCGCGAGGTGCACGAGGCCGTCCTTGCCGTCACCCGTGACCTGACCCCGACCGAGATCTCGCTCAAGCAGTCCACCACCCGGCTGACCAAGGCCCTGGAGGACCTGCAGGCGCAGCTGACCGCCGCCGACCAGAACTACCGGCCCGAGTGGGACGGCGCCGACGGCGTGATCGTCGTACGCGTCACCGATGAGGAAGGCCTGCTGCCGGTCGGCGCGTTCGCCACGAAGATCAGCGCCAGCAGGAACGACCAGCAGCAGTTGCTCAGCGACTCCGAGCAGCGCATCCTGGAGGACGCCCTGCTGACCAGGCTGGCCCAGCAGATCCACGACCGCACCGTGGATGCCCGCGACCTGATCCGCAGGATGAACACCGAGATGCGCTCACGCCGGATGTCCTCGGGCACCACCGTCGGGGTGGGGTGGCTGCTGGCCGACGCGCTGGACGACGAGCAGCGCGCGATCTGCGGCCTGCTCGACGGTGACGCGGCCCGGCTGCGCCCCGACGACCTGACGAGGATGCGTGGCCACTTCGCCGTCCAGATCAAGAACGCGCGGGCGCGCCACCGCGACAGGCCCTACCGTGAGTTGCTGGCCGACGTGCTCGATTACCGCAGGTGGCGGCAGTTCGCCTTCCAGCTCGTACGATCGGACGGTACGGAAGAGCGGCTGACCAGGTCCAGGCACAGCCGCCTGTCGGGCGGTGAGCAGTCGGTCTCCCTGCACCTGCCGCTGTTCGCCGCCGCACATGCCATGCTCAACTCGGCCCGGCCGGACGCCCCCCGGCTGCTGGCGCTGGACGAGGCGTTCGCCGGGGTGGACGACACCGGGCGCGGCGAGTTGATGTCGCTGGCGGCGCAGTTCGACCTCGACCTGTTCATGACCGGCTACGACCTGTGGGCCACCCACGCCTCGGTCTCCGCCGCGGCCCATTACGACCTGGCGCACTCTCCCGTCGACCACACCGTCAGCCCTCTGCTGCTGGTATGGGACGGCGGGCAGCTGCTGGCCGATGACACCGGCGATCTGACCACCGCCCTCGGCTCACCGGACACCCGCAAGGTGGCTCTGCCCCCGGAGGAGGTCATCCCGCTTGAACTCCCTGGATGAGCTGCGTTCGGAGGGCTGGGCCCGCCTGCTTGCCGCCGCCAGGCGCAAGCTGGAGCGCGACGGCGCTCTGTCGGGCTCGGTCAGCATCGGCGTGCCCTCCGAGGAGGAGCGCCGGGTGATCATCGGGCTGACCGGCCGCTACCGGCCGGAGGACGTCAAGCGTCTCACCGTGCCCCTGACCGACCTGGACCTCTTCCTCACCAACCGGTACACCCACGGCCTGCGTGATGTGCTGGCCGAGCTGGGCGGTCCGTTACGGGACCGGGCCGGGGAGCGCCGGGCGCTCGACGAGGAACGCGATCGGCTCCTCGCCGGCGCCTCCCACGGCAGGCACTCCGGCGACGCCTGGCACGCCGCCTGGCTGGAGGCCATCGCCGTCGACGGCACGGCGACCAGGCTCATCAGGCGCGGCGAAGGGCGGCTGGTCACCACGGCGGCCCAGGTTCTCGACCAGTTGCCCGCCCAGGCCATGCCGCTCCCCGTGCTGGCCGAGCGTGCCACGGGCGACACCAAGGCCCTGTCCGCCGGCTCACCGCTGACCTTGCTGGTGCTGCGGGCCCTGGCGCTCCGCGCCAGCCTGCCGTCTGTTCCAGGCGACCGGGTGGGGCAGCGCACGCTGTGGGAGTCGGCCGGGGTGATCGTGGACGACCTGGCCAGCCAGGTCCTGGTGCTCAACCTCCCCGTACTCGGCCAGGGCCCGGTCGCGGGCTGGCTGGCGGAGGCGGCCAGGTATGGCGTTCCATACCGGCTGACGTTGCACCAGCTCACCACCTTCCCGGTCGCCCTCGACGACGACCCGATCTTCATCTGCGAGAACCCGGCCGTGCTCCGCGCGGCGGCCACCGAACTCGGCGCCCGATCCGCGCCGCTCATCTGCACCGAAGGGATACCTTCGGCGGCCTGCCACCGCCTCCTGGAGACGGCCAAGGGCGAGCTGCGGTGGCGAGCCGACTTCGATTGGACCGGCCTGCGGATCATGGAACGCGCGATCTCCCGCCACCGGGCGACTCCGTGGCGCATGTCGGCGGCCGACTACGCCGCGGGACTCGCCGAGAGCGAGTCCACCCCGCTGAGCGGGACGGCCACGCCGAGCCCATGGGACGTGGAGCTCGCACCACTCATGGCGAGCCGAGGCTGGACGGTGATGGAGGAACGCCTCATCCCCGCCCTCCTGTATGACTTGAACGGCGAGCACCCGCGCACAGCATGACGATCATGAGAGGGAGGCCGACCATCAGCCAGATCAGCGCGGCGCCCGGGATCGCCGGACTCAGACCAGGAGCGGGGCGAGGTGGTTGGTTCGCGTTCCCTCGGCGGAGGTCAAATAACCACGCAGCCGCCCCGCGATGCTGCCCAGTTCGCCGGACAGCGCGTACGCCGGGCCGTACAGAGCGGGTGGCCGGATCGCGGCGACCTGTGCGTTGAGGTCGGTGACCAGGCCGGCGCTGGTGCCGCCGTTGGGCACGATGCGGATCGTGTAGTCCAGGATGCTGTCGGCTTCCCCGCCGATGATGTGGGCGCCGGGCAGGATGCCGATGCCGGTGTCCCAGTCCATCGAGTTGCGCACATTCTCGAACACGGCCGAGGTGGCGTGCTTCGTGCCCGGGTTCTTGGAGAAGACCACGGCCACGTTGGGGGTGGTCCGGTGCGTGCCTTCCTGGTAGACCATGGCGTAGCCGCTGGTGGTGCTGGTCGGCGTCCACGGGTAGTAGGGGATGTTCTGGCCCGCCCGGTACCACTCGCTCGGGTCGCCGTTGGCGTCGAGTCGCAGTGCCAGGGCGGTGAAGGCGTCGGCGGAGCGCAGGAAGGGCAGCCAGTTCTCCAGGTAGAACTCGACGTTCGCGACTGTCGTTCCGGCGTTGACGACCTTGGGCAGCCGGATGACGCGGCGGATCTCCAGCGTGCCGTTGGACAGTCTGGTGTAGCGGGTGAGCTGCGGGACGGCGTCCGATCCCGCGAAGTCGGCGACGAGTTCGGCGTACCACTGCCGGTCGGCGATGGTCCACACGTCGGTCGTGGTCGGGGTGGTCCGCTCGACGCGGACCGTGCGCTGGTAGGCGCCGGGGCGGGTGCCCGCCTGGTTGACGTTCCAGCGCCGGTCGAGGACGTTCGTCGCCGCTTCGACGTTCAGGCCCCACAGGACGGCCTGCATGACCCGGTCGGTCTCCTCGCCCTCGTAGGTGGGCGAGAGCAGTGGCCGGTAGCCGGTCGGGCAGTGCCGCATCTGCGGGATGCAGCCGCCACCGCCGAGCCGGAAGTCGAACTGCTCCCTGCCTTTCCAGGAGTTGCGCTGCCACACGTCCGTGCCCTCGGTGAGCAGCTTCCACGTCCAGCCCTTGGCCGCCGCCGCGGCGGGCGTCACCGCGATCAGGGGTAGTGTCGCGGCGGTCGCCAGGACGGCGCGCCTGCTCAGGCCGGTGCTCCGTTTGTCGCTCATGTTGGTGTTCTCCTTTGTTGGGGGGAATTCAGGAGGTGTAGGGCTCCAGCCCGGCCGGTACGGCGGTGCGCTCCCATTCGGCCTCGTATCCGATGCCGGGCGCGGTTCCCGCATGGACGAGCCCGTTGGCGTCGACCGTCTCTTCCCTGGTCACGGGGTTGGCGGGGACGAACGACTCGTAGTAGGTGGTGTTGGGGATGGCCATGCACAGGTGGGTGTGCACGATGCCGCCGCCGTGGACCTCGGCGCGCATCCGGTAGGCGTCGGCCAGGTGGGCGATCCGCATCGCCCCGGTGACGCCGCCGCGCAGGCCCGCGCTGGTGCGCACCGCGGTGGCGGAGCCGTTGGCGATGAAGTCGGCGGTGTTCATGTGGGCGCCGTCGCTGGTCTCGGCGACGATCAGCGGTACGTCCACCTTCTCGGCCAGGCGCTGGTAAGCGGTCGCGCTGAACTCGCGCATCGGCTCCTCGTACCAGAGGTATCCGGCCTCGGACAGGACTCTGCCCAGCTTGATCGCGTCGAGCAGGTCGAACCCGGCGGACCCGTCGTACATCAGCGGCACCGAGCCGCCGACGTGCTCGCGCAGTGCCGCGCACAGGGCGATGTCGCGGTCGACGTTCCCCCAGGCGTGCAGCTTGATGGCCGGGTAACCCAGTTCCAGGCACTGGTCGGCGACGTCGAGGTACTCGCTGACGGTGGCGAAGGTCGAGGTGGAGGCGTACGCGGGGATGGCGGTGCGGTACCCGCCGAGCAGTTGGTGCACCGGCAGCCCGGCGGCCTTCCCCGCGATGTCCCACAGCGCCACGTCGACCAGGCCATGGATGTAGAGCGGCATCTCCTCGATGCGGTCCAGCTCCCAGACGCGGTGCCACAACCACTCACGCTGCAGCGGGTCGGCGCCGAGCAGTTCGGAGCGCAGCCGCCGGTCGGCGATGTCGGCCAGGATGGCGCCGCGTTGGCTGTAGGCGTAGCCGGTGTGCCCGTCGTCGGTGGACAGCACGAGCCAGCCGCCGGTGTGCGCGGGCTCGGACCCCGGCAGGCCGTCGCGCCAGCGGAAGGCGGGTGTGACGGCGGGCTGCGCGCACAGGACGACGTCGACAGCGGTGATCTTCACATTCACTCCGTTGCGGTTCAGTTCTTGACGGCGCCGTCGAGCAGTCCGCGCACGAGGTGGCGCTGGGCGAACAGGAAGACGAGCGCCACGGGCACCACGGTGAGCACGCCCGTGATCGCGGCTTCTGGTCGGTGGATGGGGAGATCGCTGCCGCCCAGTGCCGGGTTGAGCGCCGGTGAGCCGGAGATCAGCACGCCGAGCCCGACCGGCAGGTTGAAGGTCTCGTCGTCGCCGAGCATCACGAACGGGAGGAAGTAGTTGTTCCAGTTGCCGATGAAGGCGAAGAAGGTCAGCAGCGCGATCAGCGGCTTGCCCAGCGGCAGGGCGACCCTGGCGAACAGGGCGGCCTCCGAGCAGCCGTCGATCCTGGCGGCCTCCAGCACCTCGCGCGGCAGCAGGGTGGAGAAGTAGATGAAGGCGAGGTAGACCCCGAACGGGTAGAGGCTGGCGGGCAGGATCACCGACCAGGCGGTGCCGGTGAGCTGGACCGCGTTCACCTCGAGGAAGAGCGGGAGCACGAGCGCGGCGGGTGGCACGATCATCGCCAGCAGCGTGGCGATGAGGATGACCCGCCGACCGGCGATCCTCGTCGCCGCCAGCGCGTACCCGGCCAGCAGGGACGTGGTCACCGACAGCAGCACCGCGCCGCCGGTGTAGAGCGCCGAGTTGACGATCCACTGATAGATGACGCCGTCGTTGAAGGTGGTCAGGTTCCGCCAGGCGGTCAGGTAGCCGTCGAGCGAGCCGAAGGACAGCGGATGCCCGCCGGTGATCTGGGCGTCGGACTTGGTCGGCGCCAGCACCAGCCACACCAGCGGCAGTGCGCAGGCCAGGGCCACCAGGCCGAGCACGACGGACACGGACGTCCGCCACACCCACGGCCCGCCGAGCCGCTCGGTCATCGGTCGACCTCCGTCTCGAAGAACTTGGCCTTGAACACCAGGAAGCAGGCGGCCACGGTGCAGACGGCCAGGAGCATCAGGCACAGCGCGGCGGCCGCGGCGAAGTCGCCGTTGTCGAAGGCGAACAGCAGGCCGAGCTGGTTCAGCGACCACGACTTGGAGCCGGTGAAGGCCACGCCGTACAGCAGTTGCGGCTCGATGAAGATCTGCAGTCCGGCGGTGAAGGCCAGGATGACCATGTAGACCACGTACTTGGAGATGAGCGGCAGCTTGATCCGCAGGGCCGTCTGCCACCAGGTGCAGCCGTCCACCTTGGCGGCCTCCAGCACCTCGCGCGGCACTCCCTGCAGGGCGCCGTACATGATGACCACCCACTGACCGAAGCCGGTGGCGAAGGCCATCAACGCGAAGATCACCACCAGGTACGACGGTTTCAGCACGTCGTTGCCGGTCCGCAGGCCCAGGCCGTGCAGCAGCGGGGCGAAGGGGCTGAGCGCGGGCTGGAGCATGACGTACCAGAGGAGCACGCCGGCCGAGCCGGTGACCGCACCCGGCAGCATGTAGACCAGGCGCAGCGCCGTGCCGTACAGGGGACGCTGGTCCTGGACGAACAGCGCCAGCAGCAGCACGCCGATCACCATGACCGGCAGGTACAGCGCCATGAACAGCGACACGTTGCCCAGCGCGGGCAGGAAGCGGAAGTCGGCGATCGCGTTGCCGTAGGCCCGCGGGTCGCTCAGGGACTCGTAGAGGGCGTACATCACGGGGCCGATCCCGAAGACCGCGAGCAGCACCAGGTACGGGGTCACGCACAGCCAGCCGAACAACTTACCCGACGTCATAGCCCTGTGCCTTCGCCAAATTCACCAGCTCGGCCTGCAACGCGTCCAGGCCGGCCCGGACACTGCCGCCGGAGCGGATCACGGGGACCACCGTCTGGGTGAACGCGCCCTCGACGTCGTAGCGGGTGGGCTGCTGCACCGGGTTGACCTTGGCCGCCTGCTCCCGCATCACCGGGAACGGGTCGGACGCGTAGAACGGGTCACCGGCCAGCCGCTTGGCCCACGCGTCGGCCGAGGGGCCGTAGGCGGGGTAGGTCGGCGCGCCCTTCTGGTAGCCGGCGTCAGTGGTCATCCACTGGATGATCTCGGCGGCCCCCTTCATGTTCTTGGAGTGGCGCGAGACCAGGTAGACGCCGCCACCCGCGCTGCCGGACCAGTTGGTCGTCTCGCCGTCCCAGGACGGGTACGGCGCCGCGGCGATCTGCCCGTTGGGGGTGGCGAACAGGTCCTTGGGCTTGAACAGGTAGTCGCCGAGCCAGGAGGCCCCGGGCAGCATGAGGACTTTGCCCTCCTTGCCCAACTTGGCCATCTCCGGGTCGAAGAGCCCCGCCTTGGTGACCGAGCCGTTCTTGACCAGCGGGTCGAGCACGTCCGCGACCCGGGTGCACTTGGGGTCCTTCAGGTCGATGTGCACCTTGTCCGGCCCGGTCACCTGCTGGATCGGGCAGCCGCTGGACCAGAAGTAGTCGTAATAGGTGAAGAAGCTGCCCGCGCTGCCGATGACGTAGCCGGGGTGCTCCTTGGCCACCCGCTCGCCCAGCGCCCGGTAGTCGTTCCAGGTCTTGGGGAGCTGGTAGCCGAAGCGCTCCATGAGCGGCTTGTTGTACCACAGCACGGTCTGGGCCAGGTCGTTGCGCAGGCAGTACAGCTTGCCCCCCACCTCGCAGGGCGCGTTGGCCGTGCCGAAGCCCTTCCGGATCTGCTCCTGCACCAGTGAGTCGAGGGGCTGGGCATAGTCGAGCTTCCCGGCGAACTCGGAGACCATGTTGGGCTGCCCGGCGAAGATGACGTCCGGCCAGCCCTTGCCGGTGCGGTTGAACAGCTGGATCTTCGTCAGCAGGCTCTGCCCGTCGTAGGTCTCGACCTTCATCTTCAGGTTCGGGTGCGTCCTCTTGAACTGCTCGAATCCGGCCAGCCGGGTGGGGTCACTCCACACCAGCAATGTCGCGTCACGATCCTCGGTGATGGCACCGCTGACGGCTGCGGGCGTGTTGGACGAACAGGCGGCGAGCAGGGCGCCTGCGAGGCACGCCGTTAGGGGGATGCGAATTCTGATCACAGCTGCCTCGACAAAATCGTGTACAATGTCTGAAGTCAGATGTTGCATGCATGTTACGGCGACGTCAACCCCCATTTGTCGCTATGTTGTGAACGTCAGGAGGCTTGGATGACCGACTCACCCGCGCCGGCACCGGCGCTCCCCCGGCGGCAAGTGCTGGCCGACGACGTGTACGACGTGTTGCGAGAAATGCTGCTCAGTGGCCACATCCCACATGGCAGCCGGGTCAAGATCGACGCCCTGGCGGCCCAGCTGAAGATCTCCAACACGCCGATCCGCCAGGCCCTGGGCCGCCTGGAGGCCGACGGCCTGGTCAGCAAGCACCCCTACCGCGGCTTCGTCGCCGCCGACCTGCCCGACCACAAGACGATCTCCGACCTGTACGAGTGCAGGCTGCTGCTCGAACCTCCCACGGCCGCCCGTGCCGCCCGGGAGTTCCGCGCGGAGGACCGGGCGTTCCTGCGCCGGCAGGTCGACGTTCCCGGCGGGGACCTCACCATGCTGGCCAAGGCCGACGAACTACTGCACGGCAAACTCGCCGAGATGTCCGGGAACCTGGTCGTGGCCGAGACGCTGGAGCGGCTGTTCGTCCGTTCGCGCGCTTTCCGGATCTTCTACGCCCGGGAAGGCGCCGCCGAGCTCACCCGGGACGAGCACGAAGCCATCGTACGAGCAGTCGTGGCGGGCGACAGCCCGGCTGCGGCGGCCGCGATGACCGCCCATCTGCGATCGGCGGGAGAGCGGATGCTCGCGTCACTGCCGTGAGATCCAGAGGTCCGCGGCCGCCGATGCCAGGGGCTCTGGTGGCCGACGGCGGCGAGGTCACCCACGTCAAGGCCCATCTGGTCATCCCGGTCGACGCATCCGGCGCGGGCGACACGTTCGACGGGGCCGCCCTCCGAGCTCCCACCAATGATGAGTCCGACGTGATCCCGCTGCCGCTGGGTCGGATCGAGCGTCGTCACGTTCTCGGCGGGCTGATCAACGAGTACCAGCGCGCTGGCTAACCAACGAGGTGCCGTCACGAATGCGCAGGTCAACGCCTTGGTCCTGATTTTGACACCCTTCAGGCCCGTTCGACCTCCTCGACCGGTACGTCGGCCTCGCCATCGCCGAGGGCGGATTCACCCGCCTCCAGGACATCGCAGTGTTCCTGGGCGTCTCCGAGCACATGGTCGACCGGGTGCTGCGCTTCCTGGGCGGCATCGGCCGCCTGGAGGGCAGCGCCGACGCCCTCTCCCTCACCGAGCGCGGCCTGCGGTCGGTCCGCGACGACCGCCGCTACACCGAGAAGCAGGAGCGGCTGCGCCTGTACTTCGACGGCGTGCGATGCGGACCACTGGGTACCGCCCACGGCTATGAGTCCGCGGGTATCGCGGTGTCGACCAGCGCTTGAGCAACGGTGCGGGCGGTGGTTTCGGCGCTCGGGTCGTGATCCAGCCAGGCGCTGATGCCCGCGCCGTCGTACAGCAGGACGAGTTGGCGGGCCAATCCCTTGGGGTCGTTGGCCCCGGCCTGTTGGGCGAGATCGTGGAAGAGCGAGTGCAGCCAGGTGCGGTAGTCGGCGGACGCCTCCTCGACGGCCCCGCCGGGTGGCATGTTGGCGCCGGCTGTGACGAAGGCGGACCCGCGAAAGCCCGGCGCGGTGAAGGACAGGCCCTGCACCTCGAAGACCCCGGTAAGACGCTCCCGTGGCGTGCGGTAGCGCCGTTCGAGCTCGCGGCTCATGTGCTCCCGCGTAGCGGCGTGGCGGGCCCGCAGGTAGGCGCGCACCAGTTCTTCCTTGCCGCCGAAGGTGTTGTAGAGGGTGGCCTTGGCCACGCCAGCATGCTGGATGACGCGGTCGATGCCGACTGCCTGGATGCCCTCGGCGTAGAAGAGCTCGTCGGCGGCGGCCAGAAGCCGTGCACGTGCAGCGGCGCTGCGCTCCTGGGGCGAGGAATGTTCGGCAAGCATATGTGTCCTCCCACGGTCAGGCATCGTGCCAGACCAGCATCGGGCGGATGGTTGCTCAATTCCCAGGCCGGTTCGTGTCCACAAAGTGCCCATTTTGCCCGGCACAGCGGTTCAGGAGTGCGTCTCGGCTGGGCGAGGCAGGGGCTACTGCGTTGCCAGCCACAGGGCGTGGCTGTCGTAGACGGTCTCGAATCGCTGCGCCATCCCATCCCTCAGGTGCCAGACATGGACGAACCTGGCCGCTCCCACCTTCCCGCTCGCTCGGTGCACCCCCCGGTACTCACCCACGACGAAGAGCTTGGCGCCGGCCGGAGTGAGCTCGAAGGGGGTGACTTCGAAGTCGGCCCAGTCCGCGGCGATCGGTGCGAGGACCATGCTGACGATCTTGTGCCTGCCGTAGTAGGTGCCGCCGGTCCCGGCGCCGGCGATCACCGTCCACTTGACGTTGGGCGCCAGGCACTCCTCGAACGCCTCCATGTTGCCGGTGGCCAGCGCCGAGTAGATCTCGGCGATGGTTCTGCGGTTGGTCGACTCGGTCGGGGTGAGGGCCTTCGCCTCGGTCTCCATCACGTTTGGCTCCTTCGTCGTCTGGGCCTAGCTGACCGCAAAGGACTGCTCATTTCCCAGGCCGTCCGGCCACCAACTCCTGTCCACGCAGGCGCGGACAGTGCGCAATGCCCCAGGAACGCTCATGCCGACGTTGTCGCGGCGGCCCGCCCTGGCGGCGTTGTCATCGGCCGGATGGTCATTCGATGTCCGGTCGCCAGATCCAGCTCCGCCTGCGCGGAACGATCTGGAGAACGGCGCCGATCATCGCCTGCTCGGGCGACGGCGATTGCCCACGATAGGCACGGTGATGGGCGGCAACCACGCGGCCCTGGGGAGGAATGCCTCCAGGCGCTTGCGGCCGGTGCCCACCTACTTCCTGCGAAACGAGCGCCCCGCGCACGTACCGACCTGGTGACCTGCTGCACGGTCAGACACGTGGCTCCGTCCTCCCAGGAGTGGATCGCGAGCCGGATACCCGGTGCGGAGCTTCAGCCGCGCCGAGAGCGGCGCGCCAACGTACCGGGCCAGGTCACCGCCAAGGCGCAGGTGTTCGATGCCCCGGCGAAACTCAAGGTGAGCGGGTTCGAGGCGGCGCTGAAAGGGACGACTACGCGCTGCACCGGTCCGGCACCACGACGAGACTCCGGCCCGGGGTCGCCGACGATGGCGACGAACTGTTGACGCCCCGCCCGGGATCCCGGCCGGGGACGGACTGCGGAGAGTGGCTAGGGAACCGCGTCTGCTCAGGATTCCCGATCCCCTTCTCCGCGGTGATCAGATCTGGGGAGGCGTTCCGCGGATAGGCACGGTGTCCGGCCCGCGGTCCGACACCGCGCGCTGCCCTGCCGATACCCGTTCTGGACCATGGGGTCCAGGCGTTCATCGAGGTCATCGGCCCTTGCCCGTAGCGCAGGCGGACCAGGACGGCGAGGCCTGACCGGAGGTGGCGGCTTCGCCGGAGCAGGACGCGGACATCGAGCAGGAGTGGTTCTCCCTGTCGGGCGGCCCCACCGGACGGGTACGGGCATGTATCTTGCGGTACTACACCACCTCGGCGCACGGGCCGAGATCATGGTCCCGCGATTGCGTGCCGGGCTCGACCAGCTGGTCGGCCTGCCCCGGCGCCGTTATAAGCATCCTCTGCCTGAGTGCTCGTCCTGGCACCCGGCGGTTACACATCCAGGGCGACTATGGCGGCCCCGAAGGCGTACAGACCTTGTGATGCCGGCACTCAACCGCCGATCCGACACCCACGGCCTGGACCGCCGGCGAGCCCCGGTCAGACAGGCTCCGCTGCAGGTCCTTTGACAGTTAGTGGACAGCGATCGGATTGGTACGTGAGTAGTCTCGCCGACCAGTCTGATGGCTCACACACAGACGTACCCCCGAAGAACTCAGGGAGCCATCAATGTTCAGACCCATTGCCAAGGCGGCGGGTTGCGCCATGGCCGCCGTCCTCATGGCCGGAATCACCGCTGCGGTGACCGCGACCCCGGCACTCGCGGACGGCACCGCCTGTAAGAGCGGAACGCTGGAGTCCGTGCGCTCGGACGCCATCAACGGCATCAGTTGGAGTGCCAAGGTGCGGGTAAAGGTCTGCATCCACACCAACAACAGCAGTAGAAAGGCCCTTGTTTCCAGTTGGGTCACTTGGGTGGACACGAGCCCCAGCTGCAGCATCAAGCTGCAATATCACGGGCCGAATGGCTGGAGCGACGATGGCGACCCGGTGCTCTGGTCCGGCAACCGCTACAAGTATCCGGCGCCGATGGGCGGCGTGAAGGGCAACTACATTGGCCGTGTCAAACTGTGGTGCCAGGGCGAGCGAGCTTATCTGGACTCCCCCAGCCGGCACCTGACCTGGGCGTGACAGCCGGTGATCCCAGTAGCGATCTCTTGATCGAGGCCAGGGTCCGGTAGGCCTGGCGGGTGCCCCCATGCCTGAGCCCAGACCGAGCTCGCGCCACCTACATGCCGGACGCCGCCCGAGCGGTGGACAGGTAGCCGCCGGACTTATTCCAGAGCCCGCCCAGGAGCTCGCCACCGTCACCGGCCAGCAGCACTTCGGCGGCGCGGCGTTCGCACTGTCCAACCTGGGCTCCCACACCAAGCTGACGATCCGCGTCGGCTTCCTGGCAGTGGCCGTCAACCGGGTGGCGGCGGCCGCTCGACACGGCGCTGTTCCGCGTGTGCAAGGTCGCCGATGGGCCGGACGCCACCTCCCGAGCGGATTGCTTCGCTGACGAGGGCGACGCCAAGGTCAGGCCCCGCCTGGTACGCATTGAGCCGTCGCGGTCATCGGCTGCGAGGGCCGCCGGTCCCGTGTGGGTACGCCGACGCTCAAGGGCGACGAGTGTCCGACTATGGGACCGGCAGGGGGCGCGAATCAGTTCTCCTGGCCGGCGAACATGACCTGTTCCTCGGTCTGGCCGTTGGTGGCCGTCAGACGGCCTTGGCGATGCAGATGCGCACGCTCAGGCGCTGGCCCGCCTCGTAGAACGTGTACTCGACGCCGTCCTGGGTGCCGAACGATGGCGCGGCCACGCGGCCGTTGTCCGAGGCGATCGGCGAGTGGAAGACGCCGAGGTGGACCTCCTTGTCGAAAGCGTTGCCTACCTCGGTATCCGCATCCTGCCGTCGCTGCCGTGGTAGGCGACGTACGTGGTGCCGTTGCGCTTGACGAGGCTCGGCCCGGAGATGTCGGTGACGCCGTCGGGCTCGTGGTTGACCAGCGGGGTGGGGCTGAACTGCCAGTTGTCCCAGCCGTTTGGAGACCAGCCGTAGAAGATGCGGCGGCCGTTCTTCACCCCCATGAACACCATGACGTACGTGTTGTCGCGGCCCGGCAGCGAGTGCTCGAAAACGCGTGCATAGGACGTCTCGGACGTGCCGGGCACCAGTCGGGTGCTGAGGATCGGTGTCTCGTCGCTGAGCTTGTCTGCCACCCCGCGGATGGTGGGAAAGATGAACTCTCCCGTGACATGGACCTTCGATCTCCTTCGCTTCGCTGAGCGGCGTGGGCCGAGAGCGGGCGGACGACTGGCCGGAAATGCACCTCTGCCGCTCTGCTCCCGGCACGCACGCACTCTGGACGGGCACGCGTCCCGCCCGATCAGGGCAGCCACCGTGGGCGAGAAGGAGTCATGTCATCGGGTGATCGCGCCGAGCAGTTCCGCCCGCCCCAGGGCGGGCGCCGACTCGTCCGCCCCCAGGGACATCGCCCGGCCCACGACGCCCGGGCGCGCCAGTGCCTCATCGGGCGAGACCAGCATGGAACCGATGTCTCCCATCGCCGTCAGCACCTCCGGGTCGGCCAGCTTCGCGGCCTCCAGCGCTTTGGCTGTGGTCCAGCCCGCACTGCCGTAGAAGCGCCCGCCGCGTATCCGGGTGTAGATCTCCGCCAGCCGGTTGCGCTCCCAAAAGCGCAGCGTGTCATAGAACGGGCCGAGGGCCGCCTGCGCCGCCTCCTCGTACCGGAGGATGAGGTTCTCCGGGTCGGCCTGCGCCCGTAGCGCGTCGCGTAGCAGCTCGGCCTGTACCAATGCCATCGACGTGCCCTGGCAGAACGTCGGATTGGTGGTCGCCCACGCGTCTCCGACGCTGACCAGTCCCGTCACTGAAGGGCGGCCCTCGCTGATCAGGTGGCGCCGCCGAGTGGCCGGGCCGGCCGTGGTCAGCACGCCGGTGATGGGCTCGCCATACGTGGTCCACTCGCGCAGCTCGGGGAACAAGGCCGCGGCCCGGTTCCAGATGTCCTCCTCATAGAGCGACCGCATGACCCAGTCCCTCCTGGAGACCACCAGTGTCAGCGACCACATGTCGTTGTCGCCGGGCAGGGCAAGTGTGGAGACGCTGTCGTGGTGGTCGAGCAGCCAGGCCGGCTGGGCAGGCAGGGAGCCATCGGCGCTGCGGAAGAAGCGCGAATAGTAGTTGAATCCCGCGTCCGTCCGTACCGCGGACCGCTGAACGCGGCGAAGGTCGCCCAGCATGCCGCTCACCGGAGAATCGCATCCGCTCGCGTCCACCACAAGCCCGGCCTCCAGCGTCTCGCCGTCTTCTGTCGTCACCGCGCGAACGCGGGGGAGGCAGGACTTACGCGAATGCCCGGTCAGCAGCGCGCGGACGGCGGCGCCGCGCCGGATCTCGATGTTCGGCTCGTGCGCCGCAACGACGGTCAGCGCGGCCTCCAGCAGCGGCCGTCGCGCCGCCATGGCCTCGTACCGGCGACCGGGCTCGGCGCGCGCGCCGGCAAGCAGGTTGCAGCGTCGGCCGCCACTGTTCTCGATCGCGGCGACCACCTCGGGCAACAGCCGTTCCAGGACGGCCAGTCCGCGAGGCAGGAGCAGATGTGGCTGACGGAACCGCGACATGCCCTGACCATCACGAGCAGTCGGCTCGGCCGGATCACGGTCGAGCACTGTCACTCGGTACCCGTCAGCGGAGAGAAGGAGAGCCGTGGCCAGCCCCGCGGGCCCCGCTCCCAATACCACTACGTCAGCCGTCATTGGTGCATGGTCAGCCGGACCGGCGCTCACCTCCCAGGCCAAGTTGTTGACCAATATCTACCCATTCACAGGATGCGAGCCGGGCCGGCGCGGATTATTCAACCGCCAGGTTCAGCGACCTTCATACCGGTAGGGACATCGGCCCTGCAGTGACAGCCCGATGCCGTCCAATGAACGGTTCCTGCATTAACCGAATGGGCCCCCAGCGCCATTGCGGTAGACCTTGAGAATTTCCCGCTTTATGGCGCATTCGAATGCGCCGGAATACGCATTGATTCAGCAGAACCGGCAGCCGACCAGCGGCTAGAGTCAGCGTCATGTCACCGGGAATTGACAACAAGTCCGAGCTTCTGGGCGGGCGTTTGCAGGCGGCGCGTGAGCAGGCGTTCGTGGGCAGGGACGAGGAACTCGCGGTCTTCAGCACGGCTCTGTACGGCGGCCGGTGCAGCGTCATGTACGTGCATGGCCCCGGCGGCATCGGGAAATCGGCGCTGCTACGGCGGTTCGCGCGGCAGGCGGCGGCCGCCGGGCGGTCGGTGGCGAGGGTGGACGGACGAACTCTGGAACCCTCGCCCGAGGCGTTCGAGGCCGAGGCGGAGCCGATACTGCGAGACGAGCAGGCGGTGCTCCTGGTGGACACCTTCGAGCGGATTCAGGGGCTGGAGGGCTGGCTGAGGGAGCGCTTCCTGCCTCGGCTGCGCGTGGGGGCGTTGATGGTGATCGCGGGCCGGTTCCCACCGGACCTGCAGTGGCAGGCCGATCAGGGGTGGTCGGGGGCGCTGGAGGTGATGTCGCTGCGCGACCTGCCGCCGGGGGACGCCAAGGCGCTGGTGAACAGCTGCGGAGTGGCCGACGAACTGCGCGAGCCCCTGCTGGCCTTCGCCGGCGGGAATCCGCTGGCCTTGCTGCTGGGGGCGGCGGTGGCGGTGAAGGACGGCGGAGCGAGCCGACGCTGGACGCCCAACCAGGACGTGGTGGCGACCCTGTTGGACCAGTTGGTGGGTGAGGTGCCGTCGGTGGCGCACCGGCACGCATTGGAGATCTGCGCGCACGCTTACATGACGACGGAGGAGCTGCTCCGCGCGGTCCTGCCGGAGGATCCGGGGACGCTGTTCGGCTGGCTGCGGCGGCTCCCGTTCGTGGAGTCGAGCAGCCTCGGGCTGTACCCGCACGACGTGGTGCGGGAGGTGCTGGAGGCGGACCTGCGGTGGCGTGATCCGCAGGGCTATGCGGCCATGCACGGCCGCATCCACGCGCATCTGACGGAGAAGGTGCGTACGGCGGCCGGTCCCGGCGTGCTGAGCACGGTAGCGGCACTGTTCTACCTGCATCGCGGCAACGAGGCGATGGTCGACCCGCACAGCTGGTACGACGAGGGCGAGGTCCAGGAGGACGTCATGCGGGCCGAGGATGTCGGCACGCTGCGGCGGCTGGCGAACACGGCCGAGGGTGAGTCGTCCGCGGCGAATGCCGACTTCTGGATGCGGCGGCAACCGGAGGCGTTTCGAATATACCGGCGGACCGAGACGGGAGAACCGGTGGCTTTCTACGCGTGGCTGCGTTTGCCGGAGCCCGATGAAGCCGAACTCGCGGCCGATCCGATCGTGGCAGCGGCGTGGGCGCACGCGCGCGCTTCCGCGCCGCTGCGCGATGGCGAGTATCTTGCCGTCGGCCGGTCGTGGATCCTGCCCTCCTACCGCGGTAATTCACCGGTCATGGATTTGCTCCAGTGGCGGGTGATCGGCAATTGTCTGCGGTCGGAGCGGATGGCATGGTCGTATCTCGCGATACGACGGCCCAGCCCGGGCCGGGTGGATTGTTTTCGGTACCACGACATGCATGACCTCCCCGGCGGGCCACAGCTGCAGAATGAGACGTACACCTTGTTCGTTCACGACTGGCGGGCGGTGCCGCCGCAGACCTGGCTGGAGCACCTGAACCCATCCAGGGCGCCGGACCCGCATGAGAAGACCGGGGTCACGGCGGGGCGGCTGGTGGTGCTGTCGCAGGAGGAGTTCGCCGAGGCGATCCGCAAAGTGCTGCGCCACCTGTCGCGGGTGGACGTACTGGCGGAGTCCCCTCTGGCGCGCAGCAGGCTGGTCGCGGAGCATGCCGAGCAGGACTCGGCCAAGGCGCTACGCGAACTGGTGGAGCAGGCGATCGAGGCATTACGGGAGAACCCGCGCTCGGTCAAGTTCCATCGGGCCATCGCGGCCACCTACCTGCACGGGGTGCCGACCCAGGAACTGGCCGCCCAACGGCTCGGCTTGCCCTTCACCACCTACCGCCGTCACCTCGTCTCGGGCATCGAACGCGTCTGCGCCCACCTGTGGCACTGCGAGGTGTACGGCACGGGCACCTCGCATTCACCGGCGCGATGACGGCCGGTGTACGCCGGCCAGAAGTGCGCGAGCGGCTCGGAAACCCGATGATCGTGGCTGCCTGAAGGATGTCAATACTCCGTTCACGGTCGTGAGCTGCGGGTTTGTCTCGGCTTCCTGGCCTAAGTCTAAGCAATGGCCTGGGTCAGGCATGCTCGAGGCTCGTGACGCTCCGTTTCTTCTATATGATCTTCTGCCGCATCGTGGGTTGGCTGACGCTGCTGCCCCGTAGCGACGCGTCCAAGAACTTGGAGATCCTCGTCCTGCGGCACGAGGTCACCGTGCTGCGCCGTCAGGTTCGCCGTCCAAGGCTGTCATGGGCGGATCGAGCGGTGCTGTCCGCGCTGGCCAGAGGACTGCCGGCGGTGCTGCGTGCTCACCGACTGGTGACGCCAGGGACGCTGCTGCGCTGGCACCGGCGCCTGGTCGCGCGTCACTGGACCTACCCGCACCGGAGGATGGGACGGCCTGCGACCGATTCGGCGGTCGTGGCGTTGATCCAGAGGCTGGCGCGGGAGAATCCTCGCTGGGGTTACGAGCGTATCCGTGGCGAACTGCGGCATCTGGGCCATCAGGTGAGCGGTGCGACGATCCGTCGGGTCCTGAAACGGGGGCGCTTGGGTCCGGCGCCGCGACGGGCCGATGACCGCTGGCGTGTTTTCGTCCGCGCCCACGCCGCGAGCACGCTGGCGTGTGATTTCTTCACGGTGGACACCGTCACGCTGCGCCGGTTGTACGTCTTCTTCGTGGTGGAGGTCGGCACCCGGTTCGTGCACGTGCTTGGCGTGACCGCGCACCCTGATGGCGCTTGGGTTGCCCAGCAAGCCCGTAATCTTCTCGCCGATCTGACGGACCGGGCCAGGACGTTCCGGTTCCTGATTCGGGATCGGGACACGAAGTTCACCAGCAGCTTCGATGAGGTCTTCGCAGGCGACGGCATTCAAGTGCTGAAGATCCCGCCGCGGTCGCCTCGCGCGAACGCGTTTGCCGAGCGATGGGTCCGCACCGCCCGCACGGAATGCACCGACCGACTGCTGATCTTCGGCGAACGGCACCTTCGCACCGTGCTGGACGAATACGCCGATCACTACAATCGCCACCGGCCGCACCGCTCCCTCGCCCTCCGAGCTCCCACCAATGATGACTCCGACGTGATCCTGCTCCCGCTGGACCGGATCGAGCGTCGTCACGTTCTCGGCGGGCTGATCAACGAGTACCAGCGCGCTGGCTGACCAACGGATGCAGTCATGAAGAGGCGGGTCAGGGCCTTGGGCCGAGTTTTGACACCCTTCAGGCGACCGGCGACGACGCGCTCGCCAACCGTACGCCGGGCCTCGACAGTATTGCCGGCCTGGTCGAACAGGCCCGCGTCTCCGGCCAGCCCGTCGAACTGACCGAGCACGGCGAGCGCCTGCCTCAGCCCGTCGACGTCAAGCTGGCCGCGTATCGGGTGGTTCAGGAAGCCCTCACGAACGCCATCAAGCACGCGACCGGCCGACCCACCAGGGTCACGGTCCACCACCGCGCCGGCCACATCGACATCGAGGTGACCACCGACGGGTCCGCTCTGGTGGAAGGTCCCGCCGTGCCGTCCGGGGGACGAGGGCTGGACGGGCTGCGCCGGCGCATCCAGATGCTGAACGGTGAGCTGTCCGCCGGCGCCCGGCCCGGGGGCGGGTTCAGCGACCGGGCTCTCATCCCCTTCAGGAGCACCGCATGACCAGTACGCCGATCCGGGTGCTCATCTGCGAGGACCATGAGCTGGTGCGCACCGGCTACACCACGATCTTCTCCGCCCAGCCCGACATGGAGGTCGTCGGCGATGCCGCGGACGGCCGCGCGGCGCTCGAGGCCGCCCGGCGGCTGCTGCCGGACGTCGTGATGGACATCCGGATGCCCGTCCTGGACGGCATCGAGGTCACCAGGCGACTGGCCGGGCCAGGCGTCGCCGCTCCGGTGAAGGTACTGGTGGTGACCACGTTCAACGTGGACGAGTACGCCTACGAAGCACTCAGGGCAGGCGCCAGCGGCTTCCTGCTCAAGGACGCGCGGCCGAAGGAACTGGTGGACGGCGTGCGCACCGTCGCGCGCGGCGACTCCCTGCTCGCGCCCGCCGTCACCCGGGCCCTCATCGGCCACTTCGCCGAGCGCCTGCGCCCCAGCGACTCCGCCCGGCCGGCCCTGCAGGAGGTCGTGCGGGCGCTGACCCAGCGGGAGCTGGAAGTACTCGAACAGCTCGCCGAGGGCCTGTCCAACGCGGAGATCGCCACGCGACTGTCCATCAGCACCGAGACCGTCAAGACGTACGTGTCGCGGATCCTGACGAAACTCGACCTGCGCGACCGAGTACAGGCGGTCGTGCTCGCCTACCGGGTGGGATTGGTGTCCGCCGATCAGGGGTGACGCGGCGGTCAGGGGGAGAACTCGGCGCGGTGCGGCCGAGGCCGGATCCGGCCGGCTCGGGCGGCCCGCCGCAGCAGGAGGATCGTGGGCACCATGCAGACCAGCAGCGCGAAAAGGCTGGCCTCAGGGCCGAAGACGCCGCCGGTCAGCGCGGTCGGGCCGGACAGCGCGACGTTCAGCAGGCCCTCGGGCGGCACGGCCGATCCGGAGACCGTGACACCGAAGATCCCGGCTTGCGCGAAGTTCCAGGCGAAGTGCAGGCCGATGGGCAGCCACAGCGAGCGGGTGGCGACGTAGGCGGCGGCCAGCATGGCTCCGCCCGTCAAGGCGATCGCGAACGCGCCCCAGAGGGTGGCGTTGGCGTTGACCAGGTGCATCGCACCGAACAGCAGCATGGATACGACCAGGGCGATCACCGTGCCGGTACGTTCCTCCATGATGCGGAACACCACCCCGCGAAACAGCAGTTCTTCGGTCACGGCGACGCTCGCCATCAGGCCCGCGGTGCCGAGGAAGCCGCCGAAGGAACCCCAGGACAGCTCCTGCCAGCCACCGAACACCGCGATCAGCGCCATCAACCCGGCGAACAGGCCCGACCCGAGCAACATCCCGCGCCGCAGCTGGGACCATCGCCGCGTCTTCCCGAGTTCGGGGACGTCCGGACGCAGCTCGACGACCCGGCACAACCAGCGGTAGCAGGTGACAGCGATGATGGCCAGGCCGACCCCCACCGGCAGGGCGAGGATCGGTACGGGCGAGACGAGTTGGTTGATCCCGGTCATCACCGTCATCACGCCGAACAACGCGACCAGCAGGACGGGGAACCGGAACCTGCGCAACCGGCCACGGCCCGTGGCCGAACCGGTGTGCGAAGGGGTGGTTCTCGGATGCTCGGTGGACGCCACGCTCGCGATCCTTTGGATCAGATGTTCGCGGTGTCTTCCGCGGCTTAAGTGAGGCTAGGGATCGGAGCCGGGCATGCCATCCCCCTGGAACGGACACAGCGGTAGCTCTCACGAGGGATCAGGAACCGCCCCGGCTTCCGTCCCCGCCCCTCGCCGACCCTTCGCACCGGCACCGACCGGATGAAGGCCGCCGACGCCGGCCAAGCCCGCGACATAGGGCATGTGAGCCAAGCTCACCCCTGCGCACCATCTACGCAAGCGACGTACCCGTCGAGAGAGTCTCGGCGGCCCGCGTGATGCGCACCAGACCGCGGTACTTGTCGTGGTCGTAGCCGCGGTCGGCGAGCACAACGTCGGGGCGCTGTCGGGGCCAGGTGTTGTCCGATCTGAGGACGATGATCGCTGATGGCGGGACAGCGATCCGGCACATCCGTATCCTGCGGGATCAAAGGGAGTTATTCGGTTCAGTGGCCTCGGCACGCTACCAGCTGATCGCCACCGACACCCCGGCCGCGGCCCTGCCGCTGCAGCAAGGCGAGGCGCGTCACTGCCTCCACGCCCGGCTGGAGGACTTCATCCGGTACGGCAAGAACATCGGACTGGCCGGCCTGCCGTCCTGGTCGCCGGCCATCAACCAGGCCTGGACCCATCGCCGCCGCGATCGGCTGCGACCTGCTGTCCTGGTTTCGTCTCCTCTGCTGCGCTGCCAGACCGAGCGGGCGATCGCCACACCCTGCACTACACGCTGTTGCACACCAGCGCCCGCCTGGTCCGCGGCCAGCGACGACACACCATCGAGATCCCCCGGGCCTGGCCCTGGGCCCACCAGCCGCAACACGCCATCGCATCCGTCCTCGCGCTGCTCGCCCCCTCCTGAGCACCAGCCCCGCCACTGACACCCCGATCGGCAAGACCCCCGCCGGTCCGTGGACCCGGCACCACCGGCGTGACCGCCGGCTCAGCACCTTGCCCACGAACCAACCGAAGATCCACAAATCACGCGGCCGTCACGCTGGGCGGAGCCACCCGCACCCGTGAGTCACCGAGGCTGGTGGAGCGTCATCGGGAAGCCCCGAACAGAGCACTTTCGAGTGCCTGACAATCGGATGCCTGAAGGATGTCCCTGACCCTCACCCGAATTCCCAGCTCGGCTTCAATCGCAGCCATGAGCCGCATTGCAGCCAGCGATTCTCCGCCCGCCCGAATGAAACTGACGTCCAGAGGGGCTTCCGGGCCAAGCATCCGTTTCCACAACGTGGGCAGAACGCCCCGATCTTGCACCCCGATGCGGTTGTCCTCAGCGGGCAGCGCTGCGACACGTTGCGGGCTGATGGACTGCCCGCCAGGGTCGGACCCGTTTTCGGTCGGTCCGCTCTCCACGGAGAGATGGGAAGCGACCATCGAGCGGACTCTTCCGTAATCCACCTTCCCGTGCGCGTTGACGGGAAGGCGCTCGACGACGACAACCGCGTCGGGCAACATGTACTCGGGAAGAACAAGCGCCAGGGCCTCACGCATTTGACTTCGAGCAGAAAGTGCTCCAATCCACTCCTGGTTCGTCGCGATCGCCAGAGCGAGACGCATAACTCCAGTAGCGTCCCGGACGCCGACAGCGGCTACTGCCACAACGCCGGGGACTGCTCCCGCTGCGCGCTCGACCTCTTCGGGAGAGATACGGAAACCACGTATTTTCAGCTGGTTGTCGACTCTACCGAGAAAATCGATGCGCCCGTTCTGCTTGATTCGCACGAGATCGCCGGTCGGATAGACCGGGGCCTCCAGGCCGTCGACCCGGAGCAGGCCACGAAGCTCGTCGCGGCAGGGGAAACCTGAGATCCCCAGAACGCCGGGCCGACCGAAGGGAACGGTGGCGCCGTCCTTGTCAAGGACGCATAGGACAGCACCTACGATTGGAGCCCCCAGTTGGGGCAGATCGCGCTCGACCTCACTCTCCCGCACTTCATGGAAGGTGACGGAGATGCCGCACTCGGCAGGGCCGTACACGCTCAGCAGGCGGACAGAGCCCTGATGCCTGCGGACGAATTTGGAGGCTCGGGCCGCGTCGTAAGCCTCCCCGCCGATCACCACCGCCCTGACACAGGCCGGCAGCCTCTCATCAAGCTGCTCCAGATGATCGGCGAGTACAGTCCACAATGCTGTTGGAAGGTCCATCACTGTGGCCTGCTGTGATTCGACCTGTCGTAGAATCCCCGGGATTCCATCAGACGGGTCAAGAATGAGATGTGTCCCGCCGGTCGCGAGAATGGGGAACGACTCTTCGAAGAATGCATCGAACAGCGGAGAATTCGATCCTGCAACCACATCGCCGGAGGTCAACTCCAGCTCGTTGATGAATGCATCGATATACGCCGACAGGTACGGACGGCCGACTGACACCCGTTTCGGCACACCAGTCGTCCCGCTGGTGTGCACGACATAGGCATCGTCGGGTTGCAGCGCAAGGTCATGCACGCTGCGTAGGCGGCTCAGCTTTCCGTCTGATGACCAGTGGAAATGCGCAGACTCCAGTATCGATGATAACCGTGACGTCGGAGCGAGCGGGTCGACCGGCATAAAGACGATGCCCTGCGTGAGGCAAGCAGCCAGTCGGCTGGCATAGACAGCATCACGCCCGACGTCGACGGCCACTACCTCCCCGTTCACGCATCCAGCACGTTCCAGCTCACGCATCGCGGAATTCAGCAGGACGGCGAAGTCCTCCTGCGTCGCGTAAGGCGCCATTGCGATGACAGTGGGGGCTGAAGACCCACGAGGTTCAAATCTCAGCTGACGGTACTGAGGGGGTGGACCGACCAGGACAGCAGGAGCGGGAGAAGGCCACCGCCAATCCTGCCCTACCGTACCTTCCTTGATCTCATGTGCTAGCCGAGAGAGGCCTTGGGTGAACATGTCCGCCATCGCCTGCACCGTCTCGACATGGTACAAGGCGGAGTCGAACTCCCATACCAGGCGGACAGATCCATCGGGAGCCAGAGGGTCGGCGCCTGCCTGCTTGGGTAGCACGAGCACGTCGAGGGGGGCCTTGGCCGTACCGTTCTGTCGGTATTCGAGGAGCGCCGTTCCGTGACTCGGGATGTGCATGTCCGGAAGTTGAGCGTTGTGCGCACTTAACATGCACCGATAGAGCGCAGCCCGCCGGCTTCCCTCTGCTTTGCGGACTTCTTCCAGGATCACGTCGTACGGGATCAGCTCGCAGTCCAGAGCGTCGCGCAATGCGGCTCCGACCTGGAGCAGAAAGACAGGGAATTCGGTGGACCACTTGCTGCGTACCGCCACCGTGTTGACGAACATTCCCAGAGTGGATTCGAAGCCCGACGGGCGGGCGCCGACCGCCGATCCGATGACCAGGTCATCTTCACCGGTCATTTCGTGCAGTGCGGACAGAAAGGCTGCCATCAACAGTTCGAAGCCGGTGGCACCTTGCTGCGTGGCCCACGCCTGCAGATCACCCCACTCTCGGCCTTCTATGATGGTGACGACAGAGTCGGCTAGAGCTGGAGCGATTTCTGCGGACGATGCCTCGAAATCGAACGATGGAGCCACCGGCAGCTGCGGAACGCCAGACAGCTGGTTCACATAATTGGCCAGTTGAGATGATCCCGTAAGGGCTTTGACCCGTGCAGCCTCCTCTGCAACGTAGTCACCGTACTGGGGCCCCGCGACCTTCTCGGAGCTCAGGTCAGATCCAGACAGAGCACGCAGGAAGTCATTCAACAGAATGGTCAGTGACCATCCGTCGTGGATGAGGTGATGCTCGACCTGGCTAAGCAGCTGCTCATCGTCGGACACCTGGAAAAGGCGCCAGGAAGCGAGTCTTCCCTGCTCCAGATCCCAGTCAATCCGGCCATGCTCGCGTATCAACCTGTCGAGTTCCGCAGCTTGCGCATCAGCCACGCGATCGGTGCGGCGAAGGTCTACGACCTCGAGTGTCGGAACCCATGGATCGCCGATGACGACTCGCCAGCCCTCGGCGCCAGGGCGGTAATTTGACAGGAGGATGGGATGAGCCGCCACCACGGCAGCGAGAGCACCTGAGATCTCTTCCACCGTGAGTGAACCAGGCAAGTGGATGACCACCTGATTCTGGTACGCGGGTACGGAAGGGGTCGTCTCGATCTCGTACATGGCGCGTGCTTGCGCCCGGGAGACGGAGTAATCACGGTGTGAGGCGGCGGGAAGTGTTGACCCGCCGGTCAACCGCATCCCGCTTGAGATCATGTCCGCCAGTTCGGCGATGCTGCTCGACCCCAGAATCTCGCTGATCCGGACGACGGTGCCAAGCTCCAGCTCAATCCTGCTCCTCAGACGGGCCGCCGCGAGGGAATGACCACCGACGTGGAGGAACGCGTCGTCGATACCCACACTCTGGTCACCGACTATGTCGCGAACCATGTCGAGAACTCGGGTCCGTGCCACGTCGGCAGCTGGAACAGAGGCATGACCTCGGTCCGCAGGGGGCAGCGTCCTCGGCTGACGGTTCGCGGAACGACCGGTGATCCGCTGGGCCAGAGCTTCCCGATCCACCTTTCCCGTGGGTCCGACAGGCAGTGAGAGAAGCATGAGAATGTGATCGGGGAGCATATAGGGAGGCAATGACGCTGCCATCTCCCTACGCAGCGCACCGGTCGTCAGTGCCTTGCCCGATGCGTGCACCACGGCGATGGCGAGTTCCTTGCCATCGGCCCCCTCGACCGTCAGAACAGCGGAGTCCGCTACCGCTTCTATTCTGTTCAGCGTTGCCTGGACGTCGCCCAGCTCGATGCGGTAGCCGCGAATCTTGACCTGGTCGTCCAGGCGCCCAAGGAACTGCATCGTACCGTTGGCGATCCAGCGTGCGCGATCACCCGTGAAATACATGCGAGATTTCGGGTCCGATACGAACGGATCGGCCACGAACCGTGCGTCGGTCAGCTCGCTGTCTCCGGCATAACCCATGGCCACCGGCACGCCGGCAATGTACAGGTCACCCGGCTGCCCAATGACGCAAGGGGTACGATCGCTGTTCAGAACGTAGTACCGGGCGTTCTGAATAGGTCTCCCGTACGGGATGCTCGGCCAGTCGGCATCCACTTCGCCGACATCGAAATAGTTCGACCAGACGGTCGCCTCGGTCGCTCCCCCCAGCGCGACGACATGAGCAGCGGGGAACCGCCTGCGGATGTCATCCGGGAGAGAAAGCGGCACCCAGTCCCCGCTGAGGAAGACCAAGCGCAGACCAGGGCTCTGAGGCGGTTGACGGCCCGAGGCAACGGCCATCACCTGACTGAGTGCAGCAGGAGCCGAATCCCAGAAGGTGATCTTCTCCCGATCGAGGATTTCCAGAACGCGATCTGGATCCGCCATTTCGGTCTGACTGATGACGCGGATCGTGCCGCCTGCAGCGAGAATCCCAAAGATGTCGTACACAGACAGGTCGAAGGTGAAGGCCGTAACCAGCAACAGCCGGTCCTCTGGGCAGACGGAGTAGGTTTTGTTGACCCACTCAATGAGGTTCACGACGCTTCGGTGGCATACTTGCACCCCTTTAGGGCGGCCGGTCGACCCCGACGTGAAGATCACGTAGGCCGGATCACTTGAGGATGTCTGGCCAAGTGTCCGAATATCACGGAATCTCTCAATCGATGCCCATGTCAAAACCCTGGGCTTCGGGTCATGGGCCGGGGCATGAGAGGGCGAGGCCGCCCGGCGGATCACTACGTCATATCGTCCGGCGAGTGAGCCGTGCCAGTGCTCTCCGTTCCTCGCCACGATCTCCACGTCGACCGGAGTTGCCGTCTCCGAGGTGAGCGCCTGGAACCAGGAACGCGGCAGCCGCAGGTGACCTTCTCCGGTCTTGCTTTCCGTGTCGATCACGTCGGCAATGATGACGGCTCCGCCTTCATTGACCAGACCGATGGCGTCGAGGATGGCTTTCCGGGCATAATCAGGGCCGGGATAGAACTGCGTGACGCTGGACATGAGGACCGCGTCGAACCGTCGTTCATCGGCAATTTCCAGGATGTCGTGCGCAAACCCTGTGTAGAAGTGTGTGACGGCCGATGATTCTGACATCGCGCTTCGACAGCGATCTATTGCGACCGGCGACGGGTCCACCCCGACATATTCAGCTACCAGTCCGCCGAGCTCAGCCGCGACCAGCCCGGATCCGCATCCGATCTCCAAGAGAGAGTGCGGATTACTGACCGAAGCCACCAGGCCGCGCACATGATCGAGGTAGACGGCGACGTCTCCGCTCTCGAACCCCTCTTCGCTCTGGCCCTGATTGAACCCGGCTGCGCGCAGAGGATCATCATCCGCGGCGATCTCGTCCCAGAGAAGACGCGTGCTGGACTCCTCCAGGTAGTCGACAGGATGCTGGGTGGCGTCCAGGCACATCAGGCGCGTGTCCTCGCCGGCGATCCATGCCGACTCCTCCGCCAGGCGCGCATGCCGCCGGCTGGTCATGATCCAGTTGATTCGGAGTTGTGATATCGGTTCCGCCACGCGTGATGCGGGCCACCGAGGGTCGAGAGGCACGTAGGCCGCACCAGAACACGTGACGCCCAGAATCGCAACGATGGCCGTGACCGAATGCTCGACGAGGACGCCGACGTAGTGACCGGGGCCAAGCCCTTCCTCGATGAGCGCATTGCTCAACTGCTGAGCTCGCGACCACAGCTGGCCGAAGGTCGTGCAAGAACCGTCGCTGGTCTCGATGGCGATGGCCTCAGGGTTCGCGTTGACGGCCTCTTCAATCAGATCAGGCAGGGTGGCCTGATCGTCGAAAGATGCAGTCGTGGCGTTCCAGTCCGCCGGGACAACGTCTCCGTCGCTCCACTGCCATTGCGAGGCGGGATTTTCGTCCCTGAGTCCAGTCACCTGTAAACCTCTCTCAACTATATGGAACTAATTAATCCAGATAGGAGTAACGTGCGTCAGCCGTCGGAGGCTCCGGTGGCGACCGCCGACCGTGGCACTCTTGCCCACACCCTCCGTCGCGCGAGCGAGATCACTGGGCACGTGTCAGCTAGACGGCATTGGTCTTCTCGGGTGCTGCCAGGGGCCCGCGATCAGCTGCCGAAATGGGCTCCCTCGCAGAACAGAGGCGGGCGGGGTCATCGCGACTCGAAGCGCTCGTCCCACGTGTGCACGCTCGACCCACCGTCGCGACTTCAACTCGCCCAGGAAACACCGAAAGGCTCTTCGGGGTCGCGGGCTCGAAGATATCGCGTAGGCGGACATCCACCTCCATGACGTATTCGACCTTCATCCTTGGACCTCCTCAGAGGGGCGGCGCCGGGCGATCATCGACTGCTGCCGGAAGATCAGAATCTGAGGTTCTGAATCTGAATTCGCCAGCCTGACGGGCGGCGGCAATTGATCGAATGCTAAGTCATGGCGAATACTCCCGGTCCTAATGGATGACAGGAAACCCCGGCTTCAGACGGGTACGTCCTGGGCCACTCGGTTGGCGAGATTGCCGCTGCCCACGTCGCCGGAGGGCCGGCCGAGCGGGCGCGGATCTATCTCGAAACCTTCCATCACGGGATCGCGGTCGGGCTGTCGCTGCATCCCCAATCCTGGGCGGAAACAGTCCCCGCCCCGTAACCTGCTGGAACGCCTGCGGGACCGGGCTGATGAGGTGCTGCGCTTCGCCGACCACCCCCGTTGGGTGCCGTTCACGAACAACACCGGAAAGCGCGCGCTACGCCTGGTCAAGAGGCAGGCGGAGATCTCCGGCTGCCATCGGTCCGAAGACGGTGCCGCGCACTGGCAGACCGTCCGTTCCTCCCTCGACAGCGCCCGCAAGCACGGGCTGAGCGCCTTCGAGGCGATCCACCGCACCTCTACCGGCAACCTCTGGATGCCGCCGGGCAACAGCCCACGTGCGGCGAGCATCTGGTGGATCTGCTCGGTCGGGGACGGTCGCGTCCGTAATGCCGCATTCGTGATGAGGTTGGGCGGCACAATGGTTGTCGCGTCGGTGTCCGCGTCGGTGTCCGCGGTGGTGTGGCAGGTCCAGCTGATGTGCAGCTTGTAGCCATTCCAGAAGTCATCGCCCTCCTTCGAGGAGCCCCGCCGCTGGACCACCTCCCGCCCCCTCACGGTCGGTGACGCGCACATCGTTCTGGATCAGCATGGCCGGCAGCGCCTCAACGGCGGGCAGATTCCGCAGCCATACCGGGAGAACGGCGCGGATTGAGATGGCGCTGCCGCCTGGAGACTACCTGACCGACCCGCCGGGCTCGCGGAGCGGGTCAAGGCTGTCGGGATCGACTCCCTGTGCTGGTCGGAGATGGTCCACGGGCCGCGGGTCGAGCCCGTCGTCGGCATGGCGTACATGCTTGCCGCCACCCGCAGGCTGAAGGTCCGGACGGGGTGGTGATCCTGAGGGCCGCCACCCAGGCTGCTCCTGCAGTAGGAAAGGTGACCTTCCACCGGCGAGTACTTCACGGTGAGAACGCCGGGGCTGGCCCACCGCCAGCCAGGCCGCTCGACCTCTGGGTCGGCGCGGGCCGCAAGATCGAACCCGACCACCACGGCACCAGTTCGCCACCCACCTCATGTCCTGACAGAAGTGAGCACACCCTCAACGAGCGTGACCAGCGGTTGCGTCCTACCGGTCCGAGCACGTAGCGCCGCTGCTGATCGACAGCGACACAACCCGAATCAAGATCGACGCAATCCGGTGGCCGTCCTAGTTGTCGCCGGCACGCCGGCGCTGTCATCCGCTACGAGCACAACAACCGCTGCATCCGGCGCGAAACGAACCACAAGCCCGCCGCCATCATCACCAGCAGATACAGCGCATGCCCCAACAACCCCCACGACACCAGCCCCAACGCCAGACCCCGCACCAGCTCCACGGCGTGATACAGCGGAAGAGCGGCCACCACCGCCTCCAGCGCCGGTGGATACCCGCCTACGGGCGCGAACGTGCCCGAGAACAGGAACAACGAGAACTGCCCCACGGTGATCAGGTCGAGATCCTGCCAGCCACGCATCAGCGTCGACACGGCCATCCCCACCGCCCCGAATGCCATCCCCACCAGCAACGTCGCCGGGAACGCCGCCAGCGCCCACCATGGATCGGCCAGCCCGAACACCACCATGACCACCAGGAACACCGCTGTGTAGAGCGCACTGCGCACCATGGCCCACGCCAGCTCGCCGAACGCCACCTCGATCGGCTGCACCGGCGTAGCCAGGATCGCGTCGAACGTCTTGGAGTACTTCATCTTGTAGAAGAAGTTGAACGCCGTCTCGGCCAGCGCACCGTTCATTGCGGAAGCCGCCAGCATCGCCGGCGCCACAAACACCGCATACGGCACCAGCGCGCCATTGTCCATCTGGATGTTCTTCACCAGCGCACCCACGCCGACACCGATCGACAGGAGATACAGCAATGGCTCGAAGAACCCTGACAACAACACCAGCCAATACGACGCGCCGCTCCGCAAAGCCCCCAGGTTACGGTTCATCACCGCACCCACCCGACTCACCGACACCCGTCGCGCCACCAGCAAAGTCACCATGACGCCTACCTAATCCTGAAGCCGTCGACGGAACGTGAGCGAAGCCCACCACCATCCGGCGGCGCCATAGGCCACCAGCACCCCTACATGCGCGGCCCACGGCCATGACGTCGGCAGACCCAGCATCGCCGCCCGGCACAACTCCACCGCATGCCACAGTGGTGACACATACGCCGCCACTCGCAGCCAGCCCAGCTGCTCCACCGGGAAGAAAACCCCAGAGAACAGCGTCGCGGGAATCATCACGAAACGGAACAGCAACTCGAAATAGCTGTCGTGATCGACCTTGGCCGCGAATGCTGTCACGGGAGCCGCCGTTGCCACCGTCAGCAATGCCGCCAGTACCGGCGTCACCACCACCCACGGCGACGACAACCCCACTCCGACCGCGACGATCCCCAGGAACATCAGGACTGCGATTTCCACCCGGACCACGAGGTAGAGGAACCAGCCCCGCAACAGGTCCCCGATCGACACCCGCGTCGCATACGCGGCGTGCGCCGAGCGATACCCCTTGAACGATGCCATCACTGAATACGTCGACTCACCGATCATCATCTGGAACGCCGTCGACGCCAGCACCCCGGGCACGATCCACTCAACGTAGGAAAAGCCCTGCACCTCGCCCACATAGCGCCCCACCCCCAGCCCGATACTGACCAGGAACAGCAATGGCAGCGCGAACGACGCAAACACCGACGTCCGCCACAGACGTTTGTACAGCACCATGTTCCGCTCGAACACAGCTATCGTCGGATGCGCCATCAGTCCACCAAGGTCCGGCCGGTCAAGTGCAGGAACACATCCTCCAGCGACGAACGCCGAATCAGCACACTGGACGGCGCCATCCCCCGCCGATGCAGCTCATTCACCGCCCCGTCACCGTCCTTTGCATACAGCAGAATCCGGTCCGGCAACAGATCGACCCGATCCCCGATCCCATCCAGCTTCCCCACATACTTCGCCAGCTCATCCGTTCCGAACCGCAGCTCCACCACTTCCGGAGAGGAATACGTCTCGATCAGCCGCCGCGGCGACCCCTCCGCGACAATCCGCCCTCCGTCCATCACCACCAACCGATCACACAACTGCTCGGCCTCATCCATGTAATGCGTCGTCAAGACCAACGTCGTGCCCTGCTGCTTGAGCCGGAACAACCGCTCCCACAACAGATGCCGCGCCTGCGGATCCAACCCCGTCGTCGGCTCATCAAGCAACACCAGCTCCGGGTCGTTCACCAACGCCCGCGCAATCGTCAACCGCCGCCTCATCCCGCCCGACAACGGCTCCACCTTCGACGACGCCTTCTCCGTCAGATGCGCGAACTCCAGCAACTCGACAGCCTTGGCCTGCGCCTGCCCCCGCGACAGACCGAAATAACGGGCATACGTCGTCAGGTTCTCCGTCACCGTCAGATCCAGATCCAGATTTTCCAGCTGCGGGCAAACCCCCAGCCGCGCCCGGATCGCCGAACTCTCCCGCACCGGATCCCGCCCCAGAATCCGCAACGACCCCGCCGACGGCATCGACACACAGCCGATCATCCGCATCGTCGACGACTTCCCCGCCCCATTGGGCCCCAAGAACCCGAACGCCTCACCCGGGGCCACTTCCAAATCGATCCCCGCCACCGCGGTGAACTCCCCGAACCGTTTGACCAGGCCCTGAGCCTGAATAAGCGCTTGCATGGACATGGACCAGATCCTACACACCGAGATGATCTCAGGGGCCGCCATGCTCCTGACCGATACCAGTACCGGCCCGACGCATCGATCAATAGCCTGATTCCCCGCGCCACAGTGCTCCGCAGTCGAGTCTTTCTACAAGCTGCCGAACCTGCCGTCAAGTCGTTCGTGGCAACCATACGGATCGAAATGACCGAGGCATCGTCGCAATCGAAGACGGCAAACTGCTGTTTGCACTCGAGGCGGAAAAGGACAACTCCCCCGCCATGACAGGTAGACCGCTCCCCCACGAACGCCCGCACATCTATGCCTCGCTTGGCATGGCCGCCGGTCCCTGGCAGGGAATACTACGCGCTTGTCCGAGAAGGTCATATCGCTTCGTTCTACCGTGTGAATGCCAGGGGCGAAGCCACGCACCTCGAACAGGTGATGAGAGCCCCCGGGAACCCGGGTTCCGCAGTTCATAGTCGCACATGACGAGTGGGCTGGGAGAATCTGCAGGTAGATGGCCTGCCGGAGGCTTTGGGGAGCCACGAGAAGAGTCGAGAGTGCAGTAACCCGACTTCGTGGATTTCATGTGCATGAGCTCGGTGTTCACGGTGCTGTGTAGTCATGTCCTTGCGGTTCACCCAGCGAACCGACTCTGACTGCAGCGTCGTGCGCTACGTCGCGCCGGCCCATGACCGGCGTGTGGACGGCAAGATCAAGCCGGATGTGCTGACGAACCTGGGCCGGGTCGGCCGTCCGGACGTGGACGGCCTGTTCGGGTCGGCGGCCTCGCTCCGCAAGCACTTTCGGCGACGGCCTGAACGACTCCGGCCAGGCCGATGACGTCGAAGTCGGGCAGCCTGTCGGCAGCGCGCCGATCGAGGTGATCGATTCTCGTACCGACATGATCATTCCTGGCCTTGCCGGGATGGACGACGACCAGGTCCCTCGGGCGATGGACCTGTTGGTGGAGAGCCGTCTGCGCCCAGCATCGCGTACGACACCGAATGGCCGTCCGGCGGCTTGACGGTCAGCTTGCACGGGTCGCCGGAGTGGCCCGCGCGCAAGGTGCGGTAAGCGCCCTCCACGGTGGCGATCACGTGGCCAGGGAGATCTCCAGCCCGGCCAGGCCGGTCTCGGAGCAGGATGGGCAGGCCGGTCCGCTCATGACGTTCTCGCCTCCAGGATGGCCTGGCCGTATCCGTGCTCGTCGGCTTCGGCCGGTGGGCGGGTGCGGCGGCCAGGGACGCGGACGGAGGCGCGTTTGAGCCAGCGGTCGGTGCCGTCGTATCGGGGCCGGAAGGGGACCCGGCCGTGGACGGCCTGGTCGTTGTCGATGACGAGGACCTGCCCGGGGGACAGAGCGACCGAGACGCTCACGCGGGTGAGCTCGGCGGTGAGGCGGCGGTAGGCCTGCTGGTAGGCCGGGGTGGCCCGCTCCAGCGGCGTGTACGCCGGGTCGAAGCGCAGGGTCAGCCCGTCGTCGGCGTGGAACAGGGTGGGGACGGGCGGGGGCGGCTGATGGGCGTAGGACTGGGCCTCGGTGTAGGAGTCATCGGGCAGGATCGGCACCTCCGCCCTGCTCAGGGTCTCGAGGTCGGCATCGTCCAGACGCGTTCTGCGGATGCTCGCCGCTGTCGTCGCGATGCGGTCGTGGTTGCGCATGCAGCCGAGCAGGAGCAGGTTTGCCCGGCCGGGGTGGAAGGCGTCCTCGGTGTGCGGGGAGAGCAGGACGGTGCTGGACGCGCCGGTCTGCTCGCTCTCGTGCCCGCGGGTGGGCACGATGTTGTGTACGAAGCGACCGTCCTGCTGGCCGGGCCAGGCGATGAGGTCGCCCATCGCGGCCGACAGCAGCAGCAGGACGATGTCCTGCACTCCTCCGTCGCCTGCCGTGGCCCAGCTGGAGGGGGTGGCCCCGATCGCCTCGTCGTCGATGGGCAACCCGGTCAGGACGAACAGGCCGTCGGCGGTGTCCACGGGCCGGCACTGATCGAGGGCGGCCTCGCCGAGCATCGGCACGGCTTGACCGACCCGGGCGAACAGCTCTGGGGAGGGTGAGGCGGCACCGCATTCGGCGTAGATCTGCCGGGCTGCCGCGTGCAGCCGCTGGGCGCCGGAGGTGGTCAAGGAGCGCGCGAAAGGCAACGCCTCAATCATCAGGAGGGTCCGTTCCGTTGCGGATGAAATGCGGATTTCGAGAGCACGGCCGTGCCCGGGCCGATCACCCAGCCATACTTTTACACGCGATATTGGTCTTTCTTGTCGCTCACATTGACACCACGAATGCGCTTGCATGCCCACGATCAGCGTCGCTCTTGACCCGTCGGAAGGGCTGGCCGATGCGGAACTGGCTGCCTCGGCTGCGGTGACGCGCGTCGCTTCCCGGGAGCAGCACCGCCGCCCGCGGAGTTCATTGCAGAGGGGTGCCCAGATAGCCGGGGAATCGCCCCTCCGGATCACGAGCAGCCCGGATCCGCTGGAGCCTGGACCAGGCCACATCGGACAGGATTCTGTCCGGGCGGACGGTGAAGTCGCTGTCACCGAGATAGCAGCCGTCCGAGTACGGTGACAACCTGTTCATGACAGAGTCCAACCAGGAGCGGCACCTGTCGTCGTCGGCCGGGCTGCGGCCGGCTACATACGCGGCGAAATACAGGTCGGGGCGCAGCGAGACAGCCATGTCCGGCAAATCTCGCGACATTTGAGGGCTGAAGTCACTGAGAATCACGGACGCTTCGGGTGTGGGCAGGTCGGTGAAGGCCGCTACCAATGCCGGCACCTGTTCCGACGCCTCCCCGACGAGGTAGACGTTGTCCACGAAATAACGAAGGCCCGCGGGGCTGCCGTCTGACTGCTCGGCGAACAAGGCGCTCATGGCCGTCGGCTGAGCAGCCGTGGATTTCAACGCTCTGTCGGCCACTGGGCACGTCTCCAGTGCGGCCAGCGCGGACGGGCCGCCGTCGAAGGACACCCCATCGATGATCACCACAGGAGAGTCGAAGCCGGGCGGAGTGGCTCCGACGGCGAGGAATCCCACAGACGAATCCACGTCGCGCCGTACAGCGTGGAACCAGGTCAGCACCTCGGTAGCCACATCAACCGGATAAACGTACGTGGCTCGGGTCAGGCTCCGGTGGCGGGGGCGAGTGCGCAGCCGGAATTCGGTGACCACGCCGAAGAATCCGGAGCCCGACCCGCGCGCCGCCCAGAACAGATCGGAGTTCTCCGTCTCGGAGCAGCGGACCAACTCTCCGGATGCGGTGACCACGTCCATGGATTCGACGAATTCCACGGCCCAGCCGCCGCCGCGGCAGTTCCAGCCCATCCCGCCCTGCAGGAGAAAGCCGCCCATGCTTACGGTGGGGTGGTGCCCGACGGCGAAGAACCGGCCGTGTGCAGCGAGGAATGGGTCCAGGTCCAGTCCGCTGCGCACAGCGGGGCCGACCGCGGCGATTCCGGTGCCCGCGTCGTAGTGCATCCCGTTGAGTGCAGCCAGGTCGATGAGCAGAGCGTTCTCGCGCAGCGACCATGCGGCCCAGCTGTGTCCACCGGAGCGGACCGATACCTTCCACCCCTCTGCGGCCGCCAGTTTCACCCCGGCCGCCACGTCGGCGGCGTCAGCGGCGCGCAGCACTGCAGCCGGACGTCGCGCGGGCCTGCGACCGTTGAAGATATTCGCAACCGCAGCGTCAGAGAAGCCGACGTCGCCGCTGCGCCAGAAGGCTCCGGTGAAGCCGGTCATCAGCGGCCGTCCGAGAGTGCGAATCGCGCAGCTGCATCGACGATGTTCTCAACGGCCGCCGTGGTGATCAGGCTTTCGTCGTAGTGCACGACCAGGCGCGGGACTGCCTCGTCCAGCCACCACGCGAAGATGAGAGGGTCCGCCAGGCCATGACCACCCGGTGCGGGCAACTGAACCGACTCAGCCTGCGTTCCAGCCAAAGGCGAGCCCCGGAAACCCTCTCCCGTTTGATCGAGTGTCACATGCGCCCCGCTGCCACCGATCGAGGATGCCAGGTCCAGGCCCCAGTACCGTTCGACGATGCTGAGCGGGAGCGCGTATTCGAAGACGTCGAGGCTCTGCCCGAAAACTTCGCGGACTGTTTCAAGCGGGCCGCCCGGCTTGCCGTCGAGGTGCAGGGGGACGCGCTGGACGAACTGTCCGAGCGTCTTGGCCGTGTGCGACAGAGCGCGCCCGTGGTGAGCGACACTCACTCCCACACTCGAGGCACCGGTTACCTCCTTCATGCCCGCCAGAATGGCGGAGGTCACCACTACGAACGGCGTCGCCCGAGCATGTTTCGCGAAATCACACACTCTCGAGAACGCGTCCGCCGGCAGCGCACGACGCACCACCTTCAGCGTGGGCTCGCTCTCCGTCGTGCCGACGATCGGTGCAGTGGGAGGTGGGGTTCCGAACCTTTCGGTGTACGAAAGCCAGAACGCTCTGCGCTCCTCACCCCATCGGCCGGCGAACTCCTGCCGGAGCAGCGTGGCGAATTCTTGATAGGAATCAGCGCCCTCAGTTGCATAGCTGATCCGTTCGCCCGCGACGGCACGCTCGTAAAGCTCGCTTAATTCTGCTACGAGATAATTCCACGAGGTGAGATCGGTGATGAGGTGGTCCAGCGCTATCCCGAACAAATGCTTCTGGTCGTCGCGCTGCACGACAACGGCGCGCGACAAGCCTACTGCGTCGAGGCTGAAAGGGGCCCCGACGAGGGTCCGGCGCATCGTCTCGAGCGCTTCATCGTCCGTATCGGCCGTGTGGAACTCCACCTCGGTCAGCACGTCTTCGTACGTGCACGCCTCGTCCGGTGAGGGGTACGCTCTGCGCATGACGTCATGACGCAGGCACAGGACACGCCACGCCGCACGCAGAGCGGCGAGTTCCAGCCGTCCGGTCAGCCAGGTCGCGGAGTAGACCAAGTTGTGCCAGTGCGCGTAGTCCCCGGCCAGCCGAGCCATCTCGACGAACGATGTCGGACCCCGCGTGGCCTTACCCCAGCCCACCGGCATTCCTCTTCCTCCTCAGCTTAGGCATTACGCTCGGGCGCGGTGGCGACTTCAGTCGAGCAGGGCGATGGCCCTGCTGAGCTTGTCGACCAGTTCAATCGACTCGTCGGTGGTGATGGTCAACGGAGGCGCGATCCGCATCACGCCGCGCTCGGCGCGCACGAGAAGGCCGCCTTGCATGGCTGCCGTCGCGATGGCTTCCGCCGACTCCGGCGAGTCGGCCTCGATGGCGATGACGAGCCCCAGCCCGCGAATGTCGGCGATCTTCGGATGCGATCGGAAGGCATCAAGACCTGCCCGGATTCCGGCACCCTGTGCCGCCGAATTCTCCACGAGTTTCTCTTCGGCCATGACGTCGAGCACGGCATTGGCAACTGCGGCCGCGACCGCGTGCCCGCCCGTCGTGTGCCCGTAGCGGAGACCCTGGGCGACCGGGGCGTTCCTGAAGGTCTCCTTGATCGCCGTCGTGGCCGTCACCGCGGCGAGCGGGATCAGCCCGCTGCTGATCCCCTTGCTCGTGACGACGATGTCGGGAGTGATGCCGTCGTGGTCGAACCCGAACATCCGGCCGGTACGGCCGAAACCGCTGAAGATCTCGTCCAGGATGAGCAACGTCCCGTGCTCGTCGCACAGCCGCCGCAGTCCGGCCAGGAACCCCTCGGGGAGCACAGTGCAGCCGCCCAGCCCCAGCAGCGGCTCGACGATGACCGCTGCGGCCGGCGTCCCGCTTTCGAGTGCCCGCGAGAAGAGCGCGAGCAGTGCTTCGGCGCCTTCCGTCGTGCGCAGCGCACGAGGCGCCGTGGGCAGGGCCACGTGATCCACCGGGAACCGGTTCGGCCAGTCGTTCAGGGTGAACGGCAGCCTCGACAGCTCCTGGCCGAGGGCGGTGGTGCCGTGGTATCCGGCTTCGAAGGAGATGATGCGCTCGCGATTCTCGCCAAGGTGGCGCCAGTACTGCCAACAGATCTTGAGCGCTGCCTCGATCCCCTCCGAACCGCTGTTGACGAGGAAGCTCTCATTCAGATCGCCCGGCATGATCTCGGCGAGCCGCCTTGCCAGAGTCTCGGCGGGCTGGTGAGAGGCGGCCATCGGATCGTAATGGGCGAGCAGCTGCATCTGGTTCACTGCGGCCTCGATCAGCCGAGGATGCCCGTGGCCGCACGACACGTTCAGAACACCTGAAATGCCGTCCAGGTACCAGGTGCCGTCCGCGCCGCGCACCCGGCATCCGCGCGCCTCGGTGATCTGCAGCTCAACCTGCTGGGTGACCGGCGTCCAAGGCCGCCAGAGAGAACTCGAAGAAGTCGATCGGCTCATGGCGTTGCCCTCCGTGAGTCTGGTCATCGGGATTTGCCGTGCGGAATGGATTGCGGACTTCGAACCGGTTCGGTGTCGATGACTCGAAGAGGAGGCTGGCCCCAAGATCGGATGTACATTGCTGTCAACCTACGAGGCATGCCCTGCCCGAAGTACTGACAAATGACAGGAACCTGTGGGGCTCAAGAAAAGATTCGGCTCCTGACCCGAAAGTTCTCGGTAGTGGTCAGAGGGCGATCTGGTACTCGTTGACGAGTCGCAGCCAGGGATGCCGTGGTCGCTGTCCATGCCGAGAGAGAAGGTCACCGGATCGCCTCAGCAGGCACGCTCGGTGACCACCATGCGCAATTCCGATGTGTATCGTTCGCCGTCTCCGTCGGAGAGCCAACACTCCTGCGGCGCCGGCAACATCTCGGTGAAGGAGATGTCGCCATCCGATCCGTCCTTCGCCATACGCCGGATCGTGCTGGCCAGGCTGTTGATCAACGGCAGGCTCGTGAAGTCCACGTACGCCGGCTTGGTCTCCAAGGAGACAGAGTAGAACGCTCGCCGAGGCAGGTTGTTTCGGGCTACCCACTCCCGCATCCGCAGATAGCGAAGCTGTTCGTTGAGTTCGCCGCGGACCGCCGCGTAAGCCCAACTGCACTCGCTCGGCGAAAAACGCCAAGTCTCCCGAGCGACGACGAGCCGCCCAATGGATACGCGCGGGTGGTGCTGCCGTCTCGGCAACATCCGGAACGCGTTCACCGAGACCATGGACAGGTAATCGCCAAGCACCTCGGACAGCGGATAGCGCCGGTCATCGACATCGCTTCGAACCATGAGCGTTTCGTCGACCCGTGCCACCGTGAGTGCGCCCAGAGGAATCACGTCGCCCGGCACGTGGGACACATCGTCAGCGCTCCGAGTCCAGTACCGGTAGTGCGGCGACATCAGCGACGCAGGCAAGATGGTCCGGGTGAGATCTTCCCAAGCGCGAGGAACAATCAGCACCATCCGCTCCTCGCCGACGGCAGCATGAGTCATCGCCAGAAGGCGATCCGGGTCGGGGTGCTGGTCGGCGAACGTCTGGATCTCGACCGTATTGTGCGTCATGTGGAGCTCTCCCAGCACGAACTGGTAGTCGCCACGGCTGATCGCGTCGATGGATTCAGCGCCGAGCAGGACATCCGGAGAATGGTGCAGCCCACGCGCCCACGGTGGCGCCGATGTAGCGAACTCAGCCCGGACCTGATCAACGATCTCAGCGGGCTCGACCCTGTACCGCTGCACCCCATCGGGGATCGCCAGGATCCCCGCCCAGCGCCGCTGCAGCTCCTCGACAGCATCCCGAACGAGGGGCGGAAGGTCCCGATCAAGGTAGAAGTCGCGGGTGGCCAGCGCCAGCAGCCGTGCGAGCGGAACCTCGGCGGTGCCGAGCATGAGACAGGCTCGGTCATACAAGGCGTCAAGCCGGCTGAGATAGCCGCGCGCGATACGGGAAGCGAGCCATCGCACACTGTCCAGGACGAGTGAGAGCGGCTCACCCAGCTCATTGAGCATGTCACCACTCAGCGTGACAGCAATATTGCGAACGGTGTCTTCGTAGACTGTTGTTCGCGCACCGTACGTCTTCCCATGTGAACGAACGGCACTGCTGCCGGTCAGTTGCTGAAACTCGACGTGCAGCTTCTCCAGCGCGCCTCTGAGTCGTGTCGGATCGCCGGCAGCGGCGGCGACATCGTCCTTCGCCCGGATGAGCCGATCGAGATCGTCAAGGGCCCGTTGCCTGGCTTCCGGCTCCGGCACTCGGGCCAGCCGGGCCCGGAGGCGCTGCTCTGATCGGGCTTCGACAGGCCCCTCGAAGTCAAGTCGTAACAGATCCCGGTCGCACAGCTCGTCGAGAAGTACCAGCAGTTGCTCCTCGTCGACCGCCAGTTCCTCGGCGATCTCCCGCACTGTGCGCACACCGTCGCATCGCTGCAGTATGGCGGCGGTATCCGCAGAGAGCGGCACCCGTTCACCGCTCGCGAGTACGACATGGTCGTCGTGGAATCGATGGGCGGGTACCCGGCGCGGCGGAACACCATGCCGCAGCTCGGGCCGCCCGGCCAGGGCCGCACCCACCGCGTCGATGCCCCATACCTCGAAGGAAACGCTGCGTCGACTCAGCAGAGACGACCCCACAAGCATCGACGGTCGGGTAGCGCTGGCATCCCACTCGGCCCAGCCCACCGGACCGAAGAACCCGATCGAGTCATTCTTTGTGGTGTACCGCTGCAGGTAGTTGGCGATCGCCATCTCCCGCCGGCGCACTGCGCTGTCGCGGCCGCCGTGCTTGGCTCCGCCCCAGTCGAGGCAGGTGTCGAGAAAGTGAGGGTTCTGCCAGACAACGGCTTCACGCAGGCGCGGATCGGTAGCGACGGATTGGACAGCGTCAGCGATTCGGGTTAGCGCCACGGCGAACTCGGCTTCGTATCCGGCCACATCATCGCACTGGGCCTGATCGGCCTTCGCCTTTATGCACTGATCTGCAGCCGAAGCAAGTAGCGGATCGCTGATCGCCTCGACCTGGCGGACCGGGAACCCCGCACCTCTGAGGAGCATGCCGCGCCAGACGGACCAATCTCCGCCCGGCAGGGGGAAGAAATCAGAGGCAGTCACCGACCCCCTCCTAGAAATCGCGCCAAAAAGCGTCAAAGAAGGCGTCCTTCGCGAGAAAGGTAATCGAAAATCACCTTGTCAACGGCCGATACGCGGTCACGATCTGCATACGTGAGCCAGATGATCTCTGCGATCTCCTGGCTGGGCGCGGGCGTACCCCGGTAGTCAGCAGAATAACATGTCATCTGCACAATCGTCCCAAGCGAATGGCCGTGGGCCTGAGCCTCGAAAGTTCCCACATACTTGGCGCTCGACGGAATAATCGCGATGGTCAACTCCTCGCGAATCTCCCGGACGAGGGTATCGATATCCCCCTCCCCCGCCTCACGCTTCCCGCCGGGGATGTAATACACATCCTTCCCCTTGGAACGAGTACTTAAGATCTTACCGTCCACCACGTTTATCCATGCGATCTTGTCGATCACCTGACCCACGGTCACCTCCTGTCGACCTGCAATGAGTATGCGAGAGCGGCGGCTCCAGGCACCCGCCCTCGGCCTCCAAGCCCATTCGATCCGAAGAGCGCGAGAAAAGCATCAGAACCACTTTTCAATCTCTACGGCTGCGCCATCCTTCCCGACCGGAAGGGTAGTGTGATCGGCCAGCTCCTTCAGCGCCACCGGAGCGTGTCCCATGACGACGCCCCGGCCTGCCCACAGAATCATTTCCTTGTCGTTGTATCCATCCCCGATCGCGAGAGCATCAGCCGGACTCACGCCAAGCAAAGCAGCCACCTTGTCCAGGCCGGAGGCCTTGGACACCCCCTGCGGTCCGAGATCGAGCCATGCGTCGAAACCGACCGCATAGCTGACATCCCGAACGCTGAGATGCTCCGTCAGACCGTGGAAGTCCTCACGCGTCAGGTTGGGATCCCGAATGACAACGCGAACCACACGGTCGGCGAAGACGGTGCTGAGATCGACCAGGATCTTGTCCAGGTTCGAAATCAGTTGCGGGCCCAGTATCTCGTCTTCCGGAAATGGGTGGGTGACAACATACCCGACGTCGACCACCTCGACGGCGATGCGCGCCGCAGGTACGTATTCGAGCAATGTGGCCAGCACGGACCTGGCATCGAAAGTGGATGTGGCAAGAACCTCGCCTTGGGGCATGGTCACGACAACAGACCCATTGCTGCACACCGCCAGGCCGTCCGGAAGGCCGATCTCGCGGAAGAAATCTACCACTTCGAAGTGGGCCCGCCCTGTTGCGAGCACCAGATGACAACCGGAATCGACGGCACGCCGGAGAGCCCGGCGAACTCGGTCGGTCACCGGGCGTCCCGGCTCGACAAGGGTGCCGTCGATGTCCAGCACCAGCATCTTCGGCGGACCAGTCCACCTGCTGTCCATTCCCTGTCCTATCTTCAGCACCGGACCGACAGTAAGTACTTCAACAGGCCCACTCCTGAGCAATACGCCCGCTTCAGCGTTCAAGGCAACGGGAATGGTGTGACTTGGCATAGGACGTCTTTCTCGGCAGCCGCTCCGAGTGGTCGAGGCCATGACGCCCTGCATTCCGACTATGCGTAACGCGGCGGCCCGAGCTCCAGACGCTTGCGCATCGTCGCCAGATCGCCACGAAATCCGTGCATGTTCTCCAACCACCACGTGAGTCCGATATCGGCGTAAGACTTCACTAGTAGTCTGTCATGGTCACTTCGATCGCCCTCCGTGTACCCGCCAATGACGAAGTCGAAATCTTGGCCCGCGACGCGATGTTGCTGGACATACGAGATGATCTCACCGTAGGTCTCCGGCGAGATCATCGTCGGCGTCCAGGCTTTCCTGCGTTCGAGCGAAAGACGCCCTGGGATTATGCCGTCCCATCGAGCCGCCCTCCGGAAAGGGCGTCTGTTCGGCCAGTAGCCGCCGACCCAGATGGGGATCCTGGGCTCCTGGACCGGGCGCGGCGAGAAAATGCATTCCCTCACTTGGAAATGGCTTCCGTGGAAGCTGAACGGCTCCCCAGACCAGAGGCCGGTGATGATGTGGAGCGCCTCGTCCAGCTTTTCGGCCCGGATTCTCTCATCGCCCTCCTCACCAAAATCCTCGAACTCGGAGTCCCTGGGGTAGCCGAGGCCCACGCCGAGGATGAACCGGCCCCCGGAAAGGTGGTCCAACGTCACCGCTTCGCGCGCAACCTTCCACGGGCGGCGACGGGCCAGAGGTGTCACCATGGGTCCGAAGCGAATCGACGTGGTGCTCGCGGCGACTGCGGCCAGGCTAATCCACGGATCGACGATCGGACCGTGATATCCCCGCATGAAGAGCAGGTGATCCCAGATGAAAAACCCATCCCAGCCGGCATCCTCGGCTTGCTTGGCAAGATCCGCAAGTCGCCGTGGATCGGCGTATTCCCCATGTGGGGGGACAGAAATGCCGTACTTGACCTCAGCACGCTGTGCACTCATCGACATGGCGGTATCTCCTCATCTCGTGCTGATTCCGCTGCCGGGCATTCCACCGGATAAAGAATTGCCTCCGGAGCGCAGTGGGCGCAGCGGAGAGCCCTGCCATCGACACCGCTGTCGCACCAGCAAACTCGCACATCGCGACGATGAGCTGAGAGCCGACGCTACGCCATCCCTGCCATGCCAGCCACGAACCCGGTATTGGCAGCCTGATCTGCCAGACCCAGATGAATCGCGGCCGGCACATCCTCGTCGAGGATCGGGGCGCGCTCGGGGTCAACGAGCACGTCGAGATTCAGCAGTTCCGCCGCGGCACACAGATCCTTGGGCATGCCGTACGCGAATCCGCCCACCTCCAGCATCGAATCGCAGCCGATGACGATTCCTTGCCACATTCAGTACCGCTGATCTCGGGCGAGACGTTCATCACGCCCAGGCTGCCCTCGACCCTCTGGGCCGGTTCTGGAGTCCGGGGCGGTTAAAGGTTGCGCAGCACCTGGACGTTGCTGCGCTGAAGCAGCTCGACATCTCCCGCAGCGTAGGACGTGTCTGTGATCACGGTCTGATCCGACGGCCCGCGGCTGCACATGCACATGTGGCGTCCCGTGGCTGAGACCTGTGCGGCCCTGGCTCCACCACTGCTGACGATCTCCAGGGCGATGTCCTTGACCAGGTGCTCCTGGATCTGGAACCGCCTGCTGTAGGCCTGCACCAGGCGCGGAAACTTTCCGAGTCCTAGAATTCGGTCGCCTGGCAGGTAGATGATGTCCACCTTTCCGTAGAAAGGCAGGAAGTGGTGAGCGCAGATGGAGAAGTAGTTGATATCACGGACCCGCACGGCCCCGGCGTGCTCTCCTTCGACGGTACACGTGGTCTTCAAGATTTTGGACGTGTCCACCTCGTACCCGCTGAGCAGTTCCCGGTAGGCCCGGACGATGCGGGGTTCACATTCCTCTTCCTCGAACCAGTCAAGCGCCCGCTTGTCAGCGGTGACGTTCTTCTCGATCCACTCGGCGATAGACACTCGTACTCCGATCCGTTGTGATCAACTAGTTCTAGTGTCCGAGATGATAAATTTCGCGATGTAATGCTCCAGAGGCAGCTCTCGTGCCATCAGCAGCACCTCGCGCCCCAGCCTGTGAGTTGCTTCCGCGTCGATGCCGGGCTGGTCGGCCCAGGGAATCCTGGCGATCCAGTCCTGCAAGGGCATCTCGTACAGCGAGAGGCCGGCGGTCAGGTCGGCGAGTTCGGCGATGGACACCTCCTGCTCGGCCAGGTTCTGCCACCACCCGAGGCGGAGCTTGCGATGCTCATCCGGGGTGAACGCCCGGACCCCGCCGTCATAAATCGCGCAACGCTCGAACAGACTGCCCACGCTCCGCAGCCGGGCAGCCTCGTACTCCGGAGCGCTGTGTACGGGCGATCGAACGAGATCGAAGGGGAAGCGCTCGAACGCGGTCCTCGTGGCGGGATCCGGCAGTTCGAAGAGCGATTCGAAGGCCACGATGTTGATCCTCGGTCCGTTCCGCTCGCCGGACGCGGCCACCGACTCACAGAGCTTGCGAATACCGAGTCTCGAGCCGATCGTGAATATCCAGACCGAACTCAGCCCAGGGCAACGCGCCGGGGAGTACTCCCGCAGGTGTTTTAACACCCGGCTGAGCGTCATGCCTGTCCCGATGATGTCGCCGAGGAACAGGACGGTGGCGGAGCTCAGTTCCCACCGTTCATAGGTGAGTTCGACCGGCGTGCCGGCGCTCCTGTCGGTGCCTACGAAGCTCACCGTGGGATCGGTGCCGAAAACCTCCGCGAGCGAGTCCTCGAGACCGAAGCTCAACCCTCCTCGGAGCACGTTGAGAACCGCCGCCTGGTCAAGCCTCGCCTCGACGGGCTGGATCTCCCCTGCGGCTACGAGACCGCGTAACGCTTGAACCACGGCACTCTTGACCAGTCGCCGGTACCTATGACCCGTGACGGCCGGATCTGTGAGCAGTCTCCGAGAGGGCTCCGTCGAGCAGATCAACGTGCGCAGCGGGCCAGGCGTGTGCTCATAAAGACTGACGTCCTCAGTACGAAGTACAGGCCTCATGATTTGATCGCCGGCTTCCTCTCGGCCCTGCCTGCCAGTTTTGCGATGAGACGTTCGATCCGGTAAGAGGACTCGATGCCATCGATGGTCTTGACCGAGTCGAGTGCGGGTTCGTCATTCACCACCTTGGCAATGAGCACCTGGGCGCGTCCCAGGACGTCCTTTGGCATCCCGGCTACCTCCCGCACGACAACAGCGTTGATTCCGACCGCTTCGAACAGGCTCTCCCAGTCAAGGTTCTCGCTCCCGCTGGGCAGGCCTCCGGCTGACTCATAGATACCGTTGTCCACGATGATGAGGACGTGATTTTCCAGCCCCGGCAGCACGCGCCCCAGGGTTGGCAGCACCGAAAGATTCATCAGGAAGCTACCGTCGGTGTCTATTCCTGCGATCGGCACCGACGGAGCGCCCAGAGCCATTCCTGCGGACAGCGCGGCCACGTCACCCATCGTGTCAGTGAAGAGAGTCCGCTCCGCGGCGAGATGAAAAAGTTCCTCACTCGTGCGCCCGAGCGCCGATACAAAAATGCAGTCAGCGGGGAGCCGGTCGCGCAGCGCGGCCAAGAACTCGGAAGTGCGCATCAACTTCCTCGCAGCTGTGCCAGGAATGGCGGGTTCGCGATCAGAGCAACTGATCGTTGGCCGGTATCCAACGTGGCATAAGCTCTCCGAAGGATGTCAGGGAAGTCTTTCATGCCATCAATCTCAGCCGTTACAACGGGCAGCATGCGGAGATGCGGATGCATGGTCTCCTCGTGGGGCACGCCCCACCAGTTCGCTTCCCCGAACGCTCCTCTCCGACTCAGCAGCATGACCATGTGGAGCCGATGGCTCATCGTCAGCCTGGCCAAGGTCTCACAGGCTCGCCGGAGGCCGGAGTTCTCCATGAGCACCAGGCTCCGTGCGCCAGCCAGCCTTGCCCCGCTCGCAAGCCCCACCGCGGTCGCTTCATCGCCGCACGGTATGTAGGAGATCTGGCGGCGGGCTGCCGAATAGCGATGCAGCGGATTGAGCAGAGAGTCGGGAGTCCCGGTGATCATCCGTACACCCGCCTCGGCGATCGCCGCATAGGCCTGGCCGGCGGTCATCAGTGCTGCTCAGCGGTCGAGAGCAGCTCGACGATGATATTCGTGTAATTGGTCGTACCGACGTTTTTGAGCAGGTGCGCCAGGCCGGCTTGATGGTAGACCGCGTCTCCGATCTTGTCGTCTCCCGGAATCACGGTCGAGTCGACGTTTACCGTCTCCGTCTGCCCTCCCTCGACAACGACGTAGACGTAATCACAAGGATGCTGGTGAATTGTGGTCTGCTCACCCGGCGCCAGCTCCAGCAGCCAGAGACGAACTCGGTCGTCCTGATACAAAAGCTTGGTTCCGACTTGTTCGATATCACCCTGCATCGACGCCTCCACAAAATCGTGACCATTTTTTAAGGCTTTTAAGCTAAGGGCGGGTAGTGACGCTGTCAAGCCTCGAACTCGAAGCAGCCACTCATACCAGAAGACGGTATGTTCCGAGCTGCATTTAGTTATGCTGTCCGACCGTCTGGATCACAGACTTCCTAGCAGCACAGGGTCGATATCGCCAGGGGCGAGTACATCGTCGGGGCGCGGTGATACGCACGGCTGCCTTCATTGATTGTCGACTACCGAGTGGGAGCAGCGGCCTCTCTGTAAATGCGACTGGTGCCGAGTATGCAGGCTCGCCGACAGTGCCCCGTACTGAAACCTGCCAGTATTGGTGTCGGCGACTCATGGGTTCACGCGCCTTTGCCCAGCGTGCCGGCTGTGCGATTTGTGAGTCGTCAGATCGAGCTTGTGGTCAGCTGCGGCCACCGGGGCTGGAGCCTTCACATGTCGTGAGACCTGGTAGCGGCGGGCGGTCTGTTGGGTGCCCATGCCGTGAGGCTGTTGGCGATCTCTTTTGGGTGCGGCTCTCCCTCAGTGAATGCCTGAGCTGGGCTTTTGTGGTCGTGACTGTTTGATCCGGGAACCGCCTTTTACTGTGAGTGCAGACCCGTGAGGCGGTGGTGACGATGAGCTCGTTGCTCGAGGAACTGGCACGGCGCGAAGCCGCTGCCCGCCGGCGAATCGAGGAGATCCGCGAGCAGATCGCCGCGCTCACCTCACAGATGCAGGACGAGCAGGACCGCTTGTCACGGCTGACGATCACACGGGAGACCGTCGAGGAAATCCTGGGCGAAGCGGTCCAGCTGCTCGATGAGCCCAATGGACAGGCCGAGGCCGCCGACGCGGCCGGCACCGTGCCGTCGGCACAGCCGCCGGTGCTGGGTGTGGTGACGGTGCCGCACTGGCAACCCGGCATGAATACGGCGGTGCTGCCGCGCGCGTACCGGGACGCGGTGGAGATCATGGCCGATGCCGGGCGGGCGATACGGGCCGGGCAGATCGCGGTGGCGATGGGACTGCCGGATGAGGCCGCCAAGCGGGAAGGGCTGCGCTCCAAGCTGAAGCGGCTGGTGGAACGCGGCTGGGCGAAGGAAGAAGGGCCGGGACTGTTCACGGTGACCGATCCGGTGGCCCGCGAGATGGCCGGGCAGGATGGCGTGGCGTCACGGGACGCAATCGCGTCGTCACCGGGCGGGTGATTGTGGCGGGGCTCTCCCGCCGTCAGGTTCGAAGGTGCCACCCAATCGACCCCGACGAAGGAAGAGCCCTGTGCAGGCACCGTACGACACCGAGGCCACCGCTGACGTCTTTGCGAAGGCGAAGAACACATTCAACTGGCTCATCGGACACCTCACCGACGCGCAGACCGGGACGCTTGCCCATAACCGGCTGGAGGAGACCATCACCGAGCAGGGCCGGGAGCTGCAGCGCCTGCTGCTGCAGGCCCACCTTGACCTGCGCGCGCTGCGCGAGCTGGAGCAGGTACGCCACGCCCGCCACCCCGACGGTGGCGCCGCGGGGGTGATCGGCGCGGACGGGGTGCCGCGGCGGCGGGTGGAGCTCGGGCACCACCGCCTGCTCGCCACGGTGACCGGGACGGTGACGGTCACCCGGTGCGCGTGGCGGGCCCCGGGCGTCCGCAACGTCTATCCGGTGGACACGGCGTTGCGGGCCCCGGGCGTCGGCAACGTCTATCCGGCGGACGCGGCGTTATCGCTGCCGGCGGTGCGACACTCGGCCGGGCTGGCCAAGCTCGCGGTCATCGAGACGGTGCGCGGCTCGTTCGACGCCGCCCTGGCGGCGATCACCACACGGTGCGGTCAGGTGATCGGCAAACGGCAGATCGAGCAGCTGGTCGCCCAGGCCGCGGCCGATGTCGACGCCTTCTACGCCGCGCGAACCGTGCTGCCGTGCACGGTGTCCACGGTGCTGGCGATCAGCGTGGACGGCAAGGGCATCGCGATGCGTCCCGAAGCGCTGCGGCCCGCGACCGCGAAGGCCGCCGCCCGCGCCCGAGCCACGTTCCGGACGCGGCTGGCGGCCGGGGAGAAACCGGCGCGCAAACGGATGGCGACGCTAGGGGTGGTCTACGACGCCGAACCGGCGCCGCGGCGGCCGCACGATGTGATCGCCGTCCCTGGCGGGCGATCCGGCCGGCGCCTGCCACGGGCCCGGCCGAACGCGACGCGCAAGTGGCTGTGCGGCTCGGTCATCACCGGCCCCGGCCCTGTGATCGCCAAGGTGTTCGACCATGCCGAGGCCCGTGATCCCGCGCACGCCCGTCCCTGGGTCGTGCTCGTCGACGGGGCCCGCCACCAGCTCGACCTGATCACCGCCGAAGCCGCCCGGCGCCGCATCCGCGTCCACATCGTGATCGATTTCGTGCACGTGCTGGAGAAGTTATGGGCTGCTGCGTGGAGTTTGCACCCACCCGCGGCGCCGGCCGCGGAGGACTGGGTCGCCGGGCATGCCCTGGCCCTGCTGGCCGGGCACACCGGCCAGGTCATCACCACGCTGACCGCGCAGGCCGCCACAGCCGGCGCGCAGCACCGTGACGGCATCGACGCGTGCATCCGCTATCTGTCCAACAACGCCGGGCATCTGCGGTATGACCAGGCGCTGGAGGCGGGATGGCCGATCGCGACCGGGGTGGTAGAGGGCGCGTGCCGTCATCTGATCGCCGACAGGTTCGACCTGGCCGGGGCGCGGTGGGGCCTGGCCGGGGCCGAGGCGGTGCTGAAGCTCCGCGCGCTGGTCGCCAACGGTCATCTGGAGGAGTACTGGACTTTCCATCTCGCCCGGCAACACGAGCGCGTCCATCAGACCGGCTACCAGGACGGATACGCCCTTACGGCTTGATCGCTTCAGTCACTCAGGAGGAGCCGCACCCATCTCTTTTGTGAGAGCGATGAGAGCCTGTCACGGGGTGTGCAAGCGGCTGGCGCGGCGGCGGGTCTTGAGCGTGGCGCTCAGCCGGTCGCCCAGGCAGGCCGATTGCAGCCCATGGCGGTCAATACGTGAGGTGGACCTTGGCGGCAGTCCCTCCTGCCCGGTGTTGGCTGGACGAAGATTTGCGGCTAGTCGCCCCGTTCGTTGCGGGCGAGTGGCACAGCCCTCTCAGATCGATCACGCCAGTCGGCCAGCACTTTGCTCGCAACGCGCAGCCACAAGCGTCCCGTCTCAGCGGCGGCGATCGGGTGCCTCACGTGCCGCCGAACTCGGCAACGAGCGGGCGATCCAGCCTGCGCCTGCTCCAACGTCCGACGGACTCCGGCATTCGCCGCGCGGTCGAGTCAGAGGAGGGTGTGCCGAACAGTTGCCGCCGGTGGGTAAGCAGGGCGATCTGCCCCATGCTCGTGGCGTCCAGCGTGATCGCTACCACACATCGCTCCCACGCCGGAGCCCCGCTCAGCCGGGCGGATACCGCGCCCGCGCTCTGGTCAACCCCGTAAGCGCAGCTCCTGCGTGCCCCACCAGTCCCTTGCCGTGGCCCCGTACAGACAAGGGGCGATCCCGCACCCTGGAGATGCGTTCGTCCTGCGCGACGTTCTTGGCGCCCTCTCCAGTAAACCCGGGCTGACTGTCCACCCTGCCGCCCGGTAGCCGGGGTTCGCGTGGCTACAAGAAGACGGATAGGGGCACGGGATCGCCCAAGTAGGTGAAGAACAGGGGGTTCCCCGTATAAGGCCGCCGGCCCTGTGCGGTGAGTATGTTGTCTGCCACGATCAAGTCTCCAGCCTGCCATCGGACGGCTGCGGAGGTCTTGGCATAGGCCTCATGGATGGCGGACACCTGGTCCTCGGTCAGCGGAGAGCCGTCGCCGTAGCTGGTCTCCATCGGAATATCCGCCCCGAATGCCCGCCGCAGAACGGTCAGATCTCTCGGCTCCAAGCTCGCGGAGTTGAAGAACGCCGCCTGGTTGAACCAGCACTCCTCGCCGGTCTTCGGGTGGACCACTGTCGCCCGCCGCCGGCGGACCGTGCGCAGTCCGCCGTTGGATACCCAGTCGTGATCGACTCCGAGCTTCGAGAACAGCTCGATCAACGCGTCGTAGGAGTCAAGGCCGAAAGCGTCACGCCACTTCATTCCGAATTCATCGCGGAACACTCTCGTAAGCGTCCAGCCCAGTTCTTGGAAGCGGCGCGCGAGTTCATCCGGCAGGTGGTGCAGCAGCTCGCGCGAATCGGCGATGCAGGCCTCTCCGCCCGCTTCCGGCGGGCGCACACACGCGGTCAGGGCGATACTGGGGACGATCGCGCTGAACGTCTCCTCCTGATAGGGGCACAGTTCGCGGTCAGCTGGCCACTCGATCGGTGAAGCGACCCCGTCACCGTACGCAGTACGCTGACCGAACAGCTCTGTCGCCCGATACGGTTGCACGCCGAGGAGTTTCCTGACGATCGTCAGATCACCGGGTTCGCGGATGGGCAGGCCGCGAATCAAGGCCGCGCCTTGAGTCCGAACCGTGCCGCGGATATGGTCGGCCGCGTCCAGCAGCCAGTCGAACGCTGACTCCTCAGGACTCAGGATGGTCGGGGGGATCATCATAACTCCTCGGTGACAAATAGGAATCGAAATCGGCAGGTGGAGCGCCTGATCACCGGTATCGTCACGGGAAATCGACCACGCTACCAACGTCGGAAAAAGTTGCCATGGTCGATGTCAGCACGTCCATGCGTGACCGAATACTAAGAGGTCAATTTATCTAGGTGTCGATCTGGTCTGAGATGATCGTCCGTCGAGCTGCATCAAGCACCTTTTCAGCGCGCCCCTTCTTCGGCAGCACCGTCACGCTCGGCGTGTGTCACGGCGAGCGCGATGCGTTCCAACCCGAAGGCGACGCAGGCGCTGTGTGCCGGACTCCCGTCCGGCAGCTCTATCCCAAAGATTTCGCCGAAGTGGTCCTTATGGCAGTTGGCCGAGGCCACGGCCTGCCTCATGCCGTCGGCCACCGGGGCCACCAGTTCGAACTTGAGCGCTTGGGCACGCTGGTTGACGGAGAGCAGCTTCGCCCCAGGACCGAAGAACGGGTCGGTGGCCATCTCCGTGGCGACGTCGAGTCCCAGGGCGGTCAGCCAGTCGGCGACCCTCTGCCGCCAACGATCGCGAAATTCGACACAGGCGTCCGCGGTTCCGACGAATACCAACTCACGCATGCGGAAGGAACGAAACCGTCCTGGCTCGACGGTCGCCTCGTGCCGGTAGCAACACGCCTCCACGGCGAAGCGGGCCGGTGCAGTCAGCATCGTGCCGGCCAGAAGCGGGTAGATGTGATAGCACGCCGCAGGCGTGAGCACCACGTCGGCTATTTCTTGACGATCGTGCCACGTACCGCCCGAGACCGCCTCAGCCCGCCGGGCCAGCCATTCGGTCGCGTCACCACCGAAGTTGTGCACAGAACCGAGCAGGTGCGGGAACTCGCGCACATAACCGGACCGTTCGACGACGTCGCGGGGGAGCACCGGAGGCGCGGTGAGCACCGTGAGATCCTCGGTATCGGCCAGCTTATCGATGTCCGTGCGCAGGCGTGCCAGCACCCGCTCGAACTCCGCCGGAAAGAGCGCCACTCCAGGCGCCGCGGTCTGCAGCGGGAGAGCTTGTCGTGCATCGTTGATCATGCGACCTTTTCCTTTCGGCTTACACTCTCGACCCCGGCTGATCAAAGGGCCGTCGTCGACTGGGCCCTTCGTGTGCGAAAAGTGCTTTGAGCTGGGATACTCACCAGTTCGATGAGCACGCTCAAGGCCCGTACCTCCTGGTTCCACAAGTTGGGGGACGCTGCATCGTCCACCACATCGGCAGCGGTGTATTGCGGCCGGCCGATGACCTCGTCCTGATCAAGCGCCATATGCGGACAGGGGTCGTCATCGCAGTTCAGCCCCTACGTGTACAGAATGGGAGTCGTCCTACAACTTGTTCGCGCGGTACTCCTTCAGTGCTTCGATGTCGCGCGTCCTCCGCAGCGGCGAGAAGAAGACCCACAGTCCCGCGCTCCATGCGCCGATCATCGCGATCCACAACGTTTCGCGGATGCCAACCTGCGAACCGAGCACTCCCCCGATCGCGGCGCCCAGTGGCATGGTCCCCCACACGATGAAACGCACACTCGCGGTCATGCGGCCGAGTAGTTCCGGCGGTGTTATCGCCTGGCGATAGGTGACCTGTGCCACGTTGTAGACCACGCCGGAGGCCACCAAGAAGAAGGACCCCACCATGAACAGCAGCACACCCCAACCCGGCGTCGCCAGCGGGGCCAGGAACATCGGAAGCTGGAAGACCAGGACCGACAACCAGATGATCCGTGCGGTGCCGAACCGGTTGCTCAAGCGCCCGGCGAAGATCCCGCCAACCATACCTCCGGCCCCCATCACCGCGAACACCAGACCGATCAGGCCGGGCGCCACATGCAGGACGCGGATGACGAAGACGGTCTCCATGGCGAAGCCCATGCTCGTGAAGAAGTTCGACGTGCCCGTACAGGCCACGATCTTGCGCAGGATCGGGTGCCTGTACACGAAACGGAGGCCTTCGGCGATCTCGTGCCGCATCCTCTGCCCTGCGGGACGCCGCTCCAGCGCGGGCTCAGGCTTCCTGATCGAAAACAACGACAGCGCCGAGACGGCGTAGGAAAGAGAGTCCACGGCGAGCGTCCACGCCGCCCCGAGCACTGCGATCAGGCCACCACCGAGGGGCGGCGCAGCGAGGTGGGCGAACGACGAAGTCGTCCCGAGTTTGCTGTTGCCTTCCCTCAGATCATCGCGGTCCAGCAGGATCGGGAGATAGCTCTGATACGCGACGTCGAAGAAGACCGTCAGGGTACCGCTGAGCAGAGCGACGATCATGAGGTGCGCATAGGTCAGGTGGAAGCCGAGACTCGGAAGAGCGGCCAGCGGAATCGAGCCGATCAGGATGAGGCGGCCGACATCGCACCACAACATCAGCCAGCGTTTCGCTCGGCGATCGACGATCGCGCCCGCCGGCAGCGCCACCAGCAGGAACGGCAGCGTTGTCATCGCGTTCAGCATGCCGATCTCGAGGGTCGAGACGTTCAGCAGCAGGACCGCGATCAGCGGTATCGCCAGTTGCGTGATCCCCGAACCGACCTCGCTGACCGACTGCCCGATCCACAGGAACATGAAGTCGCGATTGCGCCACAGCGACTTTCTGAGAGGGGGCGAAGAGGCCAGAACCTCATCGATATCGGCCATGTCCGCCGCCTGCCTTTCGACGTGCACAATGATGACATCTATTCGGTGCGGGTTCTGGCGATGCTCCGGGCGCCCGCGTGGCGGTGGCGGCCCGGCCGCGGTTGTACCGCAAGACGGTGGGCCGCCGGCACAGCCGATCTCTGGCCCATGGGCTGGACGACCTGAGCGACGAGTCGCGGCCGAGTGTGCTGCGCACCATCACCGACGTCCAGGTGAAAAACGTGGTGGAGCGCACCCTGGAGGAGGTGCCGGCAGGATCCACACGCTGGTCCAAGTGGGAACTGACCCGCGGGGTCGGCATCTCACCGACCAGCGTGCTGCACATCTGATGGCCCTGTGAGCTGCAGCCCTGGCGCACCAAGGACTTCAAGAGCCAAGCCCCCGCAACGGAACGCACCGGTGCTGCCCATACTGCCCGGCCTGCCCGAGCGGCGAAGCTTCGACTACAACGACAAGCGAGCTTTCAGCCGCCGAGCGCTGACCATATGCATGGTCCGCAGCTGCAAGAGGGTAGCGGATCCCATGTTGATCACGTAGCCGTCCCGGTCGTGTTTCTCGCCGTACGCATGAAATCGTTCGAGCGATTGCTGAAACCTCGTCCCTGAACCTCGCAGAATCGAACGCAGCCCAACTCGCCATTCACTGCAGCCCTCACAAAGGGATCCAATGTCGACTTGGCTCTGATCTTCGAACAGCAAATGCCAAGCGTAAGCCGTCGGGTTGGGACTCTAAACCCTCGAAGGGACATACGCAACAATCCCGATATGCCCACTTTTGTGCATGTTTGTCGCTTCCTTGGCGACGCTCGCCTTGGTGGGATGCCTCGCCTTGCCCGGTCGGCAGCGGAGCTCGCGGAGGACGCGCCAACTCATAGTGCTCCCCCGATGACCTGGAGCTATGCGGTGAGTCGGCGCGGCTACCGCATCCCTCCGCCCCTGAGGCCACGTCATCACCGAAAGAGGGATCGAGCCGGAGGTCGAGACCCCCTGACCGATGTCAGTACTGGTGGCGGACATCGACGGATAATTTGATCTGTGCCTCGCGACGGCACACGCGAAGCCTACTCAATTGTGCCGCAGGCTGCCGTCGAGTGGTTCGTGGCAGGCACCGAATCGACAGTAACCGCATCAGCATTCGACAAATCTCGGCGCACCCAACTGGCTATCTCGGCCGCGTTCTTCAGTCATGCACATTCGCAGCAGGACCACAGCTGGCTCCGCGACTCGTCGGGTGCGACCGGACCAGCCAGGCCGAGCGTGTTCCCCCTGTTCGCTGACCGGATTGGATGAAGAATGAGCCAGAGTTACGGGCACGGGAGCATGGACGCCGACGCGACGATCGATATCGCCGGAGTCGGATTCGGGCCCGCGAACCTCGCGCTAGCAATCGCTCTGGACGAGATGGACTCAGCCGGCAGAGCGGTTACGGCGAGATTCTTCGAGGCCCAAGAGCGCTTCGGCTGGCATCGTGGCATGCTGATCGAGGGTGCGACAATGCAGGTACCGTTCCTGAAGGATCTGGTCACCATGCGCAATCCGACCAGTCGATTCTCGTTCCTGTCGTTCCTCCACACGCGCGGCAGAATCGTCGACTTCGCCAACACCAAGACGTTCTTCCCCTTGCGGACCGAATTCCACGAGTACTTGGCATGGGCCGCCGAGCAATTCGAGGACTATGTCTCCTACCAGTCCGAGGTGGTCGGGATCAGGTCGGCCACGGGGCCGGGTGATGTCGAAGCCGTGGATGTCTCGGTGCGGACAGGCGGCCCCGACGGAATGCCGCAGACTCACCGGGCCCGCAACGTGGTGATCGCAGCGGGCGGGCAGCCGCGGATGCCAGAAGGTCTATCAGAGTCCGCACGGATCTGGCATTCTTCTAGGCTCGTTGACAGCGCGGAGGCCATCGCCGGATCGGAGCCGTCGTCATTCGTGGTCCTCGGCTCCGGTCAGAGCGCCGCCGAAGCCGTCGACTATCTGCACAGCCAGTTCAGGAATGCCCAGGTGCATTCCGTGCACTCTCGATATGGCTACAGCGTCGCGGACGACAGCGCCTTCACGAACGCAATCTTCAACCCCGAGGCTGTCGACCATCATTATGAGGCGTCCGATAGTGTGCGGCAATCATTGCACGCCTACCATGCGAACACCAACTATTCAGTTGTAGACGAGGGCCTTATCCGCCAGCTCTATCAGACCTCATATCTGGAATCGGTGACCGGGCGGCGTCGCCTCCACTTCCACAAAGTCTCGCGACTGGTCGAGGTCACCCACGTCGAGGACCGCCTGCGAGTCGTGATCGAGTTCCTGCCCGACGGGAGCACAACCACGATCGAGGCTGACGCGTTGGTCTGCGCTACTGGCTACATGCGAGCCGATCCGGGATCCCTGCTGGGCGACCTGCTCCCCCGCTGCCGACGGGACAGCCAGGGCCGTCTGCTCCTTGACCGCAACCGACGCGTGGCAACCGACGAGTCCGTGAAATGTGGCATCTACGTTCTCGGCTATGGAGAGCATTCGCACGGCCTGTCCGAGACCCTTCTGTCGCTCACGGCCGTCCGCGCTGGTGAGCTGGCTGAGATTCTGACCAAGGAGCTGGTGTGACAACGAACGGCGAGTCCGCAGCGGGCCAGGTAGAGGTAGACGAATGCTGATTCCTCCGATGTACCGGGTGGACGGGGAAAGTTTGGCGGTCGAGGTCGTCGACCGGCATCCGCTCGCCCTTCTCATCAGCAATGGGAAGACGGTTCCTGAGGCAACTCAGGTGCCCATCGTCCGGCTGCCGGCATCCAGCGACGATCAGCTCACCGGTACCAGCCTGCTGGGGCACATGAACCGGGCGAACCCGCATTGGGCGGCACTATCTAACGAAACCACCGCAAAACTGGTCTTCATGGGGCCGGGCGGCTACGTTTCGCCCACGCTGTACAACACCGACGTGGCTGCGCCGACATGGGATTTTGTCACCGTCCACCTGATCGGGACCGTGCGGCTCTTTACGAATCTCGACGAAACTCTGTCCGTGGTGACGACGACAGCACGAACCCTGGAAAGCCGATGCGGCTCAGGCTTTGATTTCGATGCCTCGCTTGAGTACCACACTTCGATCGCACCAGGTGTCGGCGCGTTCTCCTTCCATGTGGAGAAGGTGGAGGCGATGTTCAAGGTCAGCCAGGAGAAGAATCGTGAGATCCAGGAGAACGTCATGGCCTGGTTCGCGGACGGTAGGGGCTGTTCGTGCACTGACATGGTCGGCACGATGCGGAAACTGGGCTTGGGGAAAGGCGTTGAGGGGGAAACCGGAGCCCGGCTCAGCGAGCTGACATGACTCGGCACGGCCCCTCTGCCCCTGAGGGTGGGCAGCCCATTTGGGACGCTGATCGCGGGCCCTCGGACATCGATCGAACAGCCCCTGGCGGAGATCTGGGGTCGAGGTGGAGTCGACCGAAACTGGCACTTCTCGCGTAGCCGAGATCGGTGACGTGGGCTTCAGGCAATTCCGCGCGACTGCACTAGCACGATCAGGGGACACGATGTCGGATTCGAAAGCCGTTGTCCGCTGCGACGACGCCCTCAGCTACGAGCGGCTGGCCGCGTCATGGCAGCCGGGCTTTGCTTTCCCGGTCATGACCGGACCCTCACTCACACGTTACGAGAACGTGCTGCGATCCGAGGGCGTAGTCGAGTTGCCCGCAGTGATCAGCGCTTCCTGGCCCGGGGTGGTCGTTTCCATGGGCGACCCGGTGGCACATGCTGCCGCGGGATTGCTGGCGAGCGCGACCTCGCGGCCGCATCACCGCGCCGACTCGACCAGTCTGTATGGTGTTCTTGATGATTTTGAGGCGGTTCCGGTCGCCCTGGTCGCGACCGCAGGCGACACCGCGAGGCTCGGCGACTGGCCCGGCATCCGCCATCCTCGCTTCGGTCTGGTGACAAGCCGGACAGCGGAGTCGCTGTCCTGCCTGATCTACCGCACGCTCACGCTGCACAGCAGGGCAGTGGCGGATGACATAGCGGTGATCCATCCAACGGCAGTCGGCGCGGACCATGCTGATGCTGTGGCAATGGATGAGTTACGCCCTTTGCTGCAACGTCCTGGTAGGGCTCTTCAGGTGCTTAGTCACGGACGCGAGTGCTGCCTGGTGCTTGTCGACGGACTCGTCTGCGGCAGGGGAACCGCTGCACCGCCAGCGGGAGCCGATCTTGCAGCGCGCAGAAGGATGCCGCCGTGCCTACGCGGCGAAGGCTGCTGGCGCCAGGAGCTCGGGGATGAGGACCGGATCGCTGCATCGTCAATAGACGTACAGCTTGCGTTTCTGCAAACGTGCGACTCGATCGCGGTCGGCAACAACGCGCACCCGCTGTCGGTCGGCGTCGCGCTGGGTTTCATGGAAGGCACGACCGTAGCGGTCGTCGGCACAGTGGGATTTCACATCGCTCAGCGGCCGCTCTTCGATGACCTGGCGGGCGCGATCCGTGGCGGAGCACGTTTGGGTGAGGCGGTGGAGCTACTCAACGCAGCGGGAGAAGCGAACAGAGAATTCACACGATTCGGGCTTCTGGGTGATCCGTCGTTGCAGATCGACCTTTCCCAGTCACGATCGGCTCACCGGCGCCACTCGGCTGTGCAGAGAGCGGAACCCGCCGACGAGGAGTTGAGCGCGCAACAGGTGATCTTGGGCAGACTACGGTCTCTACTGTCGCTGCAGCTTCCCATGGACGAACTTCGTCTCGGCGAGGTGGAGCGAGCCCTTCGCCGAGGCCTGCTCTCGCGCGGAGATCGGCAGATCGATACGCTCCGCGAGGTACGGCAGAACATCGATGAGATCCAGGCCGCCGCAGTGCAAGAACTCGTGCGCGAGATCCACGGCACCTGGTGGGGGTTCTTCGGCAGCAACGCACGAGCGTTTCGGCAGGTGTCCAGTACACCAGTCAACTGCCCTGCGTGCCGTTGCGATTCCGCTGTCAGAGTCGAACTCACCCATCGTCTGCCCGTAGATTTGACGATCTTCACCGTGCACTGCCAGCGGTGCGGCGACCTCTCCTCGTCCACGTCGGCATCCACCGATTTCGCGGTGGATGCCGACCATGTCGTCTACGCGCCGAGACTGCAGGACAGTGAGCTCACGTGCACTCTGATCAGCGAGCGTGACAGGCCGACCCATGGGCAGGCCGGCTTCGTCTTCGTCGCTGGAGGAATCGGTGACCTGCCGCAGGGCCGATCGCGACCTGTATCCGTCGGCCCCCACGGCACCCAGCGAGAGAGGTGGCGCTTCCGTCTTGGCGAGCACGTGCAGGCCGCCGAACACTATGCAGTTGTAGCCAGCCTCATCGAAGGCGAGTACCGATGCTCGAACGTCTTCGTCAACACTCTTCCTGGATCGTGAGGACTGATGGATCGGACAACCACGCCTCCCAACGCCTTTGCTGCTGACGCGTGGGGCGACCCGCCGGAAGCAGTCGCGCAGATGCTGCTCGCCGCCCAGATCGCACCACCCTCGGGATACATGCTTGAGGTACGGGCCGAGGCCGTCGGCATCACCGTTGACAACGTGCGTTCCGCCGTGGAAACTCTCGCCGGCCGCTACCCGGAACTCGGCGCAAGGGTGGCTACGCAGGATGGACGGGTTCGCTGGTGCCGGGATGAGGCGCCCGCTTCGGACAGGTTGCTCTCGGTGGCGCGGCTCGACCCCGACCAGTCTCCAGATCGAAACTTCGACCAGCTGGCCTTGGTCGCCGACCAAGCGTCCGGGAACGCGCTCTTCTACCTGGTGCTCAGCTCTGCGGCCTCGAGCATGTGGCTGCTCTTTCGCGTCCATCACGCGATCGTCGATGGGTCAGGGCTGGCTGCACTGATTGACGAATTTGTGGAACTCGCTTCGGCGTCGCCCGGAGATACCGTGGTCCAACGACGCGTCAGTGCGTTCTCCCAGGCACCGGTTGCCGAGGCATCCGAGACGTGCCGCCAAGAGTGGCTCAAGCAGATCGACCTCTTGGCCTCGCCCTGGTCGGCGGAAGAAGCACGCCGCTTTGTCTATGACCGCACAGCAGCCATCATGCAGACCACCCTCGACCGGCAGAGGTTGGATGAGACTGCGCAGGCGCTCGGGGTTACGCCGATAGCGGTGCTGATGGGCTGCACGCGAGTGGCTGTGGCGCGCCGTTTCCATTGGTCGCTCGACCGTGTCACGGTTCCGTTGACGGATAGCGGAGACGCTCTACTGGCCATCCGGCCACTGCCCGTCATACACCCTCTGTCAGTTGCGCGATCCGTACAGGCGGAGATCAGCACATCGTTCGACGCACTGCTTGACTCTCTCGATCGTGGCGCCCCACCCGCTGATCTGGTGGGCCGCCTCACCAGCAGTGCCGTGCCAGGTATCCCGGACTGCCTATTGGTCGTCAATGACCCGGTGCGAATGTCACCTTCGCACGCCGGGCTTGTGCTCCACCCCGGCCCCCACCGCGGCGCCCACGGTTTGATCGAGGTCGAACTAACGGGCGATATATTGCGGCTTTCGGGTCACCCAGCCATCTTCACCCGTGAAGATTTGGCGGGTTTCGCCGGCGAGTTGGCTGCGGCACTCGAGAACCTGGACGCTCCCGCGGTGTCGGCGGGGAGCCTGCTCGGCCCAGTGCCCCTGACCACGTCTTCTCCCGTCGCCGCATCCGAAGCAGCGGGCGCAGATGAGGACTACCTCGGACGCTGCCTCAAGGTCTGGCAAGATCTGTTCGGATCCGAGGTCAAGCCGGATGACGATCTCTTCGCACTGGGCGCCACATCACTCATGTGCGCTCGCGTGGCCGCACGACTCCGGTCCGCTCTGACGCTGCCGGTTACCATACGCATTCTCTACCAGCATCCAACAGCACGCGAACTCGCTAGTTGGGCGACCCGGGCTGGTAACCCGTAGAGGGACATTCTCGGGCCGGTGGTTCCGGTGGGGGTCGCGTCCACGGATGTGGTGTATGAGTCGATCTTCGCGTGATCCTGTATCTGCAGGTTAAGCGGTCAGTGTCTGCGGGATCGGGGCCGGGGTGGATGTGTCGCCAGGGACGCATCGCAGGCGGGCTTTGGCCAGCACGTCCATCCCCATGTAGCGGCGAGCTTCGACCCACTCATCGCTCTGCTCGGCCAGCACGGCGCCGACCAGCCGGATGATCGCGGCTCGGTCGGGGAAGATACCGACCACGTCGGTGCGGCGGCGGATCTCCTTGTTCACCGCATCGGCCTTGAACTCGGGCGGGTAGTTTCCCTCGTAACGTGGAGACCGAACCAAGAGAGGTTTGGTCGTGGCAGGAACCACGAGACGCCGTTTTGATCCGGAGTTCCGAGCCGGGGCGGTGCG
>NZ_JBITJQ010000045.1:0-99114 GCF_044460125.1 Nonomuraea sp. NPDC050153
CCGGCTCGGAACTCCGGATCAAAACGGCGTCTCGTGGTTCCTGCCACGACCAAACCTCTCTTGGTTCGGTCTCCACGTTACGAGGGGAAGCCCAGCGAAGCGTACGTCCGCGGATTCCAGCTCTCCGAGATCCGTCAGGCCGCCGGTGCCACCCAGGCTGAACTCGCCGACATCTTGGGAGTCAGCCAAGCTCGCATCTCCAAGATCGAACATGGCGAGGTATCTGGCATCGACGTCGTATGAGAGTACATCGCCGCACTCGGGGGCCACTTGGATCTCGTAGCTACGCTCGGTGACCGAACCTGGAAAGTCGCCTGAGGGGCGCACCAATCTGCGGCCAAGTAGTTCAGGGCTTCGACCATGTCAGCCCAGGCACAAGCCCTCACTCGGGCTTTCTTATGAGCGGGTGACGGGAATCGAACCCGCGCTGTCAGCTTGGGAACTGCATCGATCACGACCCGCTGGGACGCTGAGCTCGGCAGTGAGCCGGTCCTGAGTGACCGTGGTTAACCTCTCCTCACCCCTCTTAATGGCCCGCTAATGGCCCGGCGATCATTCGCGATCTGTGCTTCTCGCGTGACGCAGACACCCGGACCGGTCTGCGGTCCTCCAGACCCTAACAAAGCGGTCGCGACACCGCAGGAGGATGCGAGGTAGGATAGAGGGCATGAGTGAGCCTACCGGCAAGTATTCGATCACCATGCCGCGTGACATCGCCGAGGCTGCCCGGTCCCGGAGCGGCCCTTCCGGCCTGTCCGCCTACGTCGCCGCCGCCGTCGCCCGCCAGATCGAGCGCGACAATCTCAACGAACTCATCCAGGTCGCCGAGGCCGAGCACGGCCCCATCACCGACGACGAGGTTCAAGCGCTGCGCGACCAGCTCCACCAGGTCCGGCGGGGACAGGCCCATGGTGGGGCGGCCGCGTGACCCGTTCTCCCGCTGCTCCTGGCGGCACCCTTGTCCTCGACAGCGAGGGACTGGCCAAGGCCGTCCTGCGTGACCGTACGGTCACCGCATGGCTCGCTCTCGCCCGCGCCGACGACCTTCGGGTCATCACCTCTGCCGCCACCCTCGTCGAGGTGGTCCACCCCCGCGTCAACCGGCCGGCCCTGGAGTGGACGCTATCCCGCCTTGTCATCGAGCCGGTCACCGAACCGATCGCCCGCCACGCCGCCACGCTCTTGTCTGACGCGAGCCTGCACGGGCACAAGTACGCCATCGATGCCATGCTCAGTGCCACCGCCCTCGCTGCCCTCGGTCCCGTCACGGTCCTCACGTCCGACCCCGAGGACCTCACCGCCCTGTGCGGCGCACGCGTTACTGTCATCAAGGTCTGAGTCGTACTCCTGGCCCGCTGGCTCCGACAGGGTGATCATCCGGCCTAATGACACGCGGGGTTCAAGAACCCTGGATAACAACAAAACCCAGGCACCGAATCCATTGGCTTCCTGGGTTTTCTCGCTTGGAGCGGGTGACGGGAATCGAACCCGCGCTGTCAGCTTGGGAATTGCAGGGATCTTGGCTTGTGGACGCGCTGACCTGCGACTGAGGCCGGCCGTGAGTGACCGTGGTTGACCCCTCGTCACCGCGCTTAATGGCACGCTAATGGCACGGCGGTCAAATGCTCTTTGTTCAACGGAGCGGGAGCGCTCGCACTCTGATGCCTGCGGGGGCAAAGGCCACGATCGCACCCGTAGACAGGTGAGGGTCGAGGACATCAAGGTGGTTAAGGATGATATTCACCAGCTCAGGCGGTCGAAGCTCAAGGATCTCCCGCACAAGCATGACCGAGGGCTTGGTGGTACGGGCCTGAGCCAAAAGCGCGCCGAAGTCTGTATCCGCCGAGACGATGACCCGGTCGTCCGCCATGGCAAGGGCCATGATCGTGGAGTCCGGCGCACTCGTCGCTTGGAGATCGCGCACGTGCACCGCATCGTGACCGGCCTTCGCCAGCAGTTCAGCGACGCGCGGTGAGAGGTTCTCATCAATCAGGAAGTTCACGCCGGCTCTCGGAGGCGGTAGAAGTGGACGTTCGTGGAGGCCGCTGCGTATTCCAGCCCCTGCTTGATGTCCTCGCGTTCGAGGTCGGGGTAGTCCGACAAGATCTCATCGAAGGTCCATCCAGCCGCGACGAGCCGTACCACCGTCTCCACGGTGATCCGCAGCCCTCGGATGGTCGGTTTGCCTTCGAGCTTGTCGGGCTCGACAGTGATCCGATCGAAGTTCATGGTGTCTCCCCTCCATCTCGATACTGCCAGCTCGCACCTGTGCTAGCGACCGCGATACCACGGCGACATGAAGAGAGATGAGGAAGATCAAGGAAACCGGCCAGTGCCAGAGGCCTGGCTGAGCTTTCTGTGGAGCGGGTGACGGGAATCGAACCCGCGCTGTCAGCTTGGGAACCGGCTACTGATCTTGGTGTCCTGAGCGGGGAGAACGGGGGTCCTGGTCAGACCGCGACGAGTGGCCGTGAGTGGCCCTGAATGACCTTGACCTGCCGTTCGTTCTGGCACGCATCTGGCACGAGGATCAGCTCTCCGACCTGGGATTGAAACGCACTGCGCGCACCCCGCCCGCCTCGGCCCCATTAGGACCCGCCGACCTTGAGCACTTCCCCCTCCCTGAGCTGGAGATCCACTCCAGAGGCGATTGTTGACTCGGCGCTACAGACCCTCGGGCGACGCGTGCGTGTAGCGGTTGAGCGTGGTCGAGGTCGACGAAGCGGGTATCCGGCCTGGCCTTGCCCGAATCACTGCCATACCCGCGATATACCGCCCCTCGCTAGCGTTGGCCGTGTCAACAACCCGCATGTGGCGGGCGTTTCTTGCTGCCCAACCGGCAGCATCCAAAATCGCCGCGATATCCCCAAGGAGAACGATGGATTCCCGTGCCTTCATCCGAGCCGCAGCTGTGGCGGCAGCTGTGCTCACCATGACTGTCGCCACACCGGCCGCCGCCGCTCCGGCGGCCAACGCCGCGCCCTCCTGCGTCAATGTCCAGCATGGGAGGACCTTCTACGAGGAGACCGCCTTCGGAAAGTACTATCACCACTGGGTGAAGATCACGAACAACTGCGCCAGCAAGAAGAAGCTCAAGGTGGACTGGAGGGGGGCCTTTATGCCCGACTCGAAGTGCACCACGATCAACAAGGGCAAGAGCGCAGAATTCACCAAGAACGGCAAGTGGGACGCCTACGCCGGGTGGTACGGCTGCTGAGCTGACCCGTAGGGCATTCAGCTCCTCACCGGGTTCTGGCGGAGAACGCCAGCCCAGCCCGGTAGAAGACCACAGCGAAGCTCCCGGCCGACGGCCTGCCAGCCAGCAGATCGCCGACCGGGAGCTTCGCTGTGTTCCGCGTCCTGGGCTGAAGGAGTGGCACGGCATCGCGAGCCGCTACGACAAGATGCCCGAGAGCGATCTTGCTGGCCTCCACCTGCGAGGAGCAGTGATCTGGATGCGCAGCCTCCAATGATCACGACTCAACACAGGCCCTAGCGGACCTCCTGCGGTGCTGACCCAGGTATGCATGGGTTTCCCGCTTTCGATGCATGATCGTTCTTGCTAGGGCACAGAGTATGGGCAGCAGTCAAATCCCGAAAGGGCGCACAGACGATCCGCTGTCTCGCTGTCTACCTACGACGACACGACCGAGTCATCAGCCACATGCTTGGCTTCGCGACCTGAGGACACCGCTATCCGGTGAGCCGGTGCTGAGGAACGAAGCACCGGATCGTCGATCGCCCCCAGCCACTACCTGAGGCCAGCCCACGCGTGGCGATCGTAGGGCTGCATTCGTGCGGCGGCGTGACGCTGGGGTCGGTGAGCTTGCTCAGTACGGCGGGCGCCACGATCGGCGTGGCGGTCCGTGCTGCTGCCGCCCGGGACCGGCCCCCAGGCCGCATGCCCGGGCGGCGGGCAAGCGACGGGCCGCTGTACGGCGGCGCGGCGCGCCGCCGCTTGATACCTACATGAACAATTCGGCAGTGCGTGGCCGCATCTCTGCCGTGATCAGGCGGACGGTTGGCTCAGGCTGCGGTGTGCTGAGTTGATGGCGGCCAGGAGTTCGCGGGCTGAGGTGTCTCGCTTGCCGGTGAGGGCGTTCTCTACTCCGGCGAGTTGTTGGAAGGCCCAGCGGGATTCGGTGCGTTGGGCGGTTTCCAGGGCCAGGCGTCCGCTGGTGATGCCTTCGTTGAGGTCGCCGATGCGGAGTTGGGCGGCGGCGATGTCGGCGTGGACGGCGGCGATCTTCTTGTGGTCGGTCTCGTGGGAGAGGGCGTTGAGGGCGGCTTGGCCTTCGTCGATGACGCGGTGTTCGTCGCTGAGGTTGACGTAAGTCGAGAGCCGGTAGGCGGCCATACGGCCTGGGTCCAGGAACCGTGTCCAGGCTCGTTCGCGCTGGGGACGCGCGTCGCCATAGGCGTCCTTCGCCTGCTCCAGGCGGATGAGCGCTTGTCGGTCGCCGAGGCCGGCGAGTTCTTCGGCTTCGCGGGCCAGAAGCCAGGCGCGGGTGGCGTTGTTCCCCTGGGCTGGTAGGTACTGCTGAGCGAGGCGAATGTTCTGAACCGCAGGAGCGCCGGCACGGCGAGATGCGGGCTCATCCAGAGGTCTTTCTCACACGGGCGGAAGCCGAGCGAGCACTGTGGAGGATGGCCGCCGAGGAGAGGGCCGACTCAACCCAGGACCGACGCTTTCGCGCGATGGTGCTGCTGGCCACGTTCGCTAGCCTGCGGTGGGGTGAGGTCAGCGCACTGCGCCGGATGGACATCGATCTCAAGGCGCGTACCGTCCGCGTCCGCGTCGCGTTCGTCGAGCGATCGACAGGTGGTCTCGTGCTCGGGCCGCCGAAGTCCAAGGCCGGACGCCGAACGATCGGTATCCCGCAGAGCATCGTCCCCATACTCAAGGAGCACATGGACACGTACGTACAGGACCGCCCCGACGCTCTGATGTTCCCCGGCGCCAAGGGCGGCCCGATGCGCCGGAGCGGCTTCAACACCCGTACGCGCTGGGTGGACGTCGTCACGGAAATGGGGCTGCATGGGTTCCATTTCCACGACCTGAGGCACACGGGCAACATGCTGGCCGCAGAGTCCGGCGCAGGGCTGAAGGACCTCATGGCCCGCATGGGGCACGACAACGTCCGGGCGGCCATGATCTACCAGCACGCCGTCAGAGGTGCTGACGAGGCCATCACGAACGCCATAGACCGGCAGCTCGAAGCGCGGAACGACGACGATGACGAGGGTACGGCGGGCGCACTGATCCCGACAGGGTGATCAAGAGCTAATGGCCCGTTAATGGCCCGCGAAGATCGAACCAGTCCGGAAACAATCAAGGCCCGGGTCGGGATTCAGGTCCCTACCTAGGCCTCACCAGTTGGAGCGGGTGACGGGAATCGAACCCGCGCTGTCAGCTTGGGAAGCTGATGTTCTGCCATTGAACTACACCCGCGTACGGCTCGAAGCCGCGTCCACCACTGTAGCGGAAACTTGGCGTACAACAGCAATCCCAACCCCCCAGAGTTTCCGGTCGGGCGGTAAGTTGCTCACCGTGCTGCTATCTGACCGTGACATCCTTGCTGAGATCGAAGTCGGCCGACTCGGGCTTGATCCGTTCGACCTGGACATGATCCAGCCCTCCAGCATCGACGTACGGCTTGACCGGTTCTTTCGGGTGTTCGAGAACCATCGGTACCCGCACATCGATCCCTCGGTGGAGCAGCCGGATCTTACGCGGATGGTCGAGCCCGACGGGGATGAGCCGTTCATCCTGCATCCGGGGGAGTTCGTGCTGGCCTCCACCTATGAGGTGGTGACGTTGCCGGATGATCTGGCCTCGCGGCTGGAGGGGAAGAGCTCGCTGGGGCGGCTCGGGTTGTTGACGCATTCGACCGCGGGGTTCATCGATCCGGGGTTCAGCGGGCATGTCACGTTGGAGCTGTCGAACGTGGCCACGTTGCCGATCAAGCTCTGGCCGGGGATGAAGATCGGTCAGTTGTGCGTGTTCCGGCTCAGTTCGCCCGCCGAGCATCCGTACGGGTCCGAGAAGTACGGGTCGCGGTATCAGGGGCAGCGGGGGCCGACGCCGTCCAGGTCGTTCCGGGACTTCCATCGGACCAAGGTCTGATATCTGAAGGTCCCCCGGTAAGTGGGCAAAAAAGATATCAAAGTACCCTCTGTCCCGGGTGTCGCACAACATACGCAGGGTAACCAGTAGGAGAAGGGGACATGAAGTTCGCATTTCGCCTGGTAGCCCGTACCCTTTCCACGGACCATCCCCGCACATCTGGAGTACGACGTGCGCCTGCGTCTCACGCCACGTGAGGACAGCTACTATGACCTGTTCGCGGACTCCGCGAACAACCTGGTCACCGCATCCCGTTTGCTGGTAGAGATCATTAGTGACGGATCGGACAGGGAAGCCCTGGCCGAGAAGATGCGTGCTTGCGAGCACGCCGGGGACGAACGCACCCACGCGATCATGAACCGGCTCAATGAGAGCTTTATCACTCCGTTCGACCGTGAGGACATCTACCGACTCGCGTCCAACCTCGACGACGTGATGGACGCCATGGAGGCGGCCTCCGACCTCATCGTCCTGTACCAGCTCGACCACCTCCCGAAAGACGTGGTCAGGCAGGTCGAGGTGCTGGAGCGGGCCGCCGAGCTGACCGCCGAGGCGATGCCGCGGCTGCGGTCCATGAAGAACCTCAACGAGTACTGGATCGAGGTCAACCGCCTGGAGAACCAGGGTGACCAGGTCTACCGGAGGCTGCTGGCCAAGCTGTTCAGCGGCGAGTACGACGCGCTCACCGTCATGAAGATGAAGGAGGTCGTCGACGCCCTGGAAGAGGCGGCCGACGCCTTCGAGCACGTGGCCAACACCGTCGAGTCGATCGCGGTCAAGGAAAGCTAGGCCCAGTAGTGGACCTCACGCTCGCCCTCGTCATCGGCGTGGTCGTCATCTCTCTGGTGTTCGACTACACCAACGGGTTCCACGACGCGGCGAACGCCATCGCAACCTCCGTCTCGACCCGGGCCCTGACCCCCAGGGCCGCGCTGTTCATGGCCGCCGCCATGAACTTCATCGGCGCCCACCTGGGCACCCAGGTCGCGCAGACGGTCGGCAAGGGGATCATCGACGCTCCGAACGGCTCACACGGACTGGTCGTCGTGGCCGCGGCGCTCATCGGTGCGATCTCCTGGAACCTGATCACGTGGTATTTCGGCCTGCCCTCCTCCTCCAGTCACGCCCTCATCGGCGGCCTGGTGGGCTCCGCCCTGGCCTCGGCCAGCGTGGTGCACTGGGACGGCGTGGTCGAGAAGGTCGTCATCCCGATGGTGCTGTCACCGCTGGTCGGGTTCACGCTGGCGGCCTTGATCATGATCGCAATTTACTGGATCTTCCGCAACAGCCAGCCCGGCAAGACCAACCGGGGCTTCCGCTACGCGCAGACCGTCTCGGCCGCCGCCATGGCGCTCGGGCACGGGCTGCAGGACGCGCAGAAGACCATGGGCGTCATCTTCCTGGCGCTCACCGTCGGCGGGCTCGCCGCGCCGTCCGACCCCATCCCGCAGTGGGTCATCCTGGCCGCAGCCGGGGCGATCTCGCTGGGGACGTACGCGGGTGGCTGGCGCATCATGCGTACGCTGGGCCGGCGCATCATCGCGCTCGACCCGCCCCAGGGCTTCGCCGCGGAGTCCGCGGCGGCGACGGTCCTGTACGTGGCGGCCATCGGGTTCGGGGCGCCGATCTCCACCACACACACGATCACCACGGCGATCATGGGTGTGGGGGCCACCAAGCGGCTCAGCGCCGTACGGTGGGGGGTCGCCGGGAACATCGTGACCGCCTGGATCCTGACCATTCCGGCAGCCGCCCTGGTGGCCGCCCTCTCCTACTTCATCCTTCACTGGGTCGTGGAGTAGCCGTCTCCCCGGAGGGCGCGTACATCACGTCCACGTCCCAGCGGTTGAAGCCGAGGGACTCATACAGCCTGATCGCCGCCGTGTTGGCCTCGTCCACGTACAGCATCGCCTGGGCGAGGCCGCGCGAGCGCAGGTGGCACAGCCCGGCCAGGGTCAGTGTCCGGCCCAGGCCGGTGCCCTGCTGCGTGGGGTCCACGCCCACGACGTACACCTCTCCCAGGGGCTCGTGGCCGTGGGAGGAGGAGCCGTGGATCTTCGTCCAGTGGAAGCCGGCGAGCCGGTCGCCGCGAAAGGCCAGGAAGAACCCCTCCGGGTCGAACCAGGGCTCCTGCTCGCGGCGGAGCAGGTCGTCCATCGTCCAGGCGCCCTGCTCGGGGTGGTGGGCGAAGGCGGCGGCGTTGACCTTGAGCCAGGCCTCCTCGTCCTGGCCCGGTACGAACGTGCGCAACCGCACCCCGTCGGGCAGGTCGGAAGCCTCAAGAGGGGCGAAGAGGGAGCGGCGCATCTGCCAGAGCGAGCGCACCCGCTCGAAGCCGAACGCGGCCGCCAGCGCCCCGGCGCCCTGGTGGTCGCCGTGCGCCCACAGACGCGGGTGCCCGTCCGCCAGCTCCATGACCGCGCTCAGCAGGCGCGCGCCGTGCCCCCGGCGCCGGTGGCCGGGGTGGATGACGAGCTCGGCACTCGGGCCCTCGACCTCGTCCGTCGGGTCGACGTGGGCGTAGCCCACCAGCGTGCCGTCCGCCTCCAGGAGCAGGGATCGGGCCTGCGGGTCGCCGCCGTAGCGGAGATGGAGCATCACGTGCTCGTTGAGCGGGCGGACGCCGTCGGCCTCCGTCGCCGCCCCCACCAGGCTGAGCACCTCGGCGATCTCGCTGTCATCGAGCCGTTCCCTGACCTTCACATGCCCACCCACAGGCCCTCCTTCGCCGTGAGCGATCACGCGGCGCCATCCCCATCGTTCGCCCACAGAACGAACTCTAGGCGTATGACTGGCAAATAACGCCATGTGACAACCTGGCAAATCGTTACCTTTGCGCCATTGGCTGCATAGGTTACCGACGTAACGTCTTGGGCCATGACCTCTCGTTCCTTCCTCCGGCTGGCGCTGGCCGGAGCTGTCGCCTCGGGTGCGGTGATGCTCGCCACGCTCCCGGCGGACGCGAGCAAGGCCCCTCGTACGGTGCCCGTACGGTTGCTCGCGCTCAACGACTTCCACGGCAACCTCGAACCCCCCACCGGCTCCTCCGGCCGCATGGTGGACGAGAACGGCCAGACCGTGGAAGCCGGCGGTGCCGCGTACGTCGCCACGCACATGAAGGCGCTGGCGAACCAGAACACCATCGCCGTGGCCCAGGGTGACCTCATCGGGGCGACGCCGCTGATCTCGGCGGCCTACCACGACGAGCCGTCGATCGAGTTCATGGACAAGCTGGGGCTCAAGGTGGCCGCGGTGGGCAACCACGAGTTCGACGAGGGCTACGCCGAGCTGCGGCGCATCATGAACGGCGGCTGCCACCCGGTGGACGGCTGCTCGCCCGCCGGTCCATGGAGGGGCGCGAAGTTCGACTACGTCGGCGCGAACGTCCTGTTCAAGAACCGCAACGAGAAGACCGACGCGCTCGCCGCCCTCGGCGGCTCGAACTCGGCGCAGGTCAAGCAGGTCCTGTCGGACTGGGGCGTGCCCGCGCTGCCGCCGGTCAGCATCAAGTGGATGAACGGCGTGCCGATCGGCTTCATCGGCCTCGTCACGCAGACCACGCCGAGCATCGTCACGGCCGAGGGGATCAAGGATCTCAAGTTCGTGGACGAGGTGAAGGCCGCGAACGTCGCCTCGAAGCTGCTCAAGCTCGTCGGGGTGAAGGCGCAGGTCGTACTGGTGCACGAGGGTGACCAGGTGAACGCCGGCCAGTCGCCCGACGCGTGCAGCGCCGTCCCGGGGGCGGGCAACCGCATCGCCACGCAGGTGGACCCGGAGATCGACGTCGTGCTCAGCGGGCACTCGCACCAGGCGTACCTGTGCAAGGTCAAGGACCCGGCGGGCAACGACCGCGTCTACTCGCAGGGCGGCTCGTTCGGGCGGGTCATCACGCAGGTCGACCTGAACGTGAACCTCAAGACGCGGGACATCGACCGCTCGTCGGTCGTCGCCGACAACCACGTCGTGACCCGAACAGTCACCCCGGATCCCGAAATTTCAACGTTCGTGCAGACGTGGAAGGACCGCGTCGCGCCCGTCGCCAACAGGGCCGTCGGCAAGATCACCACGGACATCACCAACACGGCCGTGCCGTCCGGTGAGTCCGCGCTCGGCGACCTCATCGCCGACGGCCAGCTCGCCGCCACGAAGACCGGCGGCAACGCCCAGATCGCCCTGATGAACCCGGGCGGCGTGCGGGCGTCCCTGACGTACGCGACGTCCCCGGCGAACGAGGGCGACGGCGTCGTCACCTACGGCGAGGCGTTCACCGTGCAGCCGTTCAACAACCTCATGCAGGTCGTCACGCTGACGGGCGCCCAGCTCAAGACCGTGCTCGAGCAGCAGTTCACCGGTGGGCCCAACAACCAGGCGTTCACCAAGATCCTGCAGCCGTCGTCGAACTTCACCTACACCTACAGCCGGAGCGCCGCCTGGGGCTCCAAGGTGTCGAACATGAAGATCGACGGGGTGCCGGTGACGGACACGCAGTCGATCCGGGTCGCGGCCAACAACTTCCTCGTGGGCGGCGGCGACGCGTTCGTGGCCTTCAGGGACGGCACCGACCTGTGGAGCGGGCCGCTGGACATCGACGCCTTCGTCGAGCAGCTCGGCAGGGACAACCCCATCGCCCCGCCCGCCACCAACCGGATCACCGCCGTCGACTGACCCGCTTTCCCTCCGGCCCGCCCGTTTCCTCTCGGGCGGGCCGCTCTTCTTCGCGCCTGCGCGAAAAAGGAGACGGCCGTCGCGACGGCGAACCGGGCGGCTCAGGATTTCCAGACCAGCCACTTGCGTGCGATCTCCGCCTCCAGGTCCACCCCGTGATGGTGGGCCATGAGGACCACGTGGCACAGCACGTCGGCCAGCTCCTCCCGGAAGCCCGCCTCCAGCTCGTCCCGCGTGCGCCCCTTGGTCCTGGCCAGGCCCGAGCGCATGAGGAACGCCTGGGTCAGCTCGCCGAGCTCCTCCTGGAGCTTGAGCAGGAACCAGGCGTCGTCGCGCTCGATCCCGAGCTTGTCCGCGTATCGGCTGGAGATGGGCTCGATCTCGGCGGCGAGCTGGTGCAGATCCATGCCCGCGAGTGTACGGACCGCCTACGACAGACTCCGGTCCGTCACGGATCCCCGTACAGGGGAAGGGAGGCCACGAAGCGGGCGCCCGGCGAGTGCTCGGCGAGGGTGAGCGTGCCGCCGTGGGCCATGGCGATGTCGCGGGACAGGGCCAGGCCCAGGCCGCTGCCGCCCTTGTCCTTGGCCCTGGCGCCGGCCAGGCGGGTGAAGCGTTCGAAGACCCGCTCCCGGTCCGGCGGTGGGATGCCCTCGCCGTCGTCGGTCACCGCGACGATCACCTTGTCGCCCTCCACGGCCACCTCCAGGTCGATCCGGCTGGCGGCGTGCCGGGTGGCGTTGTCGAGCAGGTTCGTCAGCAGGCGGTCGAGCTGCATGAGTGAGCCGTGGACGGGTGCCGCGGCGCAGACGTCGGGGATGATGGGCACCCGGTTGCCCTCGCGGCGGCGGACCTGGTCCATCGCCACGCGGGCCACGTCCACCACGCGGCGCTCACCGGCCGCGCCGGCGTCCAGCCGGGCCAGCATCAGCAGCTCGTCGATGATGCCGGCCAGGCGGTCGGCGGCGTCCAGCGCTCGCTCGCCGGTGGCCGGCCAGTCCGTGTCGTCGGGGTAGGCGTTGGCCACCTCCAGTTGGGCGCGCAGGGCCGAGATCGGGCTGCGGAGCTCGTGGGAGGCGTCGGCGACGAAGCGGCGCTGGGTCTCGGCGGAGCGTTCGAGGCGGTCGAGGGTGTCGTTGGTGGTGGCGGCCAGGTGGCTGATCTCGTCGCCGGTCTCGGGGACGGGCACGCGCCTGCTGAGGTCCTGGCCGGTGATCTCGGCCAGCTCGGCGCGGATGCGTTCCACGGGGCGCAGCGCGGATCCGACCGCGACCCAGGTGATGCCCGCCACGCTCAGCAGGACGAGCGGAGTGCCGATGAACACCAGGACATATATCCATTTGAGCGCTCGGTCCACGTCGGTCAGCGAGGACGCCCCGTAGATCGTCACCGGGCCCTGCGAGGTCCGCGCCCTCAGCGCCATGACCAGGTAGTGGGTCTTGGGCTCGTCGGGGCCGCGGGACACGGTCCGCTCGGCGACGCGGACGGTCCCCGGCGTGGTGGGCTCGAGGTCCGGCACCAGCAGGCTCTCGCCCGCGCCGGGGCTCCTCGCGAGCATCCTGCCGTCCTCCGAGATCACCTGGAGGATCTGAACGCGTGACGGGGTCGCCAGCACCCGGGGCAGGCGACCCGTGCTCGCCTCGGCGGCGACCCGCCGTATGGCCAGCTCGACCCTCGTCTGAACCATGCCGCGCAGGTTTTCCGGCACGGTGGCGAGCGTGATGGCGGAGGCCCCGATGAAGACCAGGGCCGCTATCAACGTCGCGAGCGTGGTCAGGCGTGCGCGGATCGAGCGTGGAATCAGCCGTCTCACCATCCGTCTCGTACCGACTACATCACTGCCTGTGACATTTACCCGCGCACGGCCATCGCAACATGACGGAGCGTGCGGCAGGGGAGGCCGTACGGCCGATCAGGCGGGGCTTTCGCTGGTGGCGATTCCGCTGAGGGCGTGCCCGTCTACCGCGCCGGGACCCGCCGGGCCAAGGTGGATGCCATGAAGCTTTTGGTGCTGGGTGGCACGGAGTTCGTGGGACAGGCGTTCGTCGCCGAGGCGGTGGCGCTGGGCTGGGAGGTGACGACGTTCAACCGCGGCACCCACGAGCCGCGGGCCGGCGTGACGGCGTTGCGCGGCGACCGGACGGCCCCCGGCGGGCTGGCGGCGCTGGAGCGCGGGGAGTGGGACGTCGTGGTCGACACCTGGTCGTGGGCGCGGTCCGCGGTCGGGGAGGCCGCATCGCTCCTGGCCGGCCGGGCGGGCCACTACGTCTACGTGTCCAGCCGGTCGGTGTACGCGCCGCCGGTGCCGTTCGGCGCGGACGAGGGCGCCCCGGTCGTGGAGGTGTCGGCGGACGACGGCGACGACGACTACGCCAAGAACAAGGCGGGAGCGGAGCTCGGGGCGGTCGCGGCGTTCGGCGACCGGGCGCTGCTGGCCCGCGCGGGCCTGATCCTGGGCCCGCACGAGAACATCGGGCGCCTGCCCTGGTGGCTGAGCAGGATCGCCCGTGGCGGCCCGGTGCTCGCCCCGGAGCCGCGCGACCTCGGCCTGCAGTACGTCGACGCCCGCGACCTGGCCGTGTGGTGCCTGGCGGCGGCTCGGCGCGGGCTCGGCGGGGCGTACGACGTGGTGAGCCCGCCGGGGTTCGCGACGATGGGGCAGCTGCTGGAGACCTGCGTCAAGGTGACCGGGTCAGCCGCCGAGCTGCGCTGGGTGGCCGCCGAGCAGATCCTGGCGGCGGGCGTGACACCGTGGACGGACCTGCCGATCTGGCTGGTGGGCGAGGACTACGACTTCATGCACGGGGGCGACGTGTCCAAGGCGGTGGCGGCGGGCCTGCGGTGCCGTCCGCTGGAGGAGACGGTGGCCGACACGTGGCGGTGGCTCCAGAGCATCGGCGGCCATCCCCCGATGCGCCCGGACCGGCCGAGCGTCGGCCTCGCCCCGGAGCTGGAGGCCCGGTTGCTGGGACAGGCGTAATGGTGACGGCCACCCCGGGCTCCCTTCGCGGGCTCTCGTCAGAGAACGAAGGTAGGCACGTGATGGCCGCAAACCACAGTCTGCCGTCCGGGAGGTGACCGCCGCAGCCAAATCCGACAAATGCTCTCGACTTCCCGCAAGCCATCATGTGGTCATGAGTGCATGGGTCTACATACGCGGTTGGCTGGAGTTCTCCGGGCAGCGGTCCGAAGCCGAGCGGATCATCCGCCAGGCCCAGCCGGAGGGCTGGGCCTTCCCCGAGGGCGGCTGGCTGGATGCCGCTCAGCGGGCCGCGGTCAGCGGGCCGCGGCGGGGCAGTGGGCCGCGGGTCAGCGGGCCGCGGCGCGGCCGGCCTGGCGGCCGGAGAAGATGCAGCCGCCGAGGAAGGTGCCTTCCAGGGCGTTGTAGCCGTGCACGCCACCGCCGCCGAAGCCCGCGATCTCGCCCGCCGCGAACAGCCCGTCGATCGGCTCGCCGTCCAGCCCCAGGGCGCGGGAGTCGAGGTCGGTCTGGATGCCGCCGAGCGTCTTGCGGGTGAGTACGTGGAGCATGACCCCGATCAGCGGCCCGGCGGCGGGATCGAGGATCCGGTGCGGGGCGACGGTGCGGCCCAGCTTGTCGCCGAGATACCGGCGGGCGTTGCGGATGCCCTGGATCTGGGAGTCCTTGCTGAACGGGTTGGCGATCTGCAGGTCGCGGGCCTCGACCTGGCGGCGGATGAGGTCGGCGTCGAGCAGGGGTTCGAGCGTCAGCTGGTTCATCTTGGCGACCAGTTCGTCCAAGGTGCCGGCCACGACGAAGTCGGCGCCGTTGCGCTTGAACGCCTCCACCGGGGCCGGAGCGCCCTTCCCGAGGAGCCGCTCCCGGAGGAACGCCTTGCGGTCGTTGCCGGTGATGTCGGGGTTCTGCTCGGAACCCGACAGGGCGAACTCCTTCTCGATGATCTTCTGGGTGAGCACGAACCAGGAGTGGTCGTGGCCGGTGCCCCGCAGATGCCGCAGCGTGCTCAACGTGTCGTAGCCGGGCAGGCAGGGGTCGGGCAGCCGCCGCCCCAGCGCGTCGAGCCACATCGACGAGGGGCCGGGCAGGATCCGGATGCCATGGCCCGGCCAGATCGGGTCCCAGTTGCGCAGGCCCTCCGTGTAGTGCCACATGCGGTCGCGGTTGACCAGTCGCACCCCGGCCTCGGCGCCGATGTCGAGCATCCGGCCGTCCACGTACGCCGGCACGCCCGTAACCATGCTCTCCGGCGCGCTGCCCATCCGCTCGGGCCAGTAGCGGCGTACCAGGTCGTGGTTGCCTCCGATGCCGCCGCTGGTGATGATCACTGCCGGGGCCGTCAGCTCGAACTCGCCGATCCTGTCGCGGTTGGAGGCGACCCCGCGCGGCGAGTCGTCCTCGGCGAGCAGCGTGCCACGCACGCCCTGCACGGCTCCGCCGCTGACGATCAGCTCGTCCACCTGGTGGCGGTGGTGGAAGGTGACCAGCCCGCTGTCGGCCGCGTGCAGGACCCTGCGGACGAACGGCTTCAGCACGCCCGGCCCCGTGCCCCAGGTGACGTGGAAGCGCGGTACGGAGTTGCCGTGCCCGTCCGCGCGCAGGTTGCCCCGCTCGGCCCAGCCGACGGTGGGCAGGAACTTGATGCCCAGGCTGTCGAGCCAGGGCCGCTTCTCCCCGGCGGCGAACTCGACGTAGGCCCGCGCCCACCGCACGGCCCAGGAGTCCTCGTCCTCCAGGCGGTCGAACTGGGCGCTGCCCTGCCAGTCGTTCCAGGCCAGCTCGAAGGAGTCCTTCACGCCCAGGCGCCGCTGCTGCGGGGAGTCGACGAGGAACAGGCCCCCGAACGACCAGAAGGCCTGGCCGCCCAGATTGGCGGCGCTTTCCTGGTCGACCACCGCGACCTTCTTGCCCCGGGCGGTCAGTTCGCAGGTCGCCACCAGACCGGCCAGACCGGCCCCGACGACGATGACGTCAGCGTTCATGGGCCGATGATTCCATCTGACCAGCTCGCACCATAAGGCACCCGGCTGCTGATTTCGGCCCGGTGCCGTGGCCGCCGCGCCCGGCATCCCGGTGAAGCCTTCCGGGCCACCCCTGCCCGGTGTCCCGGTGAAGCCTTCCGGGCCACCCCTGCCCGGCGTCCCGGTGAAGCCGCCCGGCCGCCCTTGCCCGGCGTCCCGGTGAAGCTGCCCAGGACACCGGGCTCCGTACGTGTGCCGCCGCACCGGCCCGGCGGGCGGTCACCCGGACAGCCCTGCCGATCGCCCGGCGCCGCGGCGGAGGTTCAGGTCTTCCTTCTGCTCCCCGCTCCCCCTTTGGCCGCCGTGCTGCGCGTCGAAGCCACGCCACTGGCCGGGCTGGGGGAGAGATGATGTTCCAGCGACTTCATGATCTCGGGTGCCAGGACGTCTGCCAGCGCGGGCGCGAGAGCGTCCGCCAGCGCGGACGACAGCACCTGCGTGAGCAGGAGCCTTTCCATCGGCGACGCCTTCGACGCCGTGCGCGATGTCGACGCGAGGGCCGATTCGATCAGGCTCGCCATGGGGTCCACGCCGCGTGCGCGGGCCTTGGTGGTCTGGCCGGACTCGCTGAGGATGTCGCGGATGAGGTCGTCGATCATGGACTCCAGAGGGTTGTGCTCGGAGGAGTTACCGGTTTGCTCCGGCGCCATGAGGTGCTCCTTTACGGGTTGGTGTGAGCCGTCTCCTGGTTCCCGCTGCCGGGAAACCAGGAGACGGCGTTCTTCCTTGCGGTCCGGCGGGCGCGGTTATCGGGAGGCAAGGGCGGCCAGCATCAGGGGGTGTTCGATGCCGGTTTCTTCGCCTTCTGTGCGGCGGCGCATGAGCGCGGCGAGCAGGAGTGGGTGTTCGATCATGCTCGTCCCGCCTTCCTTGCGGCGGCGCATGAGCGCGGCGAGGAGGAGGGGGTGTTCGATGCCGGTTTCTTCGCCTTCTGTGCGGCGGCGCATGAGCATGGCGAGCAGGAGTGGGTGTTCGATCATGCTCGTCCCGCTTTCCCTGCGGCGGCGCATGAGCGCGGCGAGGAGGAGGGGGTGTTCGATGCCGGTTTCTTCGCCTTCCGTGCGGCGGCGCATGAGCATGGCGAGCATCAGCGGGTTTTCGATCATGCTCGTCCCGCCTTCCCTGCGGCGGCGCATGAGCGCTGCCAGCAGCAGCGGATGCTCGATGCCCATCTCGGTGCTCTCCTCGCGGCGCGCTGCGAGCGCGGCGAACATCAGCGACTCGAACGCCTCCCGCTCTTCGGTTTCGCGCTCGGTCGTCTCGGTACGCTCTGCGGTCTGGGTCATCTGAGTTCCCTTTCAGGCATGGTGATAGGCACACCAGGGTGTGTTGCCGGAGATGCATGCGACCGATACCCGCGAGGTGTGGGCCTCATTCACCCATAGGGCGTGTCGTACCGTTCCTGACCTGGCCTTTTACGTGGATCAGGCGAACCCGGGCGTGGGAGCGACGCTCACCGGGTGCGGGGGAGTGCCGCCGGGTGCTAGGACCATCGGCGTAGAACGTCTAAGGCCGCTGACCGATCCCGGGGCGGCCTCGCGTGTGCTGATACTCCTGGTCATGTCGATCGCCTCCGTGGAGCGCCAGTCCGGCGTGCGGCCGTTTCTCGTCGGAATGTTCGTGGACGCCCTGGGCAGCGGCCTGTACTACCCGCTCACCCTGCTGTTCATCCACCGGGTCACGGGCCTGCCCATGACCGTGGTCGGGCTGGGGGTGACGGCGGCGGCCGCGGTGGGGCTGGCCGCCAACCCGGTGGCCGGCGTGCTCATCGACCGGTTCGACGCACGTCGCGTGCTGATGGGGACGTACGTGCTGCGCGCGCTGAGCTTCGCCGCGTACCCGTTCGTGGACGGCTTCGCCGCGCTGATCGTGGTCGCGGCGCTGGTCGCGGTCGGAGACCGGGCCTACTATCCCGCCTCCGGCGGCTACGTCTCGGTCCTGGCCACGGGCGCGGACCGGGACCGGCTGTACGCGCTGATGTCGACCGCCAGGAACGTCGCGTTCGGCCTGGGCGGGCTGCTGTCGGCGGGGGTGGTGTCGCTGGGCGGCACGACCGGCTTCGTGATCATCGCGTCGGTCAACGCGGCCAGCTTCGTCGTGGCCACCGGGTGCCTGATCCTGTCGGGCCGGCGCGCGCCGGTGGAGCCGACGCCCCCGGAGCGGGGCGGGTACCGGCGAGTGCTGGCGGACCGGCCCTTCGTCGGGCTGGTGGCGGCCGAGCAGGCGTTCACGCTGACGCGCATGGTCCTTCCGATCGCGCTGCCGGTGTACGCCGTCACGGTGCTCGGCGCCCCCGCCTGGCTGCTGGGCCTGCTGTACACGCTCAACACGATCCTGGTGGCGGTGGGCCAGCTCGCGGTCCGGCGACGCCAGCGCGCCGCCCGCCGTACCCACGCCATGGCCCTCGGCGGGGCGGCCCTGATCGTGTCGTGCGTCCTGTACGCCGCGGCGGCCGCGCTTCCTCCCGGACCACCGCGCGTCATCGCCTTGGTGGCGGCCACCCTCGTCTTCACGGCGGGCGAGCTGATGCACGCCACCCCGTCCTGGGCCCTGGCCGTGGCCACGGCACCACCCGCCCTCCGCGGCCGCTACCTGGCGATCCACCAGCAGACCTGGGCGATCGGCAACGTCGTCGCCCCGGCCGCCTTCTCGGCCCTGCTGGGCGCCGCGCCCGCGCTGCTGTGGGGCACGCTCACCGTCCTGCTCGCACTGGCGAGCCTCACCCTCCTCCACCTCTCACGCCGCCTCCCACCCGACGCCGTCGCCGCCCCGGGCGCCTGACGCGAACGGCACCGGGGCACCGGCACCTCTGGCGGTCGGGGGTTGTCCTCTGCGACGGCCAACCAAGATTTTCAGGAAGAATCGCATGCTTGCGGGCAAACAAGGGTGTGATCACTGCTCCTGACGTCTTCGAGGCAGTCTTCGAAGCCCATTACGAGGAGATCCGGCGCTACATCGGGCGCAGGCTCGCCCCCGACGTGGCCGAGGATCTCGCCGCGGAGACGTTCCTCATCGCCTTCAGGCAACGTGAACGCTTCGACTCGGCCGTCGGTGGCGTCAGGCCGTGGTTGTACGGGATCGCGACCAACCTCATCGGCCGCCACCGGCGCGCCGAGGTGCGCAGGTACCGCGCCATGGCCAGGACGGGGCCGCCACCTGACGACGAAGGACACGACCAGCGGATCGTGGACAGGCTCAGCGCGAGCGTGACGGTTGACCGGCTGGCGGGGGCGCTGGCGCGGCTGTCGAAGGGGGAGCGCGACGTGGTGCTCCTCATCGCGTACGGCGGGCTGAGCTACGACGAGGTGGCGGCGGCGCTCAGGATCGCCTCGGGGACGGTCGCGTCCCGGTTGAGCAGGGCCAGGACAAAGCTGCGTGAGGTGTTGGGATGAACGAGTTCCAGGTCATCGACTCGGTGATGCCCGATGCGCCGCCCTCGTCGGCCGACCAGGTGGCGGCGGCGCGGGAGCGGGTACTCGCAGGTACACGGATACCTCCTGTGCGGGCGGGCAGGAGGTCGTGGACGGGGATGGCGCTCGTCGCGGCGGCCGTCGCGCTCGTGGTCGGCGCGGTGGTGGCCCTCGTACCTCGACCCGCGGTGGAGCCGGTCGCGGTCACGCCCATGCAGAAACTGGAAGCCGCGGCATCCAGGCTGGCGGCGACACCGGAGGCGAAGGGTCGCTACTGGCGACGAGACACCGAGCAGATCATGCGGACGAAGAGCGTCAATGACTACGAGGTTGAGGAACGGGCCATGGAGGTCCTCGGCTTCGGGCCCAGCCGCGAGGTCTACGGCTGGCGCGAGCCGGTGTCGTCGAAGCCGTACACGGTCGAGGGCCTGAAAGCGTGGCGACGGGACGGCTCCCCCAAGCTGTGCCCCGCTCGGGGGTGCGACAAGAACATGCCCGCATACGCCTCGGTGGACCTGGATTTGGGGCTGGAGCTCGCCGATGGGCTGAAGCCGACGCTGACGGAGCTGCGGAACCTCCCCAAGGAGCCGGCGGCGCTCAGGGCACGGCTGCTGGACAGCTACAACCCGCAGGTGGTCGCCGAGCGCGAGCCCTGGCTCCAGGGGGCCGCCTCGCGGCTCATCGACTCACCGGCGACGCCTGGCACCAGGGCCGCCGCCTACCTTCTCCTGGCGAATGCGCCGGGCGTCAAGGTGGTCGACGACATCCCCGGGACGTTCGGGCTCGACGGGCTGGCCCTCCAATACAAGGCGGGGCAGATCGTAGTGCAGATCGTGATCGACCGCAGGACCGGCCAATTGCTCGGGAGGCATTGGCTGACTCCCGGGGGCGATGCCGACCGCGCCGAGATCGTAAGGAAGGTGGGCTGGAGCGATGTGCGGCCGGTGCCGCCTGCCAAATGCGTCCGCTGTACGGCCCGGCTCTAGCTAGAACACGCGCGCTGGATCGCGGCGCGGCGAGCGCGGAGCGCACGTCCGGGCATCGCCGAGGCTTTCCGCAAGCCAACCGGCGAGGCCGACGCGGCTCCACCGAACTGGGGACCCGTCGGAGCCGGCCTCAATGCCGGACGGGTTCGTCCTCCAGCACGGTCACCAGTCCGCCTCCCTCAAGAGGTTCGCCGCACGCCGCGCAGACGACCCGCGTCTCGACATCGGCACCGCACGTGTGCAGCTGCGGCTGGCCCTGCTGCTGGGCTGCTACGCGATGTTCGGGCTCGGCCTGGTGGCGGCACTGCTGGTGCTGGCCATGATCTACAGCCGCCTGGTGCACCATGACGCGCCCACTGGTGCGACGGTGCCCACGGTGTGGATCGGCCTGGGGGCGCTGGGCCAGGTCGTGACGGGGCTGGGGGCACTGGCCACAGCGGCGCCGACCGCGCTGCCCGCGCCGTACGCGCACGGCGCGGCGGTCTTCGCGCTGCTGGCCGGAGTCGGGGTGTGGGGCTTCGCCATGCTGTGGCTGGCACTCGCCGCGGCGCTGACCGTACGGGAGTTCCGGGCGGGGCTACCCTTCGCGCCCACCTGGTGGTCCTTCATCTTCCCCCTCGGCGCCTGCGTCACCGGCACCAGCGCCCTCGCCGCGCGTACCGGCTCGCAAGCATTCGTCTGGGCCGCCGTCGCCCTCTACGCGCTGCTCGTCGCCGCCTGGGCCGTGGTGACCTGCCGCTCACTGCGCCACGCCGCCGCGCACGCACGCGGGCTTGCCGGCAGCGCTCACCGGATCACATCGGCTTGACCTTGACGCGACGTCAACGTGTCCAATGGGGGTTGACCGAGCCCGGAGAGCTGAGAGTGGGGGACCGATGGTCAGAGCCGTGCTGCGGATCGTGGTGTTCGAGCTGAAGGGCCTGTTCGCCATCGGGCAGTGGCTGGTGCGGCGCCGTCATGGCGTGCCCGCGGGGGCGACCGTCGTGACGTACACGAAGGCGCAGACGTTCATGTTGTCGCTGATGTTGTTCGCGATGGCGGTCGAGACCGTGGTGGTCGATCTGCTGCTGGTCGCGCTCGACGTGCCGGCGTTGCTGCGGTTCACGGTGCTGATCGCCGACGTGTACGGGCTCCTGTTCGGGGTCATGCTGGCCGCCGCCTGTGCCACCAGGCCGCATGTCATCACCCCTGGCGAGTTGCGCATCCGGTTCGGCGTGTACTTCGACGTGCGCGTACCCGTCGAGCGGATCGCGGCCGTGCGGACCAGTCGCAACTACAACGAGAGCAGCATGGTCACCGTCAAGGACGGGCGGCTCAGCGTGGCGGTCTCCTCGCAGACGAACATGACGGTCGAGTTGAGCGAGCCCGTTGCCTTCGTGCGCCCGTTCGGGGGCCGGGGTGAGGCGACCTTGATCCGGTTCTTCGCGGATGAGCCGGGGAAGGTCATGGCGGCGTTGCGTGGCGACCGGACTGCGGAGCCTGCCTGATCGGGGACCGGGGGACGGGGACGCTGCGGGCCGGGTCGCGATGGGCCCGGCCCGCGGGGGGCGAGGGCCGGGTCTGGTGCGACCCGGCCCGCCTCGAACTGTTAGCGGGTGATCTTGACGTCGTCCACGCCGGCCTCCACCAGGGAGGCGCCCGAGGCGTCGGCGGCGTCGATGAGGATGCGGACCGTCTGGCCCGCGAACGCGTTCAGGCCGGCCGTCGCGGTGGCCCAGGCGCCGTTGCGGTTGGTGGCGGCGCCCGCCTGGTTCAACACCGTGGTCGTGGTGCTGCCGACCACGCGGACCCGGAAGTAGTCGGCGCTGGAGGCGTTCGAGCCGTGCGCCAGGTACCACGAGAACGACAGGTTCAGCGGCCCCGTGGCCGGGAGCGTGATCGGCGGCGACTGGATCGAGGAGATGCCGCCGTCGAGGTCGAAGTCACCGGCGGCGGTGCCCGCCAGGCGGCCCGTGACCAGGTCGTTCGTGCCGCTCACCGTGGTGCCGAGCTGCTTGGCGCCGCTGGAGGTGGTGGCCTCGGGGTCGCCGCGCTCCCACTGGCCGGTGGTGGCGGTGTCGGTGCTCGACGGGTTGACCGTCCAGCCGGTGGCCGTCTCGAACGTGTCCTGCCAGACCACGACCGGCGGTACGGCGGTGGCGATCGTCCACACCGAGTACGCGATCGCGTCGGCGTTCCTGTCGAGCGCGGTGTCGTTGATGTTGGACGTCGTGTCGCAGGAGCGGTGGTAGCAGACGTCGAACGCCTGTCCGGCGGTGCCGCCCCACAGCGTGGCCTGGGCCGAGCTCTTGATGCCCTCGGCGCCGGTGAACGTGCCGCCCGCCGGGATGCCGACAGCGATGAACGGGCCGTAGTCCGAACGCCCGTCGAAGTCGGTGCCCCGGGTCGGCACGCCGATCGACGTGAAGTAGTCCTGGATGACCTTCTCCAGTTCGGCGGAGCCGGTCGGGCCGGGACCGGAGCCGGTGCCGTCCGAGTTGTCGCCGTCGTACACGAAGTATCCGGGGTTCGGGGAGCCGACCATGTCGAAGTTCAGGTACCCCTTGATCCGCGCCCGGTCCGCGGCCGGCAGGTTGTTCACGTAGAACTGCGACCCGCGCAGTCCCAGCTCCTCCGCGCCCCACCAGGCGAAGCGCAGGTGCTTGGCCGGCTGGAGGGCCTGGCGGGACACCTCGAGCGCGGTCTCCAGGATGGACGCGCTGCCCGAGCCGTTGTCGTTGATCCCGGGACCGGCGGTGACGCTGTCGAGGTGCGCGCCGATCATGAGGATGTCGTTCGGGTCCCCGCCCGGCCAGTCGGCGATGACGTTGTAGCCGGTGGCGCCGTTGTAGGTGAACGACTGGAGCGTGGTGGTGAAGCCCGCGGCGTCCAGTTGGCCGCGCACGTAGTTCGCGGAGGCCAGGTAGCCGGGGCGGCCGTGCGCCCGGTTGCCGCCGTTGGCGGTGGCGATGGACTGGAGTTGGGTGAGGTGGGCCTTGACGTTGGTGACGGAGATGTTCGGGGCCGCTGCGGCGGCCTGGGCCGGCAGGCCCGTCAGGGTGGTGATGGCCAGGGATAACGTGATTGCCGCGACGATGATCGATCGCATGATGCGGCGCCTCCATCCGAGGTCGAGGGTGGAAGATCCCGAGATGGTGCTCAATGGAACCAGCAGGAGGTTCCATCTGATGCGGTGGTGCCGTGCAAGGTGGTGCCGTGCAAGGTGGTCGGGTGGGCAGGGGGGCTGCCCACCCGGGATGGGAGTCGTCAGTTGGCCGTCTTCGCGGCCAGGGGCGCCGCCGCGGCGGCGGTTCGCGGCGGGATGGAGCGCAGGTTGAAGGCGAAGCGGGCGACGGAGTCCGCGATCGCGTCCAGGTCCACGTCCAGCGCGGTGTCGTTGATGTTGGCGATCGTGTCGCACGCCTGGTGGTAGCAGACGTCGTACGCGACCCCCGCCGTGCCGCCGAACATCGCCGCCTCCTCGGCCGTCTTGATGCCCTCGGCGCCGGTGAAGATCCCGCCCGCCGGGATGCCGACGTCGATGAACGGGCCGTAGTCGGAGCGCCCGTCGAAGTCGGTGCCGACGGTGGGCAGGTGGCGCGAGCCGTAGAAGGCTTCGAGCTGCTTCTCGATCTCGGCGGATCCGGGCGGCCCGGCCGGGGAGCCTTCGTTGTCGGAGTTGTCCCCGTCGTACAGCTTGTACGCGTAGTTGGGCGAGGCCACCATGTCGAAGTTCAGGTAGACCCGGATCCGGTCCCGCTGCGCCTCGGACAGCGACGCCACGTACTGGTCGGACCCGAGCAGCCCGATCTCCTCGCCCGCCCAGAAGGCGAAGCGGACCTTGTTCTTCACCGGGAAGTGCGCCATCTCCTCGGCGACCTCCAGGATGGACGCGGAGCCCGAGCCGTTGTCGTTGATGCCGGGCCCGGCGGGCACGCTGTCGAGGTGGGCGCCGGCCATCACCACGTTGCGCGGGTCGCCGAAGCGGGACTCCGCGATCACGTTGTCGTTGGTGCCGAGCACGAGGGTGGAGTCCATCTTGAGCCGCACGGTCGCCCCGGCCGTGGCCGCCAGCTCGTTGCCGACCGCGAAGTCGGCGAAGACCATCGGGACCCCGGCCCGCCACTCGCCGATGTCCAGCGGGAACGCGTCGGTCCGGCCCGGCTGGCCCTCGTTGAACACGATGATCCCGGACGCCCCGGCGCGCCCCGCGTTGCGGATCTTCAGGGCGAAGGCGCAGGTGCCGCGCTGGATGAGCGCGATCCGGCCGGCCACGAAGCCGGCGAAGTCGGACTCCTCGCAGCCGCTGGTCGAGGTGGGTGTCGGGGTCGGCGGCAGCGTCAGGTCCACGGCCTGGACCTGCGCGGTCACGTCACCTGCGGGGGAGGGCTGGAAGGAGAAGAAGTCCTCGTTCGGCACGTACGTCTTCGAGCCGGGCGCGGTGAGGTTGAGCGTGGGCGGGGAGTTCTCGGTCCAGCTCTCGACGAAGTTGATCGGCTGGAGGGTGACCTTGTATCCGGCCTTGCGCAGCTTGCCCGCCACGTAGTCGCGGGAGGCGTCGTAGCCGGGGGTGCCCGCGGCGCGCGTGCCGCCGTTGGCGGTGGCGATCGCCTGAAGGGCGTTGAGGTGCTTCTTGGCGTTCGGGCCCTTCACCTGCTTGACGAGCAGCTTGGCGAAGAGGTCGTCGAGGCCCCCGGCGCCGGCCGGGGTGGTCATGGCCAACGGTAGGGCCAGCGCGGTGATCAGTGCGATGGCGATTCGACGCATAAGGGTTCCCCTGGTGGACGAATGCGATGATTCCCCCGAGCCGCCACGTGAACGTAACCCGGCAGGGGATCACTGAGAAGGCCCACTAGTGCGTCAATATCCGGACAAATCACGAAGATGAGCGGCGGGCGCGGGCGCGCCGCTTGCCCTCGTGCATCGCCTGTACGCGGGCGACCGGGATCGTGTGCCCCTCTTCGACCAGGTCGGCGGGCAGCCGCTGCGGCTCGGGCATGGACTCGGCCCACGGGTCGGCGTCCTTGAGCAGCGCGGCGGCCGTGTGGACGGTGAAGTCCGCGGGCACGACCTGATCGAGCGACTCCCACGCCACGGGGAACGACACCGGCGCGCCGGGACGGATGCGAGGGCTGTACGCGGCCGCCACCGTGGCCCCGCCCGCCCTGGTCGAGTCGATGAACACCTTGCCCGCGCGGTCCTCGCGGATGAACGCCGTGGTGGCCAGCGCCGGGTCCACCCGCTCGGCGCGGGCCGCCAGCGCGCGCGTGGCCGCGGCCAGGTCCTCCACGCCGGTTCCCTCGGCCACGGGCACGAACACGTGCACGCCCTTGGCCCCGCTGGTCTTGACCGCGCCCGTCAGCCCGGCGTCGTCCAGGGCCTGGCGCACCAGGAAGGCCCCGCGCACGGCCAGCTCGAAGGAGTCGCTGCCGTCCGGCGGGTCGAGGTCGAGGATCATGTGGGTGGGATGAGAGCCCACGAACAGCCCCGGGTGATATTCCACCGCCCGCTGGTTGGCGAACCAGAGCAGCGTCCTGCGTTCGTTGCAGAGCGCGTACGTCACCTGCCTGCGCGACGCCTCGGCCCACACGGAGACCGACCGCACCCATTCGGGGGCGTACTTGGGCAGGTTCTTCTGCACGAACGGCTCCTGCCCCGGCCGTACGCGGATGACCGAGAGCGCCCGGTCGCGCAGGACCGGGATGATCCGGTCGCCGACCGCGTCGAGATAGTCGACCAGGTCGCGCTTGGTCGCACCCGCCCCGTCGAAGAGGGGCTGGTTGAGGTTGGTGAGCGACACCCCGTCGCGCGTCTCATCGCCGGCCACCCGCCCTACGATGCCCATGACGTGTGTCCGAGGTCAACAACTGGAGCCCGATGACTCGCTACCTCTACCTCGCCCGCCACGGAGAGGCGACGCCGGACGAGACCGGTCTGAGCGCGAACGGCCGCCGCCAGGCCGCGCTGCTCGGCGAGCGGCTGAAGGACGTCCCCCTCTCCGCCGTCCACCACGGCCCGCTCCCGAGGGCCGCCCAGACCGCGCGCCTGATCGCCGAGCACCTTCCCGGCGTGCCCGTGCGCGTCTCGGAGGCGGCCGGCGACTACCTCCCGTACGTGCCGGCGAGGAGCGAGCTGCCCCCGGAGCACGCGGACCGGTTCCTGGGCTTCCTCGGCCAGTTCCCGGCGGACGGCGGCGCGAAGCTCGTGCGCCAGGCCGAGGAGCTGTTCACGGGGCCGGTGGAGGAGGAGCGCCACGAGCTCGTCGTCACGCACAACTTCCTGATCGGCTGGCTCGTCCGCGCCGCGCTGGACGCCCCCGGCTGGCGCTGGCTCGGGCTCAACCACTGCAACGCCGCCCTGACCGTCATCCGGTACGCGCCGGACCGCCCGTCCGCGCTGCTCTTCTACAACGACATGGCACACCTGCCGCCCGAGCTCAGGTGGACCGGATTCCCGCCCGAGCTGCGTCCGTAGCTCCTCGCAGGCCGGTCAGCGCGGCCGGCCGCCCGCTGAGCAGCAGGAGCAGCGCCTGTACGGGCCCCTCGACCACGTCCCCTTCGCCCGCCGACCAGTCCACGTCCGTGGCCACGAGCCGGAGGCCGCGCAGGCGCCGCTGCGGGTGGAAGGGGAACCCGCGCTCCCAGATGTGGGTGGCGCAGGCGCGGGCCGCCTCCGGCGGCATGGCCCGGTCGAGGCCGAGCGGCACGGCGATGTCCTGGGCGTGGACCAGCACGTCGAAGAGCGGGTCGAGCGGTTTGGTCGACGGCGCCCTGCGGTGCGAGGTGGCCGACTCGCGCACCTGCGCGACGATCTCGCCGACCGGCAGCCTGGCGTGGCGGATCGCCGTGTCGCGGACGAAGCGATCGAAGCTCCCGCGCGCCCGGACGAAGTCCACCATCGCCCGCGGGAGGCTCACCCTGGTGGCCAGCGCGAGGTGGGCGGCCACGTCGCGGACCCGCCAGCCCGCGCAGAGCGACGGCCGCTCCCAGTCGTCCGCGGACAGCGAGCCGAGCAGGTCGGCCACGCCGCGTCGCTCGATCTCGAGGGCGGCCCAGATGTCTTCCTGGTTCATCGCAACCCCCAATTGCTAAGGTGGCTTTAATATAAGGCTTCCTGAGCAATTGGAGAAGAGCCTTGGCCGCCACGCATCCACCGCACGTCATAGCCCTGCTCTACGAGGCGTACCTGCGGCTGCAGGACGTCGTGCTCGACGCGGGCAGGACGTATGACGCCCGCATCCGGCCCGCGCACTCGGCGGTGTTCTTCCACATGGAGCACGACGGCATCCGGCTGGGCAGGCTCGCGGAGAAGGCGCAGATGACCCCGCAGGCGATGGGGGCGCTGGTCGACGACCTGGAGGAGCTGGGCTACCTGCGCAGGGTGCCCGATCCGGCCGACCGCCGCGCCAAGCTCATCGAGTTCACCGAGCGCGGCGACGAGGCGCTGCGGGTCGGCTACGCCGCGATCGACGACGTCGAGCGGCGCCTGGCGGTCCTGCTCGGCGAGGACGGCCTCGCCGAGCTGAACACCACGTTGAGCCGCGTCGTCAACGCGTTCTAGGGGGCCGACTTCGCCATCGTCTCCCGCTCCTCCCGGGTGGGGATCAGCCCGGCAGGCGCGAGGGTCAGGGCTTCTTCCAGGGGTTGAAGTAGGCGACCGTGCCGAAGTCGATCTCGTACGAGCCCATCGCGCTCCCCGCCGTGGCCGTGGCCCCGGTGACGAAGATGCGGATGCCGGCCGCCGCGTCCACGGCCAGGGCGTGCGAGCGGTCCGACGCCCCGGCCGCCCCGTCGTAGCGCCCCGTCCACACTTCCTGGCCGGTGGCCGAGTCGTACGCGACCGTCACGTAGTCGCTGCCTCCAGCCTCGTCATCGGCGCTCTCGCCCGTGATGACGACCCTGGAGCCGTCCGGGGTGGCCGCGACGTCCCAGGCGTAGTCCTCGCCCTTCGCCTGCCCGTCGCGCCGCTGCACCCACGCGCGCTGACCCGTGCCCGGGTCGTAGGCGATCGTGGTGAAGTCGGACCTCGTGCCCTCGCCCTCCGTGTTGCCCGTCACGTACACCTTGCCGGCGGCGAGGGTGATGGCGTGCGGGGTGTCGCTGCCGTGGGCCGGCCCGTCGTAGCGGTCCGTCCAGAGCTCCTTCCCGGTGGCCACGTCGTAGGCGACCGTGGCCAGGTCGGTCTGCGTGCCCCGGCCCTCGCTGGACCCGGTGACGTAGACGGCCTTGCCGTCCACGGCCATGCCGGAGGGGATGTCCATCCCGTTGGCGGGGCCGTTGTGCCGGGCGGTCCAGAGCTGGTCGCCGGTGGCCGTGTCGTAGGCCACGGTGCCCCAGTCGGAGAAGCCCGTGCCGGAGACGCCCTGGCTCTGGCCGGTGACGAAGAGCTTGGACCCGTCCGGGGTCACCTCGATCTCCCTCGCGTCGTCGGTGCCGGCCCCGGGCCCGTCGTAGTACCGCAGCCAGGTGCGCTCTCCGCTGTCCGCGTTGTACGCGACGATGAAGTAGTCGTCCTTGCCGCCCTCGGCCAGCGTGCTCATGCCGGTGGCGTAGACGCTCTTCCCGTCCGGGCTGACCGCGACCGCGTTGGCGAAGTCCGACAGGTTGCCGGTTCCGGTGTGCCGGGCGGCCCACAGCTGCGCGCCCGAGGCGGTGTCGTACGCGATGGTGACGGCGTCGTTGCCGGTGTCGGTGCCCGCGCTGATGCCGGTGACGAAGAGCTTGCTCCCGTCGGGGCTGATCGCGATAGCCGCCGGTTCGTCGTAGGTCCCCGCGGGGCCCTTGTAGCCCTTGCTCCACAGCCGGGCGCCGGTGGCCGCGTCGTAGGCGACGGTGGCGATGCTCGGGCTGAGCGCGCCGGGGGACGTCCCGAAGCTGGCGCCCGTCACGTACACCCGCTCACCCTTGGGGGCCAGCGCGATGAACTCGGCGGAGTCGGAGCCGCCCGCGGCCCCGTACGTGGCCGACCAGCTCTCGGGCACCGGCCGGACCAGGACCGGCACGCGTACGCTGTGCCGCCCGTCCTTCCAGGTGAGCTGCCCGCCCGTGTAGGCGTTCATCGGGGCCGTGGTCCGCGTGAACGTGACCGTGAACGACTTCGTCTGCCCCGGCCGCACCGTGAGCCGGCTCGGCGTGACCTTGGCCGTGATCCCGGCCAGCCCGGCGGTGGAGGCCGTGTACGTGGCGGTCGAGCGGCCGACGTTGGTCACCGAGCGCGTCACGGTCTGCGTGCCGGGCAGCCGGCCGACCGAGATCGACGGGCCGTTGAAGTCGCTGGGGTCCAGCGAGTACCCCTTCTTCTTCAGCGCGTCGCACACCTTCGGGTCGATGCCCTGGGTCGTCCCGCAGAGGAACGCCGCCCAGTCCTTCACCCCGCTGTCGTAGACCAGGCCGGGGTCGGCGGCGCTGTTCGGGGCCACGTGGCCGGCGCCCTGACCGAAGATCACCTTCGGGTCCGTGCCGGGCCCGTCCAGGACGTCGGTGCCGCTGGTCATCAGGGCCGACTTGACGGCCATGGGCGACCAGCCCGGGTGCAGGTCCTTCAGCAGCGCGGCGAGCCCGGCGACGTGCGGAGCGGACATGGACGTCCCGCTGGACAGGCCGAACTCGGCCCCGTTGTTGCCCGGCGGCGCCGTCGCGGCCAGGATGTCCTGCCCGGGAGCGGTCAGGTCGGGCTTGATCAGGTCACCGCCGCCCGCGCTGAGCGGGCCCCTGGAGGAGAACGCGGCCAGGTACGGCGCCGGGACGTCGTCGGTGATCTTCGCCTGGTCGACCGTGGCCGTCGCGCCGCCCGCGGCGGCGTAGTCCTTGACCGCCTGCCGGTCCTTCACCGCGAGGTGCACGGTGGGGATCGGGTGGAAGTCGGCGTTGAGCGAGTTCTCGTCGACGTTCACGAGGATCGTGCCGACGCCGCCCGCCTCGGCCACGGCCAGGCTCTTGTCGACGCGCGGCGTCACCCCGCGGTCGCAGATGACGATCTTGCCCTGCACCTTGGCGGGGTCGAGGACCGGTTTGCCGCCGTTGTTCCTGGCCGCGTAGCACTGCGCCACCATGGTCGGGTCGGCGCCGGGCAGCCCTGCCGCCGTGGCATCGACGAGCGGCGCCGGGCCGGCCTTGGCCGCCGCCAGCGAGGCCCCGCTGTACGCCGTGCCGTTCCCGAGCGTCGCCGACCCCTGCGTGCCGCGGTTGTGCGTGCCCGCCGCCACCGTGGTCACCCACGGGGAGGGGTGGTTGACGGTGGAGGCGGCGGGGCCGTCGTTGCCGGCGGAGGCGGAGACGAAGATGCCGGCCTGCGCGGCCGCCAGGAACGCCATCTCGGCCGGGTCGAGGAAGTCCGTGCTCGTGCCCGAGACCGAGTAGTTGATGACGTCCACGCCGTCCGCGACCGCCTGGTCGACGGCGGCGACGAGGTCGGAGTAGTAGCCGTTGGCCGTCGAGGAGTCCTGCGCCGACCAGAGCGCCTTGTAGACGGCCACCCGCGCGCGCGGCGCGATGCCGCTGATCGCGCCGAACGCCGCCGCCGGCCCCGTCGCGGGCACGGCGTGGTTGCCGGCCGCCGTCGAGGCCGTGTGCGTGCCGTGCCCGTTGTAGTCGACCGGCGAGGTGAACTCCCACGGCAGCAGTTCCTTCACGCCGGCGTCGCCGCCCCATGCCGCGTCGAAGTGCCGGGCCGCGACCACCTTGCCGTTGCACACCGCCGGGCTCGCCTGCGGGCACGCGCCGTGGAAGCCGCGGATCGGCTTGTACGGCTTGCCGCTGCCGTCGGGGTTGGCGAAGCTCTTGGCGGTCGGCGTGACACCGGTGTCGATCACGCCGATGACCAGGCCGTCGCCGGCGCCCTTGCCGTGCTTGCCGCCGGTGGGGCCGCCGAGCCGGTCCCAGAGGCCGCCGCGGGTGTCGAGGCCCAGGAAGTGCGGCGTCGAGGACGTCTGGACCGTCACCTTCCTGTCCTCGGTCACGGCCACGACGTCGGGCATCGCCCGCAGCTCCCTGGCCTGGGAGCCGGTCAGTTCGGCCGCGAAGCCGCCGTACGAGTAGACGTACTCGTAGAGCTTCCGGCCGCCGCCGACCTTCTTGAGCGCGGCGTCGTGCCGGCCGCGCAGGTGGTCCACGTACTTCGTCACGTCGGCCGAGCCCGGGTCGATCTTCTCGCCCTGCGCCGGTTTGGTGGTGGACAGCCCGGCCACGTCGCCCTCGTACGTGGCGACGGGGTCCGCCGACATCTGCACGATGTAGGTCTTCTGCTCTTCGGGCGCGGTCTGCGCCTCGGCCGCGCCCGGCCAGGCCACCGCGATCAGCGCGGTCGCCGCTACGAGTAAGCGGCGGCCACGCGTAGGTTCGGACAGGTCCATCGTCGCCCCTCTGTGCATCGCCCGCTGATCACGCGGAACGATCGCCGACGCTAATGAGGACGGACGAGAGGGACATCCGTACCGCATACGGATTTTTGGGCGGCACCTATCGCGAGATGGAGATCCGGTAGCCTGTTTTTCTCTGATATATCGGCAGGTAGGGGGTTGTCCGCATGCCCCTCGTCGCCCCCTCGGGTTCCCTCTCCGACGTGCTCATCGGGCGGCGCTCCGAGCTCGCGCTCCTCCGTACCGTCATCGCCGCTCCGCCCTCGCTCGCCCTCATCGAGGGGGAGGCGGGTATCGGGAAGAGCCGCCTGGTGGGGGAGCTGCTCGCCGCGTCCGGCGCGCGCCGGCTCGTGGGGCAGTGCGAGCAGCTCCAGGAGCCCCTGCCGCTGTCCCCGCTGCTCGACGCCTTCCGCCTGGCGGGCGACCTCACCACGTCCCGGCCGGTCAGCCCGGTCGTGGGGGCGCTCGCGCCGCTCCTCCCCGAGCTCGCCGAGCGCCTGCCGCCGCCGCTGCCCCCGTTACCGGACCAGCGGGCCGAGCGGCACCGGGTGTTCAGGGCGGCCGTGGCCCTGCTCGACCACCTCAGCCCGCTGGTGCTCGTGCTGGAGGACGTGCACTGGGCCGACGGCGGCACGCACGACTTCCTCGCCTTCCTGGCCGCCCACCAGCCCCGCGACGTCTCGGTGATCCTCACGGTCCGCACCGGGTCGGGGGCGCTGCCGATCCGCGAGGCGTTCGCCCGCGCGCCGTCCGGCCCGGCGCGGGTGGTCCGTCTCACGCCGCTCAGCCCGCCCGAGGTCGAGGAGCTCGCGCGGAGCATCCTGAAGGCCGAGCTCCCCGGCACGTTCGCCGCCCTGCTCTACGAGAAGACCGGCGGCATCCCGTTCGTCGTCGAGGAGGTGCTCCGCACGCTGCTCGAGCACCTGCCCGCCGGTGAGATCCCCGGCCGCCCCGACGTCCTGGCCGCCCTGGCCGTACCCACCGTCCTGCGCGACGTCGTGCTGCAGCGCCTGTCCTCCCTCGACGGCCCCGCGCGGGAGATCCTCGGGGCCGCCGCGGTCATCGGCACGACGCCCGACGACCGGTTGCTCGCGGAGGTCACCGGCCGCGGCCCCCTGGAGATCGTCAAGGCCCTCGCGTCGGCGCAGGCCGTGGGGCTGCTGCACGAGGAGGACGGGCGGTCCCGGTTCAGGCACGCGCTGGCGCGGCAGATCGTGTACGAGTTCGTGACCGCGCCGGAGCGGCGGTGGCTGCATCTCAGGACCGCGCAGGCCCTGGAGGCCGGGCCGGATCCCAGGCCGGTGGCCCGGCTCGCCCACCACTTCCGGCTCGCGGGCCGCACCGAGGAGTTCGTGGCGAACGCGGAGGCCGCCGCCGGCACCGCCCTGTCCCACGGGGACGACGCCACGGCGGCCCGCTTCCTGCTCCAGGCGCTGGAGGTCGGCTCGCTGCCCCGGGAGACGCGGGTGCGGCTGGCCGTCAAGCTGGGCCGGGTGGCGGTGGACGGCCTGGCCCACGCGGAGGCCGTACCGATGCTCGAACGCCTCCTCGCCACCGAGCCGCTGCCGGCCCACCTGCGCGGAGAGCTGCGCTTCGCGCTCGGCCGGCTGCTGCGCCAGCAGGGGGAGGCGCGGGCCGGCCACCTGCAGATCGAACGCGCGGTCGGCGACCTCGGCGACCGGCCCGCGCTGCTGGGGCGCGCGCTGGCGGTGCTCGCCGCGCCCGAGACCGTCGTGGACCGGCACGTGAGCGAGCACGCCGCGAGGTGCGACGAGGCCGAGCGGGCCGCCCGCCGCAGCGGGGACCCCGACGTGGACATCGCGGTACGCATCGCGCGGGCGTCCCTGCTGCTGGAGCAGGGGGACCCGGAGAGCCTGCGGCTCATCGACGACCTGCTGCGCGACGACCGGCTCCGCGGCGTGCCCCGGGAGCACGCCCGCGCCTGCCTCAACTGGGCCCAGGGCGCGCTGCACATCGGGCGGCTGGAGCGCGCCGAGGCCCTGCTGGCGGAGGGTCGCCGGGTGGCGGACCAGGCCGAGTACCTGCGGGTGGCCGAGGTCGTGGAGCTGGTCACGGCCGCGGTCGATCGGGCGGCGGGGCGGTGGGAGGGCCTGGAGGCCCGGGTCCGCCGCCTGGGCGGCGCGCCGGGCTGGGCCGCCTCCCCGGTTTCGGGGACGGCCGCCTTCCCGGCCGCGTCGATGGAGGCGGGGCTGCTGCGCGGCGCGCTGCTGGCGGCGACGGGCCCGGCCGAGGAGGCCGTGGCGTGCCTGGGCGAGGTGATCGCCGTCGCCGAGCGGGTCGGCGCCGTGTGGCCGCTCATCCCCGCCAAGATGACGCTGTCCCGCCTCCTGCTGACCCTGGACGACGTCGCCGGCGCCGCCGCACACGCCACCGCCGCGCTCTCCCTCGTACGGGCCAAGGGCAACTGGGTGTGGGGCGCGGAGACCGTCCTGTGCCTGGTGGACGCGCTCGGCCGGACATCCGGGACCGTGGAGCTCGTGGACGAGCTGAGCGCGGGCCTCGAAGGCGCCGACGCCCCGATCGCACGGGCGGCGCTGCTGACCGCCCGCGCCGTCGTCTCCCAGGACCCGCCGGAGGCCGACCGGCTGCTCGACGCGGCGCTCGCCACCCTCCAGGAGGCCGGGCTGCGTTACGAGGAGGCCCAGGCCGGTGAGCGCCTGGGCCGGTGGCGCTGCGAACGCGGCACGGGCGACGGCGGGCCCCTGCTCGAAGCGGCGCTGCGCCTGTACGCGGCGATGGGGGCCGACCGGGACATCGCCCGGATCACCCGGATCATGCGGCAGAACGGGGTGCCGATCCCCTATCCGTGGCGGGGCGGACGGCCGTCCCACGGGCAGACGCTGTCGTCACGGGAGCGGGAGGTGGCGCTGCTGGCGGCGGAGGGGAAGACGAACCAGGAGATCGCCACCGAGCTGTTCCTGTCGAGGCGGACGGTGGAGAGCCACATCGCCAGCGCGCTGCGCAAGCTGGGCCTCCCGTCGCGCAGGGAGCTCCGGGCCCTGGCCGAGGGCCGTCCGGCCGATCTGTGACGGCTCAGTCCACCAGGCGGCGCTCCCAGGCCCAGGCGACGATCTCGACCCGGTTGCGCAGGCCGCCCAGGCCAGGAGCCGCCACCCGCCCGCCACACCGGCCGAAAGTACGGTCATGCGGTGCGGGCCCAACAAGTAGGAGTCACCGGTCACGGTGAGCCTTCACCGGGGATCGGCCGGACAGCAGACTGTTGCGTGCGGCCATCGCCAGTTCTCCGCGAACGTGAAACGTGGCTCTTTCGCGGGAGCGTCCATGCGATGGCCGTCACCATTCCGGCATCACCGTTGCGAACGGGGTCGAATCTGCACGTCTCGGGAGGACAGCACACCTGCCGGCGGGGAAAAAACCGTACCCGCTTCAACGATCGATCGCCCCTGATCATGAACGGCTTGCCATCATGTGCTCACACGAAGCAGGGCCCCGGCCGCCCAGGACGGGATCCTTCCGACCGCAGCGAAGGTAGGAGTGCGTGAACGTAGAGGCGGAGATCCTCGACCTGAAGCTCCGGGTGGAAGCTCTCGAAGCGACCCTGCGCTCCGACGGCAGCCTTGACCGACGCCCCCGGCACAACGACATCGTCCCTGCCCAGTCCGGCCCCCATCGGCGGGACCTGCCGCCCCACGTCACGCAGGCGTCGATCGACGCCGCCGAGCTGAGGGCCGAGATCGCGGACGTCCGCACCGAGGTGAGCCAGGACTTCGAGGCTCTGATCGTGGAGGTCGCCGGCCTCCGCCTGCAGATGAACCAGAACTTCAAGACCGTTCGGTCGGACCTGCTCGGGAAGATCGACTCGCTGCGCTGCGAGATGATCGACCTCGGTCTCAGGCTCGATCGGCTGCTGGAGCCGGGCGGCGCCTGAGCCGGCCAGAGGCTCAGGCGCCGAGGTCGTCCGCCAGCCGTCGCAGGTAGGTCGCGAACTGCCGCCGGTCAGGTTCGTCCCAGGAGGCGGTCAGCTCCTCGAAGGCCCGGCGCTGCCACTGCCTGGACCCGGCCAGCAGCGCGTGCCCGCTCTCGGTGAGCCGCAGGGAGGCGCGGCGCCGGTCGCGCTCGGAGGTGTCGCGGGCGAGGTAGCCCGCCTCGACGGTGTCCCTGACCATGCGGCTGGCGCCCGAATGATCGAGCCCGAGCTGGTGCGCGACGGTGCCCACCGTGGGCGGCTCGGGCGCGCCCCCGCCGGCGCGCGCGGTCGTGTGCACGGCCTCCACCACCAGGATGTGCTGCACGTGACGCAGCTCCCCGGTCAGCTCTTCCGACGCCCGCCCGGCCCACCGGCGGGACCAGAAGCGCACCAGGCGGAACAGCGCCGGCCCCCCGTCGGGATCTTCGCTCATACCCTCACCCTACGGCAGCTTGCATGCGAATCGCACGTATGATTATGTGCGATTCGCATGCAACTTCTCGGAAGGGATGCCGTCATGGCCATCGTCATGAACCACCTGATCGTCCCCGCCGCCGACCGCGAGGCGGCGGCCACGTTCTTCGCCGACCTGCTGGGGCTGCGGGTCGGCCCGCCCGCCGGGCCGTTCGCGCCCGTCGGCGTCAACGACGACCTCACGCTCGACTTCGACGACCGCCGCGAGCCCCACCCCGGCCACTACGCCTTCCTGGTCGACGACGCCACCTTCGACGCGGTCATGGAGCGGCTCGGGAAGGACCCGGCGATCGACTACGGCTCCGGCCCCATGAACGGCTGGGACCGTGCCATCAACCACCTGGCGGGCGGCCGGGGCGTCTACGTGCGCGATCCCAACGGTCACAGCTACGAGCTGTTCACCGCCGTGCCCGAAGATCGCTGAGTCACCGGCTGCCGGCGCGCCGCCCGTGGGCAAAGCATGATTTAGCCGGTAAATCCTGTGGTGCGGTGAGAAGGGCAAAGTGCCATCACCTGGCCCCCTTGGGTGGCTAGAGTGAGGGTTCCAATATCGGCGGGATATTCCCTGGTATCCGCAGTGCGAGGAGTCGCGGGTGAATCACCGCGTGACCGATGAGGCCATGGTCCGAGCCCTGTACCGCGAATACGGCGCCCCCCTGATGGCCTTCGCCGTCCGGTTGACGGGTGGCGATCGGCGCTGGGCCGAGGACGTCGTGCAGGAGACTCTGGTGCGCGCCTGGCGCAACCTCCCCGACCTGCGTACCGAGTCCGGTTCTCTGATGCCCTGGCTGGCGACGGTGGCCCGCCGCGTCGTCATCGACAACCGGCGCCGCTCCGGCTCGCGCCCGCTCGACACCGTCGAGGACGTGCCGGAACGCGTCAACGCGGTGGCCGCCGAGGACGAGCGGCTGCTGCGCGAGATCGTCGTGACCGACGCGATGATGTCGCTGTCGCCGGCCCATCGCCAGGTGCTCACGGAGACGTTCCTCCTGGACCGCTCGCTCCAGGAGGCGGCGGAGACGATCGGGGTGCCCGTGGGCACCGTGAAGTCCCGCGTGTACTACGCCATGCGCGCGTTACGCGTGGCGCTGGAGGAAAGGGGGGTGACGCTGCCATGACGTGGGAGGCGCGTCACGACAAGAGTCACAGCGAAAGGGGGGTGACGTTGCCATGACGTGGGAGGCGCGTCACTACGAAAGCCACCGCGAGGGGGGTGACGCGCTCATGAGGGAGCCGCGTCACGCCGAAAGGGGGGTGACGCGGCCATGAACGAGGTGCGTCACGAGGACGTCGCGGCGTACGCGCTCGGCCTGCTCAGCGGGGAGGAGAAGGCCGAGTTCGAGCGCCACCTGCGGGGTTGCCCGAGCTGCTCGGCAGAGGCCGGGGGGTTCGCGGCGATGGGGGAGCTGATCAAGACCGTCCACCCGGACGACCTCCTGCCCAACCCGCCCGAACCCGAGGTCGAATCCCTCCTGGTGCACCGCGCGGCCGTCGAACGCCGCCGCCGGCGCCTGCACCGCACGTTCATGTCCGCCGCCGCCAGCGTGCTCGTCGCGGCCGGCGTCTTCCTCGCGGTCAGCTCGCTGACCAGCGGCCCGAACCCCGACAGCATCCACAGCCCGGCCCGCGCGCTCCTCATGACCGGCCACACCTACTCCGCCACCGACAAGGCCACCGGCGTGTCCGCCCTCGTCGGCCTGGAGGACAAGGGATGGGGCAGCCACGTCGCGCTGGAGCTCAAGGGCGTCAAGGGCCCGCTGCAGTGCCGCCTCCTGGCCGTGGGCAACGACGGCCGCTCCGAGGTGGTGGCGAGCTGGGGCGTCCCCGACAAGGGGTACGGCGTGCCCGGGTCCCCCGACCCCCTGCTGCTGCACGGCGGCACCAGCCTCCCGGAGTCGGAGCTGAACCACTTCACGGTAGAGACCTTCGACGGCAGGAGCCTGGCCACCATCCCAGTGTGACCTCACAGTGCCGATAGGCCCGCGCGCAGGTCGCGGTAGAAGGCGGCCGGCGCGGGCTCGTCGAGCGCCTCCAGGCAGACGGTCGACCACCTGAACCTGGGCGTCCCGCTCATCCCGGCCCCATGAAATGGGTCGTGAACCAGTCTCTGGCGTGCCCGGCCACGGCCTCCAGCGCGCCGGGCTCCTCGAACAGGTGGGTCGCCCCGGGCACCACCGTGATCCGGCTCTCGGCGCGCAGGCGCTGCCGAGCCTCCTCGTTCAGCTTCACCACGATCGGGTCCCGGCCGCCCACGATGAGCAGCGTAGGCGCGCGTACCGCCGCGAGTCGAGGCCCCGCCAGGTCGGGCCGGCCGCCGCGCGAGACGATCGCGGAGATCGCGTTGTCCGGCTCGGCCGCCGCCCACAGCGCCGCCGCCGCGCCGGTGCTGGCCCCGAAGTAGCCGATGGGCAGCCCCGCCGCCTCCTCCTGCCCGCGCAGCCGTTCCGTACGTTCCAGCAGCCGCTCGGCCAGGAGCCCGATGTCGAAGACGTTCGCCCTGTCGGCCTCCTCGGCGGGCGTGAGCAGGTCGAACAGCAGCGTGCCCAGCCCCGCCTGGTTGAGCGCCGCGGCCACGTAACGGTTGCGCGGGCTGAGCCGGCTGCTGCCGCTGCCGTGCGCGAACACCACCACTCCACGAGCGGCGTCAGGAACGACCAGATCGCCGGACACGTGCCCCACCTTTCTGCCGGCGACGGCCCGCTCAAGGGCCCCCGCCCGCGACTGCCGTCCACCTGCCACTTCCCGCCTGAGCCCGGCTCTATCTCGCACCGAGCCGCCTTCTCCCGGGCCGGCGCCCGTCCGACAGCTCCAGCCCCCGGACCGCCGACAGGTGTCCCGCCCGGAAGAGCTCCCGGACCGGGACCGCCCCGAGCCACCTCTCGCACCACGTTTCCACCGCGACAGTATGGCGTGATCAGGCATACTGCACGGATGTCCGATTTCGCCGACTTTCAGATCAAGGGGCGGGCGGCGCTGCTGGCGGGCCGGGCGACCCACGACAGTCCCATGGTGGAGGGCGCGCGGCGGTGGGGAGCGGCGGCCGTGCTCCGCCCCTCGGGCGAGGTGCTGGACCGGCTGGCGGCGCTGGCCGGGACCATAGAGGCGCCGGGACACTGGGTGCACGGCCGGCGGACCCTGCACGTCACGCTCAGGTCCCTGGAGCCCTACCGCGACCGGATCCCGGCCGGCGACCCGCTCCGCGCGGTCTACCGGGACGCCCTGGCCGAGGCCGCGCGGGGCGTCCGGCCCGCACGGATACGGCTGGCGGGCGTGAGCCCCCATCCCGGCGGCGTCCTGGTCTGCGGCCACCCCGAGGACGACACGCTGGCCAGGCTGTGGGAGCGGTTCGCCCGCGCGATGGCCGCCCGCGGCGTGCGGGACCTGGAGCACGGACGCGTACGCGACCGCTGGTACGTCAGCCTCGTCCACTTCGCCGGCCCGCTCGCGAACCCCCGCCGGATCGTCGAGTGGTGCGACGCCCACGCCGACGCCGACCTCGGCCTGGCCGAGCTGGACACGGCGGAGATCGTGCAGTTCGCCCTCGCGGACTCCGGCATCCACGTCAAGGCGCTGGAGGAGGCCCGGCTGGGCCGGGCGTGACGGCGGGGCGCCACCCGGCCCCAATCCACGGGCATGACGGCGGGGCGCCACCCGGCCCCAATCCAAGGGTGGCGCCCCGCCGTCGTCCGGATCAGCCCAGCACCACCGCGGTGACGAACTGCAGCAGGTGCCAGGCCACATAGGCGCTCAGCGCGCAGAAGGCCCACTCCTTGCCCCGGCTGATCCTGGAGATCCACCGGAGCTCCTCCGCCGGCTCCCTGCGCGCCTTGAGGGACCTGGTGACGAAGTACGCCGACATCACCCAGGCCGCCCCCGACCCGCCGAGCAGCCCCAGCGAGAGCGCCAGCAGGATCGGGGACCCGTCCATGAGGTCCGGCGGCGGGAGCTGGCGTGCCCAGGCGGCCGGCACGCCGGTGAGCAGGACCACAGTGATCCGCCTGTCCTTGCGCGCCTGGCGTTTGAGCCACTGAAGGTCTCGACGCAGATGGTTCTTGAGCATCCGGATCACCCCCGTTGGAGTAGCTGGTCGCACCAGCTAACGGAAATTTCCGGAGAAGATCTGCGACCTCACACCCGAGATTTCACGACTTTTAGCGACATTTCAGGGTGTGAGGCTGGCCCCCAGCTCGCGAAGATCCTCCGACACCCGCCGTACCTCGAAGACGTCCCCCACCTCCTCCAGCAGCCGCAGCGCCTCCCGCAGATGCCCGCCGGCCGGGCCCCGGTTCCCCAGCCTGGCCGAGATCAGCCCCAGCGCCCGCAGCGCGCACCCCAGATCCCGCCTGGTCCCGCACTCCAGATGGACGTCCCTGGCCTGCCGCGCGTAGACCAGCGCCTCCTCGGCCAGATCCAGGTCCAGCAGCACCATGGCCAGCGTCGTGAGCGCCGCCGCCCACCGGTCCTTGGTGCCGGTCTCGTTCTGCAGCTCGACCGTCTCCCACGCGAGCTTCAGCGCCTCCTGCGGCTTGCCCGCCGTGTGCAGCGCCTGCGCCATCGACAGCAGCGCGCTGGCCCGGTTGTCCCGCAGCTCCTCCCTGATCGCCAGCGACGCCTTGGCCGCCCGCAGCGCGGGCCGGTGCTGCCCCAGCGACAGGTACGTGTTCGCCATCGTCTCCTGCACGTCCGCCTCGGCCCGCCGGTTCCCCAGGCCCTGCACGATGTCCAGGGCTTCGAGCGCGTACACGAACGCCACGTGCGGCAGCCCCTGCCGCCGCCGCACCCTGGCGAGCCGGTTGAGCATGCGGGCCTCCACCGGCTCGTCGCGGATCACCCGGCTGATCGTCAGCGCCTGGTTGAGGTAGTCGTCGGCCCGCAGGTAGTCGGACAGCCGCCAGTGCACCAGCCCGATGTCCCCGAGCGTCTCCGCCTTGCCCTGCTCGTGGTGGAGCTCCACCTGCACGGCCAGCGCCTGCTCGTAGTAGGCGAGGGCCTCGTCGTACCGGGAGCCGTTGCGCGCGATCCGGCCGAGCGCGCACAGGGCGCGCCCGCAGCCGTGCTGGTCGCCCGTCGCCGTGTACCCGGCCAGGGCCCGCTCGGCGTCCCGCTGCGCGTCGTGCGGCAGCCGCAGCAGGTCGTAGATCTCGGCCAGGCAGAGCAGCGTCTCGGCCTCGGCGTGCTCGTCGCCCAGCTCGTGGCAGATCGACAGCGCCTCCAGGCCCTCGGACAGCGCCGCGTTCGGCTCGCCCAGGTTCCGCTGCACCGTGGCCAGGATGATCAGGCTCTGCGCGGTGCCCCTGCGGTCGCCGAGCTCCTCCCGTACCTCCAGGGCCTGGCCCGCGTGCTGCAGCGCCGGCTCGTACCGCTCCTGGGTCACGTGCAGCTGCGAGATGGTGTGCAGGCAGCTCGCCACCCCGGCCAGGTCGCCGATCTCGCGGTAGAGGTCGAGCGCCTCGCCCGCGCACTTCAGCGCCTCCTCGTTGTGACCCGCGATGCCGTGCACCTCGGCCAGGTCGTTGAGCGCGCGGGCCTGTCCCTCCGCGTCGCCGAGCGAGGCGAACTCCTCCAGCGCCTCCCCGATGAACCTCGCCGCGAGCGTCGAGGGCCCGATGTCCCGGTGGATGGAGCCCAGGTTGCTGCGCATGCGCGCGATGGCCCGCCGGTTGCTCACCTGCGTCGCCGAGGTCAGCCCGGCCTGCTGGATCTCCAGGTTGATCTCGTTGTAACGCAGCTTCCTGAACGGCTCGAACACGGCCTCGGCCAGCCGCCAGGCCATCCCCTGGGCGCCGCTCTCCTCGGCCAGCCGCACGGCCGAGACCAGCGAGCGCCGCTCGGCCTCGAACCACTCGGGCGCCGTCGCGGGGTCGGTCGCCACCGCCAGGTAGTGGTCGAGCAGCCGCGCCCTGGCCTCCCGCACGCCGGCCTCGGCGTGCCTGCCCAGCTCTCTGGCCAGCCGCTTGACCAGGTCGTGCACCCGGTAGCGCGGCCCGGCCAGCGGTTCGACCAGGTACGCCCGGTGCAGCCCCTCCACCGCCGCCACGGCCTCGCCGACCGGGGCGCCGAGCGCCGCGGCCAGCACCTCGGGGGTGAAGTCCCGGCCCGGCAGCAGCCCCACGTGCCGGAACGCCCGCCGCTGCCCCGGGCTCAGCGACTCGTACGCCAGGTCGAGCGCCGACCTGAACGCCTCCTCCGGATCGCCCACCAGGAGCGTGCCCGGCCTGCGCAGCTCCTGGACCCGGTGCTGCACGCTCAGCCCGGGGTTCTCGGCCAGCTTGGCCGCCGAGATCCGCAGCGCGAAAGGGTGGTACGAGCACACCCTGGCCAGCTCGGCCAGCGCGTCCCGGTCGGCGGCCCGCGGCGAGTGCTCCCCGAGTACGGCCACCAGCAGCGCCACCGCGTTGCCCGGGTCCAGCACCGGCAGGTCCATGAGGTCGGCGTGCCCGGTGGCCCGCAGCGGCGCCATCCGCGTGCGGCTGGTCACCAGCACCACGCAGTCCTTGCCGCCCGGCAGCAGCGCCCGCACCTGCGCCGGGTCGGCGGCGTTGTCGAGGATGAGCAGCAGCCTGCGCCCGGCGATCCGGCTGCGATAGAGCAGCGTCAGCTCGGCCTCGTCGTCGGCGGGCATGTGCTCGCCGACCCCGAGCGAGCGCAGGATCTGCCCCAGCGCCTCGGCCGGCGACATCGGCGGCTGGCTCGGCGACTGCCCGCGCAGGTCGATCACGATCTGCCCGTCGGGGAACCGGTCGGCGTGCAGGTGCCCCCAGTGCGTCACCAGCGCGGTCTTGCCCACACCAGGCAGTCCCTGAACGATCATGGTGTTCGTCCGCCTGGGCCGTTCCAGCCAGGCGGTGAGCAGGTCCAGGCTCTGCTGCCGCCCGGTGAAGTCGGGCACGTCGGCGGGGAGCTGGCGCGGCTTCGGCACCTCGCCGACGGGCAGCGGCTCCGCGAGCGCCCCCGGCCTGGTCAGGAACGGCGTCACCCGCCCCTGCCACGGCTGGGACAGGTGCTCCCAGCCGCCCGCCAGGGCGCGCAGCGCGGACGGGTCCTCGATGCGCAGCCGCCGGTAGCCGGGCCGTACCAGCCAGCCCCGCTGGACCCACTGCATGAGCTGGCGCTGCACCACGTCGGGGGAGCTGCCCACGAGGTCGGCCAGCGTCTCCATGGACAGCGGCGGCGCCGACTCCGAGGCCAGCGCGTAACGCTCGTCCAGGTGCAGCAGCCAGACGGCCAGCCGGGCGCCGACGGTGGCGCGGGCCAGCGACTCGTGCCTGCGGGCGGCCACGTTCCTGGCGAACAGCTCCTGCACCATCGCCGTGGCCACGGCCGGGCTGGCGGCGGCGTGCTCGCGCAGCCGGCGCATGTCGATGGGCCAGGCCCGCACCTCGGTCAGCGCGTCGACCTTGGCGCGCTCGGCCGGGTTCCAGAAGGCCAGCTCGCCGATGAGGTCGCCGTCGCCGCGCAGGTCGTGGATGGCCTCGCGCTCGCCCGCGGGGGTGTATTCGCGGGCGTAGCCGTAGTCGATGAGGTAAACCCGGTTGGCGGGCCGCAACGGCGAGCAAATGGTCTCGTTACGCCGGAACACGCGGGGCCTGGCGCCCTCGTCCACCAACGACCGGAACAGACCCACCCCGACACCCCCAATCCGGGGACGGCGGTGTCCTCGTATGACAGACGTGAAACAGCCTCAACGACCATTTGTCACATCGCCGGGCGCCTCTGTCAACGATCAGACGGCGGCGCTGTCCTGCCGGTCGGGGACGAAGCGGTAGCCGACGTTGCGGACCGTCCCGATGAGGGACTCGTACTCGGTGCCGAGCTTGGCGCGCAGCCGCCGCACGTGGACGTCGACCGTCCTGGTGCCGCCGAAGTAGTCGTAACCCCAGACCTCCTGCAGCAGCTGGGCGCGGGTGAAGACCCTGCCCGGGTGCTGGGCGAGGTATTTCAGCAGCTCGAACTCCTTGAACGTGAGGTCGAGCACCCGGCCGCGCAGCCGCGCGGTGTAGGTGGCCTCGTCGATCGACAGGTCGCCGCTGCGGATCTCGTCGGGCACGTCCTCCGTGGCGGCCTGGGAGATGCGGCCCGTGGCCATGCGCAGGCGCGCCTCCACCTCGGCCGGGCCCGCGCTGTCGAGCAGCACGTCGTCCACGCCCCACTCGGCGGTCATCGCGGCCAGCCCGCCCTCGGTCACGATCACCAGGAGCGGGCAGTCGATGCCGGTCGTGCGGATCAACCGGCACAGGCTCTTGGCCTGCACGAGCTCCTTCCGCGCGTCGACGAGGACGGCGTCGGCGGGAGGGGTGTCGATCAGCGCGGACGCCTCAGCGGGCGAGACCCGGACCGAGTGGAGCAGCAAGCCCAGCGCCGGAAGCACCTCGGCGGACGGCTCGAGGGCGTTGGTCAGCAGGAGCAGGTTGCTCATTACGGCCTCCTCAAACACGCAAGGACCCGGGGGCTACGTCGCCCAGGTCCCGTAGGTGAGGATATCCCACGAGTAAGTGGCGTCCATTGCGCGTCCAGCAGATGAACAGCGCGTCTCCCGAAACAACCTTGTTAAGGGCGACGCACAATAGACCGGAAAGCGATTGTGAGGTGCCCATGGCCACGGGAAAAGTACGTTATTGGGCTGCGGCGAAGGAGGCGGCCGGGGTGGCGGAGGAGCCGTTCGACGCGGCCACTCTTGGTGAACTCATGACGAAAATCACACAAAACCATGCAGATCTGGCACGTGTGGTGAGGCGTTGCTCGTTCCTCGTGGACGGCTCCCCGGTCGGCAGACGCCCTCATGACGAGGTCGTTCTCGCGGACGGGGCGACCGTGGAGGTGCTGCCGCCGTTCGCCGGCGGGTGAGGAACCGCTTCGTGGGGGAATGAGGGAGGCCAGTCGATAGGCTCTTGACCCCCGCCACAGACAGGGAGCCCCATGCGGAAGCTGATCATTTTCCTGATCGTGCTGGTCATTCTCCTTGTCGCCGTCGACCGGGTCGCCGTGGCCGGGGTGGAGCGCGACCTCGCGAACCGCATCGCGGCCGCGTCCGACCTTTCGGGCAAGCCGACCGTGACGATCGAGGGCATCCCTTTTCTCACTCAGGCCGTCTCCGGGCGCTATCCCGAGGTACGGTTCGATCTCGGCACCTTCACCTATGGTGGCGTGCCGGTCAAGAACCTCCGGGGCGCCGCCTATGACGTGACGGCGCCCCTGGCGGACGTCCTGCAGAACAGAGCCAACATCAAGGCCGGGCGCGTGACCGTCAGCGGCACCCTGACCAGGGCGACGATCGACAAGTACGCCCCCCGTGGCGTCAAGATCGGCGGCAACGGGAACCGGCTCACGGCGTCGGGTGAGGTGACGGTCGGGGTGCAGAAGGTGAAGTTCAACGCCGAGATGCGGGTCGAGCTGGCCGACGGCGGCATCAAGATCCGGGCCGAGAAGATCGAGGGCGTGCCCGACCAGCTCGCGCAGCTCGTCTCCTACACGATCCCGTTCAAGGGCAAGCTGCCCTTCGACGTGAAGGTGACCGGGGTCAAAAGCGTGGCCGATGGATTGGAGTTCTCGGCCGAAGCGTCTGACGTGCCGATCCGTGGATGACTCTGAACCGGTCCGGCCGGATGTACGTGAAGAGGGTGTGAGCACAGCCGGCACCGCGGACGAGGAACTCGTGAGGACCCTCTTCGACGAGCATGCCGGGCCACTCTACGGCTACGTCCTGCGGCTGACCGGTGATTCCATGCGGGCGGAGGATGTCGTGCAGGAGACCCTGTTGCGGGCCTGGCGACATCCCGACGCCCTCACGGGGCGGCCGGTGCGCGCGTGGCTGTTCACGGTGGCCCGCAATCTCGTCGTCGACCAGCATCGGGCCAAGAAGGCCAGACCGCAGGAGACCGGGGACGAGGCGCTGGCCGTCCTGCCGGCGGACGACGACCTGGAACGCGCCGTCGAGTCGTGGGCGGTGGCCGAGGCGCTGGCCGCGCTCAGGCAGGAGCACCGTGAGGTGCTGCTGGAGGTCTACTATCGGGGGCGATCGGTGAAGGAGGCGTCGGCGACGCTGGGCATACCGCCGGGCACGGTCAAATCGCGCACCTACTACGCGTTGCGGGCGCTCAAACTGGCCCTCGAAGAGCGGGGGTTGGCGCCATGATGACGTGCGAGGAGGTAAGGCTCGCCCTGGGCGCGCACGCGCTGGGCGCGCTCGACCCCGACGAGGCGCTGGAGATCGACCACCACCTGGCGACCTGCGAGGAGTGCGGCCGTGAGCTGCTCGACCTCGAAGGCGTGGCCTCCTTTCTTGGCAAGGTGTCCGAACGCGACGTGGAGCTGGTGGCAAGCCCGCCGCGGCAGGTGCTCGACCGGCTGCTGAACGCCCGCGCCAAACGGAACAGGCGCGGCCGGCTGCTGCTGGTGGCGGCCGCCTCCGTCGCGGTGCTGGCGCTCGGCGGCACGATCGTGACGGTCGTGAACAGCAGCGCGCAGCAGCAGCAGACGTCCGCCGCGGCGGCCCCCATGTCCACCCAGGAGGCGGGAAGCGCGCAGACCGGGTCACCGGAGGGTGCGCGGGATTCGGCCGCGCAGAGCGACCAGGCGCCGCTGAGCCGCCTGGCCGAGCCGTCGGCCATGCCCAAGCGGCCCACCAAGGCCCCGAGCGCGTCGCCGTTCAAGACGGCGGAGGGCCTGAAGTTCTCCGGCGTGAACCGGGCCGAGGGTTACCACGCCACGGTGTCGGCCTGGCCCGGCGACGGCGGCACGGAGCTGGACGTGAGCGTGCGGGGCGTGCCCGTCGACTCGACCTGCAGCCTCCTCGTCGTGGCCGCCGACGGGCGGCGCGACCTGACGGAGAGCTGGACGGTCAGCCGGGAGGCGTACCAGGACAAGGCCGTCTTCAAACGGTCGACGACGCTGCCGATGTCGGAGATCGCCGCGTTCTACGTGGTCGATCAGAAGGAGAAGGTGCTCATCAAGATCCCGGTGCGGAAGTAAACGCGGGCTCGCGTGGTTGCATGAGTCGATGACTGGTTGGTGGGTGGCGCTGGCGACCCTGGCGCTCGGTTCTGTGATCGGGGTGGTTCGCCTGCGCCGCGACGGACGGGTGCGTGACACGGGTGGCGACCGGCTGTCCGAGGCCGACCTCGGCGCCGGGCTGGGCGAGCGGGCGACGCTGGTGCAGTTCTCCACCGCGTTCTGCCAGCCGTGCCGGGCGACCAGGCGGATCCTGGCCGACGTCAGCGGGATCGTGCCGGGGGTGACCCACGTCGAGATCGACGCCGAGTCCCGGCTGGACCTCGTACGGCGGCTGGACGTCATGCGCACGCCGACGGTCCTCGTGCTCGACACCAGCGGAAAGATCGTGAAAAGGGCCGCCGGCCAGCCCCGCAAGGCGGACGTCCTGGCGGCCCTCGCCGCCGCCGTGTCGCCGCCGCCGTCTCACGAATCGTCTCAGCAACCGGACGAGATGTGACAGATGACGAGACGCCGAGTAGTGTCTTCGGCATGAACCCAACGACAGAGCTGCTCACGAAGCGGCGCGCGGTTGATTTCTGCCGCGTGACCACCGCGCTCTGTCGCGCTGCCTGAGGACGATCCCGCGGACATCCGGTCCGCCCCATCGACCCTTCAGGAGCATCCCGCGATGCGTGCCGACCCTAGAGCGCTGCGCCTCGGCGCGGCCATCACCACCCTGGTACTCGCCCTCGTCCTGGTGACGGGGAGTGTTTGGCTCCTCGCCGTCCAGGCGGTGGTCTTCGCACTCGGAGTCGTGTCGCGCTCGCCGTACACGATGCTCTTCCGCTCGCTCGTCAAGAGCGCGCCCAAGGAGACCGAGGATGCCCGCCCGCCGCGTTTCGCGCAGGCGGTGGGGCTGGTCTTCGCGGTCGCGGGCCTGGTCGGATATCTCACCGGGATCACGCCGCTGGCCCTCGTGGCCACGGCTGCGGCTCTCCTCGCCGCCTTCCTCAACGCAGCCTTCGGATTCTGCCTTGGCTGCGAGATGTACCTGCTCATTCGCCGTCTACTGCCCGCCGCCAAAATGGAGGTTTCCAAATGAGCCGCTCCGCCGCCCTGGTGGACGCCGACTGGGTCGAGGCCAACCTCGACACCCCCGGGGTCGTCCTCGTCGAGGTCGACGAAGACGTCAGCGCCTACGACAAAGGCCACATCCGTGGCGCCGTGAAGGTCGACTGGCGACAGGACCTGCAGGACCCGGTGCGCCGCGACTTCGTGGACCAGACCGGTTTCGAGGCCCTGCTGTCCGACCGTGGCATCTCCAACGACGACACCGTCGTGCTCTACGGCGGCAACAACAACTGGTTCGCCGCCTACGCGTACTGGTACTTCAAGCTCTACGGCCACGAGAACGTCAAGCTGCTCGACGGCGGGCGCAAGAAGTGGGAGCTCGACTCCCGCGAGCTGGTTCGTGACGTGCCGGAGCGGGCCAAGACGCAGTACGTGGCGCAGGAGCAGGACGCCAAGATCCGCGCCTTCCGCGACGACGTGGTCTCCGCCATCGGCAAGCTCAACCTGGTCGACGTGCGCTCGCCCGACGAGTTCACCGGCAAGCTGCTCGCTCCCGCGCACCTCCCGCAGGAGCAGGCGCAGCGCGCCGGCCACGTGCCCACCGCCCGCAACATCCCGTGGTCCAAGGCCGCCAACGACGACGGCACGTTCAAGTCCGACGACGACCTGCGCACGCTCTACGGCGAGGCCGGGGTCGACTTCGGCAAGAACACCATCGCCTACTGCCGCATCGGCGAGCGTTCGGCGCACACCTGGTTCGTGCTGCACGAGCTGCTCGAGCAGGACAACGTGAAGAACTACGACGGTTCGTGGACCGAGTACGGCTCGCTCGTGGGCGTGCCGATCGAGCTGGGAGAGGCCCGCTGATGACGACTGCACAGGGTTGCGGAGCGCCGGAGCAGACGATCGCTCTGCCCGCCGGGATCGACCTGTCCACCCAGGCCGTGATCCAGGGCGTGGTGACCGGCGCCGGCACGGCGTACGCGCGTCTGCTCGACCACTCCGGCGAGTTCACCGGCGAAGTCGTGGTGTCCGACGAGGGCGTCTTCCGCTTCTTCGCCGCCCCCGGCGACTGGACCGTCCGCATCATCGCGGGCGGCGGCGTCACCAGGGACATCAAGGTGGAGGCCAAGCTGGGCGAGGTCTCCTCGCTCGCGGTCGCCGTCTGAGCCCGCTGACGTAAAAAGACCCGCGTCCTGCCGGACGCGGGTCTTTTGGCTGCAACGGATCCGGGCGCGGCGGTGTTGTAGCCGGTGTGAGAGAAACCGACTGTCCAGACCCGGTGCGCAAGGCGCTGCTCGACGACCTCGACGAGGGGTTCGCCGAGCTGTACGGCGCCTACCGCGGCCTGGTCTTCTCGACCGCGCTGCGGCTGAGCGGGCGCTGGGCCGACGCCGAGGATCTCACCGCGGAGGCGTTCCTGCGCGCTTATCGGGCGCTGGCCGGATACGAGCGTGACCGCATCGCGACGCTCCAGCCGCGCGCCTGGCTGATGACGATCCTGATGAACATCTGGCGCAACTGCGCCAGGAAAAGGTCCCGCAAGCCGCCACCGGAGCTGCAGGACCAGCCGGTCGAAGAGGCCGACCCAGGTCAGGACGTCGAGGAGGCCGCGGTGCTGCGCGAGACCGGCGACGAGTTGGCCGGGCTGCTCGGCCAGTTGCCCGAGGAGCAGCGGGTCGCGGTGGTGCTCAGGCACGTCGTCGACCTGCCGGTCAGCGAGATCGCCACCGTGCTCAAAATCCCCCAGGGCACGGTCAAGTCGCACGTGTCGCGGGGGCTGCGGCGGCTACGCGCACTGGGAGGTGCCCGATGACCCACGATCCACTGTCCACCGGCCGGGCGTCCGACGGGCTGCTGGCGGGGCTGGCGGCCCTGGCCGCCGACGCGCCCGGAGGGCTGCTCGACCGGATCGCCGCCCGCTGGGTGAGCGTCCCGAGCCCGATAGGGGAGCTGCGGGTCGCGTTCACTGACCAGGGCGTGGCCTACGTGCACTCGGGTGACGGGTTCGCCGAGGCGTTCAGGAGGCGATTCGCCCGCCCGCTGCTGCCCGCCGGACGTCCGCCCGCCGGGCTGCTGCCCGCGCTGCGCACGGGCCGCCTGGGCAAGGTGCGGCTGGACCTGCGCGGGCTGAGCGACTTCCAGCGCGACGTGCTGGAGACGGCCCGGACGATCCCGCGCGGCGAGGTCAGGCCGTACTCGTGGATCGCGGAGCGGATCGGCCGGCCCGGGGCGGTGCGCGCGGTGGGCACGGCGCTCGGCCGCAACCCCGTGCCGCTGCTCATCCCGTGTCACCGCGTCACGCGGTCGGACGGCGTCGTGGGGGACTACGTGTTCGGCCCGGCGGCCAAGGAACGGCTGCTGCTGGCCGAGGGCGCCGACCTGGAGCGGGTGCGGGAGCTGGCCGGGGACCGGGTGTTCTACCTGGCCAGCGACACCACGGGCGTGGTCTGCTTCCCGACCTGTCACAACGCCCGGCGCATCACGCCGCGGCACCGGCACGGCTTCCGCACAGTCGCCCAGGCCAGGGCCGCCGGCTACCGGCCGTGCCGCACGTGCCGGCCCGCCGGCGCTCAGGGCTTGATCGGGTAGCGCATGAGGAGGGTGGCGCGTACGACGTCGGGGCCGTGCGCGCGGTAGCCGTGCGGCACGTCGGAGATCCACGAGATGTGGTCGCCCGGTCCGGCCGTGAGCGGCTCGCGCATGGGGCCCGCGCTGAGCGTGCCGGTGAAGACCGTGACGTGCTCGCTCACGCCCTCGTGGTGGGCGGGCGAGGTCTGGGTGAGGCCCGGCGGGACGATCACCCGGTAGAGCTCGTACGTGACCCGGTCGTCCTCGAACACCTCCAGCAGCTCGGCCTCCATCGCCCGGCCCCGCATGATCTGCTGTTCGGGCGGCGCGTCGAGTATCGCCCCGATCGGCACCCCGAGCTGGGCGGTGATCGCCCAGAGCACCTCCGCCGACGCGTCGATCTTGCCGGTTTCGAGGTCCGACAGGACGTCCCTGTCCATGCCCGCGCGCCTGGCGAGCTCCGACAGCGACACGCCGCGCTCGTGCCGCAACCGCCGGAGGCGATCTCCCACGACGTGGGGATCGGCGTCGAGTGCGGGCCGCGGCTCCATAGTGCAATGGCACGCGCCGCGCCTCGTGACCGCCATTTCCCCGCCGATAATTCTTTTGTCACTGCCCAGGGACCACACCCGCACTGAAACGCGCTTTCTGGGGTTGCTGCTGCGACACAAGGGACAGACCGCTACGATTCTGCAGATGTCCGGTTCGACAGGTGTGGCGGCACCTCCCCGACCTGGGCCAACGTCGGCTCAGGGGATGCCGTCGCCGTACTCGCTTCCCCTGCACGCCCTCCGGTTGGCGGGGAAATGCGCCCTGCCCCTGATCCTCTGGTACGCCGCCGGCCAGCTGACGCGCTACGCCCTGCTGTACGCCGCCACGGAGGTCGCCTACGGCGACTTCCGGCAGATCCGCCTGGTCCTCGTGATGACGTTCCTCACGTTGATCATCCTGTCGGTGATGACGGTCACCGCCGGCATGCTGTACTCCCTGCGCAACGCCCTGTGGGAGATGCGCGCGAGGACCGGGGAGGGCATGCGGGACGAGCGTTTCTTCCGGGTGCTCGACCGGGTGGCCCCGGCCTTCGCCGTGCTCTACCTGGCGTGGGGGTTCCAGAGGGAGGACGCCAGGGACGTCTACCAGATGGACATGTTCCACCACATCTACGACCAGCTGGACCAGTCCTTCTTCGGGGAGCAGTCCCAGGTCGGCCGGGGGCTCACGGACCTTGACTGGCGGGTGTCGCTGGGGGCGATGGCCGCCATGTTCGGGCTGAAGCTGCTCTTCGCCAAGCTCCTGGAGAAGACCGGGGGCAAGGGTAGGTTCTACGGCTTCTGCGCCGCCTTCTCGGAGTTCGCCTTCGTCTTCTACGGCCTGAACGCCACCCTCTACATCGGCACCGCGCGCTCCGATTGGGTCGCGCACCGCAACGTGGTCGCCGGCACGGAGGAGCTCTGGGCCGAGGCGCAGAAGAACGTGCCGCTGTGGGAGAACGTCACCGGTTTCTTCGGCGATGTCTGGCCGTTCTTCCTCGACGCCGTCGCCGTCCCGCTGGCCTGGCTCACCGTGGCGATGCTCGTCTTCGGCTCCTACTCCGACGAGACCCGCGCCCTGGTCAAGGGCACCCGCCTGGAGAGGAGCGTGGACCGGCTGGAGGGCTCCCATGACCTCACGCAGAAGTCGTTCGACCAGCTCACCGGCGGGTTCAGGGACCGCTGGCTGCCGCTGGCCAACTCCCTGCGGATGGTGGTCAAGGCCGGTGCCCCGCTGTTCGGCATGATGTGCCTGTGCTACGTGGGCCTGCTGGTGGCCGGGGAGTACGCCGAGCGCGGGCTGCGCTGGCTCATCGGCACCCAGCAGGAGTGGGTGTGGATGTTCCAGGGGCCGCCGCTGAGCTTCGTGCGCGAGATGATCGTGGCCGTGCTCACGATGGCGCTGCTGGCGGCCACGTACGACATCGCGGCCACCAGGGCCCGCCTCAACGGCGAGCCGTTCGACGACGTCTGAGCCCGTCCCCGGGGCGGCCGGTCAGCGCCGCTTGAACCGCAGGACGTCCACGTCGCCCTCCAGCTTGCTCACGGTGTCCCGCTTGAAGAGGTCCGCCGTGGGCGTGTCGGAGCGGTAGTTGCTGGGTCTCAAGGACAGCTCGACCTCGTTCGCCACCGCGGTCGGCACCACCGCCGCCGCCAGGATCTTGTACTCCTTGCCGACCTCCAGCCGGTCCGTCGGCCGATCGGAGGTCTGCTGGTCGATGTTCACGACCCAGGTGCGGCCGGTCCGGTCCTCCAGCTTGGCCTCGGTGAACAGGCCGGTCTTGGTGGCGCTGCCCGCGTCGAGGACCTTCTTGGTGATGTCCACCCGCAGCGCGGTCACCTCGGGGCCGTACGGGAGGCCCTCGGGCATCTTGATGCGCGTGACCGTGGCCCGCCACTCGATGTTCTTCACCCTGGCCGCCTGGCCGACCGGGACGACGGTCTCCTTGGTCTCCTTGGTGGTGGTCTTCTCGAAGAAGAGGTAGCCGTCGTACGACTGGACGCCCACGGTGACCAGCGACACGACGACGGCGGCCACGGCGACCAGCACCGTGCGCTTCCTGCGTCCCCCGGGGGCGGCTTCCCGCCGCTCCCCGGGCGGGGAATCCTGCGGGGCGCCGGACGCCGTCTCCGGCCCGGGCGCCTCGTGGGCCTCCTGCGGCGCCCGGTCGGGCGGAAGGGGGTTCTGGTGTCGAGGAACCGGCGTGGTGGCGCCCTGCTGGGGCGACATGGACATGGGGACCTGGACGGCCGGCAGGGGCTGCGTAGCGCCGCCTACGGGCTCGCGGGAGGCCGGGGGCCACACCTGCTGGTCGGCCTGGGCGGCGTGCCGGGCACGCGGCTGCTGCGGGGTGGGGCGAGGCGGCAACCCCGGCCGCCGCTGCGGGCCTCGCGCATGCGCCGGTCCCTGGTCGTGCGTCGGGCCTTGCGCGTGTGCCGGGCCCTGGTCGTATGCCGGGCCTTGCGCATGTGCCGGGCCCTGGTCGTGCGCCGGGCCTCGGGCGTGCGCCGGGCCGTGCCCTTGCGCCGGGCCCTGGGCGTGTGCCGGGCCCGGGGCGTACGGCCGGCCTTGGGCGTCTGCGGGGCCCTGGGCGTGCGTGGGGCTCTGGGGGCTCTGGGCGTGCGCCGGGCCTTGTTGCGGCGCGCTGGGCCACTCCAGGGCCTCCTGAGGCGCACTGGGCCGGCCCGTGGCCTCCTGGTGTGCGCCGGGCCAGCCCATGGGCTCGTGGGGCGCGTCCGGCCGGCCCATCGCCACCGGCGGCCCGCCCGGCCGCCCCTCCAGCGCGTCGTGGCTCGGAGGCGGCGTTCCGCGGCCGCCATGGCGTCCGTGGTGGCCTGGCAGGTCACCCGCCGACGGCACCCGGGGGATCGGCGCGGTCTCGGGCGACGGCTCCTCATCCAGGCGCGGGTCGTGCACGGGAGGCAGGCCGTGCCCGGAGCGCTGCCCCTGGGCGGGCGGCGGGTTGCCGTGGCCTGAGGGGGCGGCGAGGCCAGGGGGAGGCTCCACGCTGGGCGGGGGCGGTGCCTGATCGTCCTCGCGCCGCGGGTCGTTCCTGGGCGAGAACCAGTCGCGCTCGTTCGTGCTCATCTGGCGATCACTTCTTGTCGGTCGAGTAGACGTCCTGAGGCGAGGCCACGAGCTTGCGCGCGCCCTCGTCGTCCAGGCCGAGATCCACCTCGACCTCCGGCTGGTACGGCTCCACCACGAACCCCTCGTTCAGCCCGAACTCGACGTGCGCCCCCGGCAGCGCGGACGGCGGCACCTCGAAGAAGAAGCGCCCGCTCCGCCAGATGTCCGGCTGCATCCACGACATGGCCATCGTGAGGTCGTTGTTCACCCGGTCGGTGGCGTCGAACCGCTTCCCGTCGGCGGTCAGCAGCACCGGCTGGGCCAGGTGATAGGGCTTGAGGCTGGACCTGGCCGAGACGTTGACGATGAGGAAGACGCCGTCGGTCCCGATCGTCGTCATGCTGCTCTGGATCGACTTGGCGGCCACGATCGAGTCGAGCCGCAGGGAGAACCGCCGGGCGTCCACGATCTCGCCCTTGGCGCCCGTGTACGTGAGCGGGTCGCTGATCTCACCCTCGGTCATGTGCAGCGTCTGCAGCCAGACGGCGCCGCCCAGCAGCACCAGCCCGACGATGACGCTGAGTAGCCGGGCGCCGATCCCCTGTCCCCGGCCGGCCCTCCTGCTGCGGCGACCTGGCGCGACCGTTGATCTTTGCTGTGTGACGGTCACGTTGCGTCACCCTTCTTGACCGCAAGAGTCACCCGGGCCTTGATCTCGGGATAGAACTTGTAGTTCTCGAGACTCTCGTTGGCGATCATCTGCCAGCGCGGGACGTTGGTGTTCCATGCGGGCTCGAACTCGAACGACGCCACGTCCATGGTGATCTTCTCCGGCGGCTGCTCGGTGTCGTTGAGCCGATAGCGGACGATGACCTGACTGGTCACCCCCGGCTGGAGCTGGCGGGTCTCGCCGCCCTTGGCCTGCGCGAACGTGAACGGTCCCGAATCCTTGGGGAAGGCGGGAGTGATCTTCACCAGCGAGCCGGCGAAGGAGTTGCTCGAGAAGGCCTGTTCCAGCTTCACCGGGGGCAGGCCGACCTGGTAGGTCTCGTCGCCCTTGTTGGTGACCTCGAAGACCAGCTCCACGAACCGCTTGTCCTTGTCCCACGTCCCCTTGGCCTTCTCCACCGTCACGCGGGACTCGACGAACTTGGTGGAGTACAGGCCCTGATCGAGCACCGAGCCCGGGCCCAGCGCCTCGGGCTCCTCAGGGGCCTCGCTCAGCCCGCCCAAAAGGGCGGTGATGCCGACGGCGGTGAACGCCACCAGGGCGACGGCGGGCACCACTACCGGGCGTCTGGGCTTTTCACTGCTTGCGCCGGAGGGTTCCGTCATGGGCAAAGATGGTAGTAGGTCTCGCTTGTCCCATCTGCCGCAATACTCCCATCGGACTGGGAGAATTGCCGAGAAACCCTGCCGCTACGGGCCTCGAAGCTCATACGCTGTCACGGAGCGGAAAGGGTTGGCCCTTACTCCTAACGACATATCGGCGGCCGGAGGGTCACGTGACGGACGTGCATCCCGAGCATGCCCAGCTCCAGGCGGACCGCATCTACCTGGGCTGGCAGTACATCCTGCTGCACCCCGACCCCGGCCCACCGCCCAAGCGCCCCTCTCCGCTCGAGGAGCCCGCCGACACGCCCGGCCGCGTCGACCCCGATCTACTGCGCCGCGAGCGGCTCCAGGAGGACATCCTCAACAAGCCCGTGCGGCTCGTCCGGGCCTTCATGCTGATGCTGGCCGTGCTCATCCTGGCCGCGAGCATCGCGGGCTACCTCGCGTGGTCGTTCGCGATCGCCGGGCTCATCGCGACCGTGGGCGTGGCGGGCATCTGCAGTTACGCGCTGTTGCAGGGCGACCGGGCGGTCAAGTACCGCGTGCTGGAGCAGCAGGCCAGGAACGAACGCCGGCGCGAGGAACGTGACAAGGAGCTGTTCCGCGCGCAGGAGGAGCACGCCCAGCGCTACCGCGAGTGGCAGGACCTCAAGGAGCGCCACGACCGGCAGCTCACGTGGTACGCCGTCGCCGTGCCGGACGAGATCGACCGCATCGACGTGGCGGGTGGCACGCTCCCCGGCTGGTCGGCGCTGATCACGCTGCTCGGCGCCACGCGGCTCTACAGCGGCGGCCATCTGACCGTGCTCGACCTGTCCGAGGGCGCGATAGCGAAGGACCTGATCGAGCTGGCCCGCAAGGGCGGCGACGACCCGCTGGTCTGGGTGCTGCCGGTCGACCTGCCCAGGCTCGACCTGGGCGCCACGCTCAAGCCGGAGGCGTTCGCGGACGTGCTGGCGCACGTGGTGAGCGTGAGCGAGGAGCACCGCACCACGCGCGACCTCAGCTTCGACAACGCGATCCTGGAGCGGGTGCTCGAAGTGCTCGGCGAGAACGCCACGATCAGCCAGGTCACGGCCGCGCTGCGGGCGCTCGCGCAGGTGGGCGACCCGCGTGACGACCTGAGGTTCGGGCTGATCACGGCCACCCAGCTGGAGCGCATCGGCACGCTGTTCGGCCGCGGGGTGAGCGAGCGGGTGGTGATCGAGCGGGCCTGGGCGCTGGAGTCGCAGTTGCGCAAGCTGGAGTCGCTCGGCACGCAGGCCGTGCGGCTGCCGCCCGCGCGGCTGCGGGTGGTGAGCATGGACAGGCAGGCTGGCGCGTTCGGCAACCGGGTGCTCGGCACGTACGTGGCCACCGCGCTCACCCACATCCTGCGCCAGTCACCCGCCTCCGACCGGCCCTGGTACCACACGATCATCGTGGCGGGCGCGGACAAGCTCAGGGGCGACGTGCTCGACCGGCTGATGGACGCCTGCGAGACCTCCCGTACCGGACTGGTCCTGACGTATCGGTCGTTGACCCCCACCGTGCGGGAGCGGCTCGGCAGGGGGCACGCGGCGGTGGCGTTCATGCGGCTGGGCAACGCCGAGGACGCGCGGGTCGCCAGCGAGCACGTGGGCACCGAGCACCGGCTGGAGCTGGCCCAGCTCACCGAGACGATCAGCGACTCGCTGCCCGGCCTCGACGGCGGCTACACCTCCACGATCGCCCAGATGGACGACGACCGGGAGGACCGCGACGAGAACCTCGCGGACCTGGCCGGCGACATCACCGAGTCCACCGAGTGGGGCAGGACCGCCGACAAGATCTCGGAGAAGGAGCGGGTGCTGCAGCGCTCTCGCGAGTTCCTGGTCGAGCCGCACCAGCTCCAGCAGCTCCCCACCACCTCCGTGATCGTCACCGACGCCACGGCCCAGGGCAGGCGCGTACGCCTCGCCGACGCCAACCCGGCCATCCTGACCTTCCCCAAGACCACGCTCGGCGAGCTGGAGGACGTACGCGAGGCCGTGCTCGCGCTCGACCCCCAGGCACAGGACACCGACGGGGAGCCCCCACCGAACCTCGGGCCACCACCGCCACGCCTGGACTGGCGCAAGGGCAGGCAATGACATGGTCAATGTCAACGTGACGAGCTGACGGTTGGCGGAATTTAACAAAGAACCGTCTGTGGGGGAATGAAATGCAGCCGAGTGTGTCGCTGAGTGGGCCCTGGTATCGAATCCAGTCGATCGCGGCGCCCTCGCGAAGCTCGTCGGCGGAGTGGGATTTCGTCACCGTGCTGCCCGCGGTGCTGTCGGCGGCGCAACGCGACCGGCCGTTCGTCATCGGGTGGTTGTCACGGGGGTCCGGCGCGCCGCTTGAGCTCATCACCAACGCCGGGCCGTTGTCGCCTCCGCGCCAGCCGCGCAGGTCCACCGACGCGCCCGACCGCCCGAGCGGGCCGCAGCCGCTGCTGTTCCCAGGAGGGGCGCGCGGGGTGCAGCTCGACGAGGAGTATCTCGCCGACCTGGCCGACCTGGTGTGGACGCCGTGCCCCGGCCGCCAGGCGCCGCCGCTGGGGAGCAAGGGGCGCGAGTTCGACCCGGACGAGCTTCGGCGGCCGACGCTGTTCGAGTCGACGCTGGTGACGTTGATGTCGCGGCCTTTCGCCTGGCTGGTGGTGGCCGAGCCGACCGACCTGCTCGACGCCGAGGTCGCGCACCTGCGTACCCAGCTCAACGTGCTCAGGCAGTACGGGGACGCCTCCGAGCGGTCCCGTTTCGACGCCGAGCGGGCCGAGCGGCGCATGCAGGAGCTGGACTCCTTCAGGGAGGCGGGGCTCTGGAACGTACGCGTGCTGGCCGGGGGCGCCACCGCCGAGGAGCTGCGGCAGATCGCTCCCGTGCTGGTCGGGTCGGTCGAGATGAGCCATCACCCGTACCGGCTGCGCAGCTCGCACGGCGCGGCCTACGGGCTGTCGGAGGCCCTCGCCATGTCCATGCAGGACCCGTCCGACGGCGCCGCCGCCCCGTTCGCCGCCACCGCCGGGGCCCTCGCGGCGCTGGCCGGGCTGCCCAGGAGGGAGGTCCCGGGGGTACGCGTGCTGGAGTCGGGCTTCTTCGACGTGACCTCCGAGGCCGACGGCGGCGAGCTGGAGCTGGGCGAGATCCTCGACGGGCAGGACCGGGGGGTCGGGTCGTTCCGGGTGCCGCTGGCCACGCTCAACCGGCACGCGTTCGTCACCGGGGCGACCGGCTCGGGCAAGTCGCAGACCGTGCGTCACCTGCTGGAGCAGCTCAGCCGCGCCCGCATCCCGTGGCTGGCCATCGAGCCCGCCAAGTCCGAGTACGCCGCCATGGCCGGACGCCTCGACGACCTCCGGAGCGGCGAACAGGGTTCGAGAGCGGCGGCCTGCGTTACCGGCGAGGACCCGTCGAGAGCGCGACCGTCGAACACGGTCACCGTGATCAACCCGTCGGCGCCGGACGGCGTGCCGTTCAGCATCAACCCGCTCGAACCCGAGCCCGGCTACCCCGTCCAGGCCCACATCGACATGGTCAGGGCGCTGTTCATGGCGGCGTTCGACGCCGAGGAGCCGTTCCCGCAGATCATGTCGCTGGCGCTGCAGCGCGTCTACGAGGCCACCGGCTGGGACGTCGTCACCGGCGGCGCCGTGCCGGGTTCGAACGTCCCGCCCAGCGTCCCGACCCTCGAACAGCTCCAGCAGCACGCCATGGACGTGATCAAGGAGATCGGCTACGGCCGCGAGGTCCAGGCGGACGTCGAGGGCTTCATCTCGCTCAGGCTCCGGTCCCTGCGGGTCGGCTCGGCCGGGCGCTTCTTCGAGGGCGGCCACCCCGCCGACATCGGCGGCCTGCTGGAGCGGGACGTCGTGCTGGCGATCGAGGACGTGGCCAACGACGAGGACAAGGCGTTCCTCATGGGCACGCTGATCATCCGGATCGTCGAGCACCTGCGCATGCGGGCCCGCCGGGAGAAGTCCCACGGGCTGCGCCACGTCATCGTGATCGAGGAGGCGCACCGGCTGCTGCGCGACCGCGGCCACGGCCGGGCCTCCACGCACGCGGTGGAGCTGCTGGCCGGCCTGCTGGCGGAGGTCCGCGCGTACGGCGAGGGCATCGTGGTGGCCGAGCAGATCCCGACCAAGCTCGTCTCCGACGTCGTCAAGAACACCGCGCTGAAGGTCGTGCACCGGCTCCCGGCGGAGGACGACAGGAAGCTCGTCGGCGCCGCCATGAATCTCAGCGACGAGCAGTCCCGCCACGTGGTCTCCCTGCAGCCGGGCTCGGCGGCGGTCTTCGCCGACGGGATGGACCGGCCGCTGCGGGTCCGCGTGCCGCTGGGGGAAGCCCGCGAGAAGGTGCTGCCCGGCCCGCCGCCGCCCATCCGCGGCCGCCGGTCCGCGGCCTGCGGCGCGACCTGCCGTACCGGGCAGGCGTGCACGCTGGTCGAGCTGCGCGAGGCCGACGTGCTCGCCGATGCCCCCGAGTGGGCCTGGCTGCGGATCTGGTGCGACACGGTCGTGCTCGCCTTCGTCAGCAACCGGCCGCTGCCCGGGGTGCCGCGCGCCCTGGGCGCCGCCTGGTCCGACCTGCCGGCGCGGCGGGCGGAGTGCCTGCTCGCGACCCTGACCGAACGCTCGGTGCAGCGGCGCGCCTGGTCGCTGCGCAGCTGGTTCGACCCGGCCCTGCTCACGGAGAAGGCCGCTGAGACCGCCACCCGCCTGCTCTCCGGCCTCGACGGGGGCGGGGAACGGCCGGGGGCGTCGTGGGTGATCCCGCAGGTCCGGTGGCTGCACGAGGTGGACAGGCTCTTCCCGTACGGCCACCCCGCCCCCAACCTGCGCAGCCCGGCGCCGCCCATGGAGTACGCCCTCTTCCGCCAGCCCTCGAACGGCAACGGCGCCAACTCCGACCTCGTCCACACCGAGCTCCTCGGGCACCGGGCCAAGGCGCTGCGGCACCACCCGCTGTCGATGGAGGTGGACCGGAACCGGGCGCTGGCCTGGCGGGTCATCCTCGGGGACGACGAGAACGAGGGGATGCAGCGGGACATCACGACGGTGGCGATCGGGGTCGAGTCGTCGGCGCGGTTGCGGCACGTGGGGCAGACGATGGGGGCCGGGTGGCTGGAGGGGGTGCTGTCGTGGCCGCGCCGCTTCGTCCTGCCGTTCGACCACGGCGGCGCTCCGGAGATCGCCTTCGCCGACTCCGCCCCCTCCCCGTCCTGACCTTCCTGGGTATCTCGGCCACCGGCGGCTGGGCGCTCTCTCACCGGGACCGGCGGCGAGGAGGCCGCCCGTTCGAGGCCGCTTTCCGGCACACCGGACATCCCATGGAAGGGCGGATACGATGAGGCTTCGCCGGGCTACCGACCGGGCCGCGTTTTCGTGTGGATCTCCAGACTAACGGCCAATGCCGACTAGGATCCTTGGGCATGACCCAGCTTCCTCTGCGGGCCCAGCTCGCCAGCGCTCTGGGCCGCAGTGCCGCCACGCTGTCCAAGATGACCGGGCGTGGGGACGGCTCGGTGATCGGCGGGCGAGTGGGCCTGCTGCTTGAGCCCGACCTCCTGCGCAAGCTGGCCCGCGACCGCAAGCTGGCCCTGGTCAGCGCCACCAACGGCAAGACCACCACCACGCGGCTGATCACCTCGGCGCTGCTCGAGCTCGGAGACGTCGCCACCAACGCGCTGGGCGCCAACATGCCCGCCGGCCACGTCTCGGCGCTCTCCCAGAACAAGACCGCCCCGTACGGCGTGCTGGAGGTGGACGAGAAATACCTGCCGGAGGTCCTCGACACCACCGGCGCGGGCGTCGTCTGCCTGATGAACCTCAGCCGCGACCAGATGGACCGTGCCGCCGAGATCTGGCTGCTCGCGCAGAAGTGGCGCAGGGCCCTGTCCGGCAAGCCCACCCACGTCATCGCCAACTGCGACGACCCGCTCGTGACCTGGGGCGCCTCGACCGCGGCCAAGGTCACCTGGGTCTCCGGCGGCCAGCGGTGGAAGGAAGACTCCTGGTGCTGCCCCGAGTGCGGCGGCCCGCTCGACCGTAAGGACGCCGACTGGGCGTGCAAGGAGTGCACGTTCCACCGGCCGGAGCCGCAGTGGGTGCTCGACGACGACGTGGCCGTCGATCCGCACGGGCAGCGGTGGCTGCTCGACATCCAGCTTCCCGGCCTGGCCAACCGTTCCAACGCGGTGATGGCGCTGGCGGTGGCCGAGGCGTTCGGGGTTCCGGTGGAGCGGGCGCTGCCCCGGCTGCGCGAAGTCACCTCGGTGGCCGGCCGCTACACCACCGTCGAGCGCGACGGCCGCCACGCGCGGCTGCTGCTGGCCAAGAACCCGGCGGGGTGGCTGGAGGCGTTCGACGTGGCCGACCCGCAGCTGCCGATCATCCTCTCGGTCAACGCCAACGGCCCCGACGGGCGCGACACCTCGTGGCTGTGGGACGTCGACTACCGCATCCTGCGCGGGCGCCCCGTCTTCGTGACGGGCGAGCGCCGCCTCGACCTGGCGCTCCGGCTCGACGTGGCGGACGTGCCGTTCACGCTGTGCGGCACGTTCACGGAGGCGCTGGCCATGCAGCCGGCCGGCCGGGTCGACGTCATCGCCAACTACACCGCCTTCCAGCAGATCCGAACGGAGTTCGGCCGTGCCGTCTGACAGCGCCCTTCGCATCGTCTGGATCTACCCTGACCTGCTGAGCACGTACGGGGACCAAGGCAACGTGCTCGTCCTGGAGCAGCGCGCCAACCGCAGGGGGATCGCGACCGAGACGATCCACGTACGCTCGGCGGACCCGGTGCCGGAAACGGGCGACATCTACCTCATCGGCGGTGGCGAGGACCGGCCCCAGATCCTGGCCGCCGAACGCCTCCGCCGCGACGGCGGCCTGCACCACGCCATCGCCCGGGGCGCCGCCCTGCTGGCGGTGTGCGCCGGATACCAGATCATGGGCAGCACGTTCGGGGGCGAGGAAGGCCAGCCGGTGGACGGCATCGGCCTGCTGGACATCGCCAGCTCCCGCGGTCCCGCCCGAGCGGTCGGAGAGCTGGCCGCCGAGGTCGACGCCGCGCTCAACCTCCCCACCCTGACCGGCTTCGAGAACCACATGGGCGTCACCCACCTGGGCCCCGGCGTCAAGCCGCTGTCCCGGACCCTCGTCGGGGTGGGCAACGGGGACGGCTTCGAGGGCTGCTACGCGGGCCACGTGGTGGGCACCTACCTGCACGGCCCCGCCCTGGCCCGCAACCCGGCCCTGGCCGACCTGCTGCTGTCGTGGCGCGTCGGCGCCCTCGCGCCCCTCGACAACTCCCGCTACGAGGCCCTCCGCCAGGAACGCCTGACCGCCGTCCTCCCGGCCTGACAGTCCCCGCTCCGCCACACCGCCCCGGCCGTACGCGCCCGAGGCGGTGTGGCCCCGCTCAGCGGCCGGTGACCGCGAAGGATCAGTAGACCAGCGCCTGGGCGCCTTCGCTGACCACTTCCTCGACGAACGCCGGAGCGCCCGCGATGCGGACCCCGTCGATGAGATCGTCCACGGTGATGTTCCTGCGGGCCGCGCATTGGGTGCAGAGTGTCACGCGCCCGGCGGCCAGCACGGCATCGAGGAGGTCGGCGAGCGGCGCGGCGTGCGGCAGGCTGAACTCCTTGGCCCTGCCCGGCAGCGCGAACCACGCCGCCTCGCCGGTCAGCCACAGGGAGACGTGCACACCGCTCGCGAGCGCGGCGGCCGCGACCGTGAACGCCTGGTTGCACCGCTCGGGGGCGTCCGCCCCGGCGGTCACCTTGATCACCAGCGATCGTTCCATGTCCGTCACCCTAACGCCCCCCGACTCCCGACGAAGGAGGAGCATGAGGATCGAGGCCGAGTTGAAGGCCGTCGTGCGGGATCCCGCCGGAGTGCGGGCCGCGTTGCGGGAACGGGCGCCGGAGACGGCCAACGTCTACCGCGACGTCTACTACGACACTCCCGACCGCCGGTACTCCCGGAGCGGGAGGGAGATCCGGGTGCGGGTGGTGGACGAGGGTGCGGTGAGCCTGCTCACGTTCAAGGAGCCCAGCGTCGACCCGGCCAGCGGGTCCAAGCCCGAGTACGAGACCGGCGTCGAGGACCCGGTGGCGATGGAGGCCGTGCTGCGCGGGCTCGGGCTGGAGGAAGTGATCCGGTACGAGAAGAAGTGCCGGAACTACCGGATCTCGGAGTCGGGGCTTTCCCTGCTGGCCACGCTCGTCACCGTCCCCGAGCTCGACGGCACGTTCCTTGAGGTCGAGGCAGTGGTCGAGCCCGACGCCGTCCCGGGCGTTCTGCGCGTGATCGGACAGGTGATGGCGGAAGTCGGCATCGACCGTGGCGATCTCACCACCGAGCTCTACACCGAGGCGGTACGGCGGGCCAGGAGCACTAGGCTTGGGGAACATGGAAGAACCTGAGGTGCACCCCGACCTGGAGCCCATCGCGTTCCTGCTCGGCCGGTGGGAAGGCGCCGGCGTGGGCGGCTACCCGTCGATCGAGAGCTTCAACTTCGGGCAGGAGATCGAGTTCGGGCACAACGGGAAGCCGTTCCTGAGCTACGTGAGCCGCACCTGGCTGCTCGACCAGGACGGAAACCGGGTAAAGCCGCTGGCCACCGAGTCGGGATTCTGGCGCCCGCAGCCCGGCAGGCAGATCGAGGTGGTGCTCTCCCACCCGACCGGGATCGTCGAGATCTACATCGGCGAGGTCGTCTTCCACAAGATCGAGCTGCGTACGGACGTCGTGGCCCGCACCGCCTCCGCCAAGGAGTACACGGCGGGCCACCGGCTGTACGGGTTGGTCAACGGCAACCTGATGTGGGCGTACGAGATGGCGGCCATGGGCCACCCGCTCACGGACCATATGTCGGCGGAGCTGAAGAAGGTAGCTTGAGCCGATATGAGCACGCCTTTCACCGCTGACGCCGTCGAGGCGATCAAGCGGCACATGAATGACGACCACGCTGAGGACTCGCTGATCATCGTACGGGCGCTCGGCGACCGGCCCGAGGCCACCTCGGCGATGACGAGTGACGTGGACGCGGAGGCGATCGAGTTCACGGTCGACGGCGCCGAACGGGTGCGGGTGCCCTGGGGCGAGACGCTCACCGAGCGGGCCCAGGTGCGTAAGGCCGTGGTGCGCCTCTATCGGGACGCGTGCGACAAGCTCGGGATCGCGGCGCGCGGCGAGCACTGAGCAGGCATCGCGCGGCTGGCACTCAGAAGGTATGAAGAAGGGCCCCGGGCCAACTCCACCTGCCGGGCAGGTGGGCCGGATGGACCATGGCCGGGATCGGCATCCCGCCCTCCGGCTGCCAGGGGCCCCGGTGGTTGCCTCGTATTTCGCGTACGTCACGAGACAACAGTCCGCGACGTTAGCGGACAACCACCTCGCTAGCCCAACTATGATTCACCATTGTTTGGACCACCTCCTTTCCGCGTACCAAAGACGCTATGCGCTCCCGCTCAAAAGGGGCAAGTGAATATCTCCGAGTCGTAGACTCGGGGCATGACGGAGACGCAGTGGCACGAGGAACTCCGCGCCAAGGGCTACCGGGTCACCCCGCAGCGCCAGCTCGTCCTTGAGGCGGTCAAGACGTTGGAGCACGCCACGCCCGAGGAGATCTGCGTCAAGGTGCGCGAGACCGCGCGCGGCGTGAACATCTCCACGGTCTACCGCACGCTGGAGCTGCTCGAAGAGCTCGGCATGGTGACCCACACGCATCTGGGGCACGGCGCGCCGACCTACCACCTGGCCGCCGAGGCCGATCACGTGCACCTGGTGTGCCGGGGGTGCGACGAGGTGTTCGAGGTGCGGCCCGAGCTGGCGGACGGGCTGGTCAAGGGGCTGGACGAGGAGCTGGGGTTCGTCGCCGACGTGCACCATCTGACCGTCTTCGGCCGGTGCCGCAACTGCCGGTAGGCCGGCCGCCGGGCGGGAGCACGACCGCATTCGGGCATTGGCGCGGGTGCCGATAGCCTGGATGGCATGCGTAGCCCTCTGCTCGATCTCCCCGGTGCCGTCGCGGCCGACGGGCCGGATTCCGACGTAGCCGCGCACTACGGCGACCTGTTCGCCGAGCAGCGCGCGCTGGCCAAGGGTGCTGCGGTCGTCGACCGCAGCAACCGCGAGGTGATCCGCATCTCCGGCGTCGACCGGCTGAAATGGCTCAACGACCTGACCTCGCAGAAGCTCGACACGCTGCGCCCCGGCGAGTGGACGCAGACGCTCGATCTCGACCTGCAGGGCCACGTGCTGCACCACCTGACGCTCGTCGACGACGGTGAGAGCCTGCTGGCCCACGTCGAGCCGGGCACCGCGCAGAGCCTGATCGACTATCTCGACCGGATGCGGTTCATGCTGCGGGTCGAGGTGTCGCGGGCCGACGACCTGGCCGTGTTGTCCACGGCGACCGAGGACTTCTTCGTGCCGCGCGACGAGCTGCCCGACCACCTGGGCAAGCCGCTGGCGGGGCTGTGGGCGTACGAGGCGCTGCGGATCGAGGCGCACCAGCCGCGGCTGGGGTTCGACACCGACCACAAGACGATCCCCCATGAGGTGGCCTGGATCGGCACGGCCGTGCACCTGAGCAAGGGGTGCTACCGGGGCCAGGAGACGGTCGCCCGGGTGCACAATCTCGGGCACCCGCCGCGTCGCCTGGTGTTCCTGCACCTCGACGGCAGCGTCGACACGCTGCCGGCGCACGGCGATCCGGTGATCTTCGAGAGCCAGGAGGTCGGCGTGGTCGGGTCGGCCGCCCGGCACCACGAGCTCGGGCCGATCGCGCTGGCCGTGGTCAAGCGCACGGTGCCGGTGGACGCGCCGCTGCTGGCCGGTGGCGTGGCCGCCGCCCAGGAGGTCATCGTGCCGCCGGACGCGGGCCGCAACGTCTCCATCGACCCGGCCCTCCGCCGCCGCATCCGCTGAGAGGCCGGGAGGGCCAGGCTTGAGGCCCCGAGAGGGGCCACAGGCCGTGGTGGGGGCGGCCCCAGGGGCGGTCAGATGTCGAGGACGAGGGTGATCGGGCCGTCGTTGACGAGCGACACCTTCATGTCCGCGCCGAAGACACCCGTCTCCACGTGCGCCCCCAGCCCCCGCAGCTCCTCCACCACCGCCTCCACCAGCGGCTCCGCGACCGGCCCTGGTGCGGCCGCCTGCCACGTGGGCCGGCGCCCCTTGCGGGCGTCCCCGTACAGGGTGAACTGGCTGATCACCAGGAGCGGCGCCGACACGTCCGAGCAGGACTTCTCGCCGTGCAGGATGCGCAGGCCCCAGAGCTTGGCGGCGAGCTTGGCGGCCTCGGCCCGCGTGTCCGCGTGGGTGACGCCCACCAGCACCAGCAGGCCGGGCTCGTCGACGGCGCCCACCGTCTGACCGTCGACCACCACCGACGCCGAACTCACTCTCTGCACCACTGCTCGCATGGCACCCCATTCTGGACCAGTAAGAGAGCGGCGAGAACGGTCCGTAGACTCAAGCCGAAAGGAGAGGCGAAATGTCGATGATTGTGGAAGTTGTCCGATCCGGGTTCGTGGAGTCCACGCATCAGGCTCGCATGCTGACCGTGGACGCGGAAGGACGCCCGGTCGAGGCGAAGGGCGCGGTGCACGTTCCCGCGTCGCCACGGTCGTCGATGAAGCCGCTCCAGGCGCTCGGCATGCTCCGTTCCGGCCTCGGGCTGGAGGGGGAGCTGCTGGCGCTGGCCTGCGCCTCGCACTCGGGCGAGCCGTTCCACGTGGACGGCGTCAGGAAGATCCTCGCGGGCGCCGGGCTGGAGGAGGCGGCGCTGCTGTGCCCCGAGGACTACCCGTACGACCGGAGCGTCACGGAACGCGGGCGCGTCTACATGAACTGCTCGGGCAAGCACGCCGCCATGCTGGCCACCTGCGTGCTGAACGACTGGCCCACCGAGTCCTACCTTGAGCCCAGGCACCCGCTCCAGCGCGCGATCCGCGAGACCGTGGAGGACCTGACGGGGGAGCGGGTGGCGGCATCCGGGGTGGACGGGTGCGGGGCGCCGCTGTTCTTCGTGTCGATGCTCGGCGTGACGAAGGCGTTCCGGGCGTTCCCGATGTCGTCCCCCGACTCGTACGAGCGCAGGATCTTCGACGCGATGAGCACCTACCCCGAGTGGACCTCGGGCACCGACCGCCCCGAGGCCAAGCTGATGCGCGCGCTGCCCGGGCTCATGCTGAAGGCGGGGGCGGAGGCGTTCGACGCGTTCGTGTTCGAGGACGGGCGCGCGGGCACCGTCAAGATCGAGGACGGGTCGCAGCGCGCCCGCGTCCCGGTCACCGTGGCGGCCCTGCGCTCGCTCGGCCTGGACGCGCCCGAGCTGGCCGAACTGGCCGTCCCGCCGTTGCTCGGCGGCGGCCGGCCGGTCGGCGAGCTGCGACTGCGTTAGAGGGTGCGGAACTGGCGGCTCGCGGAGATGGCGCCCGAGGTCGTCGTGGTGAACGTCCGCATCGACCCGGCGAACTTGGACAGGTCCCACTCCGCGGGCCCGTGGTACCAGTACAGGTTGTCGGACTGGTGGCCGGTCCCCGTGACCGAGGCCACCACGCGCGACCAGTGCTCCACCCCGTCGAAGATCACCGCATAGGGCAGATACCGGGAGAACAGCTCCACCCGGTGCTGCTCCGGCACGTTCCCCAGCTCGCCGGAGAACAGGTACTGCCGGAAGCCCATCGTGTGCGCCAGCGCCGCCGACCCCTTGGCCGTCTTGGCCGGCATGTACTGCCCGCCGGCGGCCAGGGCGCCGCCCGCGATGATCAGGGCCAGACCCAGCAGCCCGTACGTGGTGAACCAGGCCAGCCCCACCGTGGCCAGGATGCCGACCCCGATGAGGATCACGCCGATCGTCGTCCACCTGGTGCGCTCGGTGTCGGGCCGGCGGGCGAACCAGCCCTGCCGGACCACGTCGGCGTACAGGGCGTCGCGCACCTTGCCCAGGTGGGCCGCGAACGAGCCGGACAGCTGCGACAGCAGCACCCCGTCCCGCCCCTCGAAGATGGCGTCGTACAGGGCGCGCTCGTACGGCAGCAGCGCGTTGACCGGCGCGTTCGGCAGCCGGACCAGCATCCAGTCGGGGGCGTCGTACGTCTGGCGCGGCTGCTCGTCGATCCGCAGGTAGCCACGGACCGCCAGGTCCACGATCGTCGCGGTCACGTCGACCACGTCGGCCTGTTCATCCACCAGGGTGCCGATCTGGCCGGGCCGGACGCCGTCGGGCGGGGAGAAATGGCCGTTCTGCACCGGATCGACCGGGCTCTGCGCGTGGTCGGCGGCCCTGGCGTCACGGCCGCGCGTCCAGTAGAGCAGGGCAACGCCGCCGAGCAGCAGCACCAGCAGGCCGGCCAGGGCGCCGCCGGTGACGAGGTTCAGCGTGAACGCCGCGGCCAGCGAGAAGCGCTTCTCCAGGATGGGGACGCCGGAGCTGGACCCCTTGGGGTAGCCGATGACCACGGTCAGGGCCTGGCCGGGCGCGATGTTCTCCTGCTCGAAGTCGGCCTGGGTGGCCGAGTGGTCCATGGAGGCCGAGGTGCAGCCGATGGCCGAGGTCAGCTCCCCGGCGAAGCAGGACAGGTTCTGGACCTGACCTGGGCCGTTCACCTTTACCGTCGCCTTGGCGACCTGCCGGCTCCAGCCGTTCACCGCGAACCAGCGCAGCTCCTCGACACCGCCCGAGGTGGTCACCGCTCCCTTGACGTCGTACTCGACCGTTCCGTCGCCCTTCACGGTGAGCACGTCGCCGGTGAGGGTGCCGCCCTTGACGTTCGAGACCTGGTAGACGCGGTCGTTGCCGTCGTCGTATCGCGTCCTGGTGATGAACGTCCGTTTGAGCTCCCCCGACGCCCCGCTGATCTTCTCGACCACGTGCAGGGTGCCGTTCTTGCCGAGGGTCATCGTCACCTCGTCCGTGATCCCGGCACCCGCCGCGTGCGCGGGTGCGGCGGTCAACGTCAGAGCGGTGGCCCCGAGCGCGGCCATCGTGAGTCTGATACCCATGGCGGCAAATCGTATCGGTTCGTGACTGTCAGTCCAGCGTGATGCTGGTTGCGGCCCGCTGAACGCTCTCCGGCGAGGCGCCCTGGCCGGGGTTCTCGACGGCGAGGGCCTGGTTCCGCGCGACGAACGGGCGCATGCGCTCCTCGTACCGGTCGAAGGCCGCGATCGGGTCCCTGCCGAGCTCCTGCGCCAGCACGTACGCCCCCACCAGCGCCAGGCTGGTGCCCTGCCCCGACAGCGGCGAGGCGCAGTAGCCCGCGTCGCCGATCAGCGCGACCCGGCCCTTCGACCAGCGCTCCATCTTGACCTGGGCCATCGCGTCGAAGTAGAAGTCGTCGGCCTGCCACATGGCCTCCAGCAGCTTGGGCACCTCCCAGCGCAGCCCCGAGCACCGCTCCTGGATCAGTCGCTTCTGCCCTTCGACGTCGCGGTGGTCGTACTCGATGGGCCCTGCGCCGAAGCCCAGGTTGACCCGCATCACGCCGGTGTCCCGGTCGCTGAAGACGGCGCCTCCCACGTCGCCCTCGCGGAACCAGGTCTGCCAGTGGTCCAGGTCGAGGAAGTTGTCGGCGGTGAAGATGGAGACGTACATGCCGAGGTGGCCGAGGAACTGCGCTTCGGGGCCGAAGGCGAGCCTGCGCACGTTGGAGTGCAGGCCGTCGGCGCCGATCACGTGGTCGTAGCGCCCCCGGCCGCCGCTCTCGAACGTCACGTCCACGCCGTCGGCGTCCTGGACGAGGGTGGCGATCGAGTCGCCGTAGACGTACTCGGCGCCGGAGATCGAGGTGAGGATGGCGGTCAGGTCGTCACGCATGATCTCGATGTCCGGGCTGTCGAACCGGCCGCCGCTGACCGTCTCCTCATAGCTGCGCATCAGCTCGTTGCCGTCGCCGTCCATCATGGACATGCCGCGCATGGTCGTCCGCAGAGCCCTGATCTGCTCGATGACGCCCATTTTCGCGACCACGTCCAGCGCGGCCCCTCTGATGTCGATGGCCTGGCCGCCCTTGCGCGGTGCCGGGGCCCGCTCGACGAGCGTGGTCTCGTACCCGTGCCGCCGCAGCCAGTACGCCAGGACGGGGCCGCCGACGCTCGCGCCGGAGATGAGCACCTTCATGGTCTGCTCCTTGTCGAAGTTGACGTTGTACGCTGAATGTACGACGTACGGACAGCGGCTCACAAGGGTATGATGGCGGGATCTGTACTAGTACAGGAGGTCAGGATGGCAGCGCCCTACGCCGAGATCGTCGCCGACATCAAGCGCCGCATAGCCGACGGCCGGCTCCGCCCGGGAGACCGCGTCCCGTCCACCAGGCAGATCGCCAGAGACCGGGGAGTCGCCCTGGCCACCGCCGCCAAGGCGCTCGCGCTCCTGGCCCAGGAGGGCGTCGTGGTCGCCGAGCCGCGCGTGGGGACGATCGTGGCCGAGCCGCGCGGGGGCAGGGCGGCGGCCCGGCGTCCGGATATTTCAGGCAATGAGGCGACTCGGGAGCGCATCGTACGGGCCGCCATCGAGATCGCCGACGCCGAGGGCCTCCCCGAGCTGACCATGCGCGGCGTCGCCGACCGGCTCGGCATGGCCACCATGTCCCTCTACCGCCACGTGGGCGGCAAGGACGACCTGATCCTGCTGATGGTCGAAGCCGTCATCGACGAGTTCGCGCTGCCCAAGGAGCCCCCGGACGGCTGGCGGGCCAGGGTGGAGACGTCGGCCCGCCTGCAGTGGGCCGGCTACCGCGCGCACCCGTGGATGGCCGGCGTCACCTCGCTGACCAGGCCGCTGCCCTCGGCCAGCCTGCTGAGGCACACGGAGTGGGTCATGGCGGCGCTGGCGGGCACGAAACTCGACGCCACGGCCAAGATGCACGTGCACACCCTGGTCTACAGCTACGTGCAGGGCATCGCCGCCAACATCGAGCTGGAGCGGCGCGCCCAGGCCGCCACGGGCGTCAGCGCCGACGAGTGGATGGCCGACCAGGAGGAGCACCTGCTCTGGATCGCCGAGTCGAACGACTATCCGGCCTTCGCCGGGGTCGTGGCCGACCTGGGCGGCGACTTCGACCTCGACCTGGACCGGCTCTTCGAGTTCGGGCTCGGCCCGCTGCTCGACGGCCTCGCCAAGGTGATCGACTAGTCGGAGATCTGGATGCGCAGCCGGCGGAAGCCGCGGCCCTTGCTCTCGATCTTGGCCACCTTGATGTGGCCGATCTGCTTGGTGGAGGCCACGTGGGTGCCGCCGTCGGCCTGGGTGTCGAGGCCCACGATGTCGACGATCCGCACGTCCTGGACGGCCTCGGGGACCAGGTTGGTGGCCGTGCGGATGATGTCGGGGATCTCGAACGCCTCCTTGCGGGGCAGCACGCGTACGTCGATGCGCCGGTCGGCGGTGATCTCGGCGTTGCACGCGTCCTCGACGGCCTCCTTGAACCCGGCGGGCACCTCCGGCAGGTTGAAGTCCATGCGCGCGCTGAGCTCGTCCATGTTGCCGCCGGTGACCAGGCAGCCGTAGTCCCTGAACACCACCCCGCACAGCACGTGGAGCCCCGAGTGCGTACGCATGAGGGCCGAGCGCCGCTCGTCGGCCACCGCCGCCCGCACCACGGTGCCCACCGGCGGGATCGGGTCGCCCTCGGCCGGGATCAGGTGGAGGTCGTCGCCCTTGCGCGCCCCCATGATGCGCGTCTCGACGCCCTGCCAGAGCAGCACCCCGTGATCCGCCGGCTGGCCGCCGCCCCCCGGGTAGAACGCCGACCTGTCGAGCACGATCCCCTCGGGCGTCGCCTCCAGCACGACTGCCTCGAAGTCGCGGAGAGCCTGGTCCGACAGTTCCAGCCGCTGCGTGCGCCCGTGAAGGTCGTAGGTCATGTCGGCAGCCTAACGCCCGGGCCGGTCACCAGGGGCCGTAGGGACCGTTGTTGCCGCGTCCGCCCATGCCCTTGACGGCCGGCTTGACGTCGACGATGTAGATCGTGGCGGCGATGGCCGCCACGATCGAGAAGAAGCCGAGGGCGCCCAGACCGATGAACTCGATGCCGCCGACGATGAGGAAGGCGGTGAAGTAGCTCCACGCCCCGCCTACCGAGAACAGCGACGCCAGCGCCAGGATCAGCAGCCAGATGTTCTTCTGCAGCTTGCCCGCCGAGACGAAAGCGCCGGTCGGCACCCGTAGCGCGTGGACGAACGCGTAGACCGACATGCCGAGGATGGCGGCGGCGAGCACCAGGAAGAGGAGATTGAGGACACTGTTGATCAAATTCATGTTGTTGGCTCCGCACGACGCCGCAATGAAATCGGCTTCAGCCTAATAGGCCACCCCGACAGACGGGCACCCCAAAGCGGAAAGCCCGCCTCCCCAGGAGACGGGCTTTCTCTGGATCACTTGGCCTTGGTGGTGCGGGGCTTCCTGGCCGGAGCGGCGGGCTTGGCGGTCTGCGAAACCTCTTCGAGCTCCAGCGCGACGTCGCCGCTCGTCTTGCTGACGACCCGGCGGCCGCGCGTGGCGAAGTCCTCGTAGGCCTCGGTGGCCTTGTTGGTGAGCTGGTCGGCGTAGACGCGGGCCCGCTCCGGGAACTCCTTGGCGAAGCTCTCGGCCTTGCCGGCGTACTCGCGGGCCCGCTCCGGCAGGTCCTTGGCCAGCTCGGAGCGGCGCGACTGCAGCTTCTGCAGCTGCTCGGGCAGCTCGCGGAGCTTCTCGACCGCGAAGTCGCCGACCCCGGCGACGGCGTAGAACGGCTTGGACTCCGTAAGCTTCTTGACCTCGGTTGCGAGCGTCATGGGTTAACCTTCCTTGGTTTCCTGGGTGACGTTGCCGTTGCCGGAGGGCGCCGTATAGGGCTGAAGAGCGGCGAGAAACTCCTCCGGCAGCGGTTCGTCGTCCGATTCGGAGTCGTGCCGAGGGCGAGCATTCTGGGAGGTCTGCTCGTCTTCGGCGCGCTTCTCCTTGCGGAACGACTCATAGATATCAATCAGCACCTGGCGTTGCCGCTCGCTGAGGTGCGTGTCGGCCCTGATCGCCGTGATGACGTCGCTTGGCGGCTCACGGTCCTCGATGAGGCCCGCCTGCACGTAGAGCGCCTGCGAGGAGATGCGCAGACCCTTGGCGATCTGGTTGAGGATCTCCGCGCTCGGCTTGCGCAACCCGCGCTCGATCTGGCTCAGGTAGGGGTTGGAGACCCCTGCCGCCGCCGCGAGCTGGCGCAGCGAGATCTGCGCCTGCTGTCGTTGCTCACGGATGTATTCGCCGATCGAGCCGACCTTGGGTAGTGCCATGCCTCATAGTCTGCCCCGCGGTGCTTGCAATTGCAAACGGAGCAGTTAACGCCAGCAAGCACGTCAGAGCTGGAAGACCCACAGAAGTGGTGCTGAGGTGACCAAAGTCACAGATAGTGCGATGTAGCCGTAGCGCACCGGAGCGGCCAGCTCGGGACCCGGCTTGATCAGGCGGTCGACCCTGGCCATGACGTGCTTGGCGTGCACACCCAGCATGCCGTGCGGGGTCGGCATGGCGCCCGCCGTACCGAACCTGAGCAGCGCCGTCGCCAGCCTGCGCGGCGAGCAGTAGCGCCGGGCGCGGTCGTCGGCGGCCATCTCGACGAGCAGCTCCACCTGCGACTGCGCGTCGGCCACCACCTTCGACCAGGGCAGCGCCCTGCGCAGCGCGGCGAACGGCAGCAGCACCAGGTCGTGCCGCTCGCGCACGTGGGCGGCCTCGTGCGCGAGCACGGCCGCCATCTCGTCCTCCGACAGCAGCTTGAGCGCGCCCTCGCTCACCACGACCTGCGAGCGCAGGCCGGGCACGCAGTACGCGGCGGCGCCGGGGTGGTCGAGCACCCGCACCCCGGGCACGCCCGGGTCGTCGTGGGAGATCAGCGCGAGCAGCATGCGGTGCCGCCGGCGGGCGCGCAGCGCCTGCACACCCGCGGTGAGCAGCACCGCGATCAGCACGGTGAGCGCGGTGAGCCCCGCGATCAGGGCCAGCACGTGCATCGGGTCCCACGCCTCGAGCGGCGCCCGCCCCTGCGCGAACGCGATCAGCCCGGGCAGCACCCCCTCGCCGTACGGCTGGACCGCGTACGCGAGCATGGCGCCGGTGGTGGCCAGGCCCCAGGCCACGCCCAAGGATTGCCAGACGATGATGGCCAGCCGGGGAGCGCGTGAGGTCCACCGGGCAGTCGTGAAACGCCAGGAGCCAACCGCGCACGCCGTGGCGAGCGCTGCCAGCGCCACTGCCGAGATCACTCTTCCTCCAGCTCCGTAAGGGCTCTGCGCAGGATCTCCGCCTCCGAGCCCGACACGGCCTGGGCGAAGCGGGTCAGGGCGGCCGATCGGTCGCCCGTCATGTCCAAGGCTTCAAGCATAAGCTCGGCAATGTACGCGTCGCGGCTTTCGGCGGGTAGATATCTCCACGCCCGGCCGTCCCGGGTGCGCTGGAGGAAGCCCTTGCGGGTGAGGCGGTCGAGGACGGTCATCACCGTGGTGGGGGCAAGATCGCGGTCGGCAATGAGCCGGCCGACCTCACGGGCGGTCAGCGCGCGGCTCTCCGCCCAGAGGATGTCCATGATGCTGCGCTCAAGCTCGCCAAGACCCTTCACGCCCTTCAGGGTAGCTCTACAACCTGTCGAGCTGGCATTCGGGGCGTGTGAACCATGTCTCCGTGTCGTGCGTATCTCCGTGCATGCGTTGGCGAACAGCGGTTGTGGTCCTGCTTGGTCTCGTGCTGGCGTCCGGGTGCTCCGCCTCGGCGGACAGCACGGCGACGCACGTCCAGGCGGACGTGGTCTTCAGCCAGGAGATGATCACACACCACCAGCAGACGATCCAGCTGGCCGAGGTGGCGGCCAAGAGCGGAAAGTCCGCGTACGTGCGCGACCTGAGCAAGAAGCTCATCGCGGAGGAGCAGGCGGACATCGACATGATGTCGTCGTGGCTGCAGTCCTGGCAGGAGCAGGTGCCGACGCAGCCGACCGCCCAGATGGGCGCGGAGCTGAAGGCCGGCTCCGGGTTCGACAAGGAGTGGCTGTCGGCGTTGTCGGGGCATCTGGAGCACGGCGTGATGATGGCCGAGACCGTCAAGAAGTCGGGCAAGCACGGGCCCACGCTGGAGCTGGCTGACAAGATCATCACCGCGCAGAAGGCGGAGCTGGCCGAGATCGCCAAGCAAGCGGGCTGACCGTGGCCAGGGCGTTCCCGTACATCGTCGAAGGCCGCTCGGCCAGGACCCACGCCTCGGCCAGGACGTACGCCGGCGCGGCGGTGGCCGCCGGCGTCGTGGTGCTGGTCGTCGTGCTGCGGTTCGGCGGGGCGATCAAACCGGAGATCCCAGGGCTGCCCACCGCCGGGCCGCTCACCGAGTGGGGGCTGCCCCTGGCCCGGTTCTGCTACGACCTGTGCGCGGTCGGCTGCGTCGGGACGCTCACGGCCGCCCTCCTGGCTCCGGCCTCCTCCCCGGAGTCCCTGGCCTGCCGGCGCGCGGCCGGCCGGTGGGCGCTCGGCTGGGCGCTGGCCACGGCGCTCAGCTACGTGCTGACCCTGTCCAACCTCATCCCGCTGCCCGTCGGCGCTCTGTTCGCCTCTCCGGACATGCTGGAGTTCGGCGTCTCCATCCCGCAGACCCAGGCGCTGCTCCTGGTCCTGGCCGTCACCGCCGTCCTGGGCGTCTCCCGGCGGCTGCCCGCGGGGCTTCGGCTGGCGGTCGCGGTGTTCGGGCTGCTGCCGCCCGCGTACGTCGGGCACGCCGCCTCCGCGGGCGACCACGACATCGCCGTCTCCGCCCTCATGTCGCACCTGGTGTCGGTCTCGGTCTGGGTCGGCGGCCTGGTCGCGGTGCTCGTCCACTTCCGCCGCTCCGCTGACCTGCCGGCGGTGCTGTCCAGGTTCAGCGCCCTCGCCCTGTGCTGCTTCGCCGCCGTGGCCGTCTCGGGCGCGGCCAGCGCCTGGGTACGGCTCAGCGACCCGTCCGACCTCTGGCAGAGCACGTACGGACAGCTCCTGCTGGCCAAGACCGCCACCCTCGTGGTGCTCGGACTGTTCGGCTGGACCCATCGCCGCCGCACGGTCGCGGGCGTCGCCGACCGCACCGTACGCGGGACCTTCGTCCGCCTGGCCACCGGCGAGGTGATCGTGATGGCGGCGGCCGTCGGGCTGGCCATCGGCCTGTCCCGCACCCCGCCCCCGCCCGGTGGCGGCGGTGGCCACGACCAGGCCGCCCTGGACTACGCGCTCGCCCCCTTCACCCCGGGAGCGCTGCTCACCGAGGTCCGCCTGGACCCGACCGTCCTGCTCCTCCTGATCCTGCCCGCGGTCGCCTACGCGGTCAGCGTGCGCAGGACGGCCGCCTGGCCCGCCGGCCGCATGGTGGCCTGGTACGCGGGCCTGGCGCTGACCGCGCTGGTGCTGCTCGGCGGGGTCGGGAGCTACGCGCGGGCGATGTTGTCGGTCCACGCGGTCCAGCACACGGTGCTCACCGTCGTCGCTCCGCTCCTGCTCTGCCTGGGCGCCCCGGTGGCGCTCGCCGGCCGTCACCGGTTGCTGGCCCATCCGGCCGTCTACTTCGCCGCGTTCGTCCTCCTCTACGGCACGCCCTGGTTGTCGTGGTCGCTGTCCGGTTACGCCCCTCACCTGGTCACCGAGCTTCTGTCCTTCGGCCTCGGCCTGCTGGTGTTCGGCGTGCTGACCGGGACGGACCCGGCGACCTGGGGCGAGCGCGCCCGCCTGCTGGCCGCCGTGACGCTGACCCACCTCGCCGTCGGGACGTACCTGCTGCTCGCGTCCCCGGTCGCGGCCGACTGGATCTCCCTCGCGGCCCCGCCCGGCGCGCCCGGCGTCCTCGCCGACCAGCGCCTGGCCGGAGCCGTGGTCATGCTCCTGCCGCTGCCCGCGCTCGTCCTGCTGGCCGTACGCATGGCGGCGGGCAGGGCGGCGGACAGGGGGAGCGCGGTACTGGCGCGCGACGGCCGGTGATCGTCACTCTGGTGAGATGCACATCACGCTGGTGAAGGGCGACATCACCGAGCAGCCGGTGGACGCCGTCGTGAACGCCGCCAACTCCTCCCTCATGGGCGGTGGAGGAGTGGACGGCGCCATCCACCGCCGCGGCGGTCCGGAGATCCTGGAGGAGTGCCGGAAGCTGCGTGCCGGCCACTACGGCAAGGGGCTGGCCACCGGACAGGCGGTCGCGACGACGGCCGGGCGCATGCCCGCGAAGTGGGTGATCCATACGGTCGGGCCGGTGTACTCCATGTCACAGGACCGTTCGGAGCTGCTGGCCTCCTGCTACCGGGAGTCGCTGCGGGTGGCCGACTCGCTGGGGGCCAGGTCGGTGGCCTTCCCCGCGATCTCGACCGGGATCTACGGCTGGCCCATGGACGACGCCGCGCGGATCGCCCTGGACGCGGTGCGGCAGGCGGACACGTCCGTGGAGGACGTCCGCTTCGTGCTGTTCGACAGCGCGGCCTACGCCGTGTTCGAGGCGCGCCTATAGCCGTCAAGTGCGCGGATCCACCGCCGAGAACGGGAGGGTCAGCTCGCCGAGCCGCCACCGGGCCGGGCCGCCGAGGGGCGGCCGCATGGGGACGGGCCAGGAGCCCGACAGCGCGCGCACGGAGGCCAGCCACCGCTGCCGCAGCCCATGAGCCCCGTACGGCGCGCTCACCGCCCACGCGTGGTCGAAGTCGCTCAGGAACGCATGAATCCGCTCGCCCGGCACATTCCGGTGGATGAGGGTCTTCGGCAGCCGGTCGGCCAGATCTGAAGGCCGCTCGAAGGCATCGAAACGGGCCGAGAACGTGATCGTCCGGGGCCCTTCCGGAGAGAGCCCCACCCAGACCGCGCGCCGCCCGTTCTCGGACGAGGTGCCCTCGATCAGGACACCGCCGGGGGCCAGCCGGCCTCTGAGCACGTCCCAGTAGTGCCAGGCCTCGGCCTCGCCGTACTGCCTCAGGACGTTGAAGGCCCGCACCACCGTCGGCGGGCGCGGCACGGGCAGCTCGAAGCCGCCCAGCCGGAAGCTCAGGCCCTCCCGCTCGTACGGCTTGGCCACCGCCACCCGCGCCGGGTCGATCTCGATCCCGGCCACCTCGACGCCAGGGGCCATCCGGCGCAGGCGGGTGAACAGCTCCAGCGTCGTCGTGTGCGACGCCCCGTACCCGAGATCCACCACGAGCGGCCGCTCGGTGTCCCGCAGCAGCCTGCCGTGCGCGGCGGCGAGCCACCGGTCGGAGCGGCGCAGCCGGTTGTGCCCGGTCGTCCCCCTCGTGATGGCGCCGACCGGTCTGCCCCCGGCTCCGGCGGCCGCTCTAGCCACTGACGCGGTGGACCTTGTGCTGGGCGGCCTGGGCTCTCGGGCGGATGATCAGGCGGTCGACGTTCACGTGGGCGGGGCGGGTCACGCACCAGGCGATCGCGTCGGCCACGTCCTCGGAGGTCAGCGGGTCGGGCACGCCCTCGTAGACGCGCGCAGCGGCCGCCTCGTCGCCGCGGAACCGGGTGACCGCGAACCCCTCGCTCCGCACCATGCCCGGCGCGATCTCCACGACCCGCACCGGCTGGCCGACGAGCTCCAGGCGGAGCGTCTCGACCATCGCCGTCTGCGCGTGCTTGGCCGCGACATAGCCGCCCCCGCCCTCGTACGACACCAGGCCCGCCGTCGAGGTCAACATCACCAGCACGCCGTCGCCGGACTCGACGAGCCTGGGAACGAGCGCCTGGGTCATGCGCAGGGAGCCGAGCACGTTCACGTCGTACATGTGCTGCCAGTCATCCAGGTGCCCCTCCGCGACCGATTCAAGGCCGAGGGCGCCACCGGCGTTGTTGACCAGCACGTCGCACCGCTCGAGCGAGCCCGCCAGCGCGTCGACCGACTCCTGGGAGGTCACATCCAACGTCACCGGCCTGATCGAGGGCACCTCCGCGGCGAGCTTGTCGAGCCGCTCGCGCCGCCGCGCGCCCGCCACCACCTCGAAACCCTCGGCGGCGAGCCGCCGCGCGGTCGCCTCCCCGATCCCGCTGCTCGCCCCGGTCACCACTGCCGTTCTCCGCATGCCCCTCATCCTGCCAGCCTGCCTGGGAACCGTTGACGACAGCCCTTAATCACCAGTTATGACCATGTGTCGGGAATGTCGCAAAAATTTCGATGGTTATAACCCGCTTGGAGGTGATGTCGAGTGAGGCGAAGACGGGTCAGCCGGGTCGCGACCATCAGCATGCACACATCGCCCCTGGACCAGCCCGGAACGGGCGACGCCGGGGGCATGAACGTGTACATCGTGGAGTCCGCCAAGCGGCTGGCTCAACTCGGCGTGGAAGTGGAGATCTTCACCCGGGCCACCGCCCGCGACCTCCCGCCCGTGGCCGAACTCGTCCCTGGCGTCCTCGTCCGCCACCTCACCGCGGGACCGTACGAGGAGATGGACCGGAGCGAGCTCCCGAGCCAGCTCTGCGCGTTCCTGTCCGGGGTGCTGCGGACCGAGGCCATGTACGACCCGGGCCACTACGACGTCATCCACTCCCACTACTGGCTCTCCGGACAAGTCGGCTGGCTCGCCAAGGAACGCTGGGGCGTGCCGCTCGTCCACACCATGCACACCATGGCCAAGGTCAAGAACCTCCTGCTCGCCCAGGGCGACAACCCGGAGCCCCGGGCCCGCGTGGTCGGCGAGGAGCAGGTCGTGCAGGTCGCCGACCGCCTCGTGGCCAACACCGTCGACGAGGCCCGCGAGCTGATCGACCTGTACGGCGCCGTCGAGGAGCGCGTGGCCGTCGTGAACCCGGGCGTCAACCTCACCGTCTTCCAGCCCGCCTCCCAGGGCGCCGCGCGCCGGCGGCTCGGCCTGCCGCAGGACGCGCACGTCCTCCTCTTCGTGGGCCGCATCCAGCCGCTCAAGGCCCCGGACGTGCTGCTCCGCGCCGCCTCCAGGATGCTCATCGACGACCCGTCGCTGCGCGGCCGCCTGGTCGTGGCCTGCGTCGGCGGCCCCTCGGGCAACGGCCTGGCCAGGCCGTCCCTGCTCACCGAACTGGCCGCCGAACTCGGCATCACGGACGTCGTCCGCCTCGTCCCCCCGGCCCCGCAGGAGGAGCTGGCCGACTGGTACCGGGCCGCCTCGGTGACGGTCGTGCCCTCGTACAGCGAGTCGTTCGGCCTCGTCGCCCTGGAGTCCCAGGCCTGCGGCACCCCCGTGGCCGCCGCGGCCGTGGGCGGGCTGCGCACCGCCGTGCGGGACGGGGTGTCGGGCGTCCTCGTGGACGGCCACGACCCGGCGCAGTGGGCGCAGGCGCTGCGCCGCTTCGTCGTCTCACCCCGCTGGCGCGACTCGTTGTCGGCGGGCGCCCGCGCGCACGCGGCCGCGTTCGGCTGGCAGGCGACCGCGTCCCGCCTGGTCGAGGCGTACACGGCCGCCGCCGCGCACCTGCACAAGACGCCCATCGCCCTGAACCTCTAGCCCCGACTTTTGTTCTGCCGGCCTTCTATCCTGTCGGCATGCGCGATGTCGTCGAAGCCGCGCTCAAGGCCGCGGACGTCACCTATGACGAGCCGCGGCCGGGGGCGTTCCTGGTCAAACTGCCCGGGCAGCACAAGCTCGCCACCATGACCTGGTTGATCGTGGGGGAGCAGGCGCTGCACGTCGAGGCGTTCTTCTGCCGCCAGCCCGACGAGAACCACGCCGAGTTCTACCGCTGGCTGCTCGGCAAGAACGGCTCCATGTACGGCGTGCACTTCTCGCTCGACCCCGTCGGGGACGTGTACCTGGTGGGCCGGGTGCCCCCGGCCGCCGTCACCCAGGAGGAGGTCGACCGGCTGCTCGGATGCGTGCTGACGTACTCGGACGACTGGTTCGATCGGGCGCTGGAGCTGGGGTTCGCCTCGTCGATCAGGCGGGAGTGGGAATGGCGCGTCAAGCGCGGGGAATCGCTGGCCAACCTGCAGGCGTTCGCCCGGTTCGCCGACCCGGAGCGGTGACACCTGACCATAGGATTGGCGATATGGCGACTTTGGTGCTGCTTAGGCACGGCGAGAGTGACTGGAACGCGAAGGGCCTGTTCACCGGCTGGGTGGATGTGAGCCTCTCGGCCAAGGGCGAGGACGAGGCCCGTCGTGGTGGCAAGCTCCTCCAGGACGCCGGACTGCGCCCGGACATCGTCCACACCAGTCTGCTGACGCGGGCCATCCAGACGGCCCAGCTGGCGCTGGCGGAGGCGGACCTGCTCTGGCTGCCGGTGACGCGGAGCTGGCGCCTCAACGAGCGCCACTACGGCGCCCTCCAGGGCAAGAACAAGGCCCAGACGCGCGAGGAGTTCGGCGACGAGCAGTTCATGCTGTGGCGCCGCTCGTACGACGTGCCGCCGCCCCCGATCGCGGACGACGACGAGTTCTCCCAGTCCGGCGACCCCCGCTACGCCCTGCTTCCCCCGGAGCTGATGCCCCGTACGGAGTGCCTGAAGGACGTGGTCGAGCGCATGCTCCCGTACTGGTACGACTCGATCGTCCCCGAGCTGTCGGCCGGCCGCACGGTCCTGGTGGCCGCCCACGGCAACTCCCTGAGGGCCCTGGTCAAGCACCTGGACGGGATCGGCGACGAGGAGATCGCGGGCCTCAACATCCCGACGGGCATTCCGCTGCTGTACGAGCTGGACTCCGACTTCCAGCCGCAGCGGCCGGGCGGCGAATACCTGGACCCGGACGCCGCCAAGGCCGCCATCGAAGCCGTCGCCAACCAGGGCCGCTGACCCGGAAGCACGGCCTTCCACTCAGTGGCGCTTCGCGCTCGGGGTTCCAGACAGCGTTTCCCAGGGGCTTCGCCCCCTTCGACCCCCGAAAGGCGCGGTCTTCGCAGAGGCGCGCTTCGCGCGAAGGGGCTCAGGCTGTGTCGTGTGGGGGCACGCCCCCACACCCCCGGGCGAGGGGATTCCCGTCCCCTCGCGCTCCCCGGTCCTGGGCCCTCTCGGTATTCAGGAAGGGATGGGCAGGTATGGGCGAACATCGCGAGACGACCGGCCGGTGCTATGCGTGCAAGCGCACATTCACGTTCGATCCGAGAGAAGTCATGACTCTCCTGATCGATCCCGAGACCCACATGCCACCAGGGATCACGGTCCTGGGCTCTCTTCGTCCGGCCAAACCGGAAGCCGTGGCGAGGTCTGTTGACGAGCCCATCTGCCCCGACTGCGTGACCAGGGCGAAGCGGTACGGCGAGGAGAGCGGATCGGGCAGCTCCTGGGAGAGCTGGCCGCCGAGCAGCAATTGAACCCTCGTGCCCTGGCGTGGTGGGCCCATGGTTCCCTCATGCGGTCTGCACGGTCGGCCCGAGCTCGCTTCCCGGTAGACCCGCACCGGACGTCCGAGACGGGAAAACGAACCTGCGGATCGACGGCACCTTCACCACCCGTCACCTGCGTTGTCCGGACACATGATCGAGCCATTTCCTGAGGACCGCCGGGTTCTGCGCCACGTTCCAGCGCTCCAGGAATGAGCGGCCCGGCACCTCGATGTCCGCCATGACCAGGCCCACTTCCTCCGCCTGCGCCGCGGCGGTGACCTGGCCATCCGGGGCGATGATCCGAGTCGCCCCGCCCCGCCTCCCTCCCGCCCACCCGCCGTGCCGGCGACATCGGCCGCGATCACCCAGCAGTCGTTCTCCACGGCTCGGGCGATGAGCGTGGACCGGGTCTGTGCAACCGCCCACCGGCTGAACGCTCGATGAAGCCGGCGACGACGGTCATCGTGGGTGGGCACTCCTGCAGGGCCGAGATCAGGTCCGCGTACGGGGGTGACATCGCGACGGCTTGGGCGGCCGGTTCATCGGACGGCATCCCGCCGAAGTAGCACTCGGGCAGGATGAGCAGTTCGACCCCCGCTCGATGGCACTGTTCGCTCACTCGTGGGAGATCACCGGCCGCCGATCCCCCGAGCTCCGCCTGGAGCGCCGCCACTCTCATTCGCCGATGCCGAGAAACGCTCGCGGATGGCTTGGACGTCCCGCGCATCGAGTCCTGCCGTCCGCAGATGGGCTTCCACATCGAGTCCGTCCAAGGCGCCGATCATGGCGGAGCGAGCTGTGGTGTTCTTGCGAGCCAGGATTTCCCGGATTTCCTCTGTCTGGTCGTCAATCCCCAGCGCGGCGAACAGCGAGGGCAGGCGGGGAGCGCTCAGTTCGTAATCGGTGGCGATGTCGTCGGCGCTGACCCCGGCCAGTGCCAGCAGCAGCATGGCGATGAGCCCGGTGCGGTCGCGGCCCAGGCCACAATGGAAGAGGACTCCACCAGCGCGAGCGCGGGCGACGGCGGCGACGGCGGCGGCGCACTGCCGCGCCTTGCGCTCAAGGAACACCCGGTAGTAAAGCGGCGAACCGTCCAACTCGTTATCGCGGAGGTAGGTCCATAGGCCCTCATCCTCGACGTCATCCAGTGGCACGTGCACAGTGGTCAGAATGTCGGGCCGTGGGCACAGATCGCCATGACGCTCGTCAGGGTTGCGCAGATCGATGACCGTCTGGACGCCGTGCGCGACAAGTGCCGACCATCCCACGGCGGTGAGCCGCTCCGGGTTGTCCGACCGGACGGCGGCACCCCACCGGATCACCCCGCCACCGGTCACCGGGATGCCGCCGAGGTCGCGGACGTTGAAACAGCCTTCCCAGCCGAGGTGCCGAGCGGTGCGCGCCGATCCGAAGTGAGCATCGATGTGACCCATGCGTCATCTGACGCGCACAGCGACGACTCTGTTCATTGTCGCCAAGACCCACGACCACACGGCCGATGCTTTTGGCGGTGAGGAACCGTTGGCCTTCGGCCTGTCAGGGGGTGCGCGCATGCGACAGCGCCTCCCAGGGAGCGAGAAGCCGCCTGGGAGGCGCTGTCTGGAACCCCGGGCGACGAGAAGCCGCCCACGGGTGGAAGGCCGTGCTGTCAGCTGGGGCGGGTCCCCGTGACCAGGTAGACGACGTCCGCCGCCACCCGCACCGCGTGGTCCGCGTAGCGCTCGTAGTAGCGCCCGATCAACGTGATGTCGATCGCCGGCTCCACCCCGTGCTCCCAGTCCTTGGACAGGATGTTCCTGAACAGCCGTCGGTGCAGCCGGTCCATCGCATCGTCGTCCTGCTCCATCTCCAGCGCCGAGTCCACGTCCCGCAAGGCGATGCAGCTGCCGGTCTTGGTGACGAGGTTCTCCGCGATCTGCCCCATCTCCACGATGGTGGAGCGCACCTCGGCCGGGATGGCCGACTCGGGGTGGCGCAGGCGGGCGACCTTGGCGACATGGACGGCGAGGTCGCCCATGCGCTCCAGGTCGGTGCCCATGCGCAGCGCCGTGATGACCATCCGCAGGTCGACCGCCACCGGCTGCTGCCGGGCCATCAGGTCGAAGATCGAGGTCTCGATCTCGGCGAACGTCGCGTTCACTTCCTCGTCCCGGGAAATGACACTCTCGGCGAGCTGAAGGTCGGCGTCGAGGAGGGCCGTGGTGGCACGGGAAATGGCCGACCGGACAAGTCTGGTCATCTCAATCAGCTTGTCGGTCAGCGAATCAAGTTCTTCATGGTACGCGTCGCGCATGTGGTCACCGTACGTGGCTCTCGATGAACGAACCTCGACCGTCAGATGAACTTTCCAGGAAAGGGGCCTTCCACCCCTGATGAGAGGGTCTGCCCCTGGGAGAAGGCCACCTACCATCGAAAGCATGAGTGAGATGGCCATGAGCTTCGCGGCCCTGGCCGGGTTCGTCGTGGGCGCCCTGGCGGTCCTGTTCTACCGAAACCAGATCGAGGCTCCAAGCCGCACTCCGGCGGAGGACGGCACACAGACCGGGAGCGCGCTGCCGCAGGGCGTGGCGTCCGTGCTGGCCGTGCTGCCCTCCTCCGCCGTGGTGCTCGACGCGCACGACAAGGTGCTGCGCGCCAGCTCGGCAGCGAGGGCCTTCGGGCTGGTCAAGGGTGACCGGCTGATGGCCGCCGAGCTGCTGGCGCTGGCCAGGCAGGTACGCCGCGACGGCGAGATCCGCGAGAGCGAGATCGACGTCGCGGGGCACAAGTTCGGCCAGGAGACCACGAACTTCGCGGTACGCGTGGCTCCGCTCGGCTCGCACGGCCAGGTCCTGGTGCTCGCCGAGGACCAGACCGAGCGGCGCAGGGTCGAGGCCGTACGCCGTGACTTCGTCGCGAACGTCAGCCACGAGCTGAAGACCCCGGTGGGCGCGATGAGCCTGCTGGCGGAGACCATCCAGGACGCCGCCGACGACCCCGAGGCGGTCGGCCGCTTCGCCGGGCGCATGCAGCACGAGGCCGCCCGGCTCAACTACCTCATCCAAGACTTGATCACGCTCAGCAGGATCCAGGGCGCCGAGCCCATCCCCACCCCTGGACAGGTCTCGATCGACGAGTCCATCCACGACGCCATCGACCACTGCAACACCAAGGCCGTCGCCAAGGACATCACGCTCGTCTCCGGCGGCACCGAGGGCCTGCGCATCTGGGGTGACGACGAGCTGCTCGTCACGGCGTTGCGCAATTTGATCGACAACGCCGTCGCGTACAGTCCGGAGCACACCCGGGTGGTGGTCAGCGTGCGGCCGGCAGGGGACTCGGTGGAGATCAGCGTCAGCGACCAGGGCATCGGCATCCCGGAGGAGGCGCTCGAACGCATCTTCGAGCGGTTCTTCCGGGTCGACGCGGCCCGGTCGCGGGCGACCGGCGGCACCGGGCTCGGCCTGGCGATCGTCAAGCACGTCGCCGCGGCGCACGCCGGCGATGTGTCCGTCTGGAGCAAGGAAGGGTCCGGCTCCACCTTCACACTCCGCCTGCCCGCCTTCGGCGGCACGGCGGTGGCAGTACCACCCTCGATTCCCCTGGAGACAGTCCGTGACTGAGCGGAGCCAAGGAACCAATGAACACAGCACCCTCAGGGTCATGAAGCCGACGAAGGGGGCAGCATGACCCGCGTACTTGTCGTTGAAGATGAGGAGTCCTTCTCCGACGCCCTGTCCTACATGCTCCGCAAAGAGGGTTTCGAGGTGTCGGTCGCGGCGACCGGGCCGGAGGCTCTCGACACGTTCGACCGCAACGGAGCAGATCTGGTGCTGCTCGACCTGATGCTTCCGGGTCTGCCCGGTACGGAGGTGTGCCGCTCCCTCAGGCAGCGCTCCAAGGTGCCGGTGATCATGCTGACGGCCAAGGACAGCGAGATCGACAAGGTCGTGGGCCTGGAGCTGGGCGCCGACGACTACGTCACCAAGCCGTTCTCGTCGCGCGAGCTGGTGGCCCGCATCCGCGCGGTCCTGCGCCGTCAGGGCGACGTGACGGAGGAGCTGGAGACGGCGGTGCTGGCCGTCGGCCCCGTGCGCATGGACGTCGACCGCCACGTGGTCGCCGTGCGCGGGGAGCAGGTGCAGCTGCCGCTGAAGGAGTTCGAGCTCCTGGAGGTGCTGCTGCGCAACGCGGGGCGGGTCCTGACGCGCGGCCAGCTCATCGACCGCGTCTGGGGCGCCGACTACGTGGGCGACACCAAGACCCTCGACGTCCACGTCAAGCGCCTGCGCGCCAAGATCGAGTCCGACCCGTCCAACCCGCGCTGCATCCTCACCGTGCGCGGCCTGGGCTACAAGTTCGACGCCGCCGAAGAGTAAAAAACCCTTGTTCCGGTACGGATCGCGTACCGGAACAAGGGTTTTGGCGTTTCCTGAAGGGTCAGTGGGCTTCTTCGGAAGCGGACGCGGACGGCGTCGGGGTGGGGGCCGCGGTGGCGTTCGGCGCCGGGGGGTAGTCCTTGAATTCGCGGCTGCGCGTCACCACAGGGACGTTCATGGACACGATCCCGGCGTTGGCGAACTGAAGGTCCAGCTTGATGCTCTCGCCGCCCCTGAGGCTCTTGGGGATCGACTCGAGCATGAGCTGAGGGGTGGGCTTGCCGGTGTTGACGAGCTGGTTGCTCGGGAGCTGGATCGGGGCCGTGACCTTGACCGTGCCCATGTTCCCCGCGGAGACCGCCTGAAGGGTGTCGGGGGTTCCGGTGGTGTTGAGGATGTTCAGGTAGATCGGGGCCGAGCCGCGCCAGGCGATCTGCGCACCGGCGTCGGGGCCGAGGATGAACGCCTGCGGGATCTGAATGCCGCGCGTGCCGTAAGCACCGTTCTCGATCAATACCTGTGCCTCGTTGGGCGCGTACGGCTTGTTGGTGGTTGCGTCGAATCCAGCCCCACAGCCCGCGAGCACGGGGGCTGCCAAGAACGCGGCGGCGACGACAATCCAGCGACGGCTGGTCACGGGCGGGTTCTCCTTGGTGTTGCGGAGGGCTCGCGCATGCGTTAGACGCAGGTGGCGCGCATGCGTGATGTGCAGCGCCCACCATATCCATCCGAATCCATGGTCATATCCACACCCCCGCAGGTCATTCGCTATGTCCGGAAATGCCAGACATAGAGTTGAACACTTGTCAAGCCCTAATATGCGGCCTTGACCTGCAGTTATGAGGATTTCACTGTTCCGGGAGGCTGTGGATGCGTGGTACCCTGGAGTACAGCGGAAGGGGTACTTGTCACATGACTTTCCAGGTCGGCGACACAGTCGTCTACCCCCACCATGGGGCTGCTCGGATCGAAGCAATCACGAAGCGATCCATCAAGGGTGAGGAAAAGACCTACCTGGTGCTCAAGGTCGACAAGGGCGACCTTACCGTCCAGGTGCCAGCCGAAAACGCAGAACTCGTCGGTGTGCGCGATGTTGTCGGCCAGGAAGGCCTTGAGCGGGTTTTCGATGTCCTGCGGATGCCGCACACGGAAGAGCCGACCAACTGGTCTCGTCGCTACAAGGCCAATCTGGAGAAGCTCGCCTCCGGCGATGTGAACAAGGTCGCCGAGGTCGTTCGGGACCTGTGGCGGAGAGACCGCGAGCGCGGCCTGTCCGCGGGCGAGAAGCGCATGCTCGCCAAGGCGCGTCAGATTCTGGTCAGTGAGCTCGCCCTGGCGGAGAAGACCAACGAGGACAAGGCTGAGGCCCTGCTCGACGAGGTTCTCAACTCCTGAACACAAATCTTCCACGGGTGGGCGTCGGAGTCGACGTCCACCCGTTCGCTTCAGGAGCCTCGGGGCGCGAGCTCAACCTCGCCGGCCTGCGCTGGCCGGGCGAGACCGGGCTGGAGGGCCATTCTGACGGCGACGCGGCCGCGCATGCCGCGTGCGACGCGCTGCTGTCCGCGGCCGGCATGGGCGATCTCGGGCAGCTGTTCGGGACCGCGGACCCGCGTTGGGCGGGTGCCTCCGGCGTCGCACTGCTGGAGGAGACCGCGCGGCAGGTGCGTGCCGCCGGCTATGAGATCGGCAACGTGGCCATTCAGGTGATCGGCAACCGGCCCAAGCTGGCGCCGCGCCGTGCCGAGGCCGAGAAGACGCTCAGCGCCGCCGTAGGCGCGCCTGTGAGCGTGTCCGCCACCACCACTGATGGGCTCGGGCTGACCGGGCGGGGAGAGGGCGTCGCGGCCGTCGCGACGGCCCTGGTCGTCAACCTTTCCTGAACGCCGGGCGTCTTACGTATGGATGCGTGAGGGTGTCCCGGCGGGTCGTCGCGAAGCCCGCTGTATCCGGGGGCGGCGGTTCGTCACTGGCGCGGTACGGACCGCCGTCTCCTTTTTGGTTGTTTTGCCTGCTCTGAGGGTATGTGTCCCCACGACATGTGAACGTCTCGGGGGGAGCAGCACATGATCGGCGCGATAGTTTCCGCGATAGTCATCGGTGCCATCATCGGCGCCCTGGCCAGGCTGATCGTTCCTGGCAGGCAGAACATGTCCATCGGACTGACGCTCATCGTCGGCATCGTGGCCGCCCTGATCGGAACGCTGATCGCGCAGGCCGCCGGCCTGGCCGACACGCGAGGCATCGACTGGATCGAGCACATTCTCCAGCTCGTGCTGGCGGTCGCCGGCGTGCTGCTCGTGGCACGCTTCACTGCGGGACGCACCGGACGTACCCGTGGAACGCCCGGAACACCCACCTGACCTGTCGGCATCGTGGCGGCCCTGCTGGGCACGGTGATCGCGCAGATGCTCGGCGTGGCGACCACCCCCGGCATCGACTGGATCGAGCTGGTGATGCAGGTGGTGCTGGCGGTGGTGGGCGTGGGCCTGGTCGCCGGGCTGCGCCGCGGCTCCAGTGTTTAGAAATAGCCCGGCCCGCCCGGGGATCGCGCCTGGGCGGGCCTTCTCAGTCCTCTGGGTGGCGTGGGGTGCTGCGGAGGCGTTCCGCGGGGGCCGGGGTGTCGTCGTCGTGGATCACCGGGTGGGGGGCGGTGTCCTCTAACTCGTCCTCCCGCGGGCGCTCCCCGTCGTCGGCGAGCTCGGGGCCGTGCCCGGGATCCGGCATGTCGTCCTCGAACACCGGATGGGGCTGGGTGTCCACGTCCTTCTCGTCCTTCTCTCCGGCGCGCGGGTGGACCAGGACGTCGGTCGGCTTGACCCGGTCGCCCCAGCGGACGGGGCGGGTCGGGGGCTCGGGCGACTCGGGCGTCGCCTCGTTCTGCACGGGCCACTCCGCCACCCGCGCCGCCACCGGAGCTTCTTCTCCAGCTCCGGCTCCGGTTTCGGCCACTTCGTGGACCGGCTGAACCTCCTGGACCGGCTGAGGTGGCGTCTCCGAGAGCCGTTCGGTGTAGATCTCGACGGGCGGCCGCTCCGGATAGATCTCGGCGGACAGGCCCGGCTCGAAGGGGACGATGTCCCGCTCGGTGGCGACCTCCCCGCCCCTCTCCTCCCGGTGCGCCTGCACGTGCTTGATCAGCAGCAGCCAGAGCCACAGAGCCACGGCCAGCATGACCCAGGGCGCCAGCGCCACGCCCACGGCCAGCTGCCGCACGTCGAACGCGAACCGCACCGCCGTCGCCACGTTGGCCGCCGCGGCCGCCACGATGAGCACGACCAGCACGAACGCCGCCTGAATGCGTACCAGCAGCCGGGCGGAGCGCAGGAGCAGCACGTCGATGAGCGCGATCACCAGGAGCGCGTCGAAGGCCGCCGGATAGAGGAAGGCGAGGTCCTGGCGCGCCTCGCCGGTGATGGCCAGCGCGCGCAGGTCGTCGAAGGAGAGCGCGCACGCGGCCCCGGCGAGGGCGGCGACGGCGAGCCCGGCCAGGGCGATGCCCAGGCGGCGGAGCACAGAGGGGGGAGTCACGTCCATGGCGGTTCGAGCCTACAGAAGAATGGAGGTCAGGACCGATCAAGGGAGATACATGGCCGAGCTGTCGGAAGATGCGCGCAAACTCTTGGATGCCCCGAATTATGCGACGGTGACCAGCCTCAACCCCGACGGCGGGCCGCAGTCGACGGTCGTGTGGGTGCGTACGGACGGTGACGACGTGCTGTTCTCGACCGTGCGGGGGCGCAGGAAGCCGCGGAATTTCGAGCGCGATCCGCGGGCTAGCCTGCTGGTCATCGATCCGGACAATCCGTACAGGTATGTGGAGGTGCGCGGGCCGGTGACCATGACGCCCGACCCTGAAGGGGCGCTCATTCAGGAGCTCTCGCACAAGTACCGAGGGATCCCCTGGGAGGACAAACCGGGCGTCGAGCGCGTAATCGTACGGATCTCGCCGGACAGAGTAACGTTGCGGGGCTGATTTATCGCCGTGACGGCGGGATTTATCGGCCTGACTAGGCCTCTGAGGCGTTAGCCTTGCCTTCGTGAGCCTGCACATCTACGACACCAGTACGCGCGCCATCCGTGAATTCGTTCCGGTCGAAGCCGGCCGGGCGTCGATTTACCTGTGTGGGGCGACCGTGCAGGCTCCGCCGCACATCGGGCACATCCGCTCGGGTGTGAACTTCGACGTGCTCCGACGCTGGATGACGCGATCCGGCTATGACGTGGCGTTCTGCCGCAATGTCACCGACATCGACGACAAGATCATCAGGGTGGCGGCCGAGGAGGGCGTGCCCTGGTTCGTCGTGGCCGAGCGCAACCAGCGGGCCTTCACCTGGGCGTACGACACGCTGGGCTGCCTCCCGCCGACCGTCGAGCCGCGGGCCACGGGGCACGTACCCGAGATGATCACGCTGATGGAGCGGCTGATCGCCCGCGGCCACGCGTACCCCTCCGGCGGCGACGTCTACTTCGACGTCCAGTCCTACGCCGACAGCTACGGCACGCTCTCCAACCAGAAGCTGGAGAACATGCGGGCCGCGGCCGACACCGACGACGAGTCCTGCAAGCGCGACCCGCGCGACTTCGCCCTGTGGAAGGGGGAGAAGCCGGGCGAGCCGACCTGGCCGACCCCCTGGGGCCTCGGCCGCCCCGGCTGGCACCTGGAGTGCTCGGCCATGGCGACGAAGTACCTCGGCCCGACCTTCGACATCCACGGCGGCGGGATCGACCTGATCTTCCCGCACCACGAGAACGAGATCGCCCAGTCCCAGGCGGCGGGCGACGGGTTCGCGCGCTACTGGATGCACAACGGCATGCTCAAGATCGGCGCGGAGAAGATGAGCAAGTCGCTCGGAAACTCGCTGCTGATCCCCGAGATGGTGCAGAAGGTCCGGCCGGTGGAACTGCGCTACTACCTGGCCGCGCCGCACTACCGCTCCTCGATCGACTACTCCGAGGAGGCCCTGCTGGAGGCGGCCGCCGCGTACCAGCGCATCGAGGGCTTCGTCACGCGCGCCGCCGAGGTCATCCACGACGTCGACGCGGACGCGCCGCTGCCGCAGGCCTTCGTGGACGCCCTCGACGACGACCTCGGCACGCCTCAGGCGCTGGCGGTCGTGCACGAGGTGGTGCGCGAGGGCAACGTGGCGCTGTCGCGCGGCGACAAGGAGGCCGTGGCCCGGCTGCTCGCCGAGACGCAGAACATGCTGGACGTCCTCGGTCTCGACCCCCGCTCACCGCAGTGGCGGGGAGCCGGTTCGGACCTGTCGCCGGTGGTGGACGCGCTGGTGGCGGTGGCGCTGGAACAGCGCAAGGCGGCCAGGGAGCGCAAGGACTACGCGGCGGCGGACGCGATCAGGAACCAGCTGGCGGCGGCGGGGATCACCGTGGAGGACACCCCCCACGGCGCCCGCTGGGAACTCACCCGCTAGCCCCACCCACCCCGAGGCCTCGGCCCGACCCCTGGGCCGGACCGAGGCACCGCACAGCTTGACCCGGCCCGACGCTACGCCACGTGACGCGGGGCCGGCCACCCATGTGCTGACGCTCCGCGCCGAGCCGGGCAGCCACGTACCGACGCTCAGCCGGCCCCTGAACACCTGGGCCGGCCAAACCGTGGACGGGACGATCGACACCCGGCACGGTCCGCGCAACGTCCCGGCACCCTCCGCCGACCCTGCGGCGCTCTGCACGGAATCCTCCACATCCCGAACCCGGAAGAACGCCCCGTTCCCGCCGTGGGATAAGGCGCCCGGCGGTCCGAGTACCCTTGTTGGCATGGCAGCAGGCGGTAGGGCTTCGGGCAGGCCCGCGAAGAAGAAGGGCCCGTCCAAAGGCGCCGGAGGGCAGGGTCGCCGGTCGCTTGAGGGCAGGGGCGCGACCCCGCCTGCCGAAATGCGGCATTGGTACAAGGACAAGGCCCGCGCTGAGCGCATCACCCGCGAGGAACAGGGCGGCGCCCGACGCCCCGCTCCCACGCGGCAGCGGCGCTCCGAGGACGCGCCCGAGTACATCGGCGGCCGCAACCCCGTTCTCGAGGCTCTGACGGCGGGCGTCCCGTCCAGCGCTCTCTACGTCGCCCAGCGCATCGACAACGACGACCGCGTACGCGACTCCATCAGGATCGCGGCCGAGCACGGGATCGCCCTGCTCGAGGTCAGCCGCGACAAGCTCGACCGCCTGACGGAGGGCGCCGTCCACCAGGGCATCGCGCTCCAGATCCCCGCGTACGACTACGCGCACCCGTCGGACCTCGTGGAGATCGCGCACGACGCCGCCGAGGTCCCGCTGATCGTGGCCCTCGACTCGGTCACCGACCCGCGCAACCTCGGCGCCATCGCCAGATCCGCCACCGCCTTCGGCGCCCACGGCCTCCTCATCCCCTCCCGCCGCTCGGCCGGCGTGACGGGCGGGGCCTGGAAGACCTCCGCGGGCACACTCGCCACCATGCGCGTCGCCCGCGCGTCCAACCTCACGGCGGCACTGCGGGAATACCGCGACGCGGGCCTGTTCGTCATCGGCCTCGACGGCGCCGGCGAAACCGACATCGGCGACGTCGACCTGCTCACCGAGCCGCTGGTGGTGGTCGTGGGCTCGGAGGGAAAGGGGCTCTCGCGCCTGGTCCGGGAGCAGTGCGACGTGGTGACCCGGATCCCGATGCAGGCGGCCGCGGAGTCGCTGAACGCGGGAGTGGCGGCCGGAGTGGCGCTGTACGAAGTCGCTCGTCACAGGCGCCTCTAGCGTCTACACTGAAAGGCCGCGCCGACGTAGCTCAATCGGCAGAGCATCTGTCTTGTAAACAGAAGGTCAGGGGTTCGATTCCCCTCGTCGGCTCTCATGCAGAAGGCCCCTTCCGGTCTGCGGAAGGGGCTTTTTCGCCTCCGTACAGCAGCGTTGCCGTCTGGGCATCCCACGCGGCTGCTGTCGAAAGTTCGGAGGCTGTACAAGGCTGGCCGTTGCGGGGAATGTCGGTGAGCTCTGCTCGGATGGGGTGGAACTCGAGATATGGCGAAAGGCAGGCCGGGGCAGTGCCTTCTCAACACTCCCTGAGAGCCTTGCGGGGCGTATTGGAGGAGGTAGGGAGAAGGTCTCGCTACCAAGCCTGTTCGTAGGGCCGGGTCAGAACAGGACGATCCGGGTTTGCAGCACCTGTTGATTCTTCCGGTCGATCCGATACTCCGCGATGCCGAATCCCTTGGGGATGAGGATCTCCCGCCAGTCGGGATCGGTGCCGACCTGGTCGCTTGCCGTCAGCCACGGGTCCTCGCAAATGGCGACTGTGAGCGCGGCCACACTTGAGAACACCTCCGCCGAGACCGATGGGTCGGCGAGTGTTTCAGCCACGACCTCCGATGGTACGACCGGCCATAGGTCGTCCTCGCTCACTGAGCGCCACGCTCTTGTCGGCGACGTAGGACTTCCTCCATGGTCGTGGTCGGCAGAGTCCCGGCTTCGGCTGCAGCTCGGATACGGTCACGGTCCGGGTCGGTGTCCAGCATGGCCCGCCCCCACCAGGCGTTGAGCACGCCGTCCAGTTCAGCGCCCTGCTGAGCTTCAAGAAGTTCGGCGAAGAACTGCGCACGGCGGCTGCCGCGCAGCGCGCCGGAGATTCCGCCGATCGTCCGCGGCACTCTGGGGTGGTCCGGTGTACCACCGTGGACAGGCTGAGCGCTCATGACACCACCTTTCACGCTGTCAGCCTACGACTTGATCTCAACTACTCGCAGGAATCCCGTAGGCCCAAGGGGAAGAGTGTGCCCGTGATCGTCTACCAGGCCTGCAGTGAGCATGACTGCCCGGCTCGGCGCCAGTGATCTGGAGACCTTCAATTCCGACGATCGGTGATCCTGCCAACGCGGATGCTAACAACGGGCTTGGAAACGCATGGATGCATGTGGACGGCGGAGCTGCTGCACGAGGCCCTGATCCAGGCGCAGCTCCCCACCGTGGACGGGCGCGAAGTCTCTTGTGAACAGAACGTCAGGGGTTCGATTCCCCTCGGCGGCTCTGCAACAGGAAGTCCCTGAACAGGAGATTCGCCGTCAGGGGCTTCTTGGTTTGTCAGGATAATGCTGAGATCTTGCTAACGCGGTGGCTCCCGTCTTCAGCCGTTGACGGCCTTGGCGAAGACGTCGGCGGCGGACGCCGCTTGCTCGTGGATGACGTGGGCGTAGACGCGCAGGGGACACTTCGCGACTATGGTTCGGATCTGCGGACAGCGGCGGGAAGCGTCGATACCGGGACGAGATCTCCGCCTGCGATGATCACCCCGGCCCGGTCCCGCTTCGAGGAAGACGACCGCATGAGGCTTTGGTCGCTTGCCCTGACGATCGCGTCCGTTGCCGTGATCGTCCCGCCGTCGGGCGTAGCCGAGGCTCGCCTCGACCCCGTCGCCGCGCTGCGCCGCCAGCTCGCGAGCGGCAAGACCGTGACGTTCTCGAACGCCACGGTCTTCAAGGCCTGGGATGGAGAGCCGCGGACCTTTCGGCAGTCAGGGGTCCACGAACTGGCTCACGGTGAGGTCATCGCGAGCGAGCTCCTTGATCTTAAGGATGGCAAGGACCCAGAGCGCTTCATTGTCTTCCCGGACCGGTACTACGAGCAGTCCTCCTTCTTGGGCGAGCGTCTGCCGGAAGGCAAGAGCTGGAGGGTCACTGAGGACAAGCAGTCCCTTGCCCTGACCTGTGGCCATATGCGGCTGAGCCACCCCGCAACGCTCAAGACCCTGCTCGCCGGCACCAAGGACAAGCGCCCGGCCGGTGTGTATGACGGCGCCCGCACCACCCTGCACGAGGGGATCATCACGCTGGGCGAGGTCGCCAAGGCGGATCCTGACCTCCGCGTCCTCGATCACAAGCCCACAGGCACATACGCCCAAGTCCGCATCAACTGGAAGCTGTGGATAGGGCAGGACCAACTCGTCCGCCGATGCCAGAGTTCCTCCTTGCTGCCCGGCTGGCCGGGGAAAGACGACTTGGAGCCCATGCAATTCGTCGACGACGTCCGGTTGTCGCGGTGGGGCCGCGCGACCGATATCAAACCGCCTGCAGCCGATCAGGTGGCGACCCGCGACGAGCTCATCGACACCCCCGAATAGGCCCCTGTCGCCCCTCGCCTACGACGGCCCAGGCTCGGAGGCCGCCTTTCATCGACAGCGCCGCGACGTTCCGCATGATCAGGCCCTCTCGCTCAGAGCCTGTTGACGAAGGGATTTGGTGGTTCCGGCTGAGGTCATCTTCAAGCGGTGTGCCCACGGCTGGGAGCCCGTGGTTGTCCGTTTGTCTACGCCCGCATCCGTGAACGCCAGCGGTTGCGCCTCGCGGGATGCCGATGTCATGAGTGAGTGCAGATGCCGAGGGCGCCGGGGAGAGGCTCGCATGTCCCCGGCGAGTTGACGGAACGGCCGGTGCTGCGTGGGCTGCAGAAGCAGACGGGTGCTCGTCATAATTCCGTATTCGCTGATCATTGCTGTTTCGATGGTGATCGACCACGATGCCAATCGAAAGGCTGTCATGTCTGTCCGTACCGCTTTCGTCGTTGCTGCCCTGGCGGGTGCGAGCCTGATCGCCACTCCTGCCGCTCATGCCTCCGTCGCATCCAGCGCGCAGGCGGCCCTTCCCTCGTGTGTGTCGATCGAGACGTGGTTCAACCAGAAGCGCTACGTGAAGGTCACCAACAACTGCAGTTCCACGGTGCGTGCCCAGGTAATCTTCCGCGCTGGTGGATCCAACTCCAGTTGCAAGAGCCTGGCGCCCGGCAAGGGCTTCACCCACAGCTCCCGAGGCGTCTACCAGAAGACCGTGAGCTGCTGACCTGTCTAACCGCTGCGGGCATGGCCGCGTTCTACACGCACCATGCCCGCAGAGCCTGCTGGCCGACGGTCTCCAGACTCCGCCTGGGCCACGGTGAGCTTGGTCAGCCTGTGACGGCCGGGTCCTGGCTTGAGATGCAGCCGTACCGTGTCCTCGTAGTTGTTCATGGTCCCATCGGAGACATGGCCGGGCAGGTGGAGCAGCCGGCGATCGAGGAACGTGCCGACCGTCAGCCGGTCATCGGGGACGGGAGCGCCCTTGGCCAGCGCTTCCTTGAGCTTGCGAACCTTCTCGACGACTTCGGCGCGGGTCTTGCCGGAGACCTTCTCGCGGATTCGCTTCCCGTCCGGGACGTGGCCGAGATAGACCGCACCGCGCCGCCGTACCACCGGCCCTTCGCCCGTCCGCCGTCCGGGCGTGCGGCCTGGAGGCCGGTCCCGGACGCCGGCGGGACACCGGGCCGTCCGCCGCACGTCTGCCGCGCCGTACCAACCGAACCCACCAGCGGGCGTTGCCGCGCCGCCGCACAGATGGAGCCCTTACGATCACCGCGCCAGATGGTTGTGGTCCGCCTCGAAACTGCGGGCAGTCTGGTGAACCCATTTCAGCCTCTGGCAGCGTCGGCCGGTGACAGCATGATGGTGATTCCGGCGTTCGCCTGAAGACGTAGAGAAACGCCTGGTGGACAAACGGATCGCCACGATCGACACCGTCACCACCAGGGGCTTGGGGATGCTGTTCCAGCGTGCGGTCGGCGGCGCCGGTCAGGAGGACGACGTCGTCGTCACCGACTCCGACTCCGGCCCGAGTTCATGACGTCCTGGCCCGGCTGAGGGGCGGGCGGTAGGCCCAGGTGGCCCACCGCCAGAGCCACTCGATGGGGCCCTGACGGTAACGGCGCAGCCAAAGGGTGCAGAACAGCCACTGGGTCGTGAGGATGGCTCCCGCGGTCCAGTACGCCGCCGTCAAGGACTGTCCGATCGGCAGGCCGAGGAGGTGGCTGGCCACCAGAACGAGGAGTGTGGCGGTCAGATAATTGGTCAGCGCCATCCGGCCCAGTGGCGCGAAGACGAACTGCAGCACCGGTCGCAGCGGCGTTCTGAGCAGGACCAGCAGGCCGCACACGTACACACCGACGAGCAGCAGATCGGCAAGGCTGGACATGGAAGACAGGTACGTCGTTGCCCCCACGGCCCGCATGCCGGCCTGTACCCACAGGGCGGAAGCCAGTCCCGCCGCGAAGAGCAGGCCCAGCAGGAGCGGCCCTCGGGTGGATCGCTCGATCTGTTCGATCACCCCGTAGCGGACCAGCGCCGCACCCAGCAGGAACAGCCCGGCGATCAGCAGGGGCCCGCCCCCGCCGAAGAACAGCGCCGCCGGGATGAGTGTGGCGGCGAGGCCGGCCATGGCCCACCGCGGCAGCCAGGTCGAGGGCAGCAGCACCAGTATGCCGACGACGGCGTAGTCGGTCAGGATCTCGCCGGGCCATAGCAGCATGTGCGCGAGGCCGATCGCGAGCAGCACCCCAAGCCGGCGCAGCAGGACCAGGCGTGGGCGGGGGACGCGGCTCGCGGCGGAGTCCAGCAGCAGCGCGAACCCGATGCCGAACAGCAGGGAGAAGATCGGTAGTCCGAGCCAGGGGTCCCAGTCGCCCATGGGCTGCACCACGAGGGCGGAGGTGCCGGTGGCCATGAGCTGGATGTTGGCGAGCAGGATCTCGCACAGCGCGAACCCACGCAGCACGTCGAGCGCGATGATCCGGGGCCGACCCGAGGAGGGCACGGCGGTCTGGGGCCGGCCGGACGCGAGCGCGGCGGTCTGAGGCGGATCGGGGGAGACGGCGGGCCCGTCGTGCGGGAGACGGTGGCCGCGATGGCCGGTTGGCCCTTTAGGAGGCGATTCATGGGGGAGTTCTTCGCGTGGCATGGGGCCTCATCCTGCAGGGGCACCCGGGAGGACGGCACCGGTCGAAAGCAGGGTCCGTAGCGCCCGAGATCATACTTTCGGTCGGTTCATCGGCGTGGGCGGGAGCCTTGCCATAAGCGATCGCTGAGGCTCCATTCCGGTAGCCCTTGATCTCGGAAGGTGCGCGGGTGCAGCGGCGGATTCCTGTAAGAGCCTGCTGACAAAGGGTTTGGTCGGTACGGCCGAGTTGGGGCGATCTCGGCGGTTCTCCCGGTGTGTCACACCTGCGGACAGGAGCGGGCTC
>NZ_JBITJQ010000046.1:0-87604 GCF_044460125.1 Nonomuraea sp. NPDC050153
CCGTTCAAGTTCCTGTCAAATTGACCGGACTTGCTCGACTTGCGGAAATTAAGACCCGCCCCGTTTCCGGGACAACCCCTCTAACTTACCAGCCCTCACGAGTGGACGCGCACGTCCGCCGTGACGGAGGAGAGAAGAAGGAGTGTGCCGCACTTCGTCGGCTCTTCAAGATTAGCAGCGCTCCCGACCCCTCGGGCCGCTTCGCCACGTTCGACGGACACAGATCGATCACGACCGAACATAGACTCCCCACGTGAGCAGTAACACGCCGCCAGTGGCGAAGAAGGTTCCGACTGAGCGCACCCACCACGGTGACACCGTCATCGACGAGTACGCCTGGCTGGGCAACAAGGAAGATCCCGATACCACCGCCTATCTGGAGGCGGAGAACGAGTTTCTCAAACAGCAGACCGCTCACCTCTCCGACCTCCAGGAGCAGGTGTTCCAGGAGATCAAGGGCCGCACGCAGGAAACCGACCTCTCGGTGGCCAGCCGTAAGGGCTCCTGGTGGTACTTCTCGCGTACCTCCGAAGGCAAGCAGTACGCGGTCTCCTGCCGGGTCCCGGCCGACAGCGACGCGCCCCCGGAGATCACCCCGGGCGGCACTCTCGAACGCGAGGAGGTGATTCTCGACGGAAACGAGCTCGCCGGCGACAGCCCGTTCTTCTCGATCGGCACCAGCTCCGTCTCGCCCGACGGCACGATGCTGGCCTATTCGACCGACTTCAAGGGCGACGAGCGATTCACGCTGCGGTTCAAGAACCTCGCGACAGGCGAGTTGCTCCCCGACGAGATCACCGACATCTTCTACGGCGGCGCCTGGTCGGCCGACGGCTCGACGTTCTTCTACACGCGCGTCGACGACGCCTGGCGCCCGTACCAGGTCTATCGGCACACTCTCGGCACCGAAGAGGACGTGCTGGTCTACGAGGAGGGCGACGAGCGTTACTGGGTCGGCATCGGCCTGACGCGCAGCGAGAAGTACCTCGTGCTCGGCGCGGGCAGCAAGATCACCAGTGAGGTGCGCATTCTCGACGCCACCGATCCCACCGGTGAGTTCGCGGTCGTGCGCCCCAGGAAGACCGGCGTCGAGTACGGCGTCGAGCACGCGGGCGACTTCTTCTACGTGCTCCACAACGAGAACGCCGAGAACTTCGAGCTGGCCACCGCCCCGCTCGACGCCCCCGGCACCTGGACCCCGCTGGTCGCCCACCGGGAGGACACCAGGCTCCTGGAGATCGACGCGTTCTCCGACCACGCCGTGGTGCACTTCCGCCGCGACGGGCTGACCGGGCTGCGCGTGCTGCCGTACCCGGACGACGTCCAGGACGGACGCGAGCGGATCGAGGCCGCCGAGCGGAACGCGTACGAGATCGACTTCCCCGAGCCGCTCTACGACGTCGGCCCCGCGGGCAACCCCGAGTTCACCACGACGCGGCTCCGGCTGGCCTACACGAGCATGGTCACCCCGCCCAGCGTGTACGACTACGAACTCGACACGCACGAGCTGATCCTGCTCAAGCGGCGCCCGGTGCTGGGCGGCTACGACCCGGCCGACTACGAGCAGTTCCGCGAGTGGGCCACGGCCGAGGACGGCACGCGGATCCCGGTGTCCATCGTGAAGCGCAAGGACTCCGCCAAGCCCGCGCCGACCGTGCTGTACGGGTACGGCAGCTACGAGACCTCCATCGACCCCGGCTTCTCGGTCCCGAGGCTCTCGCTGCTGGACCGCGGGTTCGTCTTCGCCGTCGCGCACGTCAGGGGCGGCGGTGAGATGGGCCGCCGCTGGTACGAGGACGGCAAGCTCACCAGGAAGCGCAACACGTTCACCGACTTCGTGGCCGTGGCCAGGCACCTGAAGGCGACCGGCTGGAGCGAGCGGATCATCGCCAGGGGCGGCTCGGCCGGCGGCCTGCTGATGGGCGCGGTCGCGAACCTGGCGCCGGAGGAGTTCGCGGGCGTGGTGGCCGAGGTGCCGTTCGTGGACGCGCTGAACACCATCCTGGATCCGTCGCTCCCGCTCACTGTGATCGAATGGGACGAGTGGGGCGACCCGCTGCACAACCCGGACGTCTACGCCTACATGAAGGGCTACACGCCGTACGAGAACGTGGACGGACGGCCGTACCCGCCGATCCTGGCCATCACCAGCCTGAACGACACCCGCGTCCTCTACCACGAGCCCGCGAAGTGGATCGCCAGGCTGCGGGCGACGGCGAGCGGCGGGCCGTTCCTGCTCAAGACGGAGATGGGCGCCGGACACGGCGGCCGCAGCGGGCGCTACGACGCCTGGCGCGAAGAGGCCTTCGCGCTCTCCTGGATCATCGAGAGGGGCACCTCATGACCTATCAGGCCGACGACGGCCGCTACGAGCGGCAGCCGTACAACCGCAGCGGCCGCAGCGGGCTGAAGCTGCCCGCGGTCTCCCTGGGCCTGTGGCACAACTTCGGCGACAACCGGCCGATCGAGAACTCCCGGGCGATCCTGCGGCGCGCGTTCGACCTCGGGGTGTCGCACTTCGACCTGGCCAACAACTACGGCGTCCCGTACGGCTCGGCGGAGAAGAACTTCGGCCGCATCCTGCGCGAGGATTTCCTCCCGTACCGGGATGAGCTGATCATCTCCACCAAGGCCGGCTACGACATGTGGCCGGGCCCGTACGGTGAGTGGGGCTCGCGCAAGTACGTCCTGGCCAGCCTCGACCAGTCGCTCCGGCGTATGGGCCTGGAGTACGTGGACATCTTCTACAGCCACCGTCCCGACCCGGAGACGCCGCTGGAGGAGACCATGGGGGCGCTCGACCGGGCCGTGCGCTCGGGCAAGGCGCTCTACGCGGGCATCTCCAACTACTCGGCCGAGCAGACCGCGCAGGCCGCGCGGATCATGCTCGAACTGGGCACTCCGCTGCTCATCCACCAGCCGTCCTACTCGATGATCAACCGGTGGATCGAGAACGGGCTGCTCGACGCGGTGGAGGAGGCGGGCATGGGCTGCATCGTGTTCTCGCCGCTGGCGCAGGGCCTGCTGACCGACCGCTACCTCGACGGCGTGCCGTCGGACTCGCGGGCGGCGACGAGCAGGTTCCTCAGCGCCGACAGGATCGACGTCGACCTGGCCCGCGACCTCAACGAGCTCGCCAGGGGCCGCGGGCAGACGCTGGCCCAGATGGCGCTGTCGTGGACGCTCAGGGACCCGCGGGTGACGAGCGTGCTGATCGGGGCGAGCAGCGTGCGGCAGCTTGAGGACAACGTGGCGTGCGTGGACGGCCCCGACTTCACCGAAGACGAGCTGGGGGCCATCGACAAGATCACCGCGCGCTACACGGCCCGCTGATCACAGGGATTCGTGCCGCTGAAGGTAGGTGAAGGCGGCCCAGCCGGGCAGCACCGGCAGCCAGAACGTGAGCAGCCGGTGCAGCAGCACGGCGGAGGTGGCCAGCTCGGCGGGCACGCCGGCCACGGTCAGGCCGCCCGCGAGCGCGAGTTCGACCGCGCCCAGACCGCCCGGTGTGGGCGCGGCCGAGCCGATGGCGTTGGCCGTGAGGTAGACGACCGCGACGGCGGTGAAGCTGAGCGTGCCGCCGAACGCGGCGACGCTGGCGTCCAGGCACAGCACGAACGCGAGGGTGATCATGAGCGTGCCCGTGCACGCCTCCACCATCTTGCGCGGCGACTGCAGCACGTCGAGCAGCCTGGGCAGCACGTTCGAGAACAGCTTGCGCAGCCTGGAGGTCACCAGCCTGCGCAGCGGCGGCACGCCGAGCACCACCACGACCAGCACCGCGACCGCGAGCAGCACCACGACGAGGCCGCGTGACGGGGTGAACGAGGTGGTCGTGGTGGAGCCGGTGATGTAGGCGAACAGCAGCAGCAGCGCGATGTGGAAGACCAGCATGATGAGCTGCGAGGCCCCCACGCTGGCCACCGCGCTCGCCGGCGGGATGCCGCGCTTCTGCAGGTAGCGGGTGTTGATCGCGACCCCGCCCACGGCGGCGGGCGCGACGAGCTTGACGAACGACGAGGCGAACTGCACGAGCACGGTCCGCCAGAGCGGCAGCGGCTCGGGCACGAACCCCCGCAGCATCAGGGCCGCGGCCACGAAGCTGACGAACGACGCGAGCAGCGCCACCCCGGACCAGGCCCAGTTGGCTGTGGTGACCACCCGGTAGATGTCGACCCGGCTGAGCTGGGAGAGCACGATGTACGCGGCCAGCGTGCTGGCGATGATCGTGATCAGGGTGCGCGGTTTGAAGCGTTCGAGGCGTACTTCCTCGACCTTGGCCTGCGGCTTGAGCGCGACGATGTGCTCGCGGATGCCGGCCAGCAGGTTCTTGTTCTTGGCCAGGGCCGAGCGGGTCTCCCTGGTCAGCGCGATGCGCTGGAGCAGCGGCATGGCGGCCGCCAGCGTGTCGGGCCCCATGACGGCCGCCGCCGCCCGCACGGAGCGCTCGGGGCCGACGCGCAGGGCCAGGTAGGTCAGGAGCTGGGCGATGTCGAGCCTGAGCAGCAGGTCTCCGGCGGCGATCTCGCCGCTGCGGGCGTCGGTCAGCACGACGCGGCCCGCCCGGTCGAGGTGGATGCCGTCGCCGGTGAGCCGCCGGTGCGCCAGGCGCTGGATCTGCAGCAGCTCCACCTGCTCCCAGATCTGGGCGAGCAGTTCGTCGTCGATCTGCTCGTCGGGCACGTCGTCGAGCGGGCGCGTCTCGATGTGCTCGTACGCGAGCATCGCGGCCTCGGTGCCGATCTCGCTGGTGCCGAGCAGGCGTGGGGTGCTGGCGCCGGCCGCCTGGGCCGCGTACGCCATGAGGGCCTCGCGCTCCAGCTCCGCCCGCAGCGATCTGATGGCCCGGCGCCGGGTCTCGGAGTTGAGCCTGATGCGCCGCCACAGCCGGTACGGCAGCCCGGCCACCTGCCGGTCGCGGTCGAGCACGGTGACGTCGAGGCTGGTGCCGTCCTTGAGCCCGACGGCGTAGCGGCGGCTGCCCTGGAGGTCGTCCTCGATGCGGCGGGCCGAGACCACCGCGAACGACAGCTTGCGCAGCGCGGCCACCACGGCGCTGCCCGGCGGCCTGGTGTTGGGGCTGCCGACGCCGTAGAGGGTGGCGTAGCCGATGGCCATGCCGACCAGCACGGTGACGATGGCGCTGGGCAGCGTGATCTGCCTGCCGGAGAAGAACGCGAGGACGTAGAGGGCGATCGTGGTCCACATCAGCATGCGCCAGGTGGGCCGGCGCGAGATGCGGACGGCGGTGGCGTACGCGACGACCGAGGTGAGCAGCGTGTTCACCGGCTCGATCGTCCGGTCGCCGGTCAGCAGCACGCGCAGGTCGTCGGCGTTGCCCGCGACCAGCCACTGCCCGAGCAGGAACGACCCGGCCAGGCCGATGATCGCGGCGATCAGCCCTTCGGCGACGCGTAGCCCGTCGCGGTGGAAGACCCGTTCGACCGCGAACGCCGCGGGCACGATGAGCACGGCCGCGCCGCCGAGGAACGCGGCGATCCTGCTGAGCAGCGGTACGAGCTGCGCGCCCTCCTTGACGTCGGCCTCCAGGCCGATGAGCGTCTGCTTGGCGACCAGCGCGAGCAGGACGACCGCGCCGAGCACGATGAGAGTGGCGAAGAATCGCAGCAGGTCGGAGGGGCGGCGAAGGCGCTGGGGCAGCAGCGGCTCTACGACGTAGACGTCGTTTTCCGCGCGTGACTTATCCACGGCTGGATCCCCCTCGAGGTCCTCCGTGTCATCTCGTTCCCTGATTTCGGCCACCGACAGCGATTCTGCACCTTCCCGGGCGGACCGTGCGATCTCCAGGTTTCCAGTGTCCTCAATCGTCCCCCGAGGACGTCGCACCGGGCAGGCTACACGCATTTCCGCGTCTCCCGTCATTCCAGGTACGGGACGTAGTCTGTGTCCCATGTCGGGTGAATTGAGGGTTTTGGGGGCCTGTCCGCTGGACTGCCCGGATGGCTGCTCCTGGGTGGTCACCGTCGAGAACGGCGAGACCGTCAAGCTCCGCGGCAACCCCGACCACCCGTACACCAGGGGCGCGCTGTGCGTGAAGGTCAACCGTTACCTTGAGCAGACCCGGGCGGACGACCGCATCCTCCACCCCATGCGCCGCATCGGCCCCAAGGGCTCCGGCCGGTTCGAGCGCATCACCTGGGACGAGGCGCTCGACGAGATCTCGGAGCGGCTGCGCGGCATCGTCGAGGAGCACGGCGGAGAGGCCATCTGGCCGTACCTGGGCACCGGCACGCTCGGCTACCTGCAGGGCTGCGAGGGCGTGGCCGGGCGGCGGTTCTGGAACGTGCTGGGCGCCTCCAAGCACTGGCTCAACATCTGCTCGGCGGCCGGCAGCAGCGGCCTGATGCGGACGAACGGCACCCCGGGCGGCATGGACCCCGAGAACATCGCGCTGGCGAAGCTGATCCTGCTCTGGGGCACGAACACGCTGACCAGCGGCCACCACCTGTGGAAGTTCATCCAGGACGCGCGGGCGGACGGCGCGCACGTCGTCGCCATCGACCCGATCCGCACCAGGACGGCCGACCAGGCCGACGAGTACCTGGCGATCAGGCCGGGCACGGACGCGGCGCTCGCGCTCGGGCTGCTCAACGTCGTGCTGGCGGAGAACGCGCAGGATGAGGAGTTCCTGGCCGAGCACACCGAGGGCTGGGAGGACTTCCGCCAGGAAATCCTGAAATATCCGGTCGAGACTGTGGCCGAAATCACCGGCATCCCCACCGCCGCCATCCACAGCCTGGGGATGCGGCTCGCCCACACCCGCCCGACCGCCATCCGCGCCACGCAGGGCATCCAGCGGAACCAGGGCGGCGGCACCGCGCTGCGCACGATCGCCTCGATCCCCGGCGTCACCGGCGACTGGCGCCACCCCGGCGGCGGCATCGCGTACTCCACCTCCGGCCACGTGCACCTCGACATCGACATGCGCAACGACCTGCTGGTCAAGCCCGTCCGCACCCTCGTCATGACCAAGCTGGGGTCCCAGCTTGACGACGTGAAATGCCTGTGGGTGTACGCGGCCAACCCGGCCGGTTCGAGCCCCGACTCGAACGCGATCAGGCGGCAGCTCGCCCGCGAGGACCTGTTCACGGTGGTCATGGAGCAGTTCCCGACCGACACCGTGGACTACGCCGACATCGTGCTCCCCGCGACCATGCAGACCGAGCACCATGACCTGCACGCCGGATACGGGCATCTTTACCTGCTCTGGAACGAGCCCGCCGCGACCCCGCCCGGCGAGTGCCTGTCCACGACGGAGACGTTCCGGCGGCTGGCGGCGCACATGGGGATGACCGAGCCGTCGCTGTTCGACTCGGACCTGGAGCTGGCCGAGCAGCTGCTGTCGAGCGGGCACCCGTCGCTGGAGGGCATCACGCTCGACCGGCTGCGCAAGGAGGGCTGGGTGCGGATGAACTATCCACAGCCCTTCACGCCGTTCGCCGAGGGCTTCCCGACGCCGTCCGGCAGACTGCGCTTCCCGTCGGCGGGCAAGGCGTACACGCCGTCCCACACGGTCCGCGCGAGGGGCGCCTCGCCGTACCCGCTGGCGCTGGTCACGCCCGCCTCGCACACGTTCCTCAACACGACCTTCGGCAACAACCCGGAGCTGCGCCGCCGGGCCAAGGACCCGGTGGTGCTGGTCAACCCGGCCGACGCGGCCTCCCGGGGGCTGGCGGACGGGCAGCGGGTACGCGTGCACAACGACGGCGGCGAGTTCCTGGCGGACGTGGAGATCAGCGACCGCGTGGCGGCCGGGGTGGTGGCCTCGCCGAAGGGACGCTGGCCGAAGCTGACCCCCGGCGGCGCCAACCCGAACGCGGTCGTGGCCGAGCGGGACGGGGACATGGGCAGGGGGCCGGGCTTCCACGACAACCTGGTCGAGATCAGCCCTTGTGCCGGTCCGTGAACACCACGACCGGTGCCGCTGGATGCCGGCTCAGCTCAGCGAGAGCTTGTAGCCCACGTGGGAGGCCGTGAAGCCGAGGTTGTCGTAGAAGCGGTGCGCGTCCGTACGTGACTTGTCGGACGTGAGCTGCACGATGGCGCAGCCGCGCTCCCGGGCCCGGTCGACGGCCCGCTTGATCATCCGGCCGCCGAGGCCCTGTCCGCGGGCGCCGTCGGCGACCCTGACGGCCTCGATCTGGCACCGCTCGGCACCCAGCCGCGACAGCCCGGCCAGGTACGTGAGCTGCATCGTGCCCACCACCTCGCCATCCTGCTCGGCCACGATCAACTCGTCGTACGGGTTGGCGTCGACCCGCTCGAACGCCGCCAGATAGCGCTCGTCGCCGGGGTCGCCCTCGCGCGTGGCGCCGAGATGGTCGTCGGCCAGCATCGCCACGATCGCCGGCACGTCCTCCTTGCGGGCCTCGCGGAAGAGCACTTTCTCACTTTGCTGCATGTCCGAATGATGTCAGGGATGGCTCAGGGTCCGTCCCCGATGCCCCCAAGGGGGCCGAAAAGGCAGCATGAATGACATGAACGAAATCAGCCGACGAGATGAAGTCTCGCTGTCGGGTGCCGCGCTCCGCGGCGCCCCCTGGAAGGCCGCTGCCGTCGGCGGCGGCGCCGTGGCCGCGACCAGCTTCGGCCTGGGCGTGCTCACCGGCGGCGGCGACCTGCCGTGGGCGCTGGGCCTGGGCATCAGCCTGTTCGCCCTGATCGCCGCGATCGGCGCGGTCTCCAAGCCGCACGAGGGCGACCGGGTGACCCGCCAGGCCCGCCTCTGGTCGCTGAAGCACCCGTGGAAGTTCTCGCTGCTGCCCGCGGCCATCACGGCCGTGCTGGACTATCCGGTGCAGCTCGTGCTCGACGGCGAAGGGGTGTTCGGCTCGGGCGTGCAGGCCCTGTGGCACGGCGCGCTGGTCTACCTGATCGCCGGCATCCTGACGCTCACCATGCAGGGCCGCGCCAGAACCGACCGGTGAGGTCAGCCCTGCGCCTCCCGCTCCGCCTGGCTCCGGCACACGCAGAACTCGTTGCCCTCCGGGTCGAGCATCGTCACCCAGCCGCTGCCGTCGGGCTGCCGCCGGTCGTCGTGGACGGTCGCGCCCAGCCCGATCAGCCGCTCGACCTCCTCGTCGCGGGTCCTGCCCTCGGTGCCGTTGACGTCGAGGTGGACCCGGTTCTTCACGGTCTTGCCCTCGGGCACGCGGATGAACAGCAGGAACGGGTCCTGCTCGGTGCGCAGCATGATCTCGTCGTCGCCCGGCTGGTCGCCCTCGCCGAGCGGCAGCCCGGTGGCCTTGCTCCACCAGGTGGCGATCTCGTACGGGTCGGCGGCGTCGATGGTGACGGCATGGATTTCGATCACGCAGCCACCCAACCCATGACAGGCCGAAACGTCAAGCGAGCACCCGCAGGCCGATGACCCCCGCCAGGATCAGCGCGATCGAGACGAGGCGCGGCAGCGAGACCTCGTCCCCCATGGCGATCATGCCCAGCACCGCGGTGCCCGCCGCGCCGACGCCGGTCCAGATGGCGTACGCGGTGCCGACTTCGAGGCTCTTGAGCGCGTACGAGAGCAGGCCGAAGCTCAGCACGGCCGTGACCAGGAACGACAGGCTCCACCACAGATTGCCGAAGCCGTTGCTGAGCTTGAGCGAAAGGGCCATGGCGACTTCCAGGACGCCGGCCAGCACGAGGACGATCCACGCCATGATCGGAACTCCCTTGAGACGAGACTGCGGTGCGCGCGTCGTCTTGGCGTTCCGGGTACGGCGCGTCTCGTCCGGGAGCTGTCAGCTCACTTGCGAGAACGCGGCCCGCAGCGGGATCATTCCCACCAAATAGTGACCCACCGGTCGCGGGGCAACGGCCACATGCCCAGCTCCAGCACCGTGGCCGCCACTTCCTCCGCCCTGGACGGATCGAGGCACACCCTGCGGCACGCGCTGGCCGCCAGATCCTCCAGCGAGGTGAATCGTTCCAGGGGAGCTTCCCGTTCCTCCACCTGCACGGCGTAGCCGAGTGCCGCCGCCAGCGCCACGCAGTCCTCGGCGATGGGCCGCACCGGCCGGTTCACCCCGTGGAAGTGCTGCCACAGCGGCGTCATCCAGCTCATGGGATGGCGGCCCGTCAGTTCGAGCACCACCCGCCCCTGCGTGCGTTCGTCGAGCGCCCTCAGGAAGCCGGCCAGGTCCGGGACGTTGTAGACCACGTGCGCGGCCACGGTGGCGTCCACCACCGGCACCTCGCCGGCCACGTCCGGCCAGCGGCCCTCGATCGCCGTGACCGGCACGCCGAGCTTGTCCGCCCTGGCCGTCAGCCCCTCCAGCATCGACGCCGAGGGATCCACCGCGTATAGGTGGCCGATGCGCCCGTGCAGCGGCAGGGACGACGCCCCCGGGCCCGAGCCCACGTCGAGCAGCGTGCCCTTGTCGGGCAGCGCCTCCGAGAGCCGGGTCATGGTCGGGCCGTCGTCGGGCTCGGCCAGCGCCCTGTCGGTTCGGGTGCCGAACCGCTCGGGCGAGTGACTCCACGGGTCGACCGGAGCCTGGGCCATGATCTCGTCGGGGATGGCCCAGGAATCCAGTCGCTCTCGCCATCTGGCGGCGAGTTCTTCGGCGTCCATGGAGATGAGCATGCCACGCATACCTCGGGTTACCCGCGGGTAGCATTGCAGAGTAAGGTTACTCGCCAGTACGTATACCCCTCGGTTCAAGGAGATCGACCCCATGGGCCACTACAAGAGCAACGTGCGAGACCTGGAATTCAACCTCTTTGAGGTGTTCGGGCGACGCGAGATCCTCGGCACAGGGCCCTTTGCGGACGTGGACGAGGAGGTCGCCCGGGGCCTCATTGACGAGGTCAACCGGCTGGCCACCGGCGTCCTGGCCGACTCCTTCGAGGAGGGCGACAGGAACCCGCCCGTGTTCGACGCGGCGACCAACTCCGTGAAGGTGCCCGAGGGCTTCAAGAAGTCCTACAAGGCGCTGGTCGACGGCGGCTGGGCCAACCTCGACCTGCCCGCCGAGCTGGGCGGCCCCGGCATCCCGAGGAGCCTGGCCTGGGCCACGGCCGAGCTGGTGCTGGGTGCCAACCCGGCGCTGTACATGTACGCCGCGGGCCCCAACTTCGCGTACACGCTGTGGAAGGTCGGCACGCCGGAGCAGAAGCGCTTCGCCGAGCTGGCCATCGAGCGCGGGTGGGGCGCCACGATGGTGCTCACCGAGCCGGACGCCGGCTCCGACGTGGGCGCCGGCCGGGCCAAGGCGGTGCGGCAGGAGGACGGCAGCTGGCACATCGAGGGCGTCAAGCGGTTCATCACCAGTGCCGAGCACGACATGACCGAGAACATCTTCCACCTCGTGCTGGCCCGCCCCGAGGGCCACGGCCCGGGCACCAAGGGGCTGTCGATGTTCCTGGTGCCGAAGTTCCACGTGAATCTCGAGACCGGCGAGCTGGGCGAGCGCAACGGCGTCTACGTCACCAACGTCGAGAAGAAGATGGGGCTGAAGGTCTCCACGACGTGCGAGCTGACGTTCGGCGACAAGCACCCGGCCGTGGGCTGGCTGGTGGGCGACGTGCACGAGGGCATCAGGCAGATGTTCATGGTCATCGAGCACGCCCGCATGATGGTCGGCACCAAGGCCATCGCCACGCTCTCCACCGGCTACCTGAACGCGCTGGAGTACGCCAGGTCCCGCGTCCAGGGCGCGGACCTGACCCGGATGGCCGACAAGGCCGCCCCGCGGGTGACCGTCGCCCACCACCCGGACGTGCGCCGCGAGCTCATGCTGCAGAAGTCGTACGCCGAGGGCATGCGGGCCCTGGTGCTCTACACGGCCACGTTCCAGGACACCCTCCTGGTCGACCCCGACGACCGGCACGCCGCCGACATGAACGACCTGCTGCTGCCCATCGTCAAGGGCGTCGGCTCCGAGCGGTCGTACGAGCTGCTCTCCCGCTCGCTGCAGACCCTCGGTGGCTCGGGCTACCTGCAGGACTACCCGATCGAGCAGTACATCCGGGACGCCAAGATCGACTCCCTGTACGAGGGGACGACCGCGATCCAGGGCCTGGACCTGTTCTTCCGGAAGATCCTGCGCAACCAGGGCGCGGCGGTCGGGTCGCTGCTGGCCGAGATCGGCGAGTTCGCCGGCTCCGAGGCGGGCAACGGCCGGCTCAAGGAGGAGCGCAAGCTCCTCGCGGAGGCCGCCGCGGACGTCAAGTCCATGGGCGACACCCTGGCGGGCTGGGCGCTGGGCTCGCTGGAGTCGCCGGCGGAGGTCTACAAGGTCGGGCTGAACACCACCCGGCTCCTGCTCTCGCTGGGCGACCTGGTGATCGGCTGGCTGCTGCTGCGGCAGGCCGAGGTGGCCCTGGCCAAGCTGGCCGCGGGCGAGGACCCGTTCTACCTGGGCAAGGTGGCCGCGGCCTCGTTCTTCGCCAAGACCGTCCTGCCGCGGCTGGCGGCCGAGCGGCGGGTGGTGGAGTCCACGGGGCAGGAGCTCATGGAGCTGCCCGAGGAAGCCTTCTAGAACCCCTCAACCCCTGGGGGCGCCTGCCGGTCGGCGGGCGCCCCCGCTTTGTCGCGGCAAGCGCGTGCGGGGCGGGGAACGGCAACAGGGCGCGGTCGGGGATGCTCCGAGGGAGTACGGTCGCGGCATGAGTTCGAGTTCGCACAATCACCCCCTCCCGCCGCCCCGGGTCGAAGAGGTGTCCGAGGGCGTCTTCGCCTACATCCAGCCCGACGGGAGCTGGTGGATCAACAACACGGGCTTCCTGGCCGGCCGGCGCGGCGTGATCTGCGTCGACGCCTGCTCGACCGAGCGCCGTACGCGGACGTTCCGCGAGGCCATCGGCACGGTGACCGACCGGCCGATCACCACGCTGGTCAACACCCACCACCACGGCGACCACACGTTCGGCAACTGGCTCTTCCCCGAGGCCACCATCGTCGGGCACGAGGGCGTACGGGAGCAGATCCTGGCCGAGGGCGTGCCCACCTACCGCGCCGCGTGGTCGCCCGATGTGGAGTGGGGCGAGATGGAGGTGGCGCCGCCGTTCCTCACCTTCACCGACCGGATCACCCTGCACTCCGACGACCTGCGGTGCGAGGTGCGGCACGTGGGCCACGCCGCGCACACGACGAACGACTCGTACGTGTGGATTCCCGAGCGGCGGCTGCTGTTCTCGGGCGATCTCGTCTTCAACGGCGGGACGCCGTTCGTGCTGATGGGCTCGGTGGCCGGGGCACTGGACGCCGTCGACCAGCTCAGGGCGCTGGGGGCGGAGACCGTCGTGCCGGGGCACGGCGGGGTGTGCGGGCCGGAGGCGTACGACCGGGTCGAGGGTTACCTGCGGTTCGTCCAGGAGACCGCGGCGCGGGGCCGGGCGGCGGGGCTGTCGCCGCTGGAGGCGGCCAGGGAGGCCGACCTGGGCGAGTGGGGCGGGCTGCTGGACTCCGAGCGCATCGTGGGCAACCTGCACCGCGCCTACGCCGAACTCGACGGGCAGCCGCCGGGCGCGCCGATCGACCTCGTCACCGCCGTGTTCGACATGATCACTTACAACGGGGGCGAGCCGCTGTCCTGTCTCGCCTGAGATGTCACGGGTGTGATCTTCTGTACCCGGGTATGACCGTGGCTGTACCCGCCGTTTGCCTGGAGGTCGTCATGGGTGTCGGGGTCAGCATCTTCTTCCTCACGCTCGGCGCCATCCTGAGATTCGCGATCGAGCCCGATGTGTTCGGCAAGAGCGTCCACATGGATGTGGTCGGGCTCATCTTCATGATCGTCGGCGGCGTGGGCGTGGTGCTGAGCATCGTGCTGGCCCCCAGGCGGGGGCACACGTCCGAGGACAGGCTGATGCGCCGCGAGAACAACCCGCCGGAGATCTAGAGGCTGAGCTGCACCGCGGCCCGCGAGGCCAGGATCGGCCGGATGTGCTGCGCGATCACCGCCTGGTGCTGCGGGTGGTCGCGGTAGAGCAGGTAGTCGTCGACGTTGTCGAAGTCGGCCACCACCGCGTAGTCGTGGTTGCCCTGGTTGATGCCCGCGTCGGCGCCCACGGTGTACGAGCGGAGCTGCGGGATTGCGCCGGGCAGCTTGCCCAGCTCGGCGGTCACCGTCTCCTTCTGCTCGTCGGTCGCGGCGTCGGTCCAGGTGAACAGCACGATGTGGCGAATCATAGATCAGATGTATCAGATCGCGACCGCGCGACTCTGTACGGGGTGGGTGCGGGTGTCCCGGCCTACGGCGACCGCCGGGGGAGGGGTCCTCCCGGCGGTCGCCGTAGTCTCTCCCGGCTAGCTCCAGGCCAGCATGTGCAGCGGGTCCTCCAGCATGTCGCCCACGTCGCGCAGGAACATCGAGCCCAGCTCGCCGTCGACGATGCGGTGGTCGAACGAGAGTGCCAGGGTGGTCACCTTGCGCACCGCCAGCTCGCCGTCCACCACCCACGGCATGTCCCTGATCTGGCCGACGGCGAGGATGGCGGCCTCGCCGGGGTTGAGGATCGGGGTGCCGGCGTCGACGCCGAAGACGCCGACGTTGGTGATGGTGAAGGTGCCGCCGGCCATCTCGGCCGGCTGGGTGCGGCCCGCCCTGGCCGTCTCCGTGAGCTCGGCCAGCCGCCCGGCCAGCTCGGGGAGCGACAGGGCGTGGGCGTCCTTGACGTTGGGCACCACCAGGCCGCGGGGCGTGGCGGCGGCTATCCCCAGGTTCACGTAGCGCTTGACCACGATCTCCTGCGCCGCCTCGTCCCACGACGAGTTGATCATCGGGTGGCGCCTGACGGCGGTGAGGACCGCCTTGGCCACCAGCAGCAGCGGCGACACCTTGACGTCCGCGAAGTCCCTGAAGGCGCGCAGGCGCCGCACCGTCTCCATGGTGTTCGTCACGTCGAGCTGGAGGAACTCGGTGACGTGGGGAGCGGTGAAGGCGCTGGCGACCATGGCCTGGGCGGTCATCTTGCGCACGCCCTTGACGGGGATGCGCTCCTCCGGCCGCTCGGGCGCCACCTCGACGACCGGCGCCGCCGCGGCGACCGGGGCCGCCCCGGGCTCCGCCGCGGCGTGGACGTCATCGCGGGTGATCGAGCCCTCGGGGCCGGTGCCGGTGAGGGTGGACAGGTCGACGCCGAGGTCCCTGGCCAGCTTCCGTACGGGTGGCTTGGCGAGGACGCTGACCCGGCCGCCGGCGGACGGCGGGACAGGGGCAGGGGCAGGGGCGGGGGCGGGGGCGGGGGCGCCGTTCACCTCCACGCGGGCGGGGCCGGCCACCGGGGTCGCCGGAACGCCGGGGACCCCGGGCTCGGGGAGCTCGGGGGCCCGGGGCTTGCGGGGGCGGCGCTTGGTGGCGCCGGTCTTGACGCCGTAGCCGACCAGGACCGCCTGGCGCTCCTCCTTGGGGGCCGGGCTGCCGTGGGCGCCGGGCTCGACGGCGCCCTCCGCCGGAGGCGTGGGCACCAGGTCCTCGGCCAGGGCCTTGGTCTCCTCCGAGACGGGAGCGCCGCCTTCGGAGGTCTCGACGGTGATGATGGGGACGCCGACGTCGACCGTCTGGCCCTCCTCGGCCAGCAGGCCGGCGACCACCCCGTCCCAGGGGATCGGGAGCTCGACGATCGACTTGGCCGTCTCGATCTCCACGACGATCTGGTTGACCTTGACCGTGTCGCCCGCCTTGACGTGCCAGCGGACGACCTCGGCCTCGGTCAGCCCTTCGCCGACGTCCGGGAGCTTGAACTCGCGTCGCATGAGAACCCCACCCCCTCAGAACCGGAATGACCGGTCGACGGCGTCGAGCACCCGGTCCAGGTCGGGCAGGTAGTGCTCCTCCAGCTTCGACGGCGGGTAGGGGGTGGAGAAGCCGCCGACCCTGAGCACGGGGGCCTCCAGGTGGTAGAAGCACTGCTCCGTGATCCTGGCCGCCAGCTCGGCCCCGAAGCCGCTGTTGACCGGGGCCTCGTGGACGACCACCACCCGTCCGGTGCGGCGCGCGGCGTCCATCACGACCGGCTCGTCCAGCGGGTTGAGCGAGCGCAGGTCGATCACTTCGAGCGATCGGCCGTCCTCCTCGGCGGCCGTGGCGGCCTCCAGGCACGTCTTGACCATGGGGCCGTACGCCAGCAGCGTGGCGTCGGTCCCGGGCCGCACGACCCGGGCCGTGTGCAGCGGCGGCCACCAGTCGGTGGCGCCGGTGTCGATGTCGGCCTTCTCCCAGTAGCGCCGCTTGGGCTCGAAGAAGATCACCGGGTCGTCGCTGCGGATGGCCTGCTGGATCATGGTGTAGGCGTCGGCCGGGTTGGAGCAGGACACGACGCGCAGCCCGGCCGTGTGGGTGAAGTACGCCTCGGGCGACTCGCTGTGGTGCTCGACCGCGCCGATGCCGCCGCCGCACGGCACGCGTACGACGACGGGGAGCTTGATCGCGCCCAGCGAGCGCATCGGCATCTTGGCGAGCTGCGTGATGATCTGGTCGGCGGCCGGGAAGACGAACCCGTCGAACTGGATCTCGCACACCGGCCGGTAGCCGCGCAGCGCCAACCCGATCGCGGTGCCGATGATGCCCGACTCGGCCAGCGGCGTGTCGATGACGCGGTCCTCGCCGAAGTCCTTCTGCAGGCCGTCGGTGACCCGGAAGACGCCGCCCAGCTTGCCGACGTCCTCGCCCATGATGAGGACCTTGGGGTCGTCCTCCATGGCTTTGCGCATGCCCTCGTTGAGCGCCTTGGACAGGCTCATGACCGTCATGACGCCTCCTTCGTCGGCTTCATGACCGTCGCGCTGCGCTTACCGGTGCCTTCGCTGCGCTCAGTCACGGAACCCCTCCAAATACGCGGCGAACTGGGCGCGCTCCTGGTCCATCAGGGCGTGGGGCTCGCGATAGACGTGGTCGAAGATGTCGAGCGGCTGGGGGTCGGGCATGGCCAGGCAGCGCCTGCGCAGGTCGGCCCCGAGCTGGTCGGCCTCGGCGTCGACGGAGTCGAAGAACGCCTGGTCGGCGTGCTCGTGCTTGAACAGGTACGACCTGACCCGCTCGATCGGGTCCTTGAGCTTCCACGACTCCAGCTCGCTGGCCACGCGGTAGCGCGTCGGGTCGTCGGTGGTGGTGTGGGCGCCCATCCGGTACGTGAACGCCTCGATGAGCGTCGGCCCCTGGCCGGTGCGGGCGGCCTCCAGCGCCTTCCTGGTCACGGCCAGGCAGGCGAACACGTCGTTGCCGTCCACCCTGATCCCCGGGAAGCCGAAGCCGGAGGCGCGCCGGTAGAGGGGGATGCGCGTCTGCTTCTCCAGGGGCTCGGAGATGGCCCACTGGTTGTTCTGGCAGAAGAACACGATCGGCGCGTTGAAGACGCTGGCCCAGATGAACGACTCGTTCACGTCGCCCTGCGAGGTGGCGCCGTCGCCGAAGTAGACGATCGTGGCGGCGCTCGCGTCGTCGCGCTGGATGCCCATCGCGTAGCCGACCGCGTGGAGGGTCTGGCTGCCGATCACGATCGTGTACAGGTGGAAGTTGTGCTCCTTGGGGTCCCACCCGCCGTGGTTCACGCCTCTGAACAGGCCGAGCAGCTTCACCGGGTCGACGTCGCGGCACCACGCCACGCCGTGCTCGCGGTAGGTGGGGAAGGCCATGTCGGAGTCGGTCAATGCGCGGCCCGAGCCGATCTGGGCCGCCTCCTGGCCCAGCAGCGAGGCCCAGATGCCCAGCTCGCCCTGGCGCTGCAGCGCCACGGCCTCCAGGTCGATGCGCCGTACGAGGACCAGGTCGCGATAGAGCGACCGGACCTCCTCATCGGTCAGGTCGATGTCGTAGTCGGGGTGCTCTACCCGCTCGCCCTCGGGGGTGAGCAACTGGACGAGCTCCGGAGGTGCGTCAGCACCACGAGAGGCTTCGAGTGTCACGAGGCCTCCTTCGTCGGCCTCGTGACACCTGTGCTGTGTCTGTCGATGACCTCGACAAGCTCGGTCATGGGCCACTCCTGTGCGGTTGTCAGGGCAGGTCCTCGATGGGGTTGCCACCTCAGGCCGGCCTTCCAAGCGAGGAACCATCTGGTGGTGGTTCGTACGCGTTTGGGGACATCGTGGCAGACGTCACAGCCCTGCGCGCAAGCCCCATGTCCTCCCCGTTCCCGTTGTGTCGACAGCCACACGCGCCGGTAGGCTGTGCTTCCCAGTCACCCACCGCACCCTGGAGGAACGCAGTGGCCCGCGTCATCGTGGACGTCATGTTGAAGCCCGAGATCCTCGACCCTCAGGGCCAGGCGATCGCCAGGGCACTGCCCAGGCTCGGCTTCTCCGGCGTCTCGGCCGTGCGCCAGGGCAAGCGCTTCGAGGTCGAGCTCGACGGCCCTGCCGACGAGGCGGCGTTGGCGGAGGTCCGCAAGATGGCCGAGACCCTGCTGGCCAACACGGTGATCGAGGACTACAGCGTCCGGGTTGAGGAGTAGGGGAGATTTGGTGGCCGGATTCCCCCCCTGGACGGTTAAAGAGGGGTTCCGCGGCGCCACAATGCCACGGGCATGCCAACACTAAATAACAACAACGTGATTTTGCGGTTAGCCCCGTTTTCACAGGGAAACCTACTCCAGGTGACATTCTGGCGCCCGGAGGAGTCCGGTGGATATTGAGTTCTCGTTGGCACTGCCTCGGGATGCGATCGGCATACCGATGGTCAGGCGAGTGCTTGGGGATGCCATGCGTTCACTCAACGTGAGCGAGACGTGCATCGCCGACATGCTTCTCGCCGTCTCCGAGGCATGCTCCAACGCGGTGCGGCACGGGGGGCCCGCCAACCGCTACGAAGTGAGCGCCGCGATCGGCTATGGCCGCTGCGACGTGCGCGTCGCGGACAGCGGCGACGGCCTGCCGACGATGCCGCTGCACTTCCCTCCGCCCGACACGGAGAACGGCCGCGGCCTGCTGATCATGCGCTCCGTGGTCGACGAGATCTCTTTCGGCATCACGCCCGGCCGCGGCACCACGGTCCACCTGCGCAAGCACCTCGCCTGGGACGACGCGGCCGATGCCCGTCACCGCGAGCTGGCAGCTGTCTGACCTGGTCCTTCGCCCGACGCACGAGCCGATGTGGACCACCCGGCAGCACCCGATAATCTGAAGACACCGCCGCAGACCACCGTCCACCCGAAGAGACGGTGGCGCGTGCGCGCGCATTCCTCGGAGGGGACGACTGTCATGAGCGCTGCCCGTGTGGGCGTAGTCACGTTTCCAGGAACTCTCGACGACCAGGACGCCGCCAGGGCCGTACGCCTCGTGGGCGCGGAGGCGGTGCCGCTGTGGCACGCCGACCACGACCTGAAGGGAGTCGACGCCGTCTTCCTGCCCGGTGGCTTCTCCTACGGCGACTACCTGCGCTGCGGCGCCATCTCCCGGTTCGCGCCGCTGATGGACGAGCTCATCCCGGCCGCCAGGGCGGGGCTGCCCGTGATCGGGACCTGCAACGGGTTCCAGATCCTCTGCGAGGCCCACCTGCTGCCCGGCGCGCTGACCCGCAACGCCTCGCTCCACTACGTCTGCCGTGACCAGCGGGTCCGGATCGAGCAGACCAACACCTCCTGGACCGGTTCCTTCGAGCCCGGCCAGGAGATCGTCCTGCCCGTCAAGCACGGCGAGGGCCGCTACGTGGCCTCCGAGGACACCCTGGCCGCGCTGGAATCGGGCGGCCACGTGGTCGTGCGCTACATCGACGGCAACCCCAACGGCGCGCTCAACGACATCGCGGGCATCCGGAACGAGGCGGGCAACGTGGTCGGCCTCATGCCGCACCCCGAGCACGCGGTCGAGGACCTGGTCGGCGCGCCCAGCACCGACGGCCTCGGGTTCTTCACCTCCATCCTCAAGAAGCTGGTGAACGTATGACCGATAGTGTCAAGCGGGCGGGAGAGACGCCTGACGAGCCGATGCCCTTCGCCGAGCTGGGGATGAAGCAGGACGAGTACGACCGGGTCAAGGAGATCCTGGGTCGCCGTCCCACCGGCTCCGAGCTGGCCATCTACAGCGTCATGTGGTCCGAGCACTGCTCGTACAAGTCGTCCAAGGTGCATCTCAAGCAGTTCGCCACGAAGGCTCCCAAGTCCGAGGCACTGCTCGTGGGCATGGGCGAGAACGCGGGCGTGGTGGACATCGGCGACGGCTGGGCGGCCACGTTCAAGATCGAGTCGCACAACCACCCGTCCTACGTCGAGCCGCACCAGGGCGCGGCCACCGGCGTCGGCGGGATCGTCCGCGACATCATGTCGATGGGCGCGCGCCCGATCGCGGTGATGGACGCGCTGCGCTTCGGCGGCGCGGACGCCGTGGACACCCGCCGGGTCCTGCCCGGCGTGGTCGAGGGCATCAGCCACTACGGAAACTGCCTGGGCCTGCCCAACATCGGCGGCGAGGTCGTCTTCGACCCCTGCTACATCGGCAACCCGCTGGTCAACGCCCTGTGCGTGGGCCTGCTCCGCAAGGACCAGATCAAGCTGGCCACCGCGCCCGGCCCGGGCAACAAGGTCGTGCTGTTCGGCGCGTCCACCGGCCCCGACGGCATCGGCGGCGCCTCCGTGCTCGCGTCGGCGACCTTCGAGGACGAGTCGCACGCCAAGCGGCCCGCCGTGCAGGTGGGCGACCCGTTCATGGAGAAGCTGCTCATCGAGTGCTGCCTGGAGCTGTACGCGGCCGACGTGGTCGTCGGCATCCAGGACCTCGGCGCGGCCGGCGTGTCGTGCGCGACGACCGAGCTGGCCGCCAAGGGCACCGGCGGCATGCACGTCGACCTCAACCTCGTCCCGCTCCGCGACCCCTCGCTCAGGCCCGAGGAGATCCTCATGAGCGAGTCGCAGGAGCGGATGATGGCCGTGGTCCGGCCCGACGACATCGCGGCGTTCATGGCGATCTGCGACAGGTGGGACGTCCCCGCCACCGTCATCGGCGAGGTGACCGACACCGGCCGCCTGGTCATGACCTGGGACGGCGAGGTCATCGTGGACATCCCGCCGGGCACGGCGGCCGACGACGGGCCCGTCTACGAGCGCCCGTACCACGAGCCGTCCGGGCAGGCCGCGCTCAACGCCGACACGCCCGACCGGCTGGAGCGGCCCGCGGACCTGCGGGCCACGCTGTTCCAGCTCCTCGGCTCGCCCAACCTGGCCTCCAAGGAGTGGGTGACCTCCCAGTACGACCGGTACGTCCGCTCCAACACCGTGCTGGCCCAGCCGGCGGACGCGGGCATGCTGCGGATCTCGGAGGTCATGGCCCCGGAGCGCAGGAGCTCGGCCGGAGAGAGCGAAGCCAACGAAGGCCGAAGCGGGCGCGACCATAAGCACGCCGAGCCCACGACCCGGGGCATCGCGCTGTCCACCGACGGCAACGGCCGTTACGCCAAGCTCGACCCGTACGCCGGAGCGCAGCTGGCGCTGGCCGAGGCGTACCGGAACGTGGCCGTGACCGGTGCCAAGCCGCTGGCCGTGACCAACTGCCTCAACTTCGGCTCGCCTGAGGACCCCGAGGTCATGTGGCAGTTCGCCGAGGCCGTGCGCGGCCTGGCCGACGCGTGCCGCACCCTGGGCGTGCCGGTGACCGGCGGCAACGTCTCCTTCTACAACCAGACGGGCTCGACGGCCATCCACCCCACGCCGGTCGTGGGCGTGCTGGGCGTCATCGAGGACGTCGCCAAGCGGGTGCCGTCCGGGTTCACCGCCGAAGGGCTGAAGGTCGTGCTGCTCGGCGACACGCACGAGGAGTTCGGCGGCTCGGAGTGGGCACACGTCGCCCACCGCCACCTGGGCGGGCTGCCGCCCCGGGCCGACCTGCACGCCGAGCAGGCGCTGGCGACCGTGCTGGTGGAGGCCGCCCGTCGAGGGCTGCTGGAGGGCTCGCACGACCTGTCGGACGGCGGGCTGGCCGTCGCGCTGGCGGAGTCGTGCCTGGCGCGCGGCATCGGGGCCTCGGTGGCGCTGAGCGGTGACGCGTTCACCGACCTGTTCAGCGAGTCGGCCTCGCGGGCGCTGGTCGTGGTGCGGCCGGAGGCGTACGAGGAGTTCGCGTCGCTGTGCGGGCGCCACGAGGTGCCCTGCTACGGGCTCGGCGTGACCGGGGGCGCTTCGCTGGTGGTCGAGGACGTGTTCGAGGTGCCGGTCGAGGAGCTGCGGGAGACCCACTCGGCGGCCTTGCCGGCGCTGTTCGGCTGACGGTTTCAGGGAGGGCCGGTTCGGGACGCCCGTACCGGCCCTCTTTCGCGCGTTACGCCTTCTTCAGGCAGACCACGTAGACGGTGCCGACGTCCCCGAAGCCCAAGTCGTGCGCCTTGACGACCCAGGTGGAGGTTCCGCTCGGCGCGCTCATCGTGGCTCGGGCGCCGACCTGGTACAGCGTGAAGCCGCCACCGGTCGCCATGTCCCCGCCCTCACACGAGACCGAGCCCGAACCATTCTTGCCGATCGAGGCCGACTTGGTGTAGACCGTGACGTCGGCGCCGCCCGGGTCGCCCTTCGGGCCCGGCTTGCCGGGGAGGCCGTCCTTGCCGTCCTGACCGTCCTTGCCGGGGAGCCCGTCCTTGCCGTCCTTGCCGGGCAGACCGTCCTTACCGTCCGCGCCCTTCGGGCCCTGGGGACCGGTGTCGCCCTTGAGGCCCTGCGGGCCCTTCAGGCCCGTCTCACCCTTCGGCCCCTGCGGGCCGGCCGGGCCGGGCTCGCCCTTCGCGCCCGTCGCACCCTGCTCGCCCTGCTGGACCGTCGTCTGGGAGGCGCCGCCGATCAGGATCCGCACCTCCGTCTTCCGGCACTTGGTGTCGGGGTTGACGATGCGGGCGTACCGCGTCTTCTTGTGCACGCAGGCGTGCACCTCGCCGGCGGCCGACGATGCGGTGGCGACGCCACCGACAGTGAGGAGCGAGGCGGCCAGCGCCCCCACGGCGGCGAGGGTGAGCGTGCGCCCACCGCGAACCTTGTTAGCCACGGCTGTCCTTCCAGAACACGTGATGCTCATGTTGTCCACGAGATTCACGTTTCAATCGTTCTAAGAGATGACAGAAACTACATAACGTATCCGTCACGAAACAGAGGGCTACTGACCGGATTGACAGGATTCGGCGACTGCGGTGAGTAAAACGACGCATTGGCGGCGTCGATCTCCCGTGGATAATCAGGTCTGTGTCAACCCCGTACCTGCCTCCGGCCACCCAACCCGTTCGCGGCGTGGTCTGGGGAATCCACCTGGTCCTGCCACTGCTGGGGCTATGGCTGCTGCTCGCGCAGCCTAAGGTCAACATCATGTGGCAGCACAACGCCGGCCACTTCTGGATGATCATCACCGTGGCCGGGATCAACGTGGTCCTCGGCGTGATGATCAGCGAGGCGTCGCGGCGTCGTCAGGACGCCCGGCTGTTCCTCGTGTCCATGGTCTTCCTGAGCAGTGCCGGCTTCTTCTTCATGCACGGCCTGGCCACCCCGCAGATCATCCTGCCGATCGGCTCGCTGGGCTTCGACGTGGGCCAGCAGGTGGGGCTCTCCGTCGCGGCGACGTTCGCGTTCGCCTCGGCGCTGCCGCTGGGCGAGGAGGCGGCCAGGAAGGTGCTGGATGCCCAGCACTTCATCCGCTCCGTGCTGTTCGGCTTCATGGTCGTCTGGGGGATCACGTCGCTGGTCCCGGGGCTGACGCCGCTCAGCGAGCCGCCGATGGCCTCGCCGGTCGACTGGCTGGCCTGGGCGTCCGTGCCCGGCGTCCTGCTGTACGGCGCGGCAAGCGTGATGATGTTCCTGCTGCATCGCAAGCGCCCGTCGGCCATGCTCATCAGCCTGATCACGGCGTACGCGCTGCTGGCCGAGACCATGGTCGCCGGGATGTCGCAGCTCAACTGGCACCTGTCCTGGTGGGAGTGGCACGTGCTGCTCACGCTGGCCTTCGTCTTCGTGGCCTACAGCGCGTACCTGCAGTTCAGGCGGGAGGGGTCGAGCGCGGGCCTGTTCGACTCGGTGACGCTGGCGGCGACCGTGCGGCGCATCCAGCAGGACTACGACAAGGCCCTGGAGGAGCTGGTCGAGCACGTACGTCGGGGCGAGCCGCTGGCCGCGACCCGGATGTCGGGCAAGTTCCGGCTGAACGAGAGCCAGGTCGCGGTGCTCGACCGGGCGGGCGAGGCGCTGGCCCACGAGCGCGAGCTGTCCGGGCGGCTGGCCGCCCTGGTGGCCGTGAGCGCCCAGACCCGGGTGGGCCTGCCCGAGGACCAGCTCCTGGCCACGGCCCTGGACCGGGTGCGGCAGGCGTACGGTGACGTCAAGATCGGCCTGGTCGCGGAGGGCAAGGCGGAGATCGGCTCACGCGGGTACGAGTTCGCCGGCAACCAGCCCATCAAGCGGGACAACCTGCTGGCCTTCCCCCTGACGGTCAAGGGCCATCTGGCGGGCGTGCTGGAGGTGCCCGTCGGGCGCACGCACCAGGACGAGGCGCTGGCCGCCACGCTGGCCGGGCAGCTGTCCATCTCCCTGGAGAACGCCCGCCTCTACCGGGAGCTCGACACGCTCTTCCGGCAGTACATGTCGCCCGACGTGGCCAACGCCCTGCTGGCCGACCCGGCGCAGGCGGCGCTGGGCGGCGAGCTCAAGGAGCTGACCGCGCTCTTCGCCGACCTCAAGGGCTTCACGACGTTCTCCGAGAAGGTGACGCCGGGCGAGATCGTCGAGATGCTCAACCGCTACCACACGGCCGCCGTCCCCTGCATCCTCAACAACGGCGGCACGATCGTGCAGTTCGTCGGCGACGCGCTGCTGGCCCTGTTCAATGCCCCGGCCACCCAGGCGGGCCACGCGCGGGCCGCCTGCAAGGCCGCGCTGGAGATGCAGCGGGCCGCCGCCGAGGTGGCCGAGGAGATGGCCTGGAAGCGGGTTGACGACGTCCCGTGGCCGACGTTCCGGGTGGGCGTCAACACCGGTCCCGCGCTGGTCGGCAACATCGGCAGCCCGGAGCTGCGCGGCTTCAACGCCATGGGCGACTGCGTGAACGTGGCCGCCCGGCTGGAGGGCATCGCCGAGCCGGGCACGGTCGTCATCGGGGAGACGACACTCAGGCAACTGGGGCGTGGCGCGTCCGTGAACCCTCTGGGGCCGCTCAACCTCAAGGGCAAGGAAGAGCCGGTCGCCGCCTATGTTCTGACTGATTTGCAATAGAAGGGTGACTCCCGTAACGACATAATCGGGCGCATGGAGCCAGAGTCCGGCGAGTTTCTGTCCATGCTCACCGACGAGGAGATCGCGGCCCTGCGCGCGGCCGGCCGACCGCGACGGTGGGATCGCGGCACCACGGTGATCAACGAGGGCGACACGTCCGACTGGGTGCTCGTGCTGCTGGAGGGCCGGGTCAAGTGTTCGTCGCACACCAGCGCCGGCACCGAGGTCGTGCTGGCCGTGCGCGGCCCCGGCGCGCTGCTCGGGGAGATGTCGGCCATCGACGGATCGCCCCGCTCGGCCACGGTGACCGCGCTGGAGCCGATCGCGGGCATCGTGGTGCGGGACTTCTCGTCGTTCCTGGAGTCCCACGGGCGCATCGCCGTGCTGCTCATGCAGCTCGTCACCGGCAGGCTGCGGGACGCGGACAGGAAGCGCATCGAGTACGGCGCGTTCGACACCACGGGCCGGGTCGCCACGCGCCTGCTGGAGCTGGCCGACCGGTACGGCGAGAAGACCAACAGCGGGGTGCGCGTGGCGCTGCCCCTGTCGCAGGACGAGCTGGCCGGATGGACGGGCGCCTCCCGCGAGGCGGTCAGCAAGGCGCTGCGCACGCTGCGCGACCGGGGGCTCATCGAGACCGGGCGGCGGCGCGTGGTGATCCACGACCTCGACGGCCTGCGCAGGCGGGCCCGCTAGCCCCGCCCGCCAGATCCCGTACGTACGCCGTACGTCATAGTGGAGGGCATGGTCGCGGTCATTCCTCACGACGCCAGCCGCTTACGTTACGCCTGGCGGGTCTGCGCGGTCACCAGCCTGGGGTTGGTGCTCATCGGCATCGCCGGCAGCACGCTCAACGTCGCCCTCCCCACGGTCGTGCGGCACTTCCACGCCGACGCCCTGGAGTCGGGCTGGATCCTCCTGTCGTTCCTGCTGGTCAACACCGCGAGCCTGGTGTTCTTCGGCCGGGTGGCCGACCTGCTGGGCAGGCGGGAGGTCTACCTGACGGGGTTCGCGATCTTCACGGTGGCCTCGCTGCTGGCCGGGCTGTCGCCGGACGTGTGGTTCCTGATCGCGATGCGCGTGCTGCAGGCGATCGGCGCGGCGATGATCCTGGCGAACGGCACGGTGATCATCACGGACGCGTTCCCGCCCGACCGGCTGAGCCAGGGCATGGGCGTCTACATCGGCACGTTGTCGGTGGCGCAGCTGGCCGGGCCCACGCTGGGCGGGCTGATCGCGGAGACCGCGGGCTGGCAGTGGATCTTCTGGGTGAACGTGCCCGCCGGGCTGGCCGCGCTGACCGTGGGGGCGGTGCTCCTGCGCAGGATGCCCAGGCAGCCGAGGGAGCCCTTGGACGCGCTGGGCAACGTGCTGCTGTTCGCGGCGCTGACGGCGGTGCTGCTGGCGCTGTCGGAGGCGGGCTCGGGCGGGTTGTCCAGCCCGGTGGTGCTGACGGGGGTGGCGGTCTTCCTGGTGCTGCTGCCGCTGATCGTCCTGGCCGAGCGGCGCTCCTCGAACCCGGTGCTGGACCTGCGGCTGTTCGGCGGGCGGCTGCTGACCTACGCGAACCTGGCCTCGTTCTGCAACGCCCTGGCCCGCTCGGCGCTGATCCTCGTGGTGGCGCTGTACTTCCAGGCGGCCAGGGGCGTGGACGCGTTCGCGGCGGGGCTCAGCGTGCTGCCGGTGCCCGTCGGGATCGGGCTGGCCTCGCCGATCGTGGGCCTGCTGGGACGGAGGGTGTCGCCGTACGCGCTGTCCATCGGCGGGGCGGTGCTCAGCGCCCTCGGGCTCGGGACGCTGATGCTGACCGCCGATCCCGCCACCCCGTACTGGGTGATCGGGATCGGCCTGTTCGTGGCCGGCTGCGGCAGCGGAACGTTCCTGACCGGCAACACCACCCAGGTCATGCGGGCGCTGCCGACCGGCAGCCTGGGCGTGGTCAACGGGTTCCGCGTCATGATCATGAATGTCGGCATCGTGATCAGCGTCGGCCTGTCGCTCAGCGTCCTGACCGCCGCCGTGGGGCCCGGGCTGCGGGCCCAGGTCTACGCGGGCACGCTGTCCAGGCTGTCACCGGTGGCGGTGGGACAGCTCATGGACGGCTTCCAGCGCGCGTACGCCGTGCTGTTCGCCGTGGCCCTGGCAGGCGCGCTGTTCGCGGCTCTGGCGCGCCCTCAGAGGGCGGTGGCGAGCCTGGACTCCACGTCGCGGTAGCGGGAGACCGGGATGAGGTGGACGCCGTCGAAGGCGCCCGAGTCGCGCAGGGCGAGCACCTGCTCGCAGGCCGCCTCCACGCCGGCCATGCGGTCCGCGGCCACCTTCGCGATCAGGTCCTCCGGCAGGTCGATGTCGGGGATGGCGGCGGCCAGCATCCTGGCGTGACGCTCGCTGGCCAGCACCATGACACCCGCGTAGACCGGCACGTCCACCGGGTGGGTCTCGCGCCAGCGCAGCTGCGCCTCCAGCGAGAAGCCGACCTGGAGGAACAGGAAGTCGGCCGCGCGCTTCCAGGCGGGCAGCGAGCGCATCGAGGCCGCCGCGCCCAGCCGCATGCCGGGCGAGAACTCCCGGGCCTCCTCGATCATCGAGCGCACGGTGAGGTCGCTGGTCCGGTTGCCGCTCGTCGGCTTGTCGCCGTACACGAACAGGAACTGGTCCACCCCGTACGCCGCCGCCGTGAGCAGGTCGCGGCGGAAGCCCAGCAGGTTGCGGTCGCGCGAGTTGAGGCAGGCGATGCCGCGCCCGCCCATGGCCTCGACCTCGTGCGCCACCGCCACGCTCGACACCGTCGCGCGCCCGATGTGGTTGTCGGGGATGAGGAACGAGTGGGCGATCTTGCTCATCGTGCCGATCTGGTGTCTGACGTGCTTCAGATCGGGCTTGGTGGGAGGTTCGATCTCGCAGATCAGCTCGAAGGACATGATCGGGACTCTAGCCTTCGGGCGCGAGCGCCTCTATGCCGCTGAGCACGAGGTCGACGCCGAACGTGTCGTACAGCCCCTGCTCCGTCCCCTTGACCAGCGGTGAGGCCATCTCGACCAGGTACGGGTACGTCTCCTCCGGCAGCGACCGCAGGCCCGCCAGCTTGGCCCTGACCGCGTCCGGGTCGACGGTCTTGACGTGCACGGGGGCGTCGGCGATGGCGATGGCGCTCTGCAGCAGATATTTGCTGATCAGACAGCTCTCGTCGATGCCGAACCCGGCGCTGCGGGCCAGGCCGAGCGACTGGTCCCAGACGGCCAGGAAGTTCGGCACCTCGATGGGGTCGATCTGCTCGAGCACGCTCTTGGCACAGGGATGCGTGCGCAGCGTCCTGATCAGCCCCTCGATCAGGTCACGGAACTGCTCCCGCCACGGGCGCTCGTCGGCCTGCTTGGGCGCGAAGCCGCCGATCAGGTGGTCGGCCATGCCGACGAGCAGCTGCTCTTTGTTCTTGTAGTGCCAGTAGAGGGCCATCGGGGTCACGCCCAGGTCGGTGGCCAGGCGCCGGATCGTCACGGTGTCGAGCCCTTCGGCGTCACCGATCTCCAGGGCTCGCTCCGCGATCGCCTGCGCGGTCAGTTTTCCCATCACGGTTGACAACTATACGCTGTACAAGTTCAACTATACGACGTACAAGTACGGCGTATAGGAGGAATGACGTGCGGTGGTGGGCGTTGGTCGCGGTGACCTTGGGCACCTTCATGACTTACTTGGACAACAACGTCGGTAACGTTGCGTTGCCGACCATCCAGCGGGAGCTGGGGCTGACGATCTCGGGCCTCGAATGGATCGTGAGTTCGTACATCCTGGTCTTCGCCGGGCTGATGCTGGTCGGCGGCCGGCTGGCGGACGTGTTCGGGGCCCGCAGGGTGTTCCTCGGCGGGCTGGCCGTCTTCACGCTGGCCTCGATGGCGGCGGGGCTGGCCACGTCCGGCGCGGCGCTGATCGCCGCGCGGGCCGTCCAGGGCGTGGGGGCGGCGCTGCTCACGCCCACCGCGCTGACGCTGATCGGCCAGATCTTCCCCGACCCCGGCGAGCGCGGCAGGGCCGTGGGCATCTGGAGCGCCGCGGGGGCGCTCTCCATGGCGCTCGGGCCGATCACGGGCGGCTTCATCAGCCAGAACCTGCACTGGGGCTGGATCTACCTGATCAACGTGCCGATCGGCGTGGTGACGTTCGGGCTGGGGCTGTGGGCGGTCAGGCCCGCCTTCACCCGCGTGCGGCACCGGATCGACCTGCCCGGGCTGGCCACCTCCGCCCTCGCCCTGTTCGCCCTGACATATGCGCTCATCGAGGGTGAGAGCGCCGGATGGACCTCGCCGTCGATCCTGGCCGCGTTCGGCGTCTTCGCGGCGGCGGCGGTGGCGTTCGTGCTGGTCGAGGCGCGGGCGGCCGAGCCGATGATCGCGATCTCGCTGTTCGGGTCCAGGGTGTTCAGCGGCGGGCTGCTCACCAGCGGCATCTGGTCGTTCGGCGTGTTCGGGATCTACTTCTTCAGCGCCCTCTGGCTGCAGAACGTGCTCGGCTTCTCCCCCACCCAGGCGGGCGCGGCGTTCGTGCCGATGGCCCTGGTCATGGCCGTGATCGCGATCCTGTCGCAGCGGATCAGCGCGCGCATCGGCATCGGCCCCACGGTGGCGCTCGGCATGGCGCTCATGGGCACGGCGATCTACCTGCTCTCCGGCGTGGGCGCCGACGCCGACTACGCCGGCGTGGCCCCCTGGTTCCTGCTGTACGGGCTGGGCGGCGGCATGCTCGTGCCCCTGACGGCCGCGATCCTCGGCGGGATGCCCCAGGGCCGGTCGGGCGTGGCCTCGGGCGTCCTGAACGTCTCACGCGAGGTGTTCGGGCTGCTCGGCATCACCGTGCTGGGGGCGATCCTGAGCGCCAGGCAGAGCGGCAGCGACCGGGCGCCGCTGCTCGCCTTCCTGGACGCCTACCAGTTCACGCTGGTCATCGCGGCCGTCGTGGTGCTGGCGGCGGTCCCGGTCGCCCTCTATTCCCTGCGTGTTACCCGGCGTGAGGAGCCCCACGAGGAGCCTCAGGCGGCCGCGACCGTGGGCTCGTCGAACTGAGTGCGGTAGAGCTCCTCGTAGCGCCCGCCGGCGGCGAGCAGGTCGGCGTGCGTGCCGCGCTCGACCACGCGCCCGTCCTCGATCACCAGGATGAGGTCGGCGGCGCGGATCGTGGAGAGCCGGTGGGCGATCACCACGGCGGTCCGGCCTTCGAGCGCCTCCCCGAGCGCCGCCTGGACGGCCGCCTCGGAGGTGGAGTCGAGCGCCGCCGTGGCCTCGTCCAGGATCACGACCCTGGGCCTGGCCAGCAGCAGCCTGGCGATCGTCAGCCGCTGGCGCTCGCCGCCCGACAGGCGGTAGCCGCGCTCCCCCACGACCGTGTCGAGCCCGTCGGACAGCGACTCGATCAGGGTGGCCAGCCTGGCCCTGGCGAGGGCGTCCCAGATCTCGTCCTCGCTCGCCTCGGGCCTGGCCAGCAGCAGGTTCGCCCTGATCGTGTCGTGGAACAGGTGGCCGTCCTGGGTGACCATGCCGAGCGTGTCGCGGAGCGAGTCGGCGGTCAGGTCGCGCACGTCCACGCCGCCGAGCCGTACGGCGCCGGAGTCGACGTCGTACAGCCTGGGCAGGAGCTGCGCGATCGTGGACTTGCCCGCCCCGGACGAGCCGACCAGCGCCACCATCTGGCCGGGCTCGGCCCGGAACGAGACGCCGTGCAGCACCTCGACGCCGCCGCGGGAGTCGAGCGTGGCGACCTCCTCCAGCGAGGCGAGCGAGACCTTGTCGGCCGAGGGGTAGGCGAAGCGGACGTCGTCGAACTCGACGGCGACCGGGCCCTGCGGGACCTCGCGGGCGCCGGGCTTCTCCTTGATGAGCGGTTCGAGGTCGAGCACCTCGAAGACGCGCTCGAAGCTGACGACCGCGCTCATGACGTCCACGCGGGCGCTGGCGAGCGCGGTCAGGGGCGCGTACAGGCGGGTGAGCAGCATGGCCATCGACACGAGCGCGCCGGGTGCGAGCTGGTCGCGCAGGGCGTAGAAGCCGCCGAGCCCGTACACGAGCGCCAGGGCCAGCGCCGAGACCAGCGTCAGCGCGGTGACGAAGACCGACTGGGTCATGGCGGAGCGCACGCCGATGTCACGCACCCGCCTGGCCCGGCCGGCGAACTCGGCCGACTCGTGCGCGGGCCGGCCGAACAGCTTGACCAGCGTCGCCCCGGGCGCCGAGAAGCGCTCGGTCATCTGCGTGCCCATGGCCGCGTTGTGGTCGGCCGCCTCGCGCCGCAGCCTGGCGATCCGGGTGCCCATCCGCCGGGCGGGCAGCACGAAGACCGGCAGCAGCAGGAGCGCGAGCAACGTGATCTGCCAGGAGATGCCGATCATGGCGATCAGCGTCAGCGCGAGCGTCACGAGGTTGCCCGCCACGCCGGACAAGGTGTCGGTGAACGCCCGCTGCGCCCCGATCACGTCGTTGTTCAGGCGGCTGACCAGCGCGCCGGTGCGCGTCCTCATGAAGAACGCGACGGGCATCTTCTGCACGTGGTCGAAGACGGCCGTACGCAGATCGAGGATCAGGTCCTCGCCCAGGCTCGCCGACAACCACCGGTTGAGCAGCCCGAGCCCCGCCTCCGCCAGGGCCAGCCCCGCTATCGCGAGCGCCACCCCGACGACCACGTCCAGCGGCTCGCCGTTGAAGATGGCGTCCACCACCCGGCCCGCGAGCAGCGGGGACCCCACCGCCAGGCCCGCCATCGCCACGCTGAGCACCAGGAACAGCGCCAGCTTGCGCCGGTGCGGGCGCGCGAACCCGCCGATACGGCGGAGCGTCGCCCTGGAGACAGGGCGACGCTCCTTCTCGTTGTTCATCGAGTACAGCTGGTGCCAGGCGGTCATCTCCATGCTCATGGCATGGAACGCTATTGCCTCAAGTTAAGTTGAGGTCAAGCGCCGATCTTCTTGCCCTGGCCGTGCCAGATCACCGCGACCGACGGACGCGGCTGGTCGCCGTCGGGCCAGTGGCTGCTGGGGCTGTCGGGGGTCGCGCCGTCGGTCTCGCCGGGGTGCTGCACCGCGACGAAGACGCTGCGCTGGTCCGCGGTCACCAGCGGGCCGCAGGTCTCGGCGCCGAACGGGACGGTGAGGAACTGGCGCAGGTGGCCGCGGTCCTTGCCGCGTACGGGCATCACGAACATGCCGTCGTTGCTGCCGAGCTGGTTGCCGTCCGTGGCGATCCACAGGTTGCCGTCACGGTCGAACGCCACGTTGTCCGGGCACGAGATCGGCGAGACCTTGGTCTTGTCGTAGCCGGCGAAGTACGTGGCGGGGTCGTTCGGGTCGCCGCAGACCAGCGGGAGCGACCACGCGAACGCCTTCTCGCCCGCGTCGTCGCGCTTCTCGACGATCTCCAGGACGTGGCCGTGCTTGTTCGACGGGCGCGGGTTGGCCTCGTCCACCTGGGCCGCGGTGCGGTTGGTGTTGTTGGTCAGCGCCACGTACACGCCGCCGGTGACCGGGTTGCGCTCCATGTCCTCGGGGCGGTCCATCTTGGTCGCGCCCACCTTGTCGGCGGCCAGGCGGGTGTAGACCAGGACCTCGGCGGCGGTCATGCCGTCCACGTACGACTTGTTGCCCGAGACCAGCGGGATCCACTCACCCGAGCCGTCGAACCCGCCGTCGGAGGGCAGCTTGCCGCTCCCGTCGATCTCGGAGGCGGGGCTGTTGCCGGTGAACTTGGCCACGTACAGGGTGCCCTCGTCCAGCAGCGTCCGGTTGTGCCGGTCGAAGCCGGGGATGTAGCGGTTCTTGGAGACGAACTTGTAGATGTACTCGAAGCGCGAGTCGTCACCCATGTAGACGACCAGGCGGCCGTCGCGGGCCAGCGTGGTGTTGGCGGCCTCGTGCTTGAAGCGGCCGAGCGCGGTGCGCTTGATCGGCGTGGAGTCGGGGTCGAACGGGTCGATCTCCACGACCCAGCCGAACCTGTTGGCCTCCTGCGGGTGCTTGGCCAGGTCGAAGCGCTCCTCCACCCGGTCGAACCTGCGGCTGCTCGACGGGGTGCCGGTGGTGATGGTGTAACGGGTGATGTACGGCTTCTGCTCGGCGGGCACCTTGTCGCCGTTGACGAAGTACTGGTCGAAGTTCTCCTCGGCGGTCAGCACGGTGCCCCAGGGGGTGGTGCCGCCCGAGCAGTTGTTCAGCATGCCGACGGGGTTGCGTCCCTGGGGGTCGGCGGCCGTCTTGAGCAGGTCGCTCCCGGCCGCGGGGCCGGAGAACTTCATGGGGGTCTGGGCGGTGATGCGGCGGTTGTAGCGGCGGCGGCCCCTGGTGACCAGCTTCCACTCGCCGGCGCCGGCCCGCTCGACCTCCACGACCGAGCCACCGTGCGCGGCCAGCGCGATCTTGATCTGCTCCTCGGTCGCGGCGGCGCCGCCCGTGTAACCGCGGAACATCAGGGCCTCGTTGGTGTACTCGTGGTTCACCCACAGCAGGCCACGGTCGCGGCCCATCGGGAGAAGCATCACGTAGTCGCAGTTGTAGCCGAACTGCTTGGCCTGCGCGTCCGCGGTCTGGTTGTCGAAGTCGAAGGCCGGCGCTCCGGACACGACGGGGTCACCCCAGCGCACGACCACGGAGGAGCGGTAGCCGTCGGGGATGGTCAACTTGTCGTCCTTGTTCGGCGCGACCGGGGTGAACCGGAGGTCGCCGGAGGTCCCGCCACGGGCGAGCTCAGCGGCTTGCGTCTCGGGGTCGTCGGCCAGGGCCGGCACTGCCCCCGCGATGCCCGCGCCCGCCACCAGGGCGCCGAGCGCACCGGCGCGCAGCACGCCGCGGCGCGACAGCGCCTCCTTCACCACGTCACCGAAATAGGTGTTGTCACTGGTGTTCGCCACGTCATGCGCGCACGCGTTCCCGCAGCGGAACTGACACGTCATCGCGGAGCGACCGCCCTTGTGCGGGGTGGTGAGCAGCGGTAGCAGCCGCCCGCCCGCATTCGAGTTCGCCACAGATCCTCCATAAAAGTGCGCGGTTGTACGGCGGGGACGCTACGGCCGCTGTCAAAACCGGAGGTGAACGATGACCTCCGTCTTGATGAACGCTTCCAGGGAGACAATGGTGGGGTGCCACCACGCAAACTGGATCAGGAAAAGCTGAGATCGGCGCTCGACGGCCAGCTCGTCGCCCTCGACGAGCCTCCGTACGACGGTCCCGCGTCATCGCTGCCCGACGCGCTCGTGGCCGTGGTGCTGGCCGCCTACGACCGGGGGGTCGAGCCCGAGCGGGCCGCGGCCAGGCAGGCGGTGCGCTATCTGCTCGACCGGCTGGCGACCGCCGCGCCCGGCAGGACCGTGGAGGTACGCGTGCCGCCGTACGCCGCCGTCCAGGCCGTCGAGGGGCCCCGGCACACCAGGGGCACGCCGCCGAACGTGGTCGAGATGGACGGGCGCACCTGGATGGAGCTGGCCCTGGGCCGCCTCACCTGGGCGGAGGCGATGGCGAAGAACCTGGTGTCCGCCAGCGGGTCGCGGGCGGACCTGTCAGAGCACCTGCCGCTCTAGCTTCCTACCTGCGGCCGCCCATCCAGGGGAACTTGTCCTGGAAGCACTTGTCCGCGAGCGGGCTGGGCAGGGGGGCGCACTCCTGCACCACCCTCCAGAACCAGATGGCCACGATCGCGAAGAGGACCAGCGAGAGCCCGCTGATCACGATGCCGGCGACGGCGCGGCCCTTGCCGACGCGCTTGGCGAGCGCCACGCAGCCGAAGACGATCGACAGGATGGCGGTGATCAGGCCGGTGAAGCAGACGAAGACGAGAAAGGGGCTGGCCACGCCGAGCACCAGCGACGCCGTGGCCAGGCCGCTGCCCGGCTGGGCCCGCTGGTAGGGGGCGCCGTAAGGGGGCGGGCCGTAGCCGGGCGGGCCGCCGTACGGGCTGGAGGGCGTCGTGCCGGGGACGGCCGGCTCCTGCGGCGAGGTGCCTCGGTAGGTGCCGCCGTCGTCCGGCGCTCCCTCGTCCGGCGCCAGGTAGGGCGGCCGGTCGCCCTGCTCGTACCGGGAGGGCGCCGGCCTGGCCGGCGGCTCACCCTGAGCGCCTCCCCAGCCCGGGTACGGCGGAGTGGCCCCGGGGATCGGATACGCCTGGGTCTCCTCGGCATCTCCCCTGGCGGGCGGCATGACCTGGGTCTCCCCGGTGTCACCCCGGGTGGGCGGTATGACCTGGGTCTCCTCGGCATCGCCTCCCGTGGGCGGCGGGGCCTGGGGCCTCCCGGCGTCGCCCTCCGTGGGCGGCGGGGTCTCCGGAGAGGTGGGCAGGTCGGGATGGGTCGGCTCGCCGCCCGGCCTGGGCTCGTGCGTGGGCGGCACGTCGGGCCGGGGCACGACGGGCGGCGCGGGGGCGATCGGCTCCTCGCCCTCCTGAGCGGGCTCCCGCCGTTCCTCCTCCGACTCGCCGTCGCGCCACCACTCGGGCGTGTGCCGGCCGGGCTCTTCCTCTTCCCGACGGCCTTCGCTCGGGTCCTGCCCCGGGCGGGGCTCGTTCGGGTCCCCAGGTGTGGTCATGCGTCTCCCCGACGGGTTCTACTGCCGGATACTTCACCCTTTCGCGGAGAGGGTCGGCTAAACCACGCGACACGGTAAAAGGCCCTCGATACTTGGGTCATCGTGTGCCAAAACCGCAGGCACTTCCCCAGGCTCACGCTGCCCGAACGGGCCGGACGCCATCGAGGAGGGCTCTGATATCGCCCCCAAGTGTGCGAGCACAGATGCGGCCAACCTAAACTGAGGCATGTGCTGAAGGGCGACGGCCGGCTCGGCCATGACCTGGACCTCGATGACCGCGCTCCTAAAGACGCGTGTGGCGTCTTCGGCGTCTGGGCTCCGGGCGAGGAAGTTTCCAAACTCACCTACTACGGGCTGTACGCGTTGCAGCACCGCGGCCAGGAGTCCGCGGGCATCGCGGTCAGCGAGGGCAGCCGCATTCTCGTCTACAAGGACATGGGCCTCGTCGCCCAGGTCTTCGACGAGTCGGTGCTCAGCACCCTGCGCGGCCACCTGGCCATCGGACACTGCCGCTACTCCACCACCGGATCGAGCGTGTGGGAGAACGCGCAGCCCACGCTGAGCTCCACCGACGTCGGCGGCCTCGCGCTCGCCCACAACGGCAACCTGATCAACACCCCGGAGCTGGCCCAGCGCCTGGCCCCGGGCTCCACCCGCGCGACGACCGACACCGAGGTCCTGACCACGCTGCTCGCGCAGGACCGCACGCGTTCCATCGAGGACTCGGCGGCGGAGCTGCTGCCGCAGGTCAAGGGCGCCTACTCGCTGGTGTTCATGGACGAGAAGACGCTCTACGCGGCCCGCGACCCGCAGGGCATCCGCCCGCTGGTCCTGGGCCGGCTGGAGCGCGGCTGGGTGGTGGCCTCCGAGACGGCCGCCCTCGACATCGTGGGCGCCACGTTCGTCCGCGAGATCGAGCCGGGCGAGATGCTGACCATCGACGAGCGCGGCGTCAAGTCGCGCCGCTTCGCCCTGGCCGAGCCCAAGGGCTGCCTCTTCGAGTACGTCTACCTCGCCCGCCCCGACACCACCATCGCCGGGCGCGGCGTCCAGGTCACCAGGGTCGAGGTGGGCCGCGTGCTGGCCCGCGAGCACCCTGTCGAGGCCGACCTGGTCATCCCCACGCCCGAGTCCGGCACCCCGGCGGCCGTCGGCTACGCCCAGGAGAGCGGGATCCCCTACGGGCAGGGGCTGGTCAAGAACTCCTACGTGGGCCGCACGTTCATCCAGCCCTCGCAGACCATCCGCCAGCTCGGCATCCGGCTGAAGCTCAACCCGCTGCGCGAGGTGGTCGAGGGCAAGCGGCTGGTGGTCGTGGACGACTCGATCGTGCGCGGCAACACCCAGCGGGCCATCGTCCGGATGCTGCGCGAGGCCGGGGCCAAGGAGGTGCACGTACGCATCTCCTCGCCGCCCGTGGCCTGGCCGTGCTTCTACGGCATCGACTTCGCCACCAGGGCCGAGCTGATCGCGGGATCGCTGTCGGTCGAGGAGATCCGCGCCTCGCTCGGCGCCGACACGCTCGGCTACATCTCCCTGGAGGGCCTGACCAAGGCCACCACCATTCCGGCGGAGCGCCTGTGCCGGGCCTGCTTCGACGGCTCCTACCCGATCCCCATCGACCAGGACAACGTGGGCAAGTTCGTGTTGGAGAGCAAAGCGTGAGCGAGCGTAGCGAGCGAACCAATGAACACGGCAGTACTGTACTCACGCTGCCGACGAAGGAGGCCGCGTGAGTAGTTACGAGGCCGCGGGCGTCGACATCGCGGCGGGCGAGCGCGCCGTCGACCTGATGAAGAGCAAGGTGGCGCGCTCGCGGCGGCCCGAGGTGGTCGACGACGCCAGCGGGTTCGCCGGGCTGTTCGACGCCTCGGCGCTCCTGCGCTACGAGCGGCCGCTGCTCGCCACCTCCACCGACGGCGTGGGCACCAAGGTCATGATCGCCCAGCGCTACGGCAAGCACGACACCATCGGCATCGACCTGGTCGGCATGGTCCTCGACGACCTGGTGGTGTGCGGGGCCGAGCCGCTGTTCATGACCGACTACATCGCCTGCGGGAAGGTGGTGCCCGAGCGCGTCGCCGAGATCGTCGGCGGCGTGGCCGAAGGCTGCCGCCTGGCCGGTGCCGCGCTGGTGGGCGGGGAGACGGCCGAGCACCCCGGGGCCATGGGGCCGGACGAGTACGACCTGGCGGGCGCCGGGACGGGCGTCGTGGAGGCTGCCGCCATGCTGGGGTCCTCCCGGGTCGTGGCGGGTGACGTGGTGCTGGGGCTGGCCTCCTCCGGGATCCACTCCAACGGCTACTCCCTGGTGCGCCACGTGCTCCGCGAGGCCTCCCTGTCGCTCGACGCCGTCCTGCCCGAGCTGGGGCGCCCGCTGGGCGAGGAGCTGCTGGAGCCGACCCGGATCTACTCCCTGGACTGCCTGGAGCTGGCCCGGGCCGTCGACGTGCACGCCTATGCCCACATCACCGGCGGCGGCATCGAGGGCAACCTGTCGCGCTCGCTGCCGGACCACCTGGACGCCGTGCTCGACCGGTCCTCCTGGACGCCGCCCGCCGTGTTCGGGGTGCTCGCCGGGCACGGGCAGATCGCCCAGAAGGACATGGACCGCACGTTCAACCTCGGGGTCGGCATGGCGGCCATCGTGGCCGCCGAAGCGGCGGACGAGGCCGTCAGGGTGCTGGGGGCACGCGGGCTGGACGCCTGGGTGCTCGGGGAAGTGGTGCCGGGCGAGGGCCGCGCCCGCTACCGGTAGACCTTTGGACGCCCAGCCTGGCGGCTCAGACTCAGACGCCCAGCCTGGCGGCTCAGACGCCCAGCCTGGCGGCGATGCCGTCGAGGACGTAGTCCAGGCCGGTCTCGAACCGCCAGAGCTCGTCGTCCTTGCGGGCGGCCGTCTTCAGGTAGCTCTCGAAGGCGGGGTAGCGCCCGGTCTGGATGTGCCAGCTCATCTGCGGCGCGAGCTCGCTGCGCAGCTCGCCGCCGTCGGCATGGCCCTGCTGGGCCATGAAGCTCCGCACGGCGATCTCGTATGCCATGGCGCCGGTCGCGTACGCGTCCACGGCGCGGAACACGCTCATCATCGCGTCGGAGTCGAGGCCCGACCCGGCCAGGGCCGACAGGGAGCGTTCGGTGACGGCCATGCGGCGCGGGGTGAGCGCGAGCATGGCCTGCGGGGACAGCTGGGCCAGCCACGGGTGCCGCAGCGTCATCTCGCGGGTGCCGTGGCCCAGCGCCCGCATGGTCTCGCGCCAGCCGAGGCCCTCGGGCAGCCGCAGGTCCTCGTAGACGTGGTCGACCATCAGCTCCAGCAGCTCGTCCTTGCCTGACACGTACCGGTAGGGCGCCATGGGCGCCACGCCCAGCTCGGTGGCCAGGCGGCGCATGGTGACGGCGTCCAGGCCCTCGGCGTCGGCGATCCCGACCGCCGCCGTGGCGATGCGCCCCGGCGTGAGGGTCTGCCGGGGGGCCGGAGCCGGACGTTCCAGGCGCGCCCAGAGCGGTTCGCGCGGTTTCTCTTTCTCGACGGCCATGCGGCTCCCCTTCCGTTCGTGATACAGCGTATCCGAAGTAGACAACGTACACTCTCATGTGTACGTTGTATCTCAATCAATACGCCGTACACTACGGGAGTCCCCATGAACGACAACCCGCTCAAGATCGCCGTCATCCTCGGCAGCACCCGAGACGGCCGCCTCGGCACGGTCGTGAGCACCTGGATCGTCGACCAGCTCGCCCAGCGCGGCGACATGGAGGCCGACCTCATCGACCTGGTCGAGACTCCGCTGCCGACCGTCTTCCCGGTCCTCGGCCAGCCTCCTGCCTCCCAGCAGGCCAGAGACCTGCTGGCCGCGGTGTCACCGCGGATGGCGGCGGCCGACGCCTTCGTGATCGTCACGCCCGAGTACAACCGCAGCTTCCCCGCCGCGTTGAAGAACGCCATCGACTGGCACGGCCCGGAGTGGCACGCCAAGCCGGTTGCCTTCGTCTCCTACGGCGGCTTCTCCGCCGGGACCCGCGCGGTCGAGCAGCTGCGCCTGGTCCTGGCCGAGCTGCATGCGGTCACCATCCGTGACAGCATCGGCTTCCAGCGCGTCTGGGAGCAGTTCGACGGCGCGGGCAAGGCGGTCGACCCGGCCGTCGAGCCCGCCGCCAAGGTGATGCTGGACCGGCTCGCCTGGTGGGCGCAGGCCCTGCGCGAGGCCAAGTCCGTCCGGCCGTACGCGGCGTGACGCGTCATGACCCGATCTCTTTACGTCGGCGTGTTCGGCCTGCTGCTCGGCATGTTCCTGGCCATGCTGGACGGCCTGATCGTGGGCACCGCGCTGCCCACGATCGCGGGCGACCTCGGCGGCCTGGACCGCCTGCCCTGGGTGGTCACCGCGTACCTGCTCGCCACGGCGGCCACCACCCCGATCTGGGGCAAGGTGGGCGACCTGTTCGGCCGCAAGGCGACCTTCATCGGCGCGATCGTGCTCTTCCTGGCCGGGTCAGGGCTGGCCGGCCTGTCACAGGACATGAGCCAGCTCATCGCCTTCCGCGCCGTACAGGGGCTCGGCGCGGGCGGGCTCATGGTCGGGGCGCTGTCCATCATCGGCGTGCTGGTGCCGCCCCGCGAGAGCGGCCGGCTGCAGTCGATGATCGGCGTCATCATGCCGATCGCGTACGTCGGCGGGCCGCTCCTGGGCGGCCTGCTCACCGACTACCTGAGCTGGCGCTGGACCTTCTACGTCAACCTGCCCGTCGGCGCCCTCGCGCTGCTGATCATCGCCACCCGGATCCACCTCCCGCCCGCCGAACGCGTCAGACCCCGCATCGACTACGCCGGCGCGGCCCTGCTCACCACCGCCATCGTGGCCCTGACCCTGCTGGCCGGCTGGGCGGGCACCGCGTACGCCTGGACCTCACCCCAGATCCTCGCCCTGGGCGCGCTCGCCGTGGCCACCCTGGCCGGATTCGTCGCCGTCGAACGCCGGACCGCCGAGCCCGTCATCCCGCCCCGGCTGTTCGCCGACCGCGACTTCACCCTCGCCCAGGTCCTCAGCTTCCTCGTCGGCGCCGCCATGGTCAGCGTGACCAACTACCTGCCCCAGTACATGCAGTTCGTCCAGGGCGCCTCCCCTGCGGCGGCCGGCATGCTGCTGCTGCCGCTGATGTTCGGCATGCTCGCCGCGCAACTGCTCACCGGCCGGCTCATCAGCCGCGACGGCCGCTACCGCCGCTACCCGATCCTCGGCGGCGCCCTCATGACCGCCGGCTCCCTGGCCCTGCTCCTGCTCGACGCCGCCACCCCCGCACCCGCCGCCTCGGCGCTCACCCTCGTCATCGGGACGGGCATCGGCCTGGTGATGCAGAGCACGACGCTGATCACGATCAACAGCGCCGACCCGCGCGACATGGGCGCCGCCAGCGGCACGGTCACCCTCCTGCGCACCGTCGGCGGATCACTGGGCATCGCCGTGCTCGGGACCCTGTACGCGGCCCGGATGCGCACCCACCTGACCGACCGCCTCGGCCCCGGCACGGCCGACCGGCTGGAGCGGGGCGGCGAGCTGACGCCCGGCTCGCTGCCGCACCTGCCCGCCCCCGTGGCCGACGCCGTCCGCGAGGCCGTCACCAGCGGCCTGCACGCCCTCCTCCTCGGCGCCGCCGCCCTCGCGGCGATCTCCTTCGCCGCTTCCTGGCTCATCCGCGAGACCCCCCTCCGCACCGAACCCGCACCCCGGCCTGACTCCGAGCCGGCGGGCCTGCCCCGGAAAGCCTGAGCTCAGGCTGTTCGCCCAGGAATTCCACCCACGTCGCGCTCGCACGCGCATCCGCCTTGGCGCGTGCCTGCGCGGCCGGCTTCTCCGGCAGCTCATCAGCGGTGATCACGGCATCTCCGGAAGGGAGCCCGGAATAGGGGCAGCGGCTTTCGCGGGATGGCCCGGGGGGATGATGTTCAAGCTGTGGGATGCCGTCGAAGACGCCATTCTGACGTGGGAGGAAGCCGGTCGGCCCCACCAATCCGGCTTCGGGCTGACGGTTACGCCCGAGGCGCAATGGGTGTGGCTGGGCGAGCCTGACGGGCCTTCCTGGACGTTGCCCGCCTAGCGCCAGAAGTGGCCCTTTGAACGCGGCCCACAGCCGGGGGAGCGTGAGGGGGCCGGCAGGCCACCTCACCCGGGATCGGGGCTTCGCCCCGATCCCCCATCAGCACGCCCGAGCGTCAGCGAGGACCGCGCCTTTGGGGGATCGAAAGGGGGCTCGCCCCCTTGGGAGGCAGGGTCCGAACCAGCGCATAGCGCCTCGTTGGTGAGGACCCCGGGAGTCGGGCGATCACATGTTGATCATGTGGCCGGCGAGGCCGTGGATCGCCTCCTTGACCGCTTCCCCGAGTGTCGGGTGCGCGTGGACGTTGCGGGCGACCTCGTGCACGGTCAGGTCCCACTGCTGGGCCAGGGTGAGCTCCGGCAGCAGCTCGGTGACCTCGGGCCCGATCAGGTGGGCGCCGAGCAGCTCGCCGTGCGTGTTGTCGCTGATGATCTTGACGAAGCCGTTCGCGTCGCCCAGGCCGTGGGCCTTGCCGTTCGCCGTGAACGGGAACTTGGCCACCTTCACGTCGTAGCCCAGGTCGCGCGCCTGCGCCTCGGTGTAGCCGAAGCTGGCCACCTGCGGCTGGCAGTACGTGGCCCGCGGGATCATCACGTAGTCGAGCTCCATGGTCTCCGCCTCGCCGATCGTCTCGGCGGCGATGATGCCCATGGCCTCCGCGGCGTGCGCCAGCATCAGCTTGGCGGTGACGTCGCCGATGGCGAAGATGTGCGGCACGTTCGTACGGCACCGCCCGTCGACCGCGATGGCGCCCCGGTCGGTGAGAGCCACGCCCGTCTTCTCCAGGCCGTAGCCCTCGACGCGCGGCTGGAACCCGATGGCCTGCAGCACCTTGTCGGCCTCGAGCACCTGCGTCTGGTCGCCCCTGGTGACGGTGACCTTGACGGAGGCGCCGGTGTCCTCGATGGCGTCCACGCGGGTCGAGGTCAGCACCTCGATGCCGAGCCGCTTGTAGCGCTTGGCCAGCTCGGCCGACACCTCCGCGTCCTCCAGCGGCACCATCCGGTCGAGGAACTCCACGATCGTCACCTTGACGCCGTAGTTGTGCAGCACGTACGCGAACTCCACGCCGATGGCGCCGGCGCCCGCGATGATGATGCTCTCCGGCAACTCCTCGGTGAGGATCTGCTCCTCGTACGTCACCACGCGCTCGGACAACCGCGTGCCCGGGATCACGCGGGTGGTCGCCCCCGCCGCGATGATGCAGTTGGAGAACGTGATCGTCTCGCCGTTCACCTGGAGCGTGTTCGCGTCCAGGAACGTGCCGCGACCGTCGTACTCCGTGATGGCGTTCTTCTTCATCAGGTAGTGAACGCCCTTGACCCGCCCGTCGGCCACCTTGCGGCTGCGCTGGAAGGCCGCTCCGTAGTCGAAGGTGACCTGGCCGCTGATGCCGAACGTCTTGGCCTCGTGGTTGAAGATGTGGGCCAGTTCGGCGTTGCGCAGCAGCGCCTTGGACGGGATGCAGCCCACGTTCAGGCAGACGCCACCCCAGTACTTCTCCTCGACGACCGCGGCGCGCAGCCCGAGCTGGGCGGCGCGGACGGCGGCCGTGTACCCTCCCGGACCCGCGCCGAGAACGACGACGTCATAGTGAGTGCTCATGAGTCGGACCATACCGTCAGCTAGACCTCGACCTTGTACGAGAGGGTGAGCTCGTCGGCGGGCACCCCGCGGATCCCCCAGTTCGCCTTGGGCATCTCGATGATCGTGATCTCGACGTCCTCCGGATCGTAGCCGGATTTTTCGTAGATTTCCCGGATCAGGGCCCGCTTGGCGTCGTCGCTGCGCCCTGTGAAGCAGATCACCTCGATGATGAGGTAATCGTCACTGCGCCCCGGGCAGACGAAGTCGTCCTCGTCGAGCAGCAGGAACCGGTGGAACCGCTTCTCCGGCGGCAGCCCCCAGGCGCTCACCAGGCACGACTGCACCAGGTCCGAGATCTCCCGCTGCCGTCCGGCCCACACGTCCCTGCGCCCGTACACCTTCACCTGTGCCATATCGGCAATATAGAGGGCGTGATCCGTCTACTCCTGGCCGACGACGAGGCCATGATCCGGGCCGGGGTCAAGGCGATCCTCTCCTCCGACCCGTCGCTGGAGGTGGTGGCCGAGGCCGGCGACGGCAGGCAGGCCGTCGACCTGGCCATCAGCCACCGCCCCGACGTGGCGCTGCTCGACATCCGCATGCCCAGGCTCGACGGCCTGGGCGCGGCGAGCGAGATGCGCCGGGTCGCGCCGGACACGGCCGTGGTGATGCTGACCACATTCGGGGAGGACGACTACATCGCCAAGGCGCTCGACATCGGGGCGAGCGGGTTCCTGCTCAAGTCGGGCGACCCGCGCGAGCTGATCGCCGGGATCCACGCGGTGGCCGACGGGGCCGCGTACCTGTCGCCCAGGGTCGCCCAGCGGGTGATCGCGCAGCTCGCGGGCGGCAGGATGAGCAAGGGCGCGCTGGCCCGCGAACGCGTCAGCGCGCTCACCGACCGCGAGAGAGAGGTGCTGGCCCTGCTCGGCGCGGGCATGTCCAACGCCGAGATCGCCCGCGAGCTGCACATCGTCGAGGGCACGGTCAAGGCGTACGTGAGCGCCATCCTCACCCGGCTCGGCGTCCGCAACCGGGTGCAGGCCGCGATAATCGCCCACGAGGCCGGGTTGGTAGCCTGACCCGTGATGTATCGCCTCGTGTTCACACAGGTCCTGCGGCGTTTCGACGCCGAGGCCGTGCACCATCTCACCGTGAGCGCCCTCGCGCTCCTCGCGCGGCTGCCCGTGGTCAAGCGGTTGCTCTTCCGCGTGCTCGCGCCCCGCGACCCGGCCCTGCGGGTGACCGCGTTCGGCGTGCACTTCCCGGGCCCGCTCGGCCTGGCCGCCGGGTTCGACAAGGACGCCGCGTGCGCCGAGGGCATCGCCGCGCTCGGCTTCGGGCACGTCGAGGTCGGCACGATCACCGCGCACGCCCAGCCGGGCAACCCGCGCCCGCGCCTCTTCCGGCTGCTGCCGGAGCGCGCGGTGATCAACCGGATGGGCTTCAACAACGCCGGGGCGACCGCCGCGGCCCGCAGGCTGCGCCGCGCCCGCGGCGTCCCCGTCGTGGTCGGGGTGAACATCGGCAAGACCAAGGTGGTGCCCGAGTCGGAGGCCGTGGCCGACTACGTGGCCAGCGCCAGGGAGCTCGCGCCGCTGGCCGACTACCTCGTGGTCAACGTCAGCTCGCCCAACACCCCGGGGCTGCGCAACCTTCAGGCGGTCTCGCTGCTGCGTCCGCTGCTCACGGCGGTCAAGAAGGTCGCGGACGGCACGCCCCGCCCCACCCCGCTGCTGGTGAAGATCGCGCCCGACCTCGCGGACGAGGACGTCGACGCGGTCGCCGACCTGGCGGTGGAGCTGGGCCTGGACGGGATCATCGCCACCAACACCACGATCAGGCACGGCGGCGAGACGGGCGGGCTGTCGGGCCGCCCGCTCAAGGGCCGCTCGCTGGAGGTGCTCAGGCGCCTGCGCGCCAGGGTCGGCGACCGGCTCACGCTGGTGTCGGTCGGCGGGGTGGAGGACGTGGACGACGTCTGGGAGCGCCTGCTCGCCGGGGCCACCCTGGTCCAGGGCTACACAGGCTGGATCTACGGCGGCCCGCTGTGGGCCTCGCGCATCCACCGCCAGCTCTCCAGGCGCGTACGCCGCCACGGCCTCAAGTCCGTCACCGACGCCATCGGCCGTACGGCCTGAATCCCCTATCGTGGAGCGAATGATCGAAGAGGTATCCCTGGCGGACGGCGTCGTTCTACGGCCGGCCGCCGAGCAGGACGTCGAGGCCCTGGTACGCGCCTACGACCGCAACCGTGACCACCTGAAACGGTGGGAGCCTCGCAGGCCCGCCGAGTTCTTCACCCTTGAGGGGCAGGCCAAGCGGCTCAAGGACGTGCTGGAGCAGCAGGCGCAGGGCCGGGCGATGCCGTGGGTGCTCGCGGACGGCGACGAGGTCGTGGGCCGCGCGACGCTCAGCGGCATCGTCCGCGGCCCCTGGCTGAGCGCCGACCTCGGCTACTGGGTGGACGGCGACTACACCGGGCGCGGCCTGGCCACCGGCACCGTGCGGGAGGTGTGCCGGATGGCCGACGAGGAGCTGCGGCTGCACCGGATCGCGGCCAGCACCCTGCTCGACAACGCGGCCTCGCAGAACGTGCTGGTCAAGACCGGCTTCGAGCCGTACGGCACCGCCGACCGCTACCTCGAGATCGACGGCAGGTGGCAGGACTGCCGCCTCTTCCAGCGCATCCTCAACGACCGCCCGGCCACCTGAGTCACACGCTGGGGCGGGTCGACTCCGCGTCGTGCGTCATGCTCTCGATGTGGTCCATCGCCTCATGGACGCGCAACACGCCCGGCCGGTGCGGACGCCGCCGCTGCCACGGGTGCGGCCCCGCCGGCGGGCGGTACTCGACCCCGAGCGCGTCCAGCCGCCCCAGGTGCTCCTCCAGCCGTCCCGTGAAGCCGTCCGTGGGACCGGCCCACGCGACCTCCGCCAGCGCGCACGCCCGCGGCCACAGGCGGTAGTCGACCATGCGGGCGTCGGGCACCCGCTCGGTCCAGAGCTGCGCCTGGGCTCCCAGGACCCGGGCGCGCTCCTCCTCCGTCCAGGAGGCCGGCGCGGGCTCGAAGGCGGCCACGTCCGAGACGGTGATGGCGTCGCCGATGGCCATGGGCTCGTCCGCCGAGGCCGCCTCGGCCCAGTCGAAGTACAGCGGGAACACCGGGGTCGCCACCACGTCGTGCCCGGCCGCCGCGGCCCGGCGGCCCACCCCCATGCCGCGCCACGGCATCACCACGGTGTCCTCCCGCAGCCCGCCGCTGACGAACGCCTCGTCCCACACCACGGTCCGCGCGCCCCGCTCGGCCAGCGCGTCCGCGAGCCGCCGCAGGAACCACGCCTGCAGGTCGTTGGAGGTGGCCAGCCCGAGCGAGTCGCGGTAGGCGATGATCTCCGGGGACTCGCCCCAATGGTCCAGCACGACCTCGTCGCCGCCGATGTGCACGTACGGGGTCTCGCCCAGCGCCCCGATCAGCTCGTCGAAGATCGTGGTCAGGAACTCGACGGTCGGCGGCAGCGGCGACAGGATCGCGGAGGAGATGCCCCACCGGTCGAGCACGTCGTAAGGCTCCCCGGTGGCCCCGAGCGCCGGGTAGGCTGCCAGGATCGCCGACGCGTGACCGGGCACGTCGATCTCGGGGACGATCGTGACGCACCGCGAGCGGGCGTACGCGCCGATCTCGGCCAGGTCGTCGAGCGTGTAGTAACCCCCGTGCGGCAGGTCGTCGTACGTGTCCGGCTCCCGCCAGAAGTTGGTCGCCGTGCGCGGCCGGTGCGAGGAGACCTCGTGCAGCAGCGGGTACGCCCTGCTCTCCACCCGCCATCCCTGATCGTCCACCAGGTGCAGGTGGAGGCGGTTGAGCTTGTGCATCGCCATCAGGTCGAGCAGGCGCAGGATCTCCCGCTTGGGGAAGAAGTGCCGCGCCACGTCCAGGTGCAGCCCGCGCCAGGCGAACCGCGGCGCGTCCTCGATCCGCACCCCTGGAACGGACCAGGAGGCCCCGCCGGAGAACCGGTAGGAGGCGGCCGGCAGCAGCTGGTGCAGCGACTGCGCCGCGTAGAACGCCCCCGCCCGCCCGCCGGCCACGATCTCGACGCCCCGCGAGCCGGCCGTCAGCCGGTACGCCTCCTCGCCGAGCGCCGGATCCCGCCGGACGTCTATCTCACCCGCGTCGCCGGGCCGCAGGTCGAGCAGCGGGAGCGCGAGGCGTACGGCGTCCACCAGGTCGCCGGACACGGTCGCGCCCGAGGTCAGCTGGAAAGAACCGGAAAGATCGCTGAGCAGCTCAGGGCGAGGAATCATGCTTTGAGATAGTGCTGCAATCCGTTCGCCAGCGCCACCGCGATCTTCTGCCGGAAGCTCGGGTCCTGGAACTTGGCCGCCTCGGCGGCGTTGCGCATGTTGCCGCACTCGATGAAGATCTTCGGCACCGTCGACAGGTTGAGGCCGCCGAGGTCGTTGCGGTAGTCGAGCGCGTCGCGACCGACGTAGGTGGAGTAGGGCAGGCCCGTGCCCTTGGCGAACGCGTCGCGCACGTCGATGCCGAGCCTGCTCGACGCGGCCACGACCTTGTCCACGGGGCCCTTGATCTTCTTCGGCATGATGACGTGGAAGCCGTGGTTGGCGGGGGCCGAGCCGTCGCCGTGGATGGAGATCGCGGCGTTGGCGTGGGCCCTGTTGCCGATCGCGGCGCGTTCGGTGATGCACGGACCCACGCCGTTGTTGCCCGCCCTGGTCAGCTTGACCGTGGCCCCGCGGGCTTCGAGGATCTTGACGAGCCGCTTGGAGACGTCCCAGGTGAAGGCGGCCTCGCTGTAGCCGCTGTTGGTCGCGGTGCCCGTCGTGTCGCAGGGCTTCCACTTGGTCAGCACGTTGACCATGCGGTTGACGGCCTTGGGGTCGCGGTAGTTGCCGCCGTTGTGGCCCGGGTCGATCACGACGACCTTGCCCTCCAGCGGCTTGGCGTCGGGCGGGGACTGCTTTGCGGGAGTCTGCTCCGCGGCGGTCTGCTCCGCGGCGGTCGCGGGAGCGGCCTGACCTGCCGCGGCGCCACCGGTGCCGGTGCCGCCACACGCGGAGGCGATCAGGCCGCAAACGACGAGGACTGAGGCTGGCAGAGCACGCATGGGTTCCAACTTACGGCAAACCCGGAGCTCGAACCCGTCTTATGCCAACCACGGCTGGTGGAGGGGAATCGTACGTCCTGGAGGGGCCTCGGGCCCTCACCAGACGCGCTCGCCGACCTCCTGGCGCTCCAGCAGGGCGGCCAGCTCCCGCGCGTCCTCGGCGTCGAGCCCGAGGACGACGCGGGGCCGGCCCCACGGGTGGTCGAGGGAGTGGGCGACGTAACTGGCGACCGACTCCGCGGCGCCGTCGACGCCCCGCCCCCTCCCCGCCCGCCAGTGGCCCCAGGCGCGCTCGAGCTCGGCCGCCGCGCGCTGGGCGCAAGACACTAGTTCCGGATCACGCATGACTGTTCCCCCGGATCAGACCGTGACCGGACCGAATCCGGCCACAATTAGCATGACCCTGACGAGTAAACAGCCGCGCGGCCGCTTCTCCGCGCGGCTTGACCCAGCCTTGAGGGTTTGCGAACAAGAAACCTGCTCCAGCAGACCGCCGCCCTACTGTCGTGCGCGCGATTCTCGCCACAGCGGCGGTCGGCTTTGCAGATTTCTCATTCGACTTAGGCCGGACCCGTGCTACGTCGCACGATCAGCTCGGGGCGGATCTCACGCAGGCGCGAGACCTTGGCGGGGTCCCCGATCCGGTCGCTCAGCAGCGCCGCCGCCGACCTTCCCATGGTGCGGCGGGGCTGGTCGACCGAGGTGAGCGAGATGTGGTGGGAGGCCGACAGGTGCGTGTTGTCGTAACCGACCACCGAAAGGTCTTGCGGGACTCGCAGGCCCAGTTCGCTCGCGGCCGAGAGCACGCCGAGCGCGACCACGTCATTGGCGGCGAAGATCGCCGTGGGCCTCGGGTCGCGGGTGAGCAGCGCCATCGCCGCCTCCCTGCCGCCCTCCTCGGTCGAGTCCGCGGCCTCGACCATGATGTACGGCGCCAGCGAGTGCCTGCGCATGGCCACGAGGTAACCCTCGCAGCGCGACGAGCGCCGGCCCTCGATGTGCGCGATGCGCTTGTGGCCCAGCTCGACCAGGTGGTCGATGGCCAGGCGAGCGCCGAGCTGGTCGTCGTCGACCACGATGTCGACTCCGTCGAGCTCGATGTCACGTTCCCCTACGACGACGGTCGGGGTGTAGGCGGTGGCCTCGATCAGCGTCTCGCTGGTCGGCGCGATGCCCAGGAGGATCAGCCCGTCCACCCTGAGCTCGAGGAAGGCCTCGACGGCCTCGTCCTCGAACGCCGGGTCCCACTGGCTGTTCCCGATGAGCATGCGCAGGCCGTCGCCGTGCAGGCTCTCCTGCAGACCGTCGAGGAACTCCGCGTAGAACGGATTGTGCAGGTCGGCGACGAGCGCGCCGACAAGATGCGTACGGCCTTCGACCAGGCTCCGCGCGACCGCGTTCGGCCGGTAGCCGAGTTCGCGGGCGGCCTGCAGCACGGCCTGGCGCCGGTGCTCGCTCACGTGCGGGGATCCGCGCAGCACGAGAGAGACCAGCGATTTCGAGACGCCGGCTCGTTCGGCGACGTTGCGGATTGTCGGTCTGGGCCGAGGCAGCGTGTCTACCTCTCTGAGCTCGGTGATGGTGGAAGTGTTGACGGGCGGTCCTGACATGTGTCTCCCCCGCGATGCGGATATGGGCACCTGTCTGACCAAACGATCGAGTTCGCCGCAGGGTACGGCCTTCTCACTGTTTGACTCAGGGAATCATCGTCAGTCGACCCGGGGAACGGGCGGCACGGCGTCGGCTACTGTGCAGGTGTGACACCCGGGAAGTCAGCCGACACGGCACGGCCGGCGCGGCGCAGGCTCAGCGTCGACCGGCGTCGCGAGGAGTTGATGGCGGCCGCGCTAGAGCTGTTCAGCACCCGTGACGCGGAAGACGTCTCGATCGACGACGTGGCCTCGGCGGCGGGCGCTTCGCGGGCCCTCGTCTACCACTATTTCGGCGGCAAGCAGGAGCTCTACGTGGCCGCGCTGAAGAGCGCGGCGGAGCAACTGGAGTCCCGGCTCCGCCCCCATGAGGGCGGCCGGCCGGTCGAAGAGCTGGCCTCAGGGCTCAGGCGCTACTTCGACTTCGTCGAGGAGCACGCGGCCGGGTTCGCCGCGTTGCTGCGCGGGGGGCCCGCCAACAGGGCGGGCGAGGTCGGCGAGATCGTCGACGGCGTACGCCGGCGGCTCTTCCGCCAGATCCTGAAACAGATGCGCGTCGAGGAGGCCAGCCCGGTGCTGCGCGCGACCCTGCGGTCGTGGATCGCCTCCGTGGAGACGGCCGGGCTCGACTGGCTGGAGCATCGTGACATAGAGCGACCGACGCTGGAAAAGATGCTCGTCGATCACATGGGCGCGCTGCTCCGCGTGGCCGCCGCCTACGACGGCGACGTGGCCACGCTGCTGGAACGATTCAGTTAGCCGCACTCATCGCCTCGCTGCGTGAGGCGGCTCGGTCGCTCGGATCCGTCGCGGAAGGATGGCGCCGGGCGGGCGGCGCCAACTCTCCCATGCGACGTTGTGTCGTCACAGCGGTGGACCAGGCCGTCGGCCTGGCTCACCCTCAACCCCCCTGAGGATCCGTGACGACCCTCACCTACTCCGAGCGCTGCTGCGGAATGCCCGCGAGCAGTGCCCGGACCTCGGTCTCCCGGTAACGCCGATGACCGCCGAGGGTGCGAATCGACGTCAACTTACCCGCCTTGGCCCACCGCGTAACGGTCTTGGGGTCGACCCTGAACATGGTCGCGACCTCAGCGGGCGTGAGCAGTGGCTCGGCCTCGGGTGTACGAGCTGACATTTGTGCGGCCTCTCCTCCGTGTGGACCGGCTTAGCGATCCTGTGACTGCCTTTGCGCGTGTCACGGATGTCCCCCTATGGCACAGAGCGTGCGGCTTTTCTGAGCCATATGCGGCATCACCCGATGTGACCATACCGCCACGCAGAGCGATTGGCGAGCCCTTCTTTGACCCAACTGCCCGCCCCCGTGGCGATGTCACGCTCGGTGATTCTAGCGACACGGTTCGTGGTATCGCAGTGAAAACGGCAAACTACTCAGTTCGCAGAAGAGAGCAGCCGTGAGACGTGACCTACTCATGCAGGTCAGACGGTCGCATTGAGCCTCAGTTGGCAGATTCCAGCTGTTGCATTGACTTCCACCGGAGGATCACTCTCTGGTACATGGCGTAGGCAAGTTCTTCTTGACCCGTGTCCAGGCCCGTCAGGGCGGCCGACAGCTCGGCGACCGACTGATCCGCCTGCAGCGCGTCGTCGTCCATGAGGTGGACGAGGCCGCCGTAGTCGAGCTCGACCAGCGAGTGCGGGTGGAACTCCTCCAGCCACCTGGCGACGTCCTCCACGTCGAAGTTGGCGGACACGTCGCCCAGGTGCCTGCGCAGCACGTTGAGCGCCCTGGCCGCCCGCCTCCTGGCCTGTGCCATGGAGGTGACGTAGATGAGGTTGCGTCCGGTAGCGGTCGTCACGTCCTGTCCCGGGTTGGCGGAGCCGAGCACCAGCCAGCGCTCGTTTCCATCAAACGGCACGAACCACGATGGCGGCACATGCCACGCCGTGGTGCGAATGTGCGTACGCAACGCGGACGAACCGGCCTGCCGCTTGTACCGGTCGAAGTCGTCGGCCACCTGGTCGGCGATCGCCTTGGGCACCAGGCGGTCCATCATCTTCACAGGAGTGCTGCCACGCAGCCTTGAGAACGCCAGCCACGAGCGCAAACGGGTTTGCCAGGGGCAGACGTACAACCGGTCCTCAACACGCCGCAGATAGGCGTTGGGGCTCTCCTGGGCGGGAACGGGTTGAGGGGGCATGCCGAGGAGGCGCATCACCGACTCGCCGTGCTCCGCATTGAGCGCGTTCGCGCGGCGCGGGCGGTCACGTGAGTCGGCGTAGTCGGCCCACACCTTGCGCTCGGGTTCGGCGAACGCGGTCAGTGGCTCATAGACGCGGAGGTAGGCGGCATAGGGCAGCACGGAGGCATCGTGTCATGAAGCGAACCTGCGTGCACCGTTGTGACGCTTACTACGCTGTGAGGTGATCTCCGCCGCAAAGGTGCGGCGGACCGGACAGGGAGTCACTACCGTGACCGACGTCTTCGGCTCGTCCCAAAAGGACGTCCACGAGCAGGTCGTGTTCTGCGCCGACGAGCAGAGCGGCCTGCGTGCCATCATCGCCATCCACAACACGGCCCTGGGCCCGGGGCTGGGAGGCACCCGCTTCTATCCGTACGAGAGCGAGAGCGCGGCCCTGGCCGACGTGCTCAACCTCTCCAAGGGCATGTCCTACAAGAACGCGCTGGCCGGGCTCGACCTGGGCGGCGGCAAGGCCGTGATCATCGGCGACCCGGCCCACGACAAGAACGAGGCGCTGCTGCGCGCGTACGGGAGGTTCGTGCAGTCGCTCGGCGGGCGCTACATCACGGCCTGCGACGTGGGCACCTACAGCGCGGACATGGACGTCATCGCCCGCGAGTCCCGGTTCGTGACCGGCCGCTCGCCGGCCCACGGCGGGGCGGGGGATTCGTCCATCCTCACGGCGTTCGGCGTGTTCCAGGGCATGCGGGCCTCGGCCGAGCGCGTGTACGGCACGCCGTCGCTGCACGGCAGGCGCGTCGGCGTCGAAGGGGTCGGCAAGGTGGGTCACCGCCTGGTCGATCTCCTGCGCGAGGACGGCGCCGAGGTCGTGATCTGCGACGTCGACCCCAAGGCCGTCGAGCGCGTGCGCCTGCGCCACCCGGAGGTCGACGTGGTGGCCGACGCGGCCGAGCTGTCCGGATCCGACATCGACGTGTTCGCGCCGTGCGCGCTGGGCGGCGCCCTCGACGACGCGACGGTCGCCAGGCTCCGGGCGAAGATCGTCTGTGGCGGGGCCAACAACCAGCTCGCCCACCCCGGGGTCGAGAAGCAGCTCGCCGAGCGCGGCATCCTCTACGCGCCCGACTATGTCGTCAATTCGGGAGGGGTGATCCAGGTCGCCGATGAGATCGAGGGCTTCGACATGGAACGAGCCAGAGCGAAGGCCGCCCAGATCTACGACACGACTCTGAAGATCTTCCGAATCGCTGCCGATGAGGGCGTTCCTCCCGCCGTCGCAGCGGATAGGCTAGCCGAGCGCAGAATGTCGGAAGTCGGGCGTATTCGGGCCATTTGGCTGGGCCGCTGACGCCCCACGCCCATACGACGTACCGAGCTGGGCACAAAACAGGTACGGTAATAGGCGAACGATAGGCTGACGCCCAAAGAGAAGCGGCGTCAGTGTGTGGTGCGTTAGCGACGAGGGGTCGGGGACGACCCCACACGAGGGGGTCGAGCCAATGGGGCGCGGCCGAGCAAAGGCCAAGCAGGTCAAGGTTGCTCGCCAGCTGAAGTACAACAGCGGTGGCACGGATCTTGACCGTCTTCGCGATGAACTCGGGGTCGGAGACTCCAGCAGCAATGACGACGCCGACGACCTCAACGATGAGCTGGCGGATCGCTATGCCGATTACGCCGATGACTATGGCGCCGGAGACGACGACGACGGCCGTCCTCCCGGCCGCCGATAGCCGTTCCTGGTTGACGTGACGAGGGCCCGGCGCTCGCGCCGGATCCTCCTTCACGCTCGTCGGGCCCCACGGGCGACCGTGGGGCTTTCGTCATGTGGTCGTCCTTTCCAGGAAGCCCGCGACGACCGGCGCGATCTCCGGCAGCTTCTCCTCCAGCGCGAAGTGGCCGGTGTCGAAGACGTGCACCTCCGCCTCGGGCACGTCCCGCCGGTACGCGTGGGCGCCCGGTTCGAGGAAGATCGCGTCTCCCCGCCCCCAGAGCACCAGCGTGGGCGGGCGGTGCCGGCGTAGCCAGGCCTGCCAGTCCGGGTAGCGCGCGAGGTTCCCCGCGTAGTCGCGGGCGAGGGCCAGCTGTGCTTCCTTGCGTCCCGGCAGGTCCAGGAAGTGCTGGTCGAGCGTCCATCCGTCGGGCGCGACGAGGGCCGGGTCCGTCGTGCCGTCCTCGTACTGGCCACGGGTGAACGGCAGCGTGAACAGCTCCTCGGACGGCGCCTTGACGGCCTGGCGCGCCACCTCGGACAGCCCCTCGTCGTACGCGTTGGCGTTCTGCGCGATGAGCCCCGCGATCCACTCGGGATGCCGCTCGGCCACCCGGAACCCGACGGGCCCGCCGAAGTCGAACGCGTACAGCACGAACGGCCCGAGCCCGATCGCCCGCACGAACCCCTCGACGACGTCGGCCAGCCGGTCGAAGGAGTACTCGAACCCGTCGGGGGTCCGCGTGTGCCCGAACCCGGGATAGTCGGGCGCGACGACCCGGTGGCGGGTGCCCAGCGCGTCCATGAGCCGCCGGTACTGGTGCGACGCGGACGGGAACCCGTGCAGCAACAGCAGCGGGACCCCGCCTTCCGGCCCCGCCTCCCGGTAGAAGACCTGAACCCCCTCGACGTCCACGAACCCGTGCCTGACGTATGGGATCTCCATCTCACATGCCTCTTTCTCGCGAAGACGCATTAGTTATAGCCAAAACGATCTAATGGGTCAACACTTGGAGATAGCATTAGCGCCATGGAGTTGCTGACGGGTGAGCCCCTGGCCCTGGATCTGGTCAACACGCGGACCCGCGACCACGACGCCCTGGCCCGGGCCGCCGACTTCAACGACTGGCTGGCCAGGCAGTCGGACCGCCTCACCCTGCCCGACGCGCCCTTCCCGGCCGCCGATCTGGCCGCCGTCCGCCGGCTGCGCGGCCACGTGGAGGCGGCCCTGGAGGCCGCCCGCCAGGCCGTGCCCGCGCCGCCCGGCTCGATCGCGGCGATCAACGACGCCCTGCGGCTCGCCCCGCCGTACCCTCAGCTGGAGCCGCGGGGAGTCGTCTTCGGGAGCGTCACGCGGCGGGACGGCAGCGACGTGACCCGCCTCCTCACGCAGCTCGCCGAGGCGGCCGTGGACCTGCTGACGGACCCCGGCGTGGGCAAGGTCCGCTCCTGCGAGGCCCCCGACTGCCGCCTGCTCTTCCTCCCGGCCCACCCCCGCCGCCGCTGGTGCTCACCGACGCTCTGCGGCAACCGGATCCGCGTCGCCCGCTACTACCAGCGGCACAAGCCGGATCACTCCCAGACGTAGAGCGCGGCGCCCAGGAGGGCGACGGTGAGCACGCAGGCCCAGCCGCGCACGTGGTTGAAGCGGGTCCAGCGCGGCGAGTAGCCGGGCCAGTCGAGCTCGCCCGCGTCGATCGCGTTGTTCAGCGGTATGTTCACCACGCTCGTCACCACGATCGAGCCGAAGAAGGCGACCAGGGAGGCCGCGACGGCCAGGATGCCCGGCAGGCTGCCGGGCCCGGCCACGAACAGCAGGATCCCGGCGACCAGCGCGAGGAGCGGCGCCAGCGCGAACGTGGACAGGAACGCCGGATTGAGGATCTTCCGGTTGATGCTGCGCATGACGGCTTCCGCCTGGTCCTTGTCGACGGCGTCGAGGGCCGGCATCACCGACGTCGAGAACGCGAAGTAGACCCCCGCCATGAGGCCGTTGAGCACGAGGGCGAGGATCGCCACGATGGCCGCGAGTACGTCCATGCGGCAATGATCCCCCGTGGGGGAAATCTTTTCCACGGGGTTGTCGCCGGCTGTTGCTACCCTGCCGGGCATGCTGGAGATCGGTGACGTCGTGGCCATGCCGCTGCCGCTCGGCGGGTTCGGCGCGTGCCAGGTGACGGCGGCGGGCGACGAGCTGACGGTGTGCGTGTTCGACTGGCACTCCGACGCGGTGCCCGCGCTCGACGACCTGCGCGGGGCCGGCCCGCTGATCATCGACCACCACAGCTGGGAGGGCGTGCCCCAGATCCTGTCCGTCGACGCCTCCGCCCCGCTGCCACCCGGTTTCGTCCGGCTCGGGCGGCTTCCGGTGGGCGCCGGCATGCCACGCTCGACCAGCGCGTACGGCGCCTGGCCCGCCCTGAGCGTCCAGGTCGTCCTCCAGCGGCAGTGGGACCTGCGGGTGCCCGACGAGGTCAAGGCCGCCTACAAGAGCGCCGCTCCCGGCCAGATCGAGGCCGACTTCGGCGGCCGGCGCATCCGCAGGCCCGCCATGGTCTCCGGGCTCGACCTGCGGGAGCTCCACGGCGAGGTGCGCTGGGCCGGGCTGGACGCGCTCCCCCGGGTGACCTCGCTGACCTGGGCCGGGCCCGACCGCGGGCTCGCGGCCGCGCTGTCGTCCCGGCCGATCATCACCGCCCTGCACTGGGCCGGCCCGCCCGAAGAGGTCGATCTGGGCGGGACGCACCTCAACGAGCTGACGTTCGCCGAAGGCTCGCCGCGCCGGCTCGTCCTGCCGCCCACCCTGACCCGCCTGCGCCTGGGCGCGGACGGGCCGCCGCCCGAGCTCGTCACGGCCGCCGCCGGCGGGCGGTGGATCCGCCTGACGACCCGCTCCGGCGTCCCCGCCGGGCTGGGCGGGGTGCGCGAGGTGGCGATGGAGGTGGCCGGCGACGTGCCGCTCATGGCGCTGGACGGGCTCGCCGAGCTGGAGTCGCTGCGGATCCAGTGGCTGCGCCCGCACGGCGGGCTCACCGGCACGGCCGCGTTCCCCAAGCTGCACACGCTGGAGCTGATCGACGCGTACGGGGTCGAGGCGTCGATGCTGCCCCCGCCCGGCGGCGCCCTGCGGCACCTCGGCGTCGCCTCGCTCAGGAGCAGCCAGAGCGGGCCCATCAAGCGGCGCTACAGGGGCTCGGAGGTGCGGGTCCGGCTGCGCGGGGCCAAGTCGGACAAGTGGCTGGCCGCCAACATCGACAATCCGCTGCGTAACTGGGTCGACGACGACCGGCGGGCGGGGGCGGCGGCGTGCCGGGCCTACACCGTGGCCTCCGAGGCCATCGGGCGGCTGAGCGCCGACGACCCGGGCGGGGTGGCCGACGCCAGGCAGACGCTGCGGGAGTTCGTCGACAGGCTCAACGGCCTCGACGGCCGGCACGGGCTGATCGACACGTTGCGGCGGGAGGAGGCGGGCGACGCGTTCATGGCGCTGGCGGCGCTGGCGGGCGTGCCCGCGGGCGAGGCCGGGTCATGGTTCGACGAGTGGCGCGATTTCTGACGCCAGCGTCTGGCCCGCCTCGACCGCCTCGCGCAGGCTCCTGGCCAGCGTGTCCGCCTGCTCGGTCAGGTCGCGCAGCCCCTCGGCGTCGCCGGTCTGCGCCAGCAGGTCCCGATACCTGTCGTTGCTCTGCTGCAACTCCTGGGCGCGCAGGGCCGAGTCGGCCGCCTTGACGCGGCCGGCATAGACCTCCAGCTCCCACACCCGCTCGGTGACCGCCGCCACGGAGCGCCGCAGGGCCTCCTGCTGGGGTTCGAGCACGGCGGCCAGCTCGGGCGTCATCATCTCCGCCCGCGCCTCGGCCTGCTCGGCCCGCAGCTCCGTCTGCGTACGCAGGAGGCGGGCGATGTGCCACAGCCGCTCGGGCAGCACGACGTCGTTGGCGACGGTGTCGAGCAGACCCAGGCGGTTCACCCGGGAGCCGGTCACCTCCATGATCGCCTGTCTGGCCCTGGCCAGCAGCGTGAGGGCCTGGGAGTCCAGCTCGGCGGGAAAGACGTGACGCTCGCCGCCCTTCCGCTCCGGCTCGGGCAGGGACAGGCCGATGTAGAGCACGGTGACGAGGAACACCATCAGGCCCGCCATCGCCGCCGACTCGTGGTCGGTCTGTAAGGCCCCGACGGCGAACAGCGCCCCGCTCAGCCCCGTGACCCCCGCCGCGGCGGCGAACAGGCGTCTCATCCACCGCGGCGGCGCGGGGTCCCGGCGGCCGAGCAGCAGCGCCCGGACACCGAAGATCCGCCGTCGCTCCCGCCGGGAGGCGGCGGGGTCCACGATCGGTTCGTCCATACGCGACGCCTCCCCCACTAGGCTGCTCTTCGAGCACACCGCGTGCGGCCCCGCCGGATCCACCAGCCCCGTGTGCGGATGTGGTGCAGATGTCGTGCAGCTACCCTTTCTGCCGTGTCCCGACTTCCTGAGCTGTACATCGCCGTAGACGTGGAGGCCGACGGGCCGATCCCGGGCCCCTACAGCATGATCTCCCTGGGGATGGCCGTGGCCGGGCGGCCCGACCTGACCTTCTACACGGAGCTGCGGCCGATCTCCGACGACTTCGTGCCCGAGGCGCTGGCCGTCTCGGGCCTGGATCGCGACCGGCTGCTGCGGGAGGCGCCCGCGCCCGAGGCGGCCATGGCGGCGGCCGCCCGCTGGGTCGACGGCCTGCGGAAGGTCGGCCGCCCGGTGTTCCTCGCCGCGCCCGCGGTGTGGGACGGGATGTTCGTGCACTGGTATTTCGTGCGCTTCACCGGCAAGAGCCCGTTCGGGGTGACCGGCTCGGGCGTCGACCTGCGGAGCTACTGGATGGGGCAGACCGGCTGCGAGTGGTCCCAGACGGGCAAGCGGACCATGAAGCGGCGGCTGGGGCTCGAAGGGCTGCCGCACACGCATCATGCCGGGGAGGACGCGGCGGAGCTGGCGCGGATGTTCGAGGCGGTCATTCTCACGAGATCTTCAGAATCCACACAGGAAGCTCTGAGGGATCCCGGAGAACGTTAAGCAGAACGGACATTTCCCCCTCGCTCGTATCGGACGGTGGTCCCGCATGACCTCGACCTCGGTGAAGCCCGCTGCCCGCTCGGCCGGCCTGGCGGTGGTGCGTCTCGGCCTCCTGGCGCTCGTCGCGATCGGCATCCTGGGCGCCGCTCTCGAGCTCGCTTTCGAACGCCACTGGCAGAGCCCGGTGCAGCTGATCCCGTGGGCGGCCCTGGCGCTGCTGGGATTCGCGCTCGTGCTGCTCGCCCTGCGCGACTCCCCTCGGGCGGTCACCGTGGTACGGGTGATCGCGCTGGTCGTGCTGCTCGCCTCCGCGTACGGCGTCTTCATGCACGTGTCCGTCAACCACGGCGCGGGTGCGGCCGACCCCACGTGGGACACCCTTTCCCCGCTCACCCAGTGGTGGTACGCGCTCACCAAGTCGGTCGGCCAGGCGCCGCCGCTCGCGCCCGGCATGCTCGCCCAGAGCGCGCTGCTCCTCACGCTGGCCACGCTGACGTCCAAGAACCGATCGTCCGTGAACGGCGGCTGAACGTTCCCGGCTCGGAACCTTTCCCGCATCTTTCGCGTCACACCCAGACAAAGCGCGTGTGACTTGGGAGGCTGGTGAGGTTGGAGTGGCGTTAGGTCGCACATTCATAGCGGCGGTCGCGGTGGCGGCCACCGTGTTCAGCGCTGACGGGGCCGCGGCGAAGACGGAGCCCGCACCCAGGGCGGAGCCCCGGCCGGCCGTGCCGGCGGTGGCCGTGTCCACGCCCGCCGCGGTTACGGCGGAGCCCGAGTGTCTCCGGATCAAGGGCGCGGAGGCCTGCGTGGGGCCGGACGGGAGCGACCGTCCGGGCATCACGATCGAGGACACGGCGAACGACGAGCTCCACGCCACCGTGGAGTACTACCTCAACGGTTACCTGGGCACCAAGTACGTCATCCACAACCTGGGACGTAAGGGCGAGGTCCGGGGCAACCGAGAGGTCGGGAAGGTCGTGACGTTCCGGGCGGCGGTGTACGAGGGCAACCACCGGGTGCGGGTCGGGCGGTGGAAGACCGTCCGCAGTGTCACGAAATATCCGATAAGGCGGGAAACGCGGGTCACGCCGGCCGTCGCCCGGTCCCGGTCCAAGGCGTGCACCTCCACGAAGGGCGCCGCCACCCTGTGCTTCAACGAGCGGAATACCGTCGTCTTCGCCTGTGACACGAGCGCCGACCAGTACCAGGCCCGCGCCGAATACTTCATCGCCGGGGACCCGACCGCGCGTTTCGAGATCCACCAGCTGGCCGGGGTGAACACCTGCGGCAAGGCCGAGCACGGGGACCTCGCCGTCAGCATGTACCGCGCCTCGCTCTTCAACCACAACCGGCGGATCGCCACGAGGCTGTACAAGTACAACTAGATCTCCCGTGCGGTCACGTGCGCCGCGTCCATGCCCGCCTCGGAGAAGCGGTCCGAGGCGGGCGGGCGCGGCGAGATCGACCCCATGAAAGTTTCAGCGTTTTTTGACGGGCGCGGCGGCGGACCTCATGATCATGATGCCTCCTGGTCAGGAGGAGGCGTCGAGTGAATTCCGCTATCCATGGCGAGGTACGCCGATGCCCAGCACGCTGTTACGAGCCGCGTCCGCCCTCCTGCTGACGCTGACCGCACTCAACGCCCCCGCGGCGTACGCCGACGACGTCACCCCGGTAGCGGTGACCGTCAACGCGCGCGCCGCTCTCGCCACCGTTCCCGGAACCGGCATCGGCTCCAACCATGCGATCTGGGACACCAACCTCGGGACCGACGAGACCGCCGACCGGCTGAAGGACGCCGGTGTGAAGATGCTGCGCTACCCCGGCGGGTCGTACTCCGACATCTACCACTGGGCCGACCACACCGCCCCCGGCGGCTACGTGGCGCCCAACACGGACTTCGACACGTTCATGCGCGGCGTGGGCCGTACCGGGGCGCAGGCCATGGTGACCGCCAACTACGGCACCGGCACCGCCGAGGAGGCCGCGGCCTGGGTCCGCCAGGCCAACGTCACCAAGGGCTACGGCATCAAGTACTGGGAGATCGGCAACGAGAACTACGGCAACGGCCACTACGGCTCCGCCTGGGAGGCCGACAACCACGCCGACAAGAGCCCGGCCGAGTACGCCCGCCACGTCGTGGCCTACGCGGACGCGATGAAGGCGGTCGACCCGACCATCAAGATCGGCGCGGTGCTGACCACGGCCGCCAACTGGCCCGACGCCATCACCGCCGACGGCGACAGCGGCACCTGGAACAAGGTCGTCCTCTCGAACGCCGGATCGAAGATCGACTTCGTGATCCTGCACTGGTACCCGGGCGCCCTCGACAGGGCCGGCCACGTGACCGACATGATCCAGCTCACCCGTCAGCAGCTCGCCAAGTACGTGGGGCCGGGCTCGGAGCGGATCGACATCGCGATGACCGAGTTCAACACCGGGTCCAGCAGCAACGGCACGAACACCCAGCCCGGCGCGCTGGCCGCCGCCGACGCGTACGCGACGCTGCTGGCCAACGGGGTGTTCACGGTCGACTGGTGGAACGTCCACAACGGCATCGGCACCGTCACGCAGGTCGAGGGGCACACCGATTACGGCGACTTCGGCCTGCTGTCGAGCGGCACGTGCACCTCCGACAACAGCGTCTGCGAGCCGGCGCTCAACACGCCCTTCGCCCCGTACTACGCGCTGCAGATGGTGAGCAGGTTCGCCCGGCCGGGCGACCAGTTCGTCCGCGCCGCGACCGACCAGGCCAAGGTCGTCGCGCACGCCGCCCGCCGGCCCGACGGGGACCTGGCGGTCATGCTGATCAACACCTCGAACGACACGTCGTACCCCGTCGCGATCGACTACTCCGGCTACACCCCCGCGGCCGGCGCCCCCACCGTGCTGACCCACACCAACGGCGCGAGCGGCATCACCACGTCGGCCACCGGGACCGCGACCGCCCAGACGCTGCCGCCGCTGTCCCTGACCACCCTCGTCCTGCACCCCGCGTCCCCGCAGACGGGCCTGCCCGGCGCCCCCGGCCGGCCGTCGGCCGCGCAGGTGACGGACACGACCGCCACGATCTCCTGGTCCGGCGCCTCCCCCGGCGCGCGGCCCATCGCCAAGTACGAGCTCCACCGCCAGCACGGGGCCGTCAGCGAGCAGCTCGGCGAGACCTCCGGCACCTCGTTCGCCGTGGCCAACCTCAAGCCGGGCACCCGCTACACGGTCAACGTGATCGCCCGTGACAGCGGCGGCGGCCTGTCGTGGGCCTCCCCGCCGCTGACGTTCACGACCGGCACGCCCGCCTCCAGCTCCTGCTCGGTACGGCTGAGCGTCACGACCGACTGGGCCAGCGGCTACGTCGGCGCCATCGACATCACCAACAACGGCGCGCCGGTCAACGGCTGGACCCTGAACTTCGCCTGGCCCAGGAGCTGGCAGAGCCTGGGAGGCGGCTGGGGCGGCGTCTGGACGCAGACCGGGTCGGACGTGAAGGTCGTCAACGAGGCGGGCAACGGCGCGCTCGCCACGGGGGCCACCACCACGGTCGGCTTCGTCGGCAACTACTCCGGGCCGAACGTCCCGCCCGCCGTCTTCACCCTCAACGGATCCGTCTGCACGAGCCGGTGACAGCGCGCCCGGGGCCGCTCGCCCGTCCCGTGGCATCAGCGCATTGAGAGAGCGCGTTCTCGCAATTCCGGCATTTATCGAAGGGCTCCTTCCTGGTTCCGGAAGGAGCCCTTCGCCCTACTGTCTAGGCGCGCGTCCACTGCTGGTTGGCGCTGCCCGCGCAGTCCCAGATCTGCAGCCGGGTGCCGTTGGCCGAGCTGACGTCGGTCGCGTCGAGGCACCTGCCGGACTGCGGATTGACGATCCGGCGGGCGCCGGAGTCGTAGGTCCATTGCTGGGCGCCGGTGCCGTTGCAGTCGTACAGTTGCACCTTCGCGCCGTTGGCCGTGGCTCCGTCGGTGACGTCCATGCACTTGCCGAGCGCGCGCACCGAGCCGTCGCCGTTCCACGTCCAGCTCTGGGCCGGGGTGCCGTTGCAGTCGTAGAGCTGGACGGCGGTGCCGTTGGCGGTGGCGGCGCCGGCCACGTCGACGCACTTACCGCCGATGCCGGTGATCTGGCCGCCGGACCCGCTCGTGGGCGGGGCGTAGACGCGGACGTAGTCGACCGACATGGTCTGCGGGAAGGTCGTGGTGCCGTCGGGGTAGCCGGGCCAGTAGCCGCCGACCGCCACGTTCATGATCATGAAGAACGGGTGGTCGAAGACCCATCGGTTGCCGCCGAGGTCGGCCGGTGTCCGGCGCTGGTACTCGACGCCGTCGACGTACCAGATGATCAGGTTCGGGGACCAGTCGACGGCGAAGGTGTGGAACGCGTCGGCGAACGCGCCGTTGATCGAGTAGCCCGCGCCGATGCCTCCGGAGCCGGAGTAGCCGGGGCCGTGAATGGTGCCGTGCACGGTGCTGGGCTCGCGGCCGATGTTCTCCATGATGTCGATCTCGCCGCTGTTGGGCCAGCCGACCGATCCGATGTCGTTGCCGAGCATCCAGAAGGCCGGCCAGATGCCCTGGCCGCGCGGCAGTTTCATGCGCGCCTCGAACCGCCCGTAGGCCCGGGTGAAGGTCGCGGCGGTGAGCAGGCGGGCGGAGGTGTACTGGCAGGTGCCGTAGTGGCACTGGTAGTTGGCCGGGTTCTCGCGGCGGGCCGTGATGACCAGGTTGCCGGCGCCGTCCATGGCGGCGTTCCTGGTGCTGTCGGTGTAGTACTGCTGCTCGTTGTTGCCCCAGCCGCTGCCGCCCATGTCGAAGCGCCACTTCGACTGGTCGACGGCACTGCCGGCGGCTCCGTTGAACTCGTCGGACCAGACCAGCGGTCCTGGGGCGGGGGCGGCGTGGGCGGTGCCCGCCATGGGGGCGAGCAGCGCGGTGAGAACGGTGCCGACGGCGAATAACGCTCTGAAACGGGGGGTGCTGCGGACCATACGGATTACCTCATCGGATCCACGGACGTAGCTTTACGGAAACCATCCGGCAACATCACGCCAATTGTCAAGAGAGCGCTCTCTCACGAGATTCGATGAAACGCGGTCAGCCGTTCTCCAGGGTGAGCAGGCCGCGCCGGAACGCGGTGGCGACCGCGGCCGCCCGGTCGTTGACGCCAAGCTTCGTGTAGATGTGCAGCACGTGGCTCTTCACCGTGGCCTCGCTGATGAACAGGCGCGTGGCGATCTCGCGGTTGGTGGCGCCGTCGGCGATGAGCTGCAGCACCTCCAGCTCCCGGGCGCTCAGCGGGTCGGCGGGCGCGCGGACCTGGCCGAGGAGCCGGGTGGCGACCGACGGGGAGAGCACGGCCTCGCCCCGCGCCGCCGTGCGGACCGCGCGGACGAGCTCGTCGCGGCCGGTGTCCTTGAGGAGGTAACCGGTGGCCCCGGCCTCGATGGCGGGCAGGACGTCCCTGTCGGTGTCGTAGGTGGTGAGCACGAGGACGCGGGCCGCGATGCCCAGCCTGGCGAGCTCCTTGATGGCCGCGACGCCGTCCATCCTGGGCATGCGGAGGTCCATGAGGATCACGTCAGGGGTCAGCGCCCGCGCGAGCTCGACGGCCTGGACGCCGTCTCCGGCCTCGCCGAGCACCTCGAAGTCGGGGTCGCCGGCGAACATGCCGCGGATGCCGTCGCGCACGATGGGATGGTCATCGGCGATCAGCAATCGAATCGGAGCCTCACCCACGGGTCACCGCCGGGACGCTCGCGGAGATCGCGGTGCCGAGGCCGGGCTCGGACTCGATCTCCAGAGTGCCCGCCAGGCGGCTCACCCGCTTGCGCATCGAGGTCAGGCCGAAGCCGCCGCCGTCACCGACCCGCTCGGGGTCGAACCCGGCGCCGTCGTCCCGCACGTCCAGGGTGACCAGATCCTCCATGTACGACAGGGTCAGCCCGACCCGGGACGCGCCGGCGTGCTTGGCCGCGTTGGCCAGGGCCTCCTGCGCGGTGCGGAGCAGCGTCTCCTCGACCTCCGGATGCATGGGACGGACCGTACCAGTGATGGTGAGCTCCGCCCGTACCCCGTTGAGCTCCCCCCACTGGGTGACGACCTCCCCCAGCGCGTCGGGCAGCGGCGCCGCCTCCAACTGCCCCGGCCCCACCGCGTGCACGGAACGCCGGGCCTCGGCCAGGCTCTCCCGCGCCAGCCCGATCGCGTTGTCCACGTGGCGCCGCCAGTCCTCGGTCCGGTGCGCCGCCTGGAGTTGGGTGATGATGCCGGTGAGGCCCTGGGCGAGAGTGTCGTGGATCTCCGCGGCCATGCGCTGCCGTTCGTCGTGAACGCCTGCCTCTCGGGCCTGGACCAGCAACTGGGCGTGCAGTCCCGCGTTCTCCCGCATGGTGGCTTCGAGCTGCCCCACCATCCGCTTGCGCTCGGCGCTCCGCTCGGCCGTGACCTCGCCGACGAAGCTGAACAGCCCGACCAGGGCCACGATGGCGGCGGTGAAGAACAGGAAGGTGAGAATCCCGGTCAGGGTGGGCTCGGGCAGACCGCCGTTGTAGGTCGCGACGCTGATCGCCGCCGTGGCGGTCACCCCGGCGAACCGCCACTTCCCCTTCAGGTACTGCCACGAGTGGAGATATCCGGCGAAACCGAAGAAGCTCGCGAACCACAGCCCCTGCGTACAGAGCACTCCGATCAGCAGCACCAGCCCCGCCACGTAGAGCGCGCCCCGCGGCACCAGCCAGATCCACACTGCCGCGAGCGCGGCCAGGGCGAGCATGGGCCACGGCCTGCCACCTGTGAGCAGGCAGAGCACTGTGGAGGTGCCGAGCAGGACGTACGGAGCGGCCGCCATCTGGCGTTCCAGCAGCCGCTCCCATCGGTCGAGCCGCCCGGTCATACCTCACTACTCCCAGCGGAAGAACTTTGCCGCAGCGATGCTGATGACCACAGCGTACGCGGCCATCACAGCGAGCAGCACCGGGCTGGGAGCGCCGCCGTCCCAGACGTCCCGCAGGCTCTGCCGGAACGCGCCCAGAGGCGTGTACTCGCCGATGCGGGCCACGACGCCGGGCATCTGATCGGCGGGCTGGATGAGTCCGGCCAGGTAGGCCATCGGGAAGTACAGCAGGACCCCGATCCCGTTGGCGCTCCGGCCGTTCTTGGCCAGGGCCGCGATGAGCAGGCCGACGGCGAACATGGCCGCCGTGCCGAACAGGAAGACCAGCACCCCGGGCAGCACCTGGTCGGGCAGGTGGGCCCTGAGCACGGTGCCGGCGACGGTCACCAGCAGGGCGCACGCGGTGAGCGCGAGGACGAGTTGCAGGAGGAGTTGCACCACCAGCATGTTCGCCGGGCGTACCGGCGTGGTGGAGAGCCTGCGCAGGATGCCCCGCTCCCGGTAGGTGGCCATGGTGGTGGGCAGCATGTACAGGCCCACCAGGCCGACGGCGATCGCCAGTGCCATCGGCAGGAGCACGGTGTCGCCCGGTCCGATCGAGCTTCCGAAGACGACCATGATGAACAGGGGGATGAGCAGGGAGAACATCGCGCCGGGCTCTCGGGTCAGCAGCTTCAGCTCGACGATGGCAAGCTTGGTCATGATCTTCCTCCGTACGTGGTCGGGGGTCAGGGGAACGTCAGGGCGCCGAGCGCCGGCAGCACGGACATCGGCAGATGGACCCAGGCGGACGACCGGGCCTCACTTGGCCGAGCCGAACGAGCGGGCCCTACTTGGCCGAGTCGAACGAGCGGCCGGTCAAGGCCACGAACGCGTCATCAAGGGTGCGCTTGTCGATGCGCAGGTCACTGACCAGGACGTGATGGCGGGCCAGCCGCGCCGTGACCGCCGTGGCGAAGTCGCCCCTCCCAGTGACGACCACCCGGTCCCCCGTCCTGGACACACCGGTCACCCCGGGCAGCCCGCCCAACTCGACCATGTCCCCCGCCATCAGCGTGAACCGCATCTGGTGCTCGGCGTCGATCCCGTCGACCAGTCCGGCCGGGGTGTCGAGCGCGACGATCCGGCCGCGATCGAAGACGGCGACCCGGTCGCAGAGCTCCTCCACCTCGTCCATGAAGTGGCTGACCAGCACCACCGTCACACCGCTCGCCCGGACCTGCTTGATCAGCTCCCAGGTGGTACGGCGAGCCTGCGGGTCCAGCCCCGTGGTCAGCTCGTCGAGGAACGCCACCCGCGGATCGCCCACCAGCGCCAGCGCGATGAACAGCCGCTGCCTCTGCCCACCGGACAACTTCCCGAACCGGCCGTTGCGCTTGTCCGCCAGCCCCCACTCCTCCAGCAGCTCACGCCAGTCGCGCGGCTTGGCGTAGAAGGAGGCGTACAGGTCGAGCGCCTCCCACACCTTGATGTTCTCCGGGAGCTGCGTGTGCTGGAGCTGCACCCCGACCTGCTCGCGCACCTCGGAGCCGTCCTTGACCGGGTCGAGCCCGAGCACCTTGACCGTCCCGCTGTCGGGCCGCCTCAGCCCCTCCACGCACTCCACGGTGGTGGTCTTCCCGGCGCCGTTCGGGCCGAGGATGCCGAAGATCTCGCCCTCCTCCACGGAGAACGACACCCCATCCAGAACCGTCAGGTCCGCGTACTTCTTACGGAGGTCCGTGACCTCGATGACTGCCATGGCTCAAGCATCTTTTCCCCGAGCCCGAGGCGAATCGACCTCCAGGGTCACGCTGCCGGCGAATCCTGCTGACCCGAAAATCCACCGAACGGTTGATGCTGATGAGCCCTTGAATCGCAAGGGCCGGGCGAGGTCCTGCCGAGGGGCGCTCGTGGAGAGGCGGCATGACGGCGGTCTCCAGGGCGTAGGGCCTGCCTCGGCGTCAAGCACGGGACTCGCTGAACCAGCGCCGGGCCGAGGGCAGGAGAAGCAGGATGACGACGGCCCAGACAGGTATGCCGGCGCCGAACACCACATTCCAGTTCACGCTGGAGAAGAGGGCCTGGTCGAGAATGGTGGCCCCGATGGCCAGCAGATGCGCGGCGATGATCGCCCAGCGTAGATACGTTCGGCGGCTCGACCATCGGCTCAGCAGCCAGCCGAGAAGGGCGGTGCTTCCTGCGGCATAAGCAAGGCCAGGCAGGAGGCCCCATTCGAAGGTGGAGAAGAAGGCGACCAGCACGAGCGCCAGGCCCACCAGGCCGAATGCCACTCCGAGTGTGATGATGAATTGAGCCGCCTTGAGTGTGACGGACATAGGGCGTGCGACCGTCTTGTCCGCTGGGTTTCCGATGAGCTTGTCTCCCGGGTTCGTCGCCGCCATATGGAGAAAATCTCATGTGGTCAGCTGTGACAACAACCACCCCGCCGCAGCATTATGCGAAATCGTCAGCATCGGCGGCCGGAGGTTTCGTGGTGGTGAGGCGCTCTCGCTCCTCTCTGACGATCCGGTCGGCCAGGGATTCGTCGGAGATGTCGATGGCGTCGGGGGTGGACTCGGCGAGGTGGCTGCGTCTGGCGTAGGCGTCGAACAACGTGGCCTTGGCGTGCATGATCTCCAGCAGTCGTTCGTCCATGCTGTCGGGCGTGAGAAGGCGGTGCACCTGCACTCGCCGTACCTGGCCCATGCGGTACGCGCGGGCCACGGCCTGGCTCTCCAGAGTCGGTTTGACCTGCGGCTCGCAAATGATCACGATGGAGGCCGCCTGGAGGTTGAGCCCCACTCCACCCGCCTGGATCTGCGCGAGCAGCACCGCGTGACCTCGGGCCGCCGTGAACGCGTCCACCACCTCCTGGCGGCGTCGCGGTTCCAGGTCGCCGTTGAGCGGCCCGTGAACCGGAGAGTCGATGGCGTGGCCGACGGCGGCGAGCACGTCGCGGAAGTAGGAGAAGACGACGACCTTGAGCTCGGCGTGGGCCGCCTTGTCGACCAGCTCGCGCAGGCGTTCCAGCTTGGCGGACTTCTCCGGCACCGCGTAGGCCGCGCGGCGCATCGCCATGAACTTGCCCGACTCCACCGCGTCCCGGTAGGCGGCGGCGTCGGCCGCGCTGAATTCCTCCCACTCGTCCATGTGGACCAGGTCGGGCAGCTCCGTGACCACGTCCTTCTGGTTGCGGCGCAGGTAGGCGGGCGCGACGGCGCGGCGGAACGCCTGCGCCCGATCGAGCGTGTCAGCCGGCTCGACCTGGCCGGCCAACCCGGGCTGGAGGTGGTTCACGAGGGAGCGGAACTCCTCGATGCGGTTCTCCATCGGTGTGCCGGTCATGAACAGCACCGTGTCGACGTCGTGGCACCATCGGGCGACGGCCTTGGAACGGCGGGTCTGCGGGTTCTTCACGTAGTGCGCCTCGTCGACGACGAGCATCCCCACCTGCGGCACGGTGTTCAGCGTGTGGAGCCCGTCGAACGTGGTGACCGCGACTCCGCCGCGTTCGAGCCACGCGGCGTGGGCCAGGGGGCGCTCGTCGCCATGGAGCCGGTAGGCCTTGAGCGAACTGCGGGTCTCGATCTCACGCAGCCAGTTGATCAGCACGCTGGCCGGGCAGACCACCAGAGAATGCGTCGTGCCCCGCGCGTGTAAATGCGCCAGCACGGCGATCGCCTGGATCGTCTTGCCCAGGCCCATCTCGTCACCGAGGATCACCCGGCGCTGGGCGAGCGCGAACCGGGCGCCGAACGCCTGGTAGCCGCGGAGCGAGACCCGCCGCAGGGTGTCGTCGAGCTCTTGCCCTCTGACCCGCTCGGCCAGATCGTCGGGCAGGAAGCCCTCGGCGGCGGCCCGATCCGACGGCGCCAGCGCCGAGAGCTCCGCCAGCAGGTTGTAGTAGTCGGCCGCGCGGATCTCGAAATCGATCCACGCCAGCGTCCCGTCCGGCGACGGGCGCAGCAGGTCCGTGGTGGCCTGCGCGATGAGCAGCCTGGTCTCGGTCTCGTCGGTGAGCAGGCCGGCGATCTGCTCCGCGGCCTGCGCCGCGCGGGTGCGGCGGCGGCTTCCGGACAGGAGCCTGCGGAACCAGTTGCTGATGGGGCGGGCCTGGGGGATCAACACGTTCAGTCGCCGCACGACCGCGTCGGCCGTGCGGCGGGCGCGCGGCAGTTCGGGGCCGACGGCGACCAGCCGGCACAGCGCGACGAGCAGCCGGGTGGTTTCGGCGTCTCGGTTGTCGACGTCGATGTGGGCGGTGCAGGACTGCCTCGTGGCTCGCGCGATGCGCTCGGCTGCCTTCTGCGCCTGCCATCGGGTCTGCTGTCCGACTCCGGGTAGTTTCTGCAGCTCGTACGGCGTTGCCTCCAGAACGCTGAGCACCGTGGCGTAGCCGGCCTCCTGCAGCGCCCCGATCCGCAGCCGGCCGCTGGTGACGTCCTTCAGCCGAGACACCGGCATGGCGTCGAGTTCCGCCCTGGCCTGCTGCTCGCGGAGCGGTTCAAGAGCGGCGCGGACCTCTGTGACCGCTCGTTCGTGTTCGGCGATCAAGTCTCGCGCGTCGTTCAGCAGTCGCCGCGCGCGCCCCAACAGCTCCCGGACATCCGCAGCGGACGGTGATCCCATGGGCCAGACGGTATCTCCTGGGCTCGCGGAACAGACAGCAGCGGTGGGACGTCCGGCAGCGGCCCTCCCCCTGTGATCCCGTCAGGGGGCGCTGCCGTTCGATGGTGGCCAGGTAGACGGCCCAGGCAAACGCGAAGCTGGTGAACAGGCTGGAGACGAAGAACAGCCACGGCCGGACGACGCCGCGCCGACGACCGTCGATGATCGTCATCAGCGGCAGCCGGATCAGGTTGCCGATCGTGTAGTCCTGACCGGCGGAGCTGACGCGTTCCAGTGCCGAGATCAGGGGACCTGTCGCCGGTCGGCGGAAGATCGCCGGGTTGGAGGCGACGACGAACCACAACTTCTGAACGGCTGCGGCCTCATCTCACGGGCTGCTCGAACCTCCCCGGGAGACTTCGGCGAGGAATCCGCCGACGAACGCATCGCCGAGCCCGATGGTCGTGGGCGCGGCCACGTCAAGCTCGAAGCCAGGCAGGCAACGAACGACCCCGCCCATTCGGCCTTCCAGCGCCGCGGCGAACTCCACCGACTCCGTTCGCCTCGGCCGGTTCCGCATGAGTTCGTAGTGGTGGTTCGTGTACTCATCGCCGTGGCAGTAGCGAGTGCTGGCGATCACGATGCCCTCGTTCAGCGGCTCCGCGTACTCGCCGGCTCTCTCGCCGAATGCTGCCGACCAATACTTGGTGTGCACGACCAGGGTCTTCACGGGGATGAGAGCTTGCAGCGATTCGAGGGCGCGTGCCACCTCCGTCACGGAGAGCAGGTTGACGGCGTAGCCCAGGTGCGACTGCATCTCGTCTTCGTTCAGTCCGTAAACGTCGATGACTTCCAGAAGCGCGTCGCGGACCCGTTGGCTGAGGCCCGGCTCGTGGAATCCGGCATCCTCGTAGTAGACGACCGCCTCGGCCGGAAGTTGTCGCATGTGGCTTCTCAGCGTGGACAGACGCCGGTCAAGTGTTTCCTGGTCCCGTATCGCGTTGAATCCCGAGATCAGAAAGACCCGCGCGTCGCGAAGCAACGAGCCCAGTTCATCACTCAGCAGCATGGACCCGTTCGCCGGGTCGTTGACGTAGATCAGCCTGTTCGGGAACGGCGCACGAATGTCGATGTCACCTGCTCGAACCCGCAGATCCTGGTCGTACTGCACGATCAGGTGCGGATAGAGGGTGTCCTGGTCGCCGCTGCAGATGTAGTCGCAGCTTGCCGGCAGCAGGCGACGGACGATGTCGTTGAGACTGACCAGGTGCAGGGTGGACGGTACGCCGAACCGGCTCATCTCCATCGCCGCCCGGACGGAGGTTCCGCCCAGAGTCGTTTGTGTGGGGAAGCGCCCCGCGAATGCGCTCAGGCATTCGGAGGAGGCGACGAAGTGCTCGCCTCCTCCGCCCTTTTTGAGATAGGTGAGAATCGAAATGACCAGCTCACGCTCGTTGGTCACGGTGACCGATGAAGTCAGCTCGGCATTGTGGATCTGATACTCGCCGACGAGCTGCTCCAAGACCGAAGAGGACAGCTTGAGTTCGTAGTCGACGCATCCCCCCAAGCCCAGGACTACATGACTGGTCATGTCAGTACAGAGATGCCTTGCCGGCCGCTTCGAAGAGGTCGATCTTCTGCCCGGCCACCACCTTCATCGCATCGATGCACGGCGGCTGGATGGAGTTCGGCTCACGCAGGCTCTCATCGGCCAAGACCTCGCGCATCTTCATGTGGTAGGCCGCCTTGATGTCACTGGAGATATTGATCTTGTTGATGCCGAGCTTGACCGACTGCGCGATCTCGTCGTCGGGATTGCCCGAGCCGCCGTGCAGCACGAGCGGGATCCGGACCCGATCCTTGATCTCCTTCAGCAGGTCGAGCTTGAGCTCCGGCTTCAGGGTCTTCGGGTAGAGGCCGTGATAGGTGCCGATGGCCACGGCGAGACTGTCCACCCCCGTTTCCCGCACGAAGGTCACGGCGTCCGCCGGGTCGGTGTAGATGATCGCGTCGCTGCCGTCTTCGGCCTCGCTGTCGGTCTTGCCGATCGTCCCCAGCTCCGCCTCCACCGACAGGCCGACCGCGTGCGCGGTTTCAGCGACCTTCTTGGAGATCGCGATGTTGTCCTCGAAGGACTTCATCGAAGCATCGATCATCACCGAGGTGAAACCGATCCGGATCGCGGTCAGCATCTCCTGGTAGGTCGCGCCGTGGTCCCAGTGGATCGCGATCGGCACGGACGAGCGATGGGCTCGCTGGGTCATCGCGGTGATCACGTCCACGCCGATGTGCCGTACCTCGTCGGGATGGATCCCGACGATGAGCGGCGCGTTCTTCTCTTCGCTGATGTCCACGATGCCGTTGAACATGGCGTAGTCGCTGATGTTGAAGGCGGGCACGGCGAAGTTTCTTTCGTTCGCGACAGCCAAGAGCACCTTGCCGGTCGTCAGCATTGCTGTATTTCTCCTTCTGATTGGTAAATCATGGCTCGGGACGGGGATGAAGTGTCAGGCCTTGACCGCGCCGGAGGTGAGGCCACCGATGAATCGCCGCTGGAAGAGGAGGAACAACACGAGCACCGGAATGGACCCCAGAATGCTCATGGCCATCATCTGATTCCACTCGTAGGAGTGCTGGCCCATCAGGAGCTGGATGCCGATGGGCACGGTTCGCATGTCATCGGTACGGGTGAGGGTCAGCGCGAACAGGTATTCGTTCCACGAGATCATGAAGGTGTAGACGCCGACGGCGACCAGCCCGGGAACCGAAATGGGCACCAGGATCCGCCAGAGAGCCGTCCAGCTCGACGCCCCGTCCACCTTGACGGATTCGTCCAATTCCCGGGGCAGGGTGTTGAAGTACGCGGTCATCATGATGATCGCATAAGGCAAGGTGAACACCATGTGCGTGAGGATCAACCCCGGATAAGTATTATACAGACCGAGCGCCACCACGAGACCGAAGTAAGGAATGACGAGTGTGATTGGCGGCACAGCCTGAACAGTGACGATAACGGCGTTGATGGATCGTTTCATCGGGAAGTTGTAGCGGCTGAATCCGTACGCCGCGAGTATCGCCACGAACAATGTCAGTACCGTCACCGACAGCGCGACGATGTAACTGTTGATGAAAAACCTCAGCTGGGCCCCGTCGCCCAGGATCTTTCCGTAGGCGTCGAACGAGAAGTTCTCGGTGATCAGCCGCGGCGGAACCTGGAAGACTTCCCCGTTGGTCTTGAACGACGTCGACAGCATCCAGACGACCGGAAGGCCGGCGAAGGCCGCGCCGACGCACAAGCCTGTGAGCACGGCGATCTTCGCGCCGAGGCGCCGCCTTTTGCGGGTGAGCACGGGTGATCACCTCTCCTTTTGCAGGCGAACGTAGAAGAAGGCCAGAATCATCGTGAGCAGCAGGACTATGACGGCGGCGGCGGACGCGGTGGCGAACTCGTAACTGCTGAAGGCCTGCTTGTAGGTGTAGGTGCTGAGCATCTCGGTGGCATTCAGCGGGCCACCGCCGGTGGTCATCCAGATGAGGGCGAACTGCTGAGAGGTCCAGATGAGATCGAGCACGGCCATGCTGAGCAGTACCGGTTTCAGCTGCGGCAGCGTCACATTGCGGAACTGACGGAAAGAGGTCGCGCCGTCCACGGAGGCCGCCTCGTACAGAATGGGCGAGATTCCCTGCAGCCCGGCGAGGATACTGATCATGAAGAAGGGGAAGCCGGCCCAGATGTTGATGAACGTCAACGCCCAGAGCGCCATGTTCGGGTCGGAGAGCCAGCCCACTTCCTCGCGCATCACGCCGATTGTGGTCAGGATGTAGTTGACCACCCCCGACGGGTCCAGCATGAGCCGCCAGATGACCGCGATCACGGCGACCGTGAACAGCCAGGGCAGGATGTAGACAATGCGGAAGATGGCTTTCGTCACTCCGCTCAGCAACGGCGTGTTGAGCATCGTCGCGAAGGCCAGCCCGAGGCCGAGGTGAGCGACAGTGCTCACGGTGATGAAGATGAACGTGTTCTTCAGCGCTGCCAGGAAGTCGGGATCGGTGAGCACCGTGGTGTAGTTGGCGAGGCCGGCGAAGACCGGATTCTGCTCGACGATCACGTTGTCCTTGAACGAATAGCTGACCACCATCGCGATGGGGATGATCATCAGCACAAAGATCAAGATGAGCGTCGGCGAGAGATAGCCGAACGGGACGACCCGCTGCACGGGGAAAGGCCGCGTCCTTCTCCTTCGGCCCGCAGAGGATTCCGATGCCGATTTTGCGGCTCCCGGGGAGGCCGCGGGATCGAGTTTCGCGGTTTCCATCGATGTCTCCTTGGCTCGGGGCCGCGCCGCACGGTCGGCGCGGCCCACGAAGTACGGAAGGTCAGAGCACCGGCGTCCAGGCCTGTTGTGCCTTGTTGAGGGCTTCGTCGACACTCTGCTTGCCGGTGAGCACGAGCTGCAGCTGCTCATCGAAGCTGCGCATCAGGTCTTCGGACTTCGGCAACCCCACGAACTCGTTGGCGGGATACCCCGCCTTGTAGATGTCGAAGGCCGTCTTGAACAGCGCGTCGCTCTTGCTGAAGTCGGGCTCGGCCGTCTTGTTGCCGGGGAAGCCGTTCGCCAACGTGCTCAGCTGCGCATTCGCCTGCTTGTCCATCAAGAACTGGACCAGCTTGAAAGCCTCGGCCTTGTGTTCCGAGGAGTCGGCGACGCCGATGCCCCAGGACGCGTACGGGATGCCGCGCTTGCCGGTGTAGCCGTCCTCGGCCGGGATCGGCACCACCGTGAAGTCCAGCTTCGGATCGTTCTTCTTGATCAGCGTGATGTGCGCCAAGGAGTCGATCATCATGCCGATCTGGCCGGTGGAGAACTTCTCGACCTTGTCCTGCTCTTTCATGGTCAGCGCTCCGGGCGCGATGACGCCCGCGTCGTTCAGGCTCTTGACGTACTCCACGGTGCTCTTGACGCCTGGGCCGGTCAGGTCGGGCTTCCCGTCCTTGGTGAGCATGCTGCCGCCCGACGCCCACAGCCATGACATCACGTCATTCTGGACGCCGTTGGGAACGGCGGTGTCGAGGGGCAGGGCCCAGCCCTTGACGTTGCCGCCGAGCGCGCTGATCTTCTTGGCCGCCTCCAAGAACTCCGTGCGCGTGCTCGGAGGCGTCTTGACCCCCGCCTTCGCGAGCAGATCGTTGTTGACGAACAGGGGGTAGACGAAGTTCACCACGGGGATCATGTAGGTCTTCCCCTTGATCTGAATCTGGCTCGCGAGCTGGCTGGAGTCGTACTTCGCAGCCGTCATGAGCTCGGACAGATCAGCGATGGCACCCTGCTTGGCGAAGTCGCTCACCCATGCGCCGTCAAGGCCCACGACATCAGGCAGCGTCCTCGACGCGGCTCCGGACACCAACTGCTGCTTCGTGGACGCGTACGGACCACTCAACAGCTTGACCTTGATCTTCGGGTTCTGCGCCGTGAATTCCGACATGAGCTTGTCGAACGATCCCGCCGGCAGCTCCGGCGCCCACCACTGCGCGAACTCCAGCGTGACGGTCCCGTCCCCGCTTGATCCCGCGCTCGATCCCGAGCTGGAACCGCACCCCACGGCCGTGGCGCCGATCATCGCCACCGCCATCACCCCGAGTAGTCGCCTCGTCCGGCCCTGCAACCGGGTGCTGCCTCCGGTCATCGCGACCTCCTTGCTGTACAGGTGTTACCGGTCTTTGCCGGTTTCCGCCACATTAACAACGTATGACGCGACCCCACAAGACCTAGTAGTGCAAAGTCCAGCTAGAAACCGCACAGTTCGGCATGCAAGCGGAAGGAGCATGCAGGTCCAGCAGGCTTCCCGGGCCGGACCCCCAAACTAGGCAGCATCTTGCCCGGAAGGGGCAATGTCATGCGGTAGTCTGCAGTTCTAGACCTGTATCACTCCTCTGTTGCGCTGAGCCGTGGCGCAACTACCGCAGAGATGGGAGGGTCAGTGACCCTTAACGAGGACGACCGGCAGCGTCGTCTACCTGCAGGACGTAAAGCCCAACTGGCGGCATACGTCGCAGAGGCCGGGCAGGTCACGGTCAGCGCGCTCGCAGAGCGCTTCGGCGTCTCCATCGACACGATCCGGCGGGACTTGGACCAGCTCAGCGCCGACGGCGTCTTGATCCGCACCTATGGCGGAGCGGTCAGTCAGTCGACCCTTTCCCGGGTCGACCGGGCCGTGGACGTGCGGCTCAAGATGGAAGAAGGTGAGAAGGAGAAGATTGCGGTACTTGCGGCATCCTTGGTCGAAAATGGGTCAATCGTCATGATAAACGGCGGTACGACCACTCTTGCCGTGGCCAGGAACCTGCGCAACCATCGGGACCTGACAGTGGTGACGAACAGTCTGCTCGTACCCCCGGCGCTGGCGCCCTCAGCCGTCCGCGACGTGTACGTCTTCGGCGGCGCGGTTCGCACTCTCACGCTGGCCACCATCGGCCCCGTCGGCTTCCGGGCGTCCGACGGAAGCGAGCTGGACATCAGCTGCGACCTGGCGTTGATCGGAGTCGGCGCCGTTTCGGCGGCCGCCGGGTACACGACGAGCAACCTCGCCGAGGCGGCGATGATGCGAGAGATGATCTCTCGGGCGGCGCGCGTGGCGATCCTGGCCGACTCGTCCAAGTTCGGCCGCCGGCTCTTCGCCCAGGTGTCCGAGCTCGGGGGCGCCGACTACCTCGTCACGGACTCCACCCCGCCGCCTGATCTTTTGGACGCGCTGACGGAGAACGAGGTAGCGGTGATCACGCCGGAAACTCTCGAAGGCACCCCTGAAGCCGGTCAAGAGCCCCAGTAGTTCGGGTGATGAGCAGGTGGCGGCCTGTCCGGGTGCCGATTCGTGTCATGGCCGGCCATTTCGCGGCGGCCGAGAACACCGCCCGCCTGGTCCTGACCACTGCCCGGAAGCTCCAGAAATGACCGGATGACTCGCGTGTGACCCACACGTGCCCCACAACATCACTGGCCGTTCCCTGTGACAGGAGAACGGCCAGTTAAAGAGGGACTGCCGCGCACCGGCCTGCGGGCTGTCGTATCCCCATGTGGCGATGATGTCCGTTTGCCGACCGGACGGACGCTACTTCTCATAGTGATAGCGACAGGCGGCGATCATGATCGTGTCATCGTTGACGCGGTAGACGAGCCGGTGTTCTGAGGTTACGCGCCGAGACCAGTAGCCGGACCATTCGTACTTGAGCGGCTCTGGTTTGCCGATGCCTTCATTCTCGTTTCGGGCTATGTCGGCGATCAGCTGGTTGATCCTTTTGAGGATGCGTCGATCTTCTCGCTGCCAGTAGCAGTAGTCCTCCCAGGCAAGTTCGTCGAAAAGGATCTTCACGAGGTGGTGTCCTCATCGGCCAGTTCGCGGACGGTGCCGCCGCCGGCCTCCAGACGGGCGACCGCCTCTGACAGCCGTCTGCGGTTGACGGGAGAGGCCATCAGGTAGAGCGTCTCGCGCATCGATTCGTATTCGCGCTGCGACACCATGACGACGCCTTCTCCGCCGGGGCGGGTGATGAGGACCTCTTCCTGGTCGTCGATGACGGCGTCGAGAGTGGCGGCGTAGTTGGCTCGCGATTCGGACATGGTCATCACCTTCATGCCACCAGTGTACATGATGATGTACATCATCGGTGCGGCGACGGATCCGCGCACGGGTACGCGCAAAGATCAAGCTGTTGCACCAAGGTGCAAATGGCTGCAGCTTCTTGTGACGAACGCTCCCCACTTCCGCTTCCGTGCGCAATGCCCTTCGCAAGCTGGGGGATGCGCTCGGCTAACGCGCGCTTGAGTCAGGAGGGCAGCCGGTTCAGGCCAGCTGCCCTCCTGTCTTACGCATACGCAGCTGATCGAAGGCGGAGACCACCGGCGGTTCTACCAGAGCGGCAACGATCAGCTTGGCGACTTCCGCCGGCCCTTGTACGGAGGTGTCCACCTCCAGGTCATAGCAGCCATGCGCATGGACCGGCTCATTGAGTTGCGGCGCCGACGTCATCCTGTCGGTTCGCCCTCTCTCACGCCGTTCCACCTCCTCCAGAGGACATCGAATTCCGACGAACAGCACCGGAACCCCCTCGAACAGAGCAAGGTAGTGATCCAACATCTGCGGTGTGATCACCGCCTCCGAGATCACGTCATGACCAAGCAGTGTGAGACTGCACAGCATGTGCAGGTAGCCGTCGAGCACTCTACGGAAAAGCACGCCCCCGTAGTCCTGCCGCCAGTACCGACCCTGGTAACCACCGCGCAACTCATCCAATGAATGGTGGAAGAACGGCTCAGCCAACTCCTCTTGCAGTGCCTTCGCCACGGTTGTCTTCCCTGAGCTTGGAGTCCCGTTGAGGAAGACCAGTCGCCCGACTCGCTCGGGGACGGGACCAAAAAGGCTGCCCGGGTGAAAGTCCATGACTCACGGTAGGACGGCAGCGCCCACATGATCCACTGGATTGATGCGCGACGTTGCTGTCACAGACATGAAAACGCCCCGGAGCGGGGTTCGCTTCGGGGCATCTTAGCTGTTCAAGACTGGTGGTCAGGGGCAGGGTCGAACTGCCGACCTTCCGCTTTTCAGGCGGACGCTCGTACCAACTGAGCTACCTGACCCAGAGCGGTCCTGACGGGACTTGAACCCGCGACCTCCACCTTGACAGGGTGGCGAGCACTCCAAACTGCTCTACAGGACCTTGCGTTTCTTACTGTTCTTGCTGTTTGCGCTCGTTTAGCTTACCAGCTCTTCGGTGGTCTTCGACCATCCGTTTTTCCGGTGCGCTAACCGCTCGCAGTGCCCCCAACGGGATTCGAACCCGTGCCGCCGCCTTGAAAGGGCGGTGTCCTAGGCCGCTAGACGATGGGGGCTCAGGATTCCCTGTCGCCTTCCGTCGGAGACCTCTGAAGCATAGGGGACGATTGCCCTTGATGCCAAAGTGGCTTACCGGCGGACGGCGTTTGTGTTCCAGTGGCCGGTCCCGTTGGCGACGGGGCGGTCGTTGGCTCCGGGGAAATCATACGTTGTGGGTCGGGCTCCACGTGACGTTGGATGTACACAGACTGCTCCCCCAGCCCGCCCAGGGTGATGTCATCCCAGGCCTGCATGCGTTTCGTCTCCCTGTCGAAGTACAGGACCGAGGCCTGCACCGGCGTGGGCTGGGCGTGTTCGAGGGCGCGCAGGCCGGCGCCGCCGGTCGAGCCCTGGACGAGGAGGCGGGTTCGGGTGGGGAGCATGGCCGTCTTGCGGCTGTGGGTGTGGCCGGCGAGGATCAGGGGGGCCGCGCCGGAGAAGCCCTTGCCGACGTCCGGGTCGTGTACGGCGATCACATCCGCTTTCTTCACCTTGGCGAGTCGGGAGCGGGCGTACTGGCCGAGCACGGCCGGGTCCGAGTCTGCGGGCACCGACTTGTCCGGGGTGAAGCGGGGGTCACCCAGGCCGTAGATCTTCAGGCCTGCCACGGTTTCGGTGGTGTCGTCCAGGACCACGGAGTTCTTCTGCTTCTCGACCGCCTTCTGGGTGATCATCGAGTCGTGGTTGCCGCGTACGTACACGTACGGGACCCCGAGGCGGCCGATCTCGTCCACGAACTTGTTCTCGGCCTTGGTGCCATGGTCGGAAATGTCGCCCGTATCGATGATCATGTCCACGCTGAACTGGTCCTTGAGCGAGCGGATGACGTTCCAGGCGATGGGGTTGATGTGGATGTCCGAGACGTGCAGGACCCGGATGGTCTTGGGGTCGGTCTCGTACAGCGGCAGGTTGGACACCGTGTCGTACAGCTTCGAGACGTTCGTGACGAGTTTGGTGAGTTGCGACCGGTACGACTCGAATCGGGTCATGATCGACTCGGCGCTGCCCACAAGCGACGGCGCGGCGGCGACGAGGCCCGAGTAGCGGGGCTCGACGAGAGAGCTGGGGCGGAACGTCAGAGCCGCGAGGGCCCCGGTGCCCGCCAGCGCCACGGAGGCGGCCAGAAGGCCCGTCAGGGCCACTCTGGGACGCCTGAAGACCATCAGGACCGCGATCAACGCCCCGGCCCCCGCGCAGAGGAGTGAGCGGATCGCCAGCGCGCGCACGCCGTCGAGGAGATCGTCCTCGATGAGCTCGGGCAGGCGGTCGGCCAGCCGCGGGTCCTCTATGAGGGCTTTGGCACGCTCCTGGTCGATGTTCTCGAGCGTGATGCGCAGGCGCAGCGGCGCGTCGTGCGTGCGGAACGTGAGCGTGCCGAGCGGGCTGGCGTCCACGACCGTCTCGCCGTCCCAGGCCGGTCGGAGCGACATCCCGGTCTCGACGGGCCCGACCTGAGCCCGTACGGTGCCGCTGAGGAAGATGCCCAGCCAGGCGCCGACCGCGGCCACGAGGAGCACCGCCGCGGCCCTCGCCGCCCTGGACTGGATGACTGCCTTTGACCCGCGAACGAACTTCATACGCCTTCTTGCCTACCCGAGTGACGGGGCAGAATGGCAAATGTGATCGAGGTTTCGCGGGAGAAGTTCGAGGAACTCGTGGCCGAAGCGTTGGACACGATCCCCCCAGACCTCACGCGCGCCATGAGCAACGTCGTCGTCACGGTCGTCGATGACCCGCCGGAGCCCCACCTGCTCGGCCTGTACACCGGTGTCCCCCTCACGGAACGCGGCGACTGGTACTCAGGGGTCCTGCCCGACCGCATCGAGATCTACCGCAATCCGATATGCCAGATTTGCGATACGGAGGACGACGTCGTCGACGAGGTGCGCATCACGGTGGTCCACGAGGTCGGCCATCACTTCGGTATCGACGACGCTAGACTTCACGAGCTGGGCTGGTAACCCTTTGCTTTTGGTTGGCTTCTTTGGGTTGCGGGTTGCCATAATGATCGGGCACCTTAGGTGACGTAGCGAACACTGTAAGTCAGGCACAGCGGAGTCCAATGGGGGCAATGCGGGCAAGTCGTCCGCCGGGACGGCATCGCCGTGCTGAGGGACACGCCACATATCGGGAAGTCATCGCCATCAAGGAGTTCAGGGCACTCTGGTACGGCCAGGGCCTTTCCCTCCTTGGTGACCAACTCGCTCAGGTGGCACTCGCCGTACTCGTCTACGACCGCACACATTCACCGCTGGCCACGGCGGCCGTGTACGCGCTGACGTACCTTCCGTCGATCGTGGGCGGGCCGTTGCTGGCCGGGCTGGCGGACAGGTTCGCGCGCAGGGCCGTGATGCTGACCTGCGACCTGATCCGGGCGGCGCTGGTGGCCGCGATGGCGGTGCCGGGCATGCCGTTCTGGGCGCTGTGCGCGCTGGTCTTCCTGGTGGTGCTGCTCAGCGCGCCGTTCTCGGCCGCGCGCGCGGCGCTGCTGCCCGAGATACTCGAAGACGACCGGTACGTCATCGGCTCGGCCATCCAGAACATGACGAACCAGGCCGTGCAGATGCTCGGTTTCGCGGCCGGCGGAGCGTTGATCGCGACCATGGGCCCCTACCGGGCGCTCGCTCTGGACGCCGCGACGTTCCTCGGCTCCGCGCTGATCGTGGTGTCAGGGGTGCGCCGCCGGCCCTCCGCGAGCCCCGACGGCTCGAAACCGTCCATGTGGACCATGACCAGGGCGGGAGCCCGGCTCGTGTTCGGGTCGCGGCAACTGCGGACGCTTGTCCTGTTCGCGTGGTTGTGCGGCTTCTACATCCTGCCTGAGGGCATCGCCGTGCCGTACGCGGCCAAGCTCTCCACGGGGACGCTGTTCGCCACGTGGACACTGCCGGTCCCGGTGATCACCGGGCTGCTGATGGCGGCGATGCCGACCGGGACGGTCCTGGGGGCGTTCCTTTTCAGCAGGTTCGTGCCACCGCCGCGCCGGCTGCGGCTCATGGGGTGGCTGGCCATGCTGAGCTGCGCGCCCCTGATGGTGACGGCACTGCGGCCGCCGCTGGAGGTGGTGCTCGCCGCATGGCTGCTGTCGGGGGTCGGCGGGGCGTACCAGCTTGCGGCCAATGCCGCTTTCGTCCAGCGTGTGCCGGCCGAACGTCGCGGCCAGGCGTTCGGCCTCGTGCAGTCGGGGCTGATGGCCGCGCAGGGGATCGGGATCTTGGCGGGCGGGTTCGCGGCGGAGAGACTCGGTCCTGAGCCGGTGGTCGCGCTGGCCGGATTCACCGGCTTGATCTGCGCGGCCGTCCTCGCCCTGCTCTGGACCGAGCCCCGGGAACGCGTGCCCGCCGCGGTCTGATCACGACTGCGGCTTCTGCTCGCCGCTCCAGTCCGTCCGGCCGTGGTCCTGCTGCTTGCTGATCAGGTCCTGCACGATGGAGGTGTCGCTGTGCTCGTCGGGCATGAGGAGCCAGCCGATCGCGTACACGCCGACGCCCAGCCCGCCGAACAGCGTCGCGATCGCGAGCGCGATGCGCACCAGGTTGGCGTCGATCCCGACGTACTCGCCGATGCCGGAGCAGACGCCCGCGACGATCCTGCCCTTGTGAGTCCGACGCAGCTTCTTGACGTTGTATTCGCTCATGTCTCAAGACTGCCCCCGGGCCCGGTATTAGCACATCAGGATTCCCCCTGGTAGAACCCTGGTAGCCCCCTATATGACGAAGGGACCCGCGATGGACGACCTGCTCCGCCTGGACGACCGGCTCGACGCCGACCAGCGGCTGATCCGCGACACGGTCAAGTCGTTCGTGGCCGACCGCGTCCTGCCGTACGTGGGCGACTGGTTCGAGGAGGCGGTCTTCCCGGCGCGCGAGCTCGCGCCCGAGCTCGGCGCGCTCGGGCTGCTGGGGATGCACCTGCAGGGGTACGGCTGCGCCGGGACGGACGCGGTGTCGTACGGGGTGGCCTGCCGCGAGCTGGAGGCCGGGGACTCGGGCCTGCGCTCTTTCGTGTCGGTCCAGGGTTCGCTGGCCATGTTCCCCATCTGGCGGTACGGCTCCGACGAGCAGAAGGAGGAGTGGCTGCCGCGGATGGCGGCCGGATCGGCCATCGGCTGCTTCGGCCTGACCGAGCCGGACCACGGCTCCGACCCCGCCAATATGCGGACTTATGCCAAGAAAGACGGATCCGACTGGATCCTCAACGGCTCCAAGATGTGGATCACCAACGGCTCCGTCGCCGACGTCGCCGTGGTCTGGGCGCAGACCGACGAAGGCGTCCGCGGCTTCGTCGTACCGACCTCCACCCCCGGCTTCTCCGCCCCTGAGATCCACAAGAAGCTGTCCCTTAGGGCCTCGGTCACCTCGTCCCTCTACTTCGACGACGTACGCCTGCCCGCCTCCGCCGCCCTCCCTGGCGTCGTCGGCCTCCGCGGCCCCCTCTCCTGCCTCTCAGAGGCCCGCTTCGGCATCGTCTGGGGCGTCGTGGGCGCCGCCCGCGCCTGCCTGGAGGCCGCGGTGGACTACGCGAAGACCCGGATCCAGTTCGACAAGCCGATCGGGTCGTTCCAGCTGACGCAGGAGAAGCTCGCCTGGATGTACGTCGGCACCGCCCAGGCCCAGCTCACCGCCCTCCATCTGGGCACCCTGAAGGACGCCGGCCAACTGGAGCCCCGGCAGATCAGCTTCGGCAAGCTGGCCAACGTACGCGCCGCCCTGGACATCGCCCGCCAGGCCCGTTCCATCCTGGGCGGGAACGGAATCACCCTGGAGTACCCTGTGATCAGGCACATGAACAACCTTGAGTCTGTGCTGACATACGAAGGGACCCAGGAGATCCATACGCTGGTGCTGGGAGAGGCGCTGACGGGTCTGGCCGCTTACCGGTGATGCAGGCGTCGCGGGCAGGGCGGTAATCTCTGTACCCTTGCTGTTGCGAGGGGCGTTAGCTCAATTGGCAGAGCTGCGGACTTTTAATCCGTAGGTTCCGGGTTCGAGCCCCGGGCGCCCTACCACCCCACACCCTACCTGACCTGCACTTTCTCGATTCTCGACCGTCTTCAGTGAGGCGAAAACGGCCGAGTTCATGCTCGTCACATGCTCTTCGGCACGCGTCCGGCACATCAGCGGGCCGATCACGAGAGCGAACTGTCCCGGTTTGCGCTATCGGCGATCGGCCACCTCGGGCCGCACCGTAAAGCCAGACCCAAACGACACCCAACAGAAGGACCCCAGTGGAAGGGGCGGCGGGCGGGACGCGCCCGAATTGATCGCAGACCCGTCCAAGCACTGGTCAAGCCGCCTTCGGCAGGATTCGCACGACTTCACAGCGGCTGCCGTTCTGGCCTGTAGGGCGTCAAAACTCGCGTGCGTGGTTTGAGCTGGGGTTTCTCCGACCGGGCTATGCGGCTCGGCGATACTCGTTGATCACTCCCCCGAGTATCGCGTGGCGTTCGATCCGGCCTTCCATCGGCACCACTACATGCTCATCGTGATCCGGCGGTCGCTGTCCACGGCCCTGATGCGGCCGATGCGCGTTGTAGTGATCGAGATACTCGTTCAGAACCACGCGCAGGTGACGTTCGCCGTAGATCAGCATTCGGTCGGGGCACTCGCCGCGTACCGTCCGGATCCAGCGCTCGGCGTAGCAGTTCGCCCTTGGTGTCCGCGGCGGTGTCTTCAACACCGTGATACCCACGGCGGCGAACACCTCGTCGAAGACGGTGGTGAACTTGGCGTCCCGATCGCGGATAAGGAAGCGAAACGACCCTGCTCGCCGGCCGAGGTCGATCAGGAGGTTGCGGGCCTGCTGAGCGGTCCATGCGCCGGTCGGGTGGCTGGTCACGCCCAAGACGTGCACGTGTCGCGTGCGGACCTCCATCACGAACAACACGTACAAGCGCTTCAGAAAGATCGTGTCAACATGGAAGAAGTCACAGGCCAGGAGCCCTTCGGCCTGTGACCGTAAGAAGGTCCGCCAAGAGGTGTCGAGATGCCGGGGCGCCGGCCCGAAGCGGCGCGAGCGCAGGATGCGCCGCACGGTCGCCTCGCTGACCCGGACGCCGAGTCGCACCAACTCCCCGTGCACCCGTCGATGGCCCCACACGGGGTTCTCCCGCGCCAGGCGCACGATCAGGTCCCGAAGCTCCGGAGTCGTTCCCGGACGCCCAGGCCGATGCGGGTAGGTCCAGGCCCGGCGCAATAGGCGACGATGCCATGCCATCAACGTTGCCGGGGTGACCAGCCGATGAGCGCGCAGCACCGCCGGCAACCACCGGGCCAGCGCCGCGAGTACGGCCCGATCGGCCCAGTCCGGCTTCGGGCGCCCGATCTGGCGCCGCAGCACCGCTACCTCATGACGCAACACCATGATCTCAACGTCCTTCGACGCCTGGCCACGGCCCAGCAACATCAGCCAGCCGAACACCCGAAGCACGATCAGATACAGCAGGCGGACAAGCACAAGACGCGATCTTGCCTACGGAGACGGACCCCGTCAAACCACAGGTCAGAGCCGTCGTCGCTATATTTTGACGCGGTACAGCATGTACGGCAAGCGGCGCCGCACCCTCACCCGCCTCGGCTTCACCACCACAACATCCGGCTCAGATGAGCACCCACCGGCCACCGACACTCCCCCGCACCCTTCCCCGCCGAAGACGTCAGCAGAGATCGCGCAGCCAAGCGACCAGCAGCCGACCCCATCGCAAGTGCGCGCATGGGCTCGTGAACAAGGATTGCCGGTCGCCGACCGCGGCAGACTCCGCCCCGAGATCTGGAAAGCCTGGCATGCCGCCGCCGGCACCATGCCAGGGGAGAATCCCTGACTCTGCGAAAACCGCAGAAGGACGCTGGCCATCGGCCAGAGTGAAGCTCGGCCACCAGTTACGCTGGAGGTGCAACTCAGGCACCGCGACGGAGGGAGTCGAGTGACGGTGAGCGTGGACCTCGAACACGAGCCCATTCATGACCTCGCCCGCCGGGTCATCCGGCTGGCCGAGGAAACCCAGCACGCCGCTCAAGTACTCGAACGCCGCCTGGATGCGCTGGAACGCCGCTCCGAAGCCGCCGGCAGGGCCGAACGCATTTTGAGCGTTGCCGCCGGTATGCGGACCCACCTCGGTCGGGACCGACTGTCCGTTGAAGATCTGTACGACCCGGACACCGGTCTTCCCGCGTGATCATCGACTCCAGCGCCATCATTGCCGTCATCAACGGTGAGCCAGAGGCCATCCCATTCGCTCACACCATCGCCGCAAACGTGTGTCGCATCTCGGCCGTCAACTACGTCGAAGCGGCCATCGTGGCGGACAACCGTGGTGAGGCCATGCGCAACGCCTTCGACACGCTCGTTGATGAGATGGGCCTCATCATCGAGCCGGTAACACCCCATCAGGCCAGGATCGCACGCCAGGCGTACCAGACCTACGGCAAGGGCAACAACTCCAAGGCCAAACTCAACATGGGCGACTGCTTCGCCTACGCCCTCGCCAAAGACCTCGACCAGCCCCTGCTCTTCAAAGGCGACGACTTCCCGCACACCGACATCACCCCCGCACAGCCCTGACAGTAAAAGGATGACATCCCTCCCGTGGTTGCTCATCGGATGCTCATCGGCACCTGATACGGCATAACACCGGGCGGCATTTCCGAACATTTTAAACGCGGGCAACCGATGCCATCGCGATACAAGAGGACACGATTCGGTAGTGGACGGCATTGAAAACTGCGACTTTTAATCCGTAGGTTCCGGGTTCGAGCCCCGGGCGCCCTACCACCCTACATCCCATCTGACCTGCACTTTCTCGGTTCTCGACCGTATCCTGCGAGGCACAGATGGCCGAGTTGATGCTCGTCACATGCTCTTCGGCACTGTGCCTGCCGATAAATACATCCGCCCAGGTCATAACCCTGCGATGGCTTCGCATGGCGGCGCGAGCTCCGGTCACCAGGAGAAGGAAGCGCGTGCGGCATGATGATCGACTGTGCTGCTTCGCCTGGCCTATCTGACCGTCACGAACGCTTTCGCCGCGCTACGGTTGCTGCCCATGGGCGATCGGGACAAGGACGTGGAAATCCTCGCCCTGCGTCACCAGATCACCCCAATGCCGTTTAGATAGATCATTTGGGCCTGGCGGCGCGGGTGGTGGACAGGAGTTGGACGGTGGGTGGCCCAGCGTGGCGGATGCCTTTGTCG
>NZ_JBITJQ010000047.1:0-84171 GCF_044460125.1 Nonomuraea sp. NPDC050153
CGCCAAGCTCGCCATCGACCCGCCCAAGCAGATCATCGAGCTCGCCCCCGCACGCCGCTGACCTGCACGAACGCCACCGCCTAGAGACACGCCTCGCCAGCGTGTCTCTACGTGTTTCCCCAGGTCAACACACACATTTTCGCTCCAGCCCGAGCGAATTATGCGGAACGCAGGCGGTCCAGGTCGAACCGGCCGTCCGGCAGCACGAAGCTGCGCGGATCGGCCTGCACGAACCGTTCCGTGCGATTGCCCAGTACCCGTAGCAGGACCTCTCGATAGATCGGGTTGGCGATCTCCAGGTTCCTGGTCCCTTTGATGAGGCCCAGATCGTGGACGTAGGAGACGTCATCGTCAAAAGCGGCGTCTGTGCTTGGCGACGTTCCCGCCACGATCGGTTCGATCACCCGTTCCACCCGTGGTTCGTGCAGCCGGGCGACCAGCGCGTCCAGATGGGTGGCGCGCGCCCGGATCAACCGTTCCTTGGCCTCTTCCACCTGCCGGGCGGTGATGGCGCCTGTCACCCCCATCTTGAAGGTGATCTCATGGGCGATGGCGTTGACCAACCACGGTTGTCCCTGCGTCAGCTCGAATACCCGATCCACCGCGTCCTTGGTGAACTCCTGGCCGGTCGCCTGCGTGTGCTGGTCGTACAGCTCGGCGATTTCGTCGGCGGTGAAGTCGCCCAGGCGCACCGACTCGGTGATGATGTTGAAGGGGCTGGCCGGGTTCGACCCGTCAGGATCGCTGCCCGAGGCGACCTTGTAGTCACGCACGTTGCGGACCCCGCACAGCACCACGGACGTGGGGAACGGCTGGCCCCCTGGCCGTGCGTTGTGACCGTCGCGGAGCTGGCTGAGGATGCTGATCATGCTGTTGCCCTGCAGGGCGTCGATCTCGTCGAGGAACAGCACCACCCGGCGGGGGCAGCGGTGGCACCATTCGGTCAGCGCCGTACCGAACCGGGTACCCGAAGGGGCCTGCGGCCAGGGATCCGGCGGCAGCAACTCCGCTGACCATCCCGCCCACTCGGCGGCCTGGCGGAGGGACTTCAGCAGGATCTCCTCCGCGGCGGCGTAGTCATCACCGGCCGACTTGGCGCGCTCGCAGGAGAACATCAGGGCGGCGACATCGCCCTCGGCGGTGAGCTCGGACGCCAAGGTGCGCAGCGCGGTCGTCTTCCCGGTCTGCCGGGGCGCGTGCAGCACGAAGTAACGGTCCATCTCGATGAGCACCCGTGCCTGCGGGATCCGCTGCGTGGGGGGCAGCATGTAGTGGTGCTGCGGGCCGCATGGGCCGGTGGTGTTGAAGTATCTCGCTCGGGGTGGCCGCATGGTCACATTCTGCCACCATCCGCCGTGTCGAGTTCGAGATTCCGCGTCGAGACCGCCGAGGTCATTGGACGTGCGGCCAGGGTCACGCTCCGCAACGTAGCAGCTCAGTGAGATGCGCCCGATGCGTTGCTCAACGCTCAGAGCCGTAACCGCCTAACGGAGGGGCACAGATGACCTCGGACAGGTGGCCGTCGGTTCGTTCAGTGGACGCGCTGTCAGCCTGGTTCGTTGAACAGGTCTTGGAGAGTCTGGGCGGTGACCGCGCGGGTGAGCCAGGTTTCGAGTTGGGCAAGGTCGGTGCAGGTAGTGATCCGGGCGCAGGTGTCGTCGGGGACGTTGAAGCCGCGGGTGGCCAGCACGAGCAGCACCGATCTGGCGGCCTCTTCCGCCTTGCCCTCTGTCTTGCCTTCTGCCTTGCCTATGGTTTGGCCTTCCGCGAGACCGCGGCCGTAGTGTTCGCGGGCGAAGGGGCTGTAGACCGGCCAGTCTGTAGACGTCATGATCTCCTCCATGAGGCGCCGTATCTCGGGTGCGGCCATGCTGTAGGCGTATTCATAGTACTTCGGAGCGTGTTCGTCGCCTGTTTCGGCGAGTGCCGCGGCGAACGCCTCGATGACCTTGCGGTTGTGACCGTGGACCATGACCGACATGGCCGCCAGGTCCGGTTGGCAGGTGGCCTGCTGCGGGTCGGTGATGGCCGGGATACCGTCCGGTCCCAGCACCTGAGCCGGCAGGCGATAGCCGGTCAGCCCGGATTCGACCGGCTGGGCGTAGTGGGTGGCGACTCCGCGGTCGGGGCAGATGACGAGGACCGTGACATCGCAGCGCAGCATCAGCCACAGTGCGGCGGCATAGCGGGCCAGCTGTTGGGGCTCCTTGGACTTGTCATGCTGGATCTCCACGATGATGGCGTGCGCGGGGGATTGCGGGGGGCCCATGGCGAGGACCAGATCGGCCTCGATGTCGTCGGAGCGGCGGGTGTTGAAGGTGGTATTTTCCAGCTGGATCAGCGGGGTGGCGGGCAGGTCGACTCCCATGAGGTCGTGCAGGACCTCCACCGCCAATTGAGGGCGGTCCGTAAACATCTTGACGAGGGCGTCATGTCGGGGGGACGGCATGGCGCTCATTGTTACATCATGAGTACGGAACGTGATGGCGGTTCGCGATTTCGGTACGCCGTCCGCTGCTCGGCTTTGGCGTCTCCGTAAAACCAGGGCTAGCGCTAGCCGGATATCTCCGGACATAGCAATGTCTTTCTGCAATTCTCTGCAAGGTGGCCAAGGGCAACGAGATTCGCGCCTTCGCACTGTTGTCGTCCACCCTGGCCGTTTTCTGCTTCCCTTCGCGTGCTCGTCAAACGTGACCAAACACACCTTTCATGAAACTTGCTGAAAAATTACAGTGATCAGCGATCTTCCAAACACGATGGGAGTTGCTGATGAAAGCACGGATCTTCGCGGTTGGCGCCCTCCTGCTCGGCACCGTCCTCGCCACGGCGGCCCCGGCGGCGGCCGACGACAGCGCCGCCCCGGCGTGTGTGAGCTACGGCCAGAGCTACCGCTACCTGACCGCCACCAACAACTGCGAAGACGGCGTCCACGTCTACGCCACCTACGCCAACGGCGAGCAGGGCGTGCCCCACTACGTCGCCGCCGGCACCTACACCACGATCGGCAGCGGCTACGGCTATTCCAACGTCTCGGGCCTCTACCTCGCCGCCAAGACCACCGTCCAGGTGCACTACGACGCGGGCTTCGGCAACAACGTCTCGATCCGGGGCAGTGTGGCCCCGCTGAGCTGGGCGAGCGGCCAGCCCTGCGTCAACCAGGCCGCCGACCTGTGGGAGTGCACCGTCGCGGGCATCCCGGGCGGGCAGGCGTTCGAGTACAAGGTTCTGATCAACGACAGCACCTGGTCGACCGGCGGCAACCACGCGGGCGTCAGCGGCTACGGCCACGACATCACGCCCTCCTTCTGACACGCCGCCACCCGGCCCCGGAGACCTCAGGTCTCCGGGGCCTTCCCTCCTTCTGAAGCTTGCTGCAAGTCACGTAGCGGGCCGGGCCAGGTCCCACGCGACCCGGCCCGTGCCCAAGGTGATCATGAACACCAGCCCGCGGCCCGCCATCTCCTCCGGCAGGCGTGCCACGAACTCGACCCCCCGGCGGGTCAGGGGATAGGTGTGCCTGTTGCCGCTCCCGACCCCGTCAGAGAGGCGGGCCGGGACGATGAGGTCGACCTGCTCCGCGTGCGGCAGCGAGTAGACCACCAGCTGCCCGGTGGCCCGGCAGCGCCCGTGGAGTGTGCGACGCCGTGCTTGGTCGACGAGCGGGGCGAGCTCCTCGCACCGGCCGAAGTCGGCTCGCGCGTAGGCGGCGTCGAACAACCGGGCGGCCGCTGCGGGGTCCACGGCGGCGTCCACCTCGGCGCACCGGCGATAGGCGGCCAGGTCTCCCCGCAGGAGCGCCGCCTCGCGGATGCGGTCGCGATCGGCTTGCCATGCGTCGTCGTCGAGGATGTCGAACCAGCCGTACTCGATCACCCGATCGCGGAAATCATCCCGTCGGTTCCTGGCGAGCCGATCGCCGGGATTGTCCCGCCGGTTCCCGGTGAACCACGCCAGCCGTTCCGCCGCCGACCTTTCCCAGGTGAAGGTGCCGGCCAGGTCCACGCAGTTGCGCGACAGCCGCGCGTAGGTGCCCGGCTCCTCGCGATGGATGCGCGCGGCCTCGGCGATGCGGTCGCTCAGCCGGACCGCCATGACGCGATCGTCGGACCGGAACGACCGCGGTACGGCGAAGCCGGTGGCCTCCGGGTGTGAGACGGGCAGATGGTGCAGATAGTGTCTGAGCGTCTCCTGGGCGGTGGCGATGGGCACCGCGCCGCACGCCATCGCCTCGCCCATGGTGATCAGGAACCCGTCGAGCTCGAACTTCGACGGGAACAGGCAGAAGTCCGCGCAAGCGGCGTGCTCGAACAGGACCTCCTCCTCGACCATGCGCCAGTCGAGGTGGATGTTGTCCGGATGACGTTGCGCCACTTCCCGGAAGAAGGGGTCGCCGGCCGAGTCCCGTCCCGCGGCGGCCACCGCGCACCGGATCACGAAGTTGACCTCACTGTCGATGCGCAGCACCTCGTCGATGGCACGGAACAGCTCGGTCTGGCCCTTGTGGTTCTGGGCGAGCCGGGCGGCGTGATAGAAGGTCGGGCGGTCCGGCCGCAACCCCAGGCCGGTCAGTACGGCCTTCCGGTCCACCGCGCGCGGGTCACGCTGGAGCCACCGGTCCGGCAGGGCGCACCCGCCGACGACGTGCTTGGCCGCCGTCTCCCGCACGACCCGCGAGACCTGGAGCTGCTCGAACCTGGCTTCGAACGGGGCGTCGCGATAGGTCGAGTAGTAGTCGCGCTGGCCGGGCGAGACGAAGTCGACGAGGTCGGCGCAGTCGGCGACCATCGCGAAATAGCAGACGTAGTCGGATCCGTGGTCCTGCTTCAGGTGCGACGGCCGGTGGTAGTCACGCAGGGCGGTGGAGAGCGGGTCGTCCCGCACGGGATCCACGTAGCGGTCGAGGTCGATCTCCGCGTGATGCCGCCGCAGCAGTCTCTCCAGCTGGGGGCGGTATACCGCATCGTCGATGCGGGTGTTCACCACCACGGTGCTGACCGTGGTGGTGTCCTTCAGGACGGCGGGGATCAGGTAGTGGTAGGCGGGCTCGTAGCACTGGACGACCGTGTCCTCGCCGTCGAGGTGGCGCTCGAGGAAGCGGATGGCGTCCACCTGGAACACCAGCGGCTTCATGAAGGCGAGGTCGGACCCCTGCATCTCGTTGGCCGGGTAGAGGGTCTCCGGGAGCAGGTCGAGATACTCGTCGGACAGGAAGTAGATGTCCACTCCCTCCCGGCGCATCAGGTAGGCGCGGGTTTCGAGCGGCAGCTCGAGCTCCGGCCCGTGGGCGGGCCAGATGCGGGGATCGAGGACCAGAGGTACGGCATGCCGGTCCGGCATGGCGTACTCGGTGACCCCGTATTCCTGGCGCAGGTGGTCGACGTTGCCGTGGGCGGGGGTCACGACGGAGACCCGGTGGCCTGCCGCCACGTACTTCCTGGCCAGTTCCCACACCATCGTGGCGGTCCCGCCGCGGGTCAGGCGGACGTCGAAGGCGGTGGCCTCGTAGGCGACCTTCACGATGTGCATGGCACCACCGCGTCCCACGTCATGCGGCCTGACGTGAGCGTGAGCAGGAGGTGGAGGCGGTCGTCCGGCCGGTCGCCGTCGAAGCTCGCCGTGAAGCAGCCGTCCTCGGGAATCAGGTCGATCACTTCGGGCGAGCCACGGCCCGCACCGGGCGGTGCGGGACGGACGAGCTGCACCCGACGGGTTCGCGGCGCCCGGTAGCGCAGCCGCCAGATCGGTCGCGGGCCGGAAACGACCTCCACCCGGCACCGATCCACTACCGCCCGCACATCCACCTGGCTCCGGTCGGCCGCCGCCCGCTCCTCCGTCGGGTTCCGGTCTGTCATCACAGCCCGCTCTTCCACCTGGCCCTGGTCCGCCACCGCCCCGTGCTCCTCCTGCGGCAGCAGTTCGGCCAGGCGCTCGCAGGTGGCGAAGTCCGCCCGGCCGTAGGCGGCGTCGAAGAGACGGCGGGCGCTGTCCGGCGAGAGCTGCGCCACCCGCAGGTAGGTGTCCAGATCCGCCAGCGCGATCACCCGATCGGCGATCTCGGCGGCGCGCTCGTGCCAAGCAGAGTCCGGCAGGAGGTCGAACCAGCCCCGGGCGAGCGCGGTGTCGTCGGACAGCACCGGCCGCTCACCGTCATAGCAAGCCTGGAAGGCGGCCAGGTGCTGGTCGGTGCAGCGCGACCAGCTGAAGCGCCGGGCGGTCGCCACGGCGTTGGCCGACAGCCGGCGGTAGACCTCGGGCTGCTCGGCCAGCAGCGCGACCGCGGTGCGGAAGCGGTCCGCGAGAGCCTCCACCAGGACGGGGTCGTCCTCGGTGAACGAGCGGCCGACGGCGAAGCCGGTCGCGTCGTGCTCGCCCACCGGGTCCGCCACGTGACCGAAGTGGGCCATGCCGAGCTGTGCCGTGGCGATCGGCACGGCACCGCAGGCCATCGCCTCGCCCTGCGCGATGAGAAAGGTGTCCAGTTCGAACTTCGAGGGGAACACGCAGAAGTCGGAGCTCGCCGCGTAGGCGAGGATGCGCTCCTCCGGCACCCGCTCCCACTCGAGGTGGACCTGACCTGCGTACCGCCCGGCGACCTCGTGGAAGTAGGGATGGGCGATGCCGTGCGCCGACAGGCACCGGATGACGAAGTTGGCCCGGAGCCCCTCGCCCAGGACACGGTCGATGGCGCGCATGAGCTCCAGCTGGCCCTTGTGGTTGAGCGCGTAGCGGGCGTTGTGGAAGAACGTGGGCAGGCCGGGGTCGAGGCCGAGCCCGCCGAGGACGGCACCCCTGTCCACGCTCGCCGGGTCGGTGGTGATCCAGCGGTCGCCGAGCGCGCATCCGCCCACGAAGAACTTGTGCGCGTTGCGCGCCACCGTCCCGGCGATCGGGAGCTTGGCGAACAACTGCTCGAACGGGGTGTCGGCGAACGTGGAGTAGAACTCGAGCTGCCCGGTGGACAAGAAGTCCACGAGGTCCGCGTGCTCGGCGACCAGCGCGTAGATCTCGACGTAGTCTTCCGGATACTCGTAATGCAGGTGGGTGCGCTGCTGGTACTGGCTCATGGCCACCGTCAGCGGATCGGTGTGGGCAGCCTGCCGCGGGGGCAACGAGACCCGCACGTCCAGCTCCTCCAGCAGCCGCTCGACCTCCGGGCGGTAGATCATCTTGGCGATCGGCATGTTGCTCTGGACCGTGCTGACCACCACCTTGTCCGGGTCGTCCTTGAACGCGGCGGGTAGGAGATAGTGGTAGTACGGCTCGTGCGCGTGGACGACGGCCCGCTCACCGGCGAACCACGCGCGGATGAAGCGGATGCTGTCCACCTGGAACGCGAGCGGTTTGAAGAACACCGGGTCGCGGCCCTTGCTCTCGTAAGGGGGATAGAAGGTGTCGGACAGCTGGTCGAGCAGCTCGTTGGAGAGCAGGTAGACGTCCACGCCGTCGAGGCGGACCCGGTGGGCGGTCGTGCGCAGCTTCCAGGTGAGGCTTTCGGGGAAGCCGGGCCACGCCGCGGGGTCCAGGGGGATGGTCAGCTCGTGCTCGTCGCGATACGACAGCTCTTCCACGTCGAACAGACTGCGGATGTGGCCGAGCTGCCCGTGGGCGGGGGTGACGACCGAGACCCGGTGTCCCCGCTGCGCGAAGGAGCGGGACAGGTTCCACAGGTAGATCGACGTGCCGCCCTGGACGAGGCGGTGGTCGAAGCCGCAGGCGTCGAAGTAGTTCTCGATGATGTGCAAGGCGTGCTCTCTCTGCTCGGGAGGGTCAGGCGCGCAGCAGGCGGTTGATTCGCGAAGAGGCCACCGCGAGCGCGATGGCGACGACGGCGATCAGGTAGGCGGCGTTCACGAGGTGGGACCAGTCGGCGGCGCCGATCGTGATCGAGCGGATCAGTGTCACCGCGTGGTAGAGCGGCGTGGCCTGGACCAGCCACTGCAACGCGATGGGGTAGGAGTCGATCGGCGTGAAGGTCGCCGAGAACATGAACATGCCGAACTGGACCAGCGCCATGGCGTCGAAGTCGCGCCAGTCACGCACGAGAGTGGCGGCGACGATACCCAGAGCGCCGAAGGCCAGTGCGGCCAGCGTGGCCGCCGGTAGCGCGGCCAGCGCGCGCATCGGCGTGGTGAGTTCCATCGCCGTCATGATCACGAGGAATCCGGCGGCGTAGATCACCACCCGCACCGTGGCCCAGCCGAGCTCCCCGAGCGCGATCTCGACCGGCCGTACCGGAGTGGCCAGGATCGCGTCGTAAACCCTGAGATACCGCAGGCGTCCGACGAACACGAAAGTGGTCTCGGCCAGGGCGCTGGACATCGCATACGACGCCACCATCGCGGGGCCCACGAATTCGGCGTAGCCGACGGTCCGGGCGTCCGCCGGCGTGATCGGGCCGATCGCGGCGCCCAGGCCGACCCCGATGGCCAGCAGGTAGAAGAGGGGCTCGAAGAAGCCCGTGAGGAGGATGATCCACGATCCGCCCCTCAGCGCGGCGACGTTGCGCTCGGCGACGCGGACGGACAGGGAGCAGGTTGTGGCCAGACGGTCGAGTCTTGTCGTCATGTCGGTCAGCCGGTGAGCTTGAGGCGGAATCGGTGATGGGCGAGCAGCCAGCCTGCAGCCGCCCACAGAGCCAGGTAGAGCAGGTGCAGGGCGACGGGCCAGGGCGTGGCCACGTTCTGGACGGCGGAGCGGATGAGGCAGATTCCGCTCCAGAGGGGCGAGACGTAGGCCAGGAGCCGCGCCGCCGCGGGCAGCGTTTCCACGGGGAAGAACACCCCCGCGAACAGCGACATCGGGATGACGACGAAGCGCGTCAAGGCGCTGAAGTACGTCTCCGACGGCACGCTTGAGGAGAAGGCGAACGTGGGGGCCGCGCACGACAGCGCGAGCAGCAACGTCAGCGGCACGACCAGGAGGGAGGAGGGCGATCGCAGCACGCCGAACGCGGCCGAGACGATCAGCAGCCCGGCGCACGACAGCAGCACCCGGAAGAGGACGAAGGCGACGTGGCCGCCGAGAATGTCGGCCACCCGCAGCGGGGTGGCGAGCTGGATCCCGTAGCTCCCGGTCCAGGAGAGCTTGGCCAGCACCGGCCAGGTCGAGTTGCCCACCGCGACGCTCACGGCCGTGGAGGCGATCAGGCCGGGGACGATCCAATGCAGGTACGGCAGGCCGTCGAAGCCCTCGGTCAGGTAGTGGCCCACTCCCATGCCGAGGCCCAGGAGGGTCAGCAGCGGCAGTCCGAAGGTGGTCAGCAGCGCGGCTTTCCAGGTACGGCGGAAGCCGACCAGGTAGTACTCGAAGACGAAGAAGACACCGGACGACATCTGGCCCGTCCCTCAGTCGATCAGTTGCCGGCCGGTGAGGCGGAGGAAGACGTCCTCCAGGGCGCCGCGGCGAACCAGGACGCCGGTCGGCGTCAGGCCGCGGTCGTGCACGTCGGCCACGGCTTTCTCCCCGTTCGCGCAGTACAGCAGGATGCGGTCGGGCAGCACCTCGACGCGTTCGCCGATGCCCGGCAGCGCCTGCGCGCACTCCTCCTGCGAGGCGCCGGAGAAGCGGAGCTCGACCACCTCCTGGCTCGCGTGTTCCTTGATGAGGGCCGCGGGGGCACCTTCCCCGACGATGCGTCCCGCGTCCATGACGACCAGCCGATCGCACAGTTGCTCGGCCTCATCCATGTAGTGGGTGGTCATGACCACCGTGACCCCCCGTTGCTTGAGCCGGAACAGCCGCTCCCAGACAACATGCCGCGCCTGCGGGTCCAGGCCGGTGGTCGGCTCGTCGAGCAGCACGACGTCGGGCTCGTTCACCAGCGCGCGGGCGATCACCAGCCGCCGCTTCATGCCGCCGGACAAGGTCTGGATCGTGCTGCCCGCCCTGTCCGCCAGCTGCATGAACTCCAGCAGTTCCGCGGTGCGTTCGCGGGCTGCCCGCCGGGACATGCCGAAGTACCTGGCGTAGGTGGTGAGGTTCTCCCCGACGGTAAGTTCGGCGTCGAGCCCGTCGGCCTGCGGGCAGACTCCCAGGCGGGCACGGATGCGGTGCCCGTCCCTGACGGGGTCCATGTCCAGCACGCGCAGCACCCCGTCGGTGGGTGGGGAGACGCATCCGAGCATCCGCATGGTCGAGCTCTTCCCGGCGCCGTTGGGGCCGAGGATGCCGAAGAACTCGCCGCGCGGTACGTCGGCATCGATGCCGTCCACGGCGGTGAAGCCGCCGAAACGCTTCACCAGACCGCGGATGTGGATGGCCGTCATTTCGCACCTCGGCGTCGGGGGCGGGAGGCGTACATTCGCTCCAGGACCACGGCCACGCCGTCGTCATCGTTCCCCGGCGCGATCTCGTCGGCGACGGCCAGCAGCCGTTCGTCGCCGTTGCGCATGGCGACTCCGTGACCGGCCCACTGGAGCATGGAGATGTCGTTGGGCATGTCGCCGAAAGCGACCGTGCCGGAGGGGGAGAATCCGAGGAGGTCGGCGGCCAGGGTGAGCCCGTGCCCCTTCGTCACTCCCGCCGGAAGGATCTCGACGACGTCGTGGTGGGAGTAGGTCGCGGTGACGGCGTCGCCGTACAACCGCGACACCAGCTGGGTCAGGTCGTGGGCGGAGAGCATGCGGTGACGCAGGAACATCTTCTCGATCGGCTCGGCCCACAAGCGGGCCGGCTCCACGGGCTCGCAATCGGCCCCGGGCTTGCTGTAGAAGCCCCTGGACACGAGGATGCGGCCGTGCGCTCCCGCTGTGGCCACCCCGACCGAGATCGGGCCGGCCTCCGCGCCGACGCGGGCGGCGACGTCCCGCGCCACGGATCGGTCCAGCGTGGCCGACCAGACGGGGCGATCGAGGGTGAGATCGTAGAGCTGCGCGCCCTGCGAGCAGACCAGCAGGCCGTGGTAGCCGAGGCCGGCGAGCAGCCGGCGGCAGGCGGCCACCTGGCGACCGGTGACCACGAGATGTCGCACCCCTCGCGTGCCTGCCGCGGCCAGCGCGCGCCTGCTGCGCGGGGACACCGTGAGGTCGGAACGCAGGAGCGTGCCGTCGAGATCGGTCGCCACGAGCCGGAAGGGCGCTGTCACGTCAGCACCGCCGGGACCCGGCGGAGATCCATGTCGACCTGGTAGTGACGGTCGTGCGCGTAGTTGTAGGCCAGCTCGTGCAGCAGCCGCCGCACGTAGAGCGCACGCCACCAGGGGTGGCCGGTGACGTTCGTCGCTCCGGGCCGGTAGTGGTCGAGGATCACCCTCATGACCAGGCCACTCCAGGCGTCCGCCATGCCGTACAGGTGCTGCCGTACCTGCTGGGCCGCGTCCCGGTCGGCGTGCAACGCGTCACTCACGGCGGCCTTGCAGATCTCGCGCCGGTGCACGCCCAGCACGCGGGCCGCCTCGACGGCGGCCTCGTGCGCGGCGAAGGATTCGAGGCTGCGCTGCACGGCGACGAGGTCCTGCCAGGGAGACTGATCGGCGAACTCGGGATCGTGCGGATCGACGGCGACCGGGGAGACGTCGATGGCCCGGGCCGTCCACGCGCCGTCCGGAGCAGGCCGGCACACGAGGTGGGACAGGTGAAGGTCGCCGTGGCAGGGGCCCGATCGTGGCGAACCGGCCGGCATGGCGGTCGCTGCCCGGTCCAGGGCGTCGGCGAGGCTCTGCCGGACGGTGACCGGGTGGGTTTCATCGCTCATCAGATAGCGCGTGACAGCGGCCAGGTGGCTCGTCCGCGCCATGCCGGGCCGGGGTTCGCCGGGAGGGATGGCGGTGGCCAGGCTCTGATGGAGGCGGTGGATCAGGGATCCGACGGCGCGCAGCAGGGGTTCCAGCAGGCGCACCTGCGCGTGGACGGCGCCATCGCCGCGATTCCACAAGCTCCTCAGATTGGTGCGCAACAGCTCTTCGAGTGGCTCACCTTCGACATACCGATAGGCCACGCCCAGCGGAAAGCGTTCGCCGGACGGGCTCAGGTAGTCGTAGCCTCCGGTGGCGTCAGGCAGGCACCGCGTGCCGCTCATGCGTCGCAGCACCTCGGGCTCATGCATGCCTGATGACAGCACCCGGTAGCGCTTGTGGACATGGAGCTCGCCGCCGAGGCGCATCATCGACAGGGCGTTGGAGGACCAGCCGCCGTCGAACGCGACAGCCGTGTCGAACGGCGGCGGATCGCCGTGGAAGGTGACGAGCCCGCCATGCCGGGTCCTGATCCGGTGGCGCTCGCGCATGCCGTCGACGACCAGGGCATCCATCGTGGCGCAGGGCCCGTCCAGCGGTTCGCCTTCGTCCCCGAGCGGGATCGAGTACCACCGCTCCCGCTGGTTCGCGGGGGCCGTGATGAGCAGGCTCCGGCACCGGCCGAGCTCTACCACGTCCACGACCTCGAATCCGGTGGCGCTGCGCCCTGCCTCGTCCATCCAGGCGGCGCGGCGCAGGTGGTCGGCCGTTTCCGGCGGCAGTGGGACGGGATCGCCCAAGCCCGTTGCCTGCGGGAGCGGGACAGGGCCGCTCACGGCCGTGACCGGCGGTGGCGCGGAGAGGTCGCTCATGCCGGTTCGTCCAGTCGCGCGGCAGCGGCGAGCAGTTCCGCGCGGCTGATCATGGCGGTGCGGGTCGCGGGCACCGTGCAGGCGTACGCACCGGCGATCGAGCCGAACACGGCGCAGTTCCGCGGCGCGTGCCCGCCGAGCCATCCGAACAGGAACCCCGAGACGAAGGCGTCGCCCGCGCCGTTGGAGTCGACGACCTCGGCGGGCGGCGGCACTGCGGGAACGTGGGACACCTCGCCGTCGGCCCACAGGTGCGCGCCCTTCGCGCCGTCGGTCGCGACGACCACTCGGGCACGGCCCTGCTCGGCGATGCGCCGCATGGTCTTGTGCGGGGAGTCCAGCGCCGTCGCCGACAGGAACACCAGGTCAGCCTCGTAGGCGAACGTCTCGTGGTAGGGCTCGGTCCCGTTCCAGTCGTGCAGGTCGGTGGAGATCGTCGTTCCCGACTCGCGAAGGATCGGCAGCGCGTGACCGCACGGGTAGGTGATGGACACGTGGGCGTGCCGGCTGCGCAGCGCCAGCGCGCGCACCTGCTCGGGCGGCAGGCGGTCGCCGTCGGCGGTGCGGGTCATGTCGTAGAGCGACAGCCGCCGGCCGTCGGGCCCGACGAGGTTCACCGCCCGTTTGGTCCCGGCCGCCGACGGGATGGCCGTGAAAGGGATGCCGTGCCCGGAGTGCAGGGCGCGGACCAGGTCACCCTCCCTGTCGTCGCCGATGAGGTCAAGGTGATGGGTCCGCAGCCCCAGCCCGTGCAGGCCGAGGGCGACGTTGTCACCGGTCTGCCCCGCGCGTGCCTCGATGGCCGGAACCATGTGACTGTCGGCGAACGGCAGCGGCAGCTCAGGGACGTAGGCGATCGTGTCCACCCCGGCTCCGCCGAGGACGAGCACGTCGATGTCAGGGCGTGTCACGGATGCTCCTCGAAGACGCGGTAGATGGCGGCGACTGCACGGCTCGGGTCGAGACCGACCTGCAGGGGGCCGTCCCAGGGCCTGGATAGCCCGTTGATCTCGTCCTCCAGCCGGACGCGCCCGGCGTGGATGCCGAGGTCGCGCGGGCTCAGCGCCAGCACCCCGTGCCGGGGGGTCCGCGGGTCGAGCGTCACCACGCACAGGACGGTGTCGCCGGTGGACGCGTCCGTCTTGGAATAGGCGAGGAGTGCCTCGTCGTCGACGGCATGGAAGCGGAGCGTGCGCAGCCGCCGCAGGGCCGGTCGGCGGCGCCGTACCAGATTGAGCTGAGTGATCCAGGGCCCGATCGACGGCCCGGCGGTGAAGTCGCGTGGACGCAGCTCGAATTTCTCGGCGTTCGCCGGTGCGTACCCGCCCGGAGTGGCGGGCTCGTTCTCGCAGATCTCGTAACCGCTGTAGATCCCCCAGGCCGGTGACAGGGTGGCGGCCAGCGCGGCGCGGATGGCGAAAGCGGCCGGTTCCGGGCGGTGCAGGACGGGTGGATGGACGTCGTGGTTGCTGGGGAACAGGTTCGGACGCAGGAAGTCCGCGTCACGGACCAGCTGCTCGCCGAAGTCGATGAGCTCCTGCTTGGTGTCACGCCACATGAAGTAGGTGTAGGTCTGCGTGAAGCCGAGCTTCGACAGTCCCTTCTGCACGGCGGGCCGCGTGAAGGCTTCGGCGAGGAACAGCACGTGCGGATGGTCACGCTTGACGTCCCAGATCAGGCGCTGCCACAGGCCCGCCGGCTTGGTGTGCGGGTTGTCGACGCGGAAGGCGCTCACGCCCAGGTCGATCCACTGGGTGACGATGCGGCGGATCTCGGCGTACAGGCCCTCGGGGTCGAGGTCGAAGTTGAGCGGGTGGATGTCGCTCCACACCCTCGGCGGGTTCTCCGCGCAGGCGATCGTGCCGTCCGGGCGGACGTCGAACCACTCCGGATGGGTGTGCAGCCACGGATGGTCGGGGGAGCACTGCAGCGCCAGCTCCATCGCGACCTCCAGGCCCAGCTCACGGGCGGCGGCGACGTAGTCCTTGAAATCGGCGATGTCGCCCAGCGCGGGGTCGATCACGTCGTGCCCGCCCTCGGCGGAGCCGATCGCCCAGGGGCAGCCGGGATCGCCCGGTTCCGCGGCCGGGCTGTTGTCGCGTCCCTTGCGCAGGCGGTGGCCGATGGGGTGGATCGGGGTCAGGTGGACGACGTCGAAACCCATGGCGGCGATGCGCGGCAGATCGGCGGCGGCGGTGCGGAGGGTGCCGTGGACGGGCCGGCCCTTCTCGTCCCACCCTCCGGTCGAGCGGGGGAACAGCTCATACCACGCCCCGAACGCCGCCTCGGGCCGGTCGGCGTACACCGCGTGGGCGGCACTGGAGGCCGGGTGCTCGCGGAGGTTCTCCACCGTTTCGGCGCGCGCCACTCTGACCGCCGGCGCAAGGGCATCGTCCCGCAGGTCGGCCGCGGACGCGCCGGCACGCTCCAGCAGCCTCGCCCCGGTCTCCAGATCGTTGGCGAGCTGCTCGGCCGGGTGCCCGGCCTCGATCTTGGCCGTGATGCCCTCGCGCCAGGCCTGCCAGGCGTCGGTCCAGGCCTCGACCCGGAACGACCACAGGCCGGGCACCGTCGCGACCACCGTGGCACTCCACCGGTCGGCATCGTCGTCGACGAGGGTCATCGGCACCAGGCTCCCCTCGCCGTCCGGCCCGGTCCAGCGCACGACCACGGTCACGGGCCGGTGACCGTCGCGCCAGACGACCGCGTGAACCGGCAGGTGCTCGCCGACGACGGTCTTGGCCGGGTGGCGCCCCCCGTCGACCAGCGGGGCGACGTCCTCGATGACGATGCGGTCGAACGCGCTCATGAGGCATCGGGGCTGGTGCGGACGCGCACGCCGGAGCCGGGCAAGGAGCCGTCGGGACCGGTGAGGACTCGCACGCCGTGGCCGGGCACGGTGACGGCGACACCGTCGGGACCGGGCGCGGCGCGGAGTTCCGGGTCGAGCGCGTCCGCGAGGACGTCCCGGCCGCCCAGGAGGGGCCCGACGGGGATCACCGCGTGTCGCGGCCGGTCAGCGGTGTTGAGCACGACCAGGACCTCCTGCTCCCGGGTCAGCCTGCTGAAGCCGTACAGTCCGGGCCCGCGCGGGTCCGCCAGGCGCGGTACCTGCCGTCCACGACGCAGCGCCTCGAAGTGGCGGCGGACGTCGAGCAACCGGCGCGTCCACTCGAAGGTCTCGCTCGCGGTGTCGAACCGGTCACCGGCGGAACTGGGCGAGGTGAAGGCGCCGTCGGCGAACATGTCCTCGCGGTTGCGGGGCGCGGCGCGGTCGGCGGAGCATTCGCGCTCCAGCCGTCCGGTGGGTTGCCTGAACCCCTGCTCGGTGCCGTAATACAGCATCGGGATGCCGGTCGAGTAAGCCAGGAAGGCCAGCGCCACATGCAGGCGCCCGAGAGGCTCACCCTCACGCAGGAACCTGTACACGTCGTGGTTGTCGATGAAGCGCACCGTGCGGTCGTGGGCGTCCTCGGTCCACGCCGCCCGCGCCCGCAGGAGGCTCTCCTCCAGGGCGAGCGTGGGTGCCTGGCCATGCAGGGCCCAGCTCTGCCTGCGGTACTCGGGGTAGTTGTAGACGCTGTCGACCCCGAGCCGCAGGCACTCGGCGAGTGGCGCGTCGTCGGTGGCCGAGTACTCGCCGAGGACGAGGAAGTCGTGCTTGCCGAGGCCGGCGGCGTACTTCTTCACCTCGGCCGCCAGGCCGGTGACGAAGGCCGGTTCGAGGTGACGGACGGCGTCGATGCGGAACCCGTCGACGTCCGTGGCCCGGATCCACCACTGCGCCACCGTGATCAGTAATCGCGCGGTGGACGCGTCCTCCGTCGCCAGGCGGCGCAGCCCGGGCGGGAAGTCGCCGCGGACGGCCTGCTCGGGATCCTTCCAGTCCTCGATCACGCCCCGCCGGGTGAACCGGGACGCGTCGGCGAACTCCCCGGGCCCGACGCCGGCCGTCCACCGGGCGATGTCCGCCGGGGCCTGCCTGAAGTGGTCACCGCCGGTGTACTCGAAGACCCGGCCCATGTGGTTGACGACCAGGTCGAGGATCACCCGGATGCCGCGGCGGTGCGCCTGATCGACCAGCTCGACGAGGTCGTCGAGGGTGCCCAGGTGCGGATCGACGCGGGTCAGGTGCGCCGGCCCGTAGTGGTGGTAGCACTCGGGATCGGCGCGGGTGACCGGTGACAGCTGCAGGACGGTGACGCCCAGTGTGCGCAGGTAGTCCAGGTTCGCGGTGACGCCGGGCAGGTTGCCGCCATGCCGGGTGTCGCCGTGCGCGGGGTCGCCGACGTGCGCCCGGAATCCGGCGTGGGCGAACCGGTCGATGAGCACGGAGTAGCCCACCTCGTCGCGCCAGTCGCCGGGCGAGGGGTGGTGGACCCGTCCGGGGACGGGGTCGAGTCGCAGCGCCGCAACGGAGTCCGGGTACACCCTGGCCCCCTTCCCGAGGCGAGTTTGATGACTAGTCACCAAAATGGGCAGGCCGAATGTAGGCCGGTGATGCGGCGCGCGTCAACACGTTGACATCCCTCCGTAACCGCTCTTAGCATCCCGGCAACGAGAGTTTGATTCCTAGTCAACAAACTGCCGGAGTGATCGTTCGGATGGAACGCGGTGAGCTGAACGAGCGCCTGTACCGGTGCCTGCAGGAAATCGCCGTCCTGATCGACGACGGTGACCGCGGCGCCATGCACGGCGCCGGACTCACTCCGGCCCACTTCAACGTGCTGCGCCTGCTCGAGTCCGGTCCGGACGTGGCCGGTCACACCATCACCCGGCTGGCCGAGCTGACGCTGTGCACGCGCGGCAACACCAGCCGCCTTGTCCAGCGCCTCGTCACCGCCGGTCTCGTGGAGATCCGGTCCGACAGCTCCGATCAGCGGCTGGCCCGGGTCGTCCTCAGCGCGACCGGCGCCGAGCACCTGGCCGCCGCCGATCGCGAACACACTCAGCTCAACGCGACCCGGTTCGGCGAGATGACCGACTCTGAGATCGCCGAGCTGGCCGAGACCCTGAGCGCGGTGAGCCGGCAACTGCGCAAGCACCTGGTCAACCGGCCACGCTGACCGCTCCCCTCCCCACCCCCCAGAGCACTGCCCGCCGTCCCCCGGCTTCGGCATGCCCTGACACCCCCTCGAAGGAGCAACGATGCGACCCTTACGTCGCCGCGTGCCCGTGGTCCTGGCCGCGGGCGCCCTGCTCGCGGCCGTGACCCCGGCAACGGCCGGCCATGCGGACGCCCCGGTGAGCAACCGGTCCAGCCTCAAGCAGGACCTGTGCTACCAGATCGTCACCGATCGCTTCCACAACGGCGACTCCGGCAACGACAACCCGAGCAAAAGCCCCAACCTGTTCGACTCCGGCAAGTCCAACTGGAAGAAGTACTGGGGCGGCGACCTGGCCGGCGTCCAGCAGAAGCTCACCTACCTGAAGAACATGGGCGTCACGTCCGTCTGGATCTCGCCGCACGTGGACAACGTCGATGTCCCTGTCGTCTACGGCGGCGTGACCAACACCGGCTACCACGGGTTCTGGACGCGTGACTTCAAGCGCACCGAGGAGCACTTCGGCTCGCTGACCGACTTCGACAACCTGATCGCGGCGGCGCACGCCCAGGGCATCAAGGTCATCATGGACTGGGCGCCCAACCACACCAGCCCGGCCAGCTCCGAGGACGCCTCCTTCGCCGACAACGGCGCCCTCTACAACGACGGCACCCTGGTCGGGAAGTACGGTTCGGACAGCGCCAGCCTCTTCCACCACAACGGCGGCATCACCAACTACGACGACCGCTACCAGGCCCAGTACCTGAACATGGCCGACCTGGCCGACCTGGAGCAGCAGAACCCGACGGTCAACGCCATCGCCAAGGACGCCGCCAAGTACTGGATGGACCGGGGCGTGGACGGGGTCCGGGTCGACGCCGTCAAGCACATGACGCCCGGCTGGCAGCAGTCCTGGGCCGACACCATGCAGGCGCACAAGGACACGACCCTGTTCGGCGAGTGGTACCTGGGCAGCCAGAGCGACCCCACCTACGCCGACAACGTGCGCTTCGCCAACGACAGCGGCATCTCGGTCCTCGACTTCTACATGAACATCGCGATGCGCAACGCGTTCGCCTACGGCGGCTCGATGACCGCGCTGGACGCCGCCGTCACCAAGACCGGCACGGACTACAAGTACCCGGGGAACCTCGTCACCTTCCTCGACAACCACGACATGCCGCGCTTCCTGACCGCCAACAACGACAACGGCAAGCTGCACCAGGCGCTGGCGTTCATGATGACCCTGCGCGGCACCCCGTGCGTCTTCTACGGCACCGAGCAGTACCTGCACAACGACACCAGCGGCGGCGGCGATCCGTGGAACCGCCCGATGATGCCGGGCTTCGACGAGAACACCACGGCCTTCAGGGAGCTCCAGAAGCTGTCGGCGCTGCGCCAGTCCAACCCCGCCCTGGCGTACGGCACGCACCAGCAGCGGTGGATCAACGACAACGTCTACATCTACGAGCGCAAGTTCGGCACGGACGTCGTGCTGACGGCGATCAACAAGGGCACGACGGCGCAGTCCGTCTCCGGCCTCTACACCGCGATGCCGGCAGGCAGCTACGGTGACCAGCTCGACGGCCTGCTGGGCGGTTCGGGCATCACCGTGACCAGCGGCTCCGGAGGCAACAACCCGGTGACCACCTTCTCGCTGGGCGCCGGCCAGACCGCCGTGTGGTCCTACAAGGCCGCCGAGCCCGCCGCGCCGGTCGTCGGCAGCGTCGGCCCGACCCTGACGCGTACAGGCAACACCATCACCGTCGAGGGCCGCGGTTTCGGCACCAGCGGCACGCTCAAGGTCGGCGGCGTGACCGCCACCACCACGAGCTGGACCGCCAACCGGATCGTCGCCACCGTGCCCGCCGGCGTCGTCGCCGGGGCCGCCGCGGTCACCGTCACCACGAGCGGCGGCACCAGCGCCGGCTACAACGTGACCAACCTGTCCGGAGCGCAGGTCCCCGTCACGTTCACGGTGAACAACGCCCCCTCCACCAACTGGGGCGACGGCATCTACCTCACCGGCAGCGTCGCCGAGCTGGGCAACTGGTCGACGAACAAGTCGATCGCGATCGGCCCGCTGCTGGCGCCGAACTACCCGAACTGGTTCACCACCGCCAGCGTCCCGGCGTGCTCGACGATCCAGTTCAAGTTCATAAAGATCACCAGCGGAGGGGCGGTGACCTGGGAGAGCGGCTCCAACCACAGCTACACGACGCCGTGCTCCGGCACCGGCTCGACCACGGTCAGCTGGCAGTACTGAGCCGGGGGCGCCGGCGGGGTGCACCGCACCCCGCCGGCGCCTGATCGGGAGGAGCGTCACAATGCCCCAGACCCCAGGCGGGAGTGGCGTCGTCGCCGACCCGCAGGGATTCACCCTGCGCAGCCCGGAGGGCGTCACCTACCGCGTCGACATAGATCACGGCGTGTTGTCCCCGGGCAATCCGCTGCTGGCGAGCTACCTCGCCGACCGCCAGGTCATCGCCTTCACCGGGCCGACCGTCGACTCCCTGTACGGCTCCGCCCTGCGCGCCTACCTGCGGGCGTGGCTGGCGCCGGGCAGCTGGAGCACGCATGTCATCCGCACCGGTGAGCAGCACAAGAGCCTGGCCACGGTCGAGCAGATCTGCGCGGTGGCCAGCGAGCGCCGCCTGGGCCGCAACGGCGTGATGCTCTCGGTCGGGGGCGGCGTCACCTGCGACGTGGTCGGCTTCGCCGCGGCGATGTTCTGCCGGGGCGTCCGCCACGCGAAGGTCAACACCACCCTGGTGGGCCAGGTGGACGTCGGTGTCGGCGTGAAGACCGGCGTCAACGCCTACGGCTCCAAGAACGCACTCGGGGCCTACCACCCGCCGCACGGGTCGCTCAACGACCCCGTGTTCCTGTCCACGTTGCCCCCCCGGCAGATCCGCTCCGGCCTGGGCGAGATCGTCAAGATGGCGGTCATCGGCGACCGGGAGCTGTTCGAGACGCTGGAGCAGGAGCCCGGGATCTTCATCAGGGCGACCGGCCACGATCGGGAGGACTACGTCCTGCGCCGGTCGATGGAGCTGATGCTCCAGGAGCTCTGCCCGAACCTGCACGAAGTCGACCTGGCCCGCCTGGTCGACTTCGGGCACACCTTCGGCCCGGCCATCGAGACCGGCAGCGGTTACCGGATCGCCCACGGCGAGTCCGTCGCCATCGACATGGCCATCTCCAGCCATCTCGCGCGGCGCCTCGGGCTGATCGACGAGAGCACCTGCGACCGGATCGTCGGCCTGCTGCACGCGCTGGGCCTGCCCGTCCTCGACTCCGGCACGTGCCGTCCCGAGCTGTTGCGCGAGGCGATGCGCTCGGCCCGCTCCCGCCGCGGGGGACGGCTGCACCTGGTGCTGCCCAGCGGCATCGGCTCGGCCGTCTTCAGCGACGACGTTCCCGACGGCGTGCTCGTGGAGGCGCTGCGCGCTCTGGCCGGCGCCGAGCGGCAGGCGATCGGCGCGGGACGGCGATGAACATCCGGCGCCTGGAAACCCTGATGCGAACGGTGAGCGGCGACCACGGCGGCGCGGGCAGCCTGAACGCATGGCGGGCCTATGACCGCAGCCGCGGCACCTCGCCGATCGCCTTCATCGACCTGGTGATCCTGCCCGCGGGCAGCTCGATCGGCCTGCACAGGCACGGCGACGACGAGGAGACCTACGTGGTGTTGAGGGGGTGTGGCACGATGACCCTCGGCGAAGAGAGCTTCCCGGTCCGCGCGGGCGACGTGATCAACAATCCGGCGTACGGCACGCACGGCCTGGTCAACGACGGCGACGAGGACCTGCACCTGCTGGTCTTCGAGCTGGCACCGGAGACGCCGTGAGCCGGCAGCGGCGGCTCCTGGCGCGCGAGGCGGCTCACCTGGCGCCCGGGGCCAGCGAGGAGGCCGCCCTGGGACAGCGGGTCTTCGTCGCCGGTTCCGGCAGCACGCTGACCGACGCGGACGGCAACCGCTACCTGGACTTCGCCGCCGGCACGCTGACCCAGTCGATCGGACACTGCCACCCCGAGGTCGTCACGGCGCTCGCGGACCAGGCAGGACGCCTGTGGAACGTGCACGACAGCGCCACGGCCGACCGGGCGGCGCTGTGTGAACTGCTCGCCACGCTGCTGCCCGCCGAGCTGGACACCTACGCCTTCTTCACCACCGGCGCCGAGGTCGTCGAGGCCGCTCTCCGGGTCGTCGCCGCCGTGGCCGCGCCGGGACGCAACCGGGTCGGAGCGCTGCGCCATGGCTTCCACGGCAAGACCCTCGGCGCCCGCATGCTCGTGCACTGGGACATCGGCCACCAGTCGTTCGCGGGCAACAGCATCCTCGGCTATTCGCCGTACTGCTACCGCTGCCCGCTGGGCCTGCGCTACCCCTCCTGCGAGACCCGCTGCGCCGACCTGGTCGTCCGGCACATCGCGGACAAGCCCCAGGTCAGCGCGCTGATCTTCGAGCCGGTCCTGGGTGCGGCCGGCGTCATCGTGCCGCCGCCCGGATACTGGGACAAGATCGCCCGTGCCTGCCGCGACAGCGGCGTCCTCCTCGTCGCCGACGAGGTGGCCACCGGCGGCGGCCGTACCGGCGCGTTCCTGGCCTGCAGCTGGCTGGGCATCGAGCCCGACCTGGTGCTGCTGGCCAAGGGCCTGGCCTCCGGCTTCCCGTTCGCCGTCCTGGCCGGGCGGTCGCAGGTGCTGCGCGGGCCGGAGGGCGCCGCGGCCGGCTCGACCGCCTCCACCTTCGGCGGCAACCCGCTGGGCATCGCCGCGGCGCTGGCCACCCTGACCGTCATCGACCGGGACGGCCTGATCGCCCGCGTCCCCGGCCTGGCCGCGGCCATGCGCGCGGGCCTGGACGATCTCCACGAGCGTCACCCGATGATCGGCGAGGTGCGCGGCGCCGGACTGCTGTTCGGCCTGGAGATCGTGCACGACCGTGACAGCAGGCAGCCCGCGCCCGAGTTGGCCGGCCAGGTCTACCGCGCTGGCCTCGACCTGGGGCTGCGCACCGCCATGGGCGGCCACATCCTGCGGCTGGCGCCGCCGTTCACGACCACCGCCGACGAACTCGACGAGGGTCTGCGGCTGCTGGACCGGGCGCTCTCGCTCGTGGAAGCGGGCGGCCGATGATGCGGCGAGTCGCATGGCACTGACCGTCCGGGCCGGGGTGGGGGAGTCGGTCCACGACGGCCACACCGTGGTCGACGAGGCCGCCCTCGGCCCGATCCGGCTCCTGATCCTCGGTGACCGGACCCAGCACCTGTTCGTGCCGATGCTGGGGGACGGACAGGACGCCGCCTTCGACCGGGCGGTCGTCGAGGCGATGCGGTCGCGCTCCACGCTGCTCACGCGCCTGGGCAACCGCATCGAGTTCCGCGGGACGCCCGGACCGTACACCGGCACGGTGCCGTACGACCCGGGCTGGTCGTCCAACGCGCTGACGGTGCTCGACCTCGCAGGCGTCAGGCACGTCCACAAGACCTACCGCCGCATCACGCCGCCCAGCCGGGAGCCCGCTCTGCTCCAGGCCATGAACGGCAGCGGCATGACCCAGCGGCCCGTGGGGGAGTACACCTACCTGCCGGCCGACGGCACCCGCGTGCCCCTGGGCATGATCTACGTCTACGCCGACGGCGACGGTCTGGATGTCCCGTTGCGGCAGAGCCTCCGCTCGCTCTGGGCCGCGCTCGATCAGGGAAGTCCGCTCACGCCTGCCGTCCGGAGCGTGACGGGCCCGCTTGCCCGGCCGATCTCCCGTGCGGGCGCGTTCCTGCGCCGCTTCCACGGAGAACTCGCCACCCGCCTGGGGGAGTGCGGTCCCTTCCCCGCCGTCGGCCTCCCCGCCGCCGGCTTCCTCGCCTCGGCGGACGATCGGATCGCCGAGGTGGCGGCCGTCATCCGTGCCGACCACCGGTATCCGGCCCGCGTGCGGTCGGCGGTGGTCACCGCCCTGCGGGCCGAGTGGGCGCGCGCACAGGCGGCCACCCACCGGGACTGGCCCTCGGGCCCCGGCCACGGCGACCTGCACCTGTCGCACTTCCTGCGCGCCGAGCGCGATGACGGCACCTGGCACATGCAGCTGATCGACCTGTCGACGCCGCCGCTGGACCCCGCCGATCCCGGGTTCGAGGCCCAGTCACCGTGGCAGGATCTGGCCGCGCTCCTGCGCGGCCTCGCCTGCTTCACCGGCGACGAGTTCGCCTACCGTGCCGGGCTGGACCTCGGCGTCGACTCCGCCGAGAGCTGCCGGGCCGCGCTCCTGCTGGCCGCCGGCCTGCCGCCGGACGGCCCCGGCTGGACCGGGACGCGCCTGGCTCACCTGGATCACCTCCGCCGGGGCGCGGCGGCCTGGCAGAGCCGGATCGGCGCCCTGCTCCTGCGCGGCTACGCCCCGGCCACCCGGATCGCCGGGCACCCGGCCTGGCGGATGTTCCTGCTGCGTCGCCTGCTCCACGAGCTCTCCCACGCCTACGCCCACGACCGGACCTACTACGCGGAGATCACCTTGCGCAACGCACTGGAGAGCGGCATGCACGATGACTGAAGGTGTGCGCGCGGTCCTGCTGGCCGGTGGCGAGGGGCGCCGCATGGGTGCGCTCGGCCGCGGCCGGCTCAAACCGCTCATCCCGTACGGCGGAGCCTGCCGCCTCATCGACTTCAGCCTGGACAACGCCCGCCGGTCCGGCCTGCCCGAGGTGCTGCTTCTGCCGCAGTTCGAGGAGAAACGGCTGATGGACGACCTGCGCGGCCGGTGGTGGCACCGGGACTTCCGGGTGAGTTTCGGACCCTTCGACACGGCCTATCGGGAGGGGATCCCGGACGCTCTCGCGGCCTCCGTCGCCGCCCCGGAGCGCGGAACGGCCGACGCGCTGCTGCGCAAGGCCGCCCACGTCTTCGGCCCGGACGTCCGCGAGGTGCTCGTCCTGCACGCCGACCACGTCTACCGCTTCGACTACGGTCCGCTGCTGGCCAGGCACCGCGCCTCGGGCGCCGCCCTGACCCTGACCTACCAGCGCATCGAGCGGCGTGACGTGCGCCTGTTCGGCATGGTGGAGTTCGACGTCCGCGGCCGGTTGGCCGCCTTCGTGGAGAAGCCCGAGCATCCGACCGGCGACCTGGTGTTCGCCGCCTTCTGCGTGTTCGACGCGAAGATCCTGCTCTCCTACCTGGAGTCCCTCGACGGCACGGGATGGCAGCACGACATCAGCCGCGACGTGATCCCCGCGATGCTCGCGGCCGGTGAGCACATCGAGGGTTACCCGGTGACCGGCCCCTGGGCCGATATCGGCACCGTGGAGCGCTACCACCGGGCCCACATGCGGGCGGTACGGCGCGACCCGGCGGCGCTCGCGATCGAGGCGATGCCGTGGACGATCCGCTCCGAGGTCGATCGTCGCCTGTTGTCGCAGGCACGCGGGATCCGGCACAGCATCGTCCCCGCCGACGCGCGGATTCTCGGCGAAGTCTCCCACTCGGTGCTGTTCCCCGGTGCGAGCGTGGGGGAGGGTGCCGTGGTCACCGACAGCGTCGTGCTGCCGGGAGCCGCGGTGCCGCCGGGTGCCCGCATCGACAGGGCGATCGTGCTCGAAGACGGTCAGGTCCAGCCGGGTCCGGAGGGCGACGATGGCTGAGCGGCGTTTCGTCGTCATGGACGTCGGGGGAACGACCCTGCGCACCGGGCTCTACCGGCCGGAAGGCGACACGCTCGAGGCGGTGCGGCGCACGCCCACGAGTGGCATCGCCATCGACCCGGACACCCCCGTACGGGTGCTGCAGGAGCGGGTGATCGGCCAGATCGCCGCCGAGGCGGAAACCGCGCTTCGCCGCCACGGGGGCTCGGCGGCCGGGATCGCCTTCGCCGGGCCGGTGACCGACGCCGGGTGCGTGCTGGGCGCGCCGACCATCTGGGGCGCCGGCGGCGATCCCGTTGCCGCGGCGGATCTGCTGCGTGAGCGGCTCGGCGTGCCGGTGGTCGTCGTCAACGACGTCGCAGCCGCGGTGTGGCGCTACGTCCGGGGTCCGGAGGAGCCGCCTTTCTGCCTCATCACCGTCAGTTCCGGCATCGGCAACAAGGTCTACTGGGGAGGCCGGGTGTTGCTGGACGGTGGACACGGCGGGGAGCTCGGCCACTGGACGTGGCGCACCGACCCCGCTGCTCCACGATGCGACTGCGGCGGGCGGGGACACCTCGGCGCCATCGCCTCGGGCCGTGGCCTGCTCGCCGCCGCCCGCGCCGCCGGAGAGGCCGACGCCCCCGCCTACCGCGCATCCGCGCTCGGCCTGGCCTGCCCGCGGCCGGATCAGCTGACCAACGAGATCCTCGCCCTCGCCATCCGCTCCCGCGACCCGTTCGCCACCGGCGTGCTGCGCGCGGGGCTTCGGCCGTTGGCCTCGGCCATCACCTCGGTCTTCTGCGCGATCGGGGTGAGGCGCTTCCGCATCATCGGCGGCTTCGCCCGGGCTGTCGGGCAGCGCTACGCCGACCTGCTGACCGAATGCCTGCATGAGAACGATTGCTTCGGGCTCGACCCGGCCGATATCGACCGGCTGGTGCTGATGGGCCACGCCGACGACGACCACGGCCTGATCGGCGCCGGCCGCCTGCTCGCCCGCGAGACCGGCAACGCCTACGGCAGCGGCCATATCCCCGCCGGCGACACCGGCGACGTCCGCAACACCAGCCATGTGCTCGCCCATGACAGCGGCAGCCTGGCGGGTGAGCGGGCTTGACGCGTGTCCTCATCGTCGGCGGCGGCTTCGTGGGGCGGGCCATCGCCGGAGCGCTCGAACGCGCGGGCGGCGAGCCGGTCCTGGCCTGCCGCAACCGGCCTGCTCGCTGTCCCCGCGTGAGGGCCCCGGCCGGGCAGACGAAGCCGGTTGCCATGGACACGGCCTGGCAGGTCCGGCAGGACGCCGCGGACGTGGCTCGGTGGGTGCGGCTGGATGCCACGGACGCGGCCGGGTGTGCCGAGGTCGTCCACGAGGTCAAGCCGGATGCGGTGATCGCCGTGCACGGTCCCTCCGACGTCACCTGGTGCCAGAGGCATCCGCAAGCCGCCCTGGAGGCGCACCTGACCGCCACGGACAACCTGGTCCGCGCGACAGGCACGGCCCGCCTGCTGATGATCTCCACGGACAACGTCTTCGACGGCGTGGCCGAACTGAACGACGAGGAGTCGCCCACAGCCCCGGCCAACGCCTACGGCAGGGCCAAACTGGCCGCGGAGACCGTCGTGCACAGCCACCCGGACGCCACCGTCCTGCGGGTGAGCCTGGTCTACGGCCCGCAGACGCCGACACCGGGGAAACGCCCCAACTTCGCCGCCTCGTGCGCGCGCGACCTGCGGGCGGGCCGGGCCGTACACGCGCCCGCCGACCAGTGGACGACCCCGGTGCATGTGGGCGACGTCGCCACGGTGGCCCTGGCCGCCGTGCGCGAGGCGCCGCGGCTGCTGCATCTGGGTGGGCCGGAGCGGCTCAGCCGGGCAGACTGGGCACGCAGGCTCGCAGACCTGACCAAGGCACCCAGGACTCTGGTCACCGACGTCGCCAGAGACGCCGGGCCGTACGCCTGCCGCCCGGCCAACTCGTGCCTGACGAGCAGGCTGCTGCCGGACCTGCTGCACACCTGGGGACTGAGCGTCCGCGGAGTCGACGAAGGCGCCGCCGACCTGCTGGAGGACTGCATCCGACATGCGGCAACGATGGGTGGAGTGGACGGAAGTACCCCGCATGGTGGCGACCGGCCGGATCACCGACGCCGCGACACCGGCGGCCTTCACCCTGCCGACCCTGCGTGACTTCGAAGCGCGCAGCCGCATTTGATAAGGAAGTTCTAGTGTTCGATCCAGATGTTCTCGGCCTGCACCCGCACCACGACGGCTCCGCGCTCTACACCGAGCAGATCCGGCCGGTCCTCGGCGGTGCCGTACGCGTATGGGTCCGGGTGCCCGCCCGAACGGCGATCAAGGAAGTCCTCCTGCGCACCACCCCGGATGGTGACGTGCTGTACCGGCGCGCCGCCATCGACGAGGAACGCACGGGCCGCGCGCTGGGCGGGTACGGCGCCGGCGATGTCTGGTGGTACGCGGACGTGCCCATTCGCAACCCGGTCACCGGCTACCGGTTCGTGCTGCGCGGGCCCGCGGACGAGTCGTACTGGCTCACCGCGGCCGGAGTGGTCGGCCATGACGTGCGCGACACCACCGACTTCCGCCTCGTCACGCATGACCCGGGACCGGACTGGGCCCGCGACGCGATCGTCTACGAGATCTTCCCCGACCGGTTTGCCCGCTCCGCCGGCTCGCCGGAGCCATCCGGCCTGCCCGACTGGGCGGTGGCCGCCGATTGGGACGAGGACACGGTGATCCACGCCGGTCCGCTCACGCCGCGCCAGTTCTACGGCGGAGACCTCGACGGCATCATCGAGCATCTCGACCACCTGCAGTCACTGGCTGTCACGGCCATCTACCTGCGGCCGGTCTTCCCCGCCGAGTCCAACCACCGCTACAACGCCACCACCTTCGACCTGGTCGACCCGCTCCTGGGCGGCGAGGCCGCGCTGAAGCGGCTGGCCGCCGCCGTACACGCGCGTGGCATGCGGCTCATCGGCGACATCACCACCAATCACTGCGGCGACGCCCACGAGTGGTTCCGCACCGCGCATGCCGATCCCGGCGCTCCCGAGCGTGAGATGTTCTACTTCGACGCCGACGGCGGCTACGAGGCCTGGTACGGCGTGCCCTCGCTGCCGAAGTTCAACTGGGAGAGCCCGCTCGTGCACGAGCGCATGGCGGCGGTGGTGCGCCGCTGGCTGGAGTACTACGACGGCTGGCGCGTCGACGTGGCCAACATGACCGGCCGCAACCGCGAGGTCGATCGCACGCTCGAGATCGCCGCGGAGTTGCGCCGCGAGGTCGAGCGAGTCCGCCCGGATGCCGTGCTCATCGCCGAGCACAACTACGACGCCGCCCCCGACCTCGACGCCGGAGGCTGGCAGGGCACCATGAACTACGCCGGCTTCACGCGTCCCCTGTGGGCCTGGCTGCGCGGCCCCGACGTCCGCCTGCCGTACTTCATCGACGTCCCCGGCAACGTGCCCAGTCGTGATGGCCGCAACACCCTCGCGGCGATGCGCGCCTTCGCCGCCGGCATGTCCTGGACCTCCCTCACCCGCTCCTGGCAGCTGCTCGACTCCTACGACTGCGCCCGCGTCCGCACCGTCACGGGCTCGCGCGAGCGGCACCTGGTCGCGGCCGGGTTGCAGGCCACCCTGCCGGGGACGCCCACGGTCTGCGGCGGTTCCGAGTACGGCCTCACCGGAGTCAACGGCGAGGACGCCCGCACGCCGATGCCGTGGCGGCGGCCGGGCGACCGGGACGAGGCCACGTTCCTCGCCTACCAGCGGCTGCTGGGGCTGCGGGCCGCCGAGCCGGCGTTGCGCAGGGGAGGCCTGCGCTGGCTGCACGCCGACGCGGACACTCTGATCTTCCTGCGCGAGACCGCGAGCGAGTCGTTGCTGGTCGCGGCGGCCAGGGCGGAGCACGGACCGGTGGCGCTGCCGCTCGACGCGCCCCTCACCGGTGTGTACGACGCCGCCGACCTGACGCCGTCGAACGGCCAGGTCGTGCTGCCCGCGGGGGCGGCGGCCCTGCGCATCTGGCGCGTGGGCCGATAACGGAAGGGCCGAAGGCACGAGCCCATGGACGCGATGGCGTCCCCTCGCCTTGAGGGGACGCCATCGCGGGTCTACTTCAGGTACGGCCCGGCCGTACCGATCTTCACGGGTGCGGGCCGGCCGGAAACGGCGCGCACGTAGATGCGGGCATTGCCCTTGCCGGGAGCGGCGACCGTCAGCGTGCCGTTGCTGACCGTGGCGCTCTGGCCGGTGACCACGTCGACATACGTGCCGTTCAGGATGCCGGTGAAGGTGGCGCCGTCCGAAACGGTGACCAGCGCGTAGCTGTCCACAGAGCCGCTGGTGTAGCGGCGCTTGAACGCCATGGTGCCGGTGACGCCGTCAGTCGAGTACTGACCCTTCTGGAGCGCTGGGACCGCGTGGCGGATCTGGTTGAGCCGCTGGACGTGCCGGGCGAGTGGCTGCGCGAGCGTGGTCGCCACGGCCCCGGTGGCCTCGGTGACGACGCCGAAGTCGGCGGCCGTCACCGTTCCGGCGAGGTGGGTTCCGTAGTAGGCGCGTCCGGTCGTGGCCAGCGGGCACGTGGGTCCGCAGTCGATGGTTTTGCCCTTCTGGAACTCGATCTCCGATCCGTAGTAGAGCGTCGGGATCCCGCGGAAGGTCCACATCAGCGCCATGTTCTCCGCCCACGCCTCGGTGCCTTCTGCGTAGCGGACGGTGGACTTGTTGGGGCCGTAGTCGTGGGAGTCGACGTAGACGGTGTTGTAGGTGGCGTCGTTGTAGCTGTCGTCGCTGTCCTTGCCGTTCCAGAAGGCGTTGGACGCCTGGCCGAAGTTCATGTGCATGCGCATGTCGATGACGTTCATGCCGGAGAACTTCGAGCGGTCGGGAGCGTGGTAGTCGTTCCCGCGCAGGAAGGCGTTGTCCGTGGTGGGCTGCCCTGCCGTACCCATGAGGTTCTCGTAGTCGTACTGCTCGACGACGGCCTTGGCGTCGTCGGCGTCGTACTCCTTGCGTTCCTTCCAGGTGTAGAACTGCGCGCTGTGGTTGACCGAGCCGCGGTTCCACTTGTCGTGCACGAAGGCGGCGACCTCGCCGAAGACGTAGAAGTCCTTGGCCTTGTCGCCGTGCACGGCCTGGGCGTGCTGCTGGATGGCGGGCAGGAAGCGCCGGTTCCACATGAGCCGCGAGATGTGCACCGCGGTGTCGATGCGGAAGCCGTCCACGCCCATGTCGATGTACTTGTTGTAGACGTCGATCAGGTAGTCCTGGACCGCCTTGCTCTCGGTGTTGAAGTCGGCCAGGTCGTCGTGCAGCCAGCAGCTCTTGGAGTCGGACCCCTCCCAGTTGCCGATCCAGCACTGGTGGTAGTACTGCGCGGGGAACATGCCGGTGGTCGGGCTGGGCCACTGGCAGTGGCGGATGGTGTGGCCCTCGGGCGACTTCTGCCCGTTGGCCTCGCCGAACTTCGGGCAGGTGCTGCCGGCGGGCGCGGTGGTGTGCCAGAGATCGCCGTTGTACGGCCGGCCCTTGGCCTTCGCGTTCTCCGCAGCGGTCATCTCAGGGTCGTCGCCCTGGTGCTCGTCGAGGGGGTTGTACTGCTTGCCTTCCACCTTCTTGCTGTACAGCCAGCGCCACTCGGCGTCGCGCTCGCCCCACACGGGTGGGACGAACAGTCCCTTGGCCCCCCATCGGGAGCTGTGGTTGTAGACCACGTCCTGGTAGATCTTGATGCCCTTCGCGTGGGCCTTGTTGATCAGATCCTGGTAGGTGGCCTCGGGCGACTCCAGCCGCGGGTCCACCCGGTAGAAGTCCCAGCCGTGGTAGCCGTGGAAGTCGTAGTCCGACCGGTTCAGGACCACCGGCGTGATCCAGATCGCGGAGAAGCCGAGCCCCTTGATGTAGTCGAGCTTGTCGATCAGGCCCTTGAAGTCGCCGCGGAACATGGGGTCGTCGTTGGCCGCGTTGCCCGACTTGACGTGCTGGCTGCCGCCCCGGTTGTTGGAGGCGTCCCCGTCGTTGAACCGGGCGGTCATGACGAAGTAGATGCTGTCCTCACGCGGGTCGCCACCCAGCGGTGAGCCGGGGACGGGCGTCGGCGCGTCGCCGGTCCTGGCAGAGGCCGAATCGCTCGCTGCCGACTCGTTGCCGGCCGCGTCCACCGCCGTGACGGTGTAGGTGTAGGTGGACTGGGGGTCCAGCCCGGCGTCGGTGTAGACCGTGTTGGTCCCCGTGGTCAGGGGCACGGGGGCGCTCGAACCCTTCGATCGCGAGATCTTGTAGCCGGTGACGCCGACGTCGTCGGTGGCCTCGCTCCAGCTCAGCCTGATCGTGGTGCCCGTGGCGGTGGCGGTCAGCGAGGCCGGCGCGCTGGGCGGCGTGGTGTCCGGGGTCTGCGGGGTGCAGGGCGCGGTCGCGTTCGCCGTGACGACCCCGTCCTTGACCGTGGTGACGCCGAGACCGATGGTGTAGTCGCTTCCGCCGTTGTTGTCCCAGGTGCCGGAGCCGTTGTTGAAGGCTGCCTTGAGCTGGGCGGCGGTGCCGATGTCGACGGTCTCCTTCGCCCAGTCGGCGCAGGCGGCCTCATCCATCCGCAGGCCGGGGGCGGTGGTCCAGGCGCCGCCCGCCGGCTGGTAGTGGATGTAGGCGTTCGTCCAGGCCCGGGTCTTGGTGTAGTAGAAGACGGTCGCCTTGTTGCCCGGCTCCGCAGGGGCGCACGGATCGCCGGAGCTCACCTGCCCGCCGGAGACCCGCACGATGCCCGTGCCGATGGTGTAGTCGTTTCCGCTGTTGTTGTCCCAGGTGCCGGAGCCGTTGTTGAAGGCTGCCTTGAGCCCGGTCGCGGTGCCGAGATCGATGGTCTTCTTCTTCCACCCCGTGCAGGCCGTCTCGTCCATGGTGAAGCCGGGGACCGTGGTCCAGGTTCCGCCGGTCGGGGCGTAGTGGATGTTCGCCGTCGTCCAGGTCGTGGCGTAGTAGACGGTGACGGAGTTGGCCGCCAGGGCGGTGGCGGGTGGGGTGATCGTCGCCAACATGCTGGCCGCGGCCAGCATCGATAGGCGCGTGGGCCGGCTCACTGGGCCTCCACAGCTGATGTTAGGGGGCGTTGCCCGGAAGGTACTCATCCTGTGGGGCGATTGCAATGATCTAATGAAACTTCCTGAAATTTTCTTCTGGCTCTTCCAAAGGAACTTATGGCCGCGTAACGTCCGGGCTGGATCTCAGAAACCGACCTTTCCTGATGGGGAGAGCAAGTGACCGAGCTTGTTCAGGCGCAGCCCGCCACCGCGTCGGATTGGTGGCGCGACGCGGTGATCTACCAGATCTACGTGCGCAGCTTCGCCGACGGCAACGGCGACGGCATCGGCGACCTGCTGGGAGTGCGGAGCCGGTTGAGATATCTGGCCGCACTGGGGGTGGACGCGCTCTGGCTCAGCCCGTTCTACCCGTCGCCGATGGCCGACTTCGGCTACGACGTCACCGACTACCGCGATGTGGACCCGGTCTTCGGCTCGCTGGCCGACGCCGAGGCGCTGATCGACGACGCGCACCGCCTGGGGCTGCGGATCATCGTCGACGTGGTTCCCAACCACACCTCCGACCAGCACGCGTGGTTCCGCGCCGCCGTCGAGTCCGGTCCCGGCAGCCCCGAGCGGGAGCGGTACATCTTCCGTAAGGGGCGCGGCGACCGGCCGCCCAACGACTGGGAGTCCGTCTTCGGCGGCCCGGCGTGGACCCGGCTGCCCGACGGGGAGTGGTACCTGCACCTGTTCGCCTCCGCACAGCCCGATCTGAACTGGGAGCACCCGCAGGTGCGGGCCGAGTTCGCCGACGTGCTGAGGTTCTGGCTGGACCTCGGCGTCGACGGCTTCCGCATCGACGTGGCGCACGGCATGGTCAAGGCCGCCGGGCTGCCGGACATCGGCGCATCCGGGCAGGTCGAGATGATCGGCACCACCGTGCTGCCCTTCTTCGACCAGGACGGCGTGCACGACATCCACCGGGAGTGGCGCACGATCCTGGACTCCTACCCGGGCAGGCGGATCGCGGTGGCGGAGGCCTGGGCCCCGACCGCCGACCGGCTGGCCAGGTACGTCCGGCCCGACGAGCTGCACCAGGCGTTCAACTTTCAGTTCCTCTCCGCGCCGTGGGACGCCGCCCGGCTACGCGAGGTGATCGACGAGTCCCTGGCCACCACGGCCACGGTCGGTGCCCCGGCCACCTGGGTGCTGTCCAACCACGACGTGAAGCGGCACGTCACCCGGTACGGCAGCGCCGAGCGGGCGCGGGCCGCGGCCTTGCTCATGCTGGCCCTGCCGGGTTCGGCGTATGTCTATCAGGGCGAGGAACTCGGTCTGCCGGAGGTGAGCGACCTCCCGCCGGAGGTGTGCCGGGATCCGCAGCGGCTGCGCTCTCCGGGCAGCGGCAGGGACGGTTGCCGGGTGCCCCTGCCGTGGGCCGACATCGATCCCAGCTTCGGCTTCAGCTTCCCGGCCGCCGATCCGAGCTGGCTGCCGATGCCGGCGGCCTGGGGCAGGCTGAGCGTGGCCACCCAGCTGAACGACCCCGGCTCCACGCTCCGGCTCTACCAGGCGGCGCTGAAGACACGCCGGGAGCTGGGCGAGCTCGGTGACGGCACACTGGCCTGGATCGCCTCTCCGGAGGGCACCCTCGTCTTCCGCCGCGGCGACTTCGTCTGCACGGTCAACCTGACCGCGCAGCCCGTCGAACTGCCCAGGCCGGGCAGGCTGCTCCTGGCCAGCGCCGAACCCCTGATGCAGTCCGGGACGGCCGTGCTCCCACCCGATTCGGCCGCCTGGTGGCGGTGATTGCCGGCTGAGGGGAAACCCCGCACGCCCGTGCTGCCCGGGGACGGTAAGTTTGCGGTCATGACCACGCGTCTCGCAGATATTGCAGCCCACGCGGGAGTCAGCGAGGCCACGGTAAGTAGAGTGCTGAACGCCAAACCGGGAGTCTCGCCTGCCACCCGTCAGGCGGTCCTCAGCGCCCTGGACGTCCTCGGCTACGAGCGGCCCGCCCGGTTGCGGCAGCACCACGCGGGTCTGATCGGCCTGATCGTCCCCGAGCTGTCCAACCCCATCTTCCCGGCCTTCGCGGAGGTCATCGAGAGCTCGCTCACCATGCACGGCTACGTGACCGTGCTGTGCACCCAGATACCGGGGGGCATGCGAGAGGACGACTACATCGAGCTGCTGATGGAACGCGACGTTTCCGGGATCGTCTTCGTCAGCGGCCTGCACGCCGACAGCACGGCCGACCGTGCGCGCTACGTCCGGCTCATCGAGAGCAGGCTCCCGGTCGTCCTGGTCAACGGTTACCGGCCGGACATCGAGGCGCCGCAAATCTCCAACGACGACGTCGCCTCCATGGAGATGGCCGTCGACCACCTCATCGCGCTGGGGCACCGGCGGATCGGTCTGGCCGTCGGCCAGGACCGTTTCGTCCCCTCGATCCGCAAGACCGAGGGCTTCCGGCGCAGGATCGCCCGCAGCCTCGGGATCGAGGTTCCGAACGAGCTGGTCGTCAACAGCCTGTTCACCGTCGAGGGGGGACACGCCGCGGCGCAGGTGCTGCTCGACAACGGATGCACGGCGATCTGCTGCGGCAGCGATGTCATGGCCATCGGTGCGATCCGTGCCACACGGCAACGCGGGCTGCGCGTGCCCGAGGACGTCTCCGTCGTGGGATTCGACGACTCGCCGTTCACCCCCTATCTCGATCCGGCCCTGACCACCATCCGCCAGCCCGTCCGTGAGATGAGCCTCGCCGCGGTGGGCATGCTCCTCGAAGAGATCAACGGGTCGAAGGGGCCCAAGGCCGAGCTGCTCTACCGGCCCGAGCTGGTCGTGAGAAGCAGCACGGGCCCGGCGCGCGTCACGCTGGCGGTGGCGGGCGAGACCTCGGGGTGACAGGGCGGGCAGGCTTACCTGTCCGATACGGGATCGGCATGGCCTTCAAACGGCGGGGCAGCCATCACACGCGCAAAACGGTGACCTGGCGGCCGGTCGGTGTGCTCGCCTGCTCGAAGCCGCCTCGTTCCTTCCAGGGTGGGGCTTGTGGGCGCCGGTCGAAGACCACCAGTACGCCGGTGGAGAGGGTGAGCCGGTCCAGGTACCGGTCGAGTTGTGCGAGTCCGTCGGGCATGGGGTCTTCTGCGCCTGCCCGCCAGACCTTCAGCTCCATTGCCTCCCGCTGCATCAGCCGCTCCCCTTCCGGACCGGTGTAAGGCCAGCGGACCAGCACGTCCAGGCGTTTGGTGCCGGCGGCGTACTCGCGGTCGAGGTGGCCTCCGCCGTTGACCAGGCGGTGCAGGAAGGCCATGAGGATGATCTGGCAGGCGGCCTCGTGGTAGCCCTCCTGGCGGATGAGCACTTCGCCGTGCTCGCGCCAGAAGACGACGAACTCCTGCAGCAGCCGGTCCAGGTCGAACCGGCCGTCCGGCAGCACGAAGCTGCGCGGATCGGCCATCACGTACTGTTCCGTCGGGCCTCCCAGCACCCGCAGGATGACCTCCCGATAGATCGGGTTCGCCACCTCCAGCGGGGGTTTCTGCTTGACCAGGCCCAGATCGCGGACGTAGGACAGGTCGTCGTCGAAGGTGGGGTCGACGTCGGGGAGCGACCCGGCCACCACGGGCTCCATCACCCGCTTGACCCTGGGCTCGTGCAGCCGCGCCACGAGGGCGTCCAGGTGGGTGGCGCGCGCCCGGATCAACCGCTCCTTGGCCTGCTCCACCTGCCCGGCGGTGATGGCGCCTGTCACCCCCATCTCGAAGACGACTTCATGGGCGAGGGCGTTGACCAGCCACGGCTGCCCCTGCGTCAGCTCGAAGACCCGATCCACCGCGTCCTTGGTGAACTCCTGGCCGGTCGCCTGAGTGTGCTGGTCGTACAGCTCGGCGATCTGATCGGCGGTGAAGTCGCCCAGGCGCAGCGACTTGGTGATGATGTTGAACGGGCTGGCCGGGTTCGACTGGCCCGGATTGCCGCCCGAGGCGACCTTGTAGTCACGCACGTCGCGCAATCCGCACAGCACCACGGACGTGGGAAACGGCTGGCCCCCTGGCCGTGCGTTGTGACCGTCGCGGAGCTGGCTGAGGATGCTGATCATGCTGTTGCCCTGCAGGGCGTCGATCTCGTCGAGGAACAGCACCACCCGGCGGGGGCAGCGGTGGCACCATTCGGTCAGTGCCGCGCCGAACCGGCTGCCCGGGGTGACCTGCGGCCAGGGGTCCGGTGGCAGCAGCTCGTCCGGCCATCCCGACCACTTGGTGGCCTCGCGGAGGGAATCCAGCAGAAGAGACTCCGCGGCGGCGTAGTCGTCGCCGGCCGCCTTGGCACGCTCGCAGGAGAACATCAGGGCGGCGATGTCACCCTCGGCGGTGAGCTCGGACGCCAAGGTGCGCAGCGCGGTCGTCTTCCCGGTCTGCCGGGGCGCGTGCAGCACGAAGTAACGATCCATCTCGATGAGCTCCCGTGCCTGCGGGATCCGCTGCGTGGGGGGCAGCATGTAGTGGTGCTGCGGGCCGCATGGGCCGGTGGTGTTGAAGTATCTCGCTCGGGGTTGCCGCATGGTCACATTCTGCCACCGGACACAGTGTTAATTGGCGGCATTGACTTGCCTGTGAGCGACCGCTTCGGCGCGCTGCTGGCAGGGGCCATCGCATAAGCGTACGCTCGGCAGGTCCCCGAGGAATATCCGTACGTTTCCCCGAGGAGGGCCGCATGACCGTACGCGTGGAGCGCGAGGGACCGGTCACCACCGTGGTGATCAGCAGGCCGGAGGCGCGTAACGCGGTCGATCGCAAGACGGCCGACGCGCTGGCGACCGCGTTCCGTGACTTCGAGGGCTCCGACGCCGCCGCGGCGGTGCTGTGGGGCGAGGGCGGCACGTTCTGCGCGGGCGCCGACCTCAAGGCCCTCGACAACCACGTCGGCGAGGATGGCGACGGGCCGATGGGCCCGACCAGGATGCGCCTGTCCAAGCCGGTCATCGCCGCCGTGGCCGGGCACGCCGTCGCGGGCGGGTTGGAGCTGGCCCTCTGGTGCGACCTGCGGGTGGCCGAGGAAGGGGCGGTCTTCGGGGTGTTCTGCCGCAGGTGGGGGGTGCCGCTCATCGACGGCGGCACCGTACGGCTGCCCCGGCTCATCGGCGCCTCGCGGGCGATGGACATGATCCTCACCGGCCGGCCTGTCGAGGGGCGGGAGGCGTACGAGTGGGGGCTGGCCAACCGGCTCGTGCCGGACGGCACCGCCCGGCGGCGCGCCGAGGAGCTGGCCCGCGAGATCGCCCGCTTCCCGCAGACCTGCCTGCGCGGCGACCGGCTGTCGGCGCTGGAGCAGGAGGGGCTGGGCGAGGAGGAGGCGATGCGGAACGAGCTGCGGCACGGGCTAGTCTCGCTGCCCGACGCCGTGGACGGCGCCGCCCGCTTCGCCGCAGGCGCGGGCCGCCATGGCGACTTCGGCGACCTCTGAGACGTAGGAGGGGCCCTCGGGGTTCGCGGCCATGCCTCGAGGATCATCACCGTCGCCGAAGTTTTGTCGCCCTACGTTGCTATAGATGGCGTCATCACCCGACATTTCTAGACACAGGGCGTTCGATGGCATCAGTGATGTTTCGCGATGAGACTGCGACAGGCCGGGAGCTGGCGGAGTTCTCTCTGCCCGGCCTCCCCGAGCGGATCTCGGCCCGGGAGCTGGTACGGCTGCGCGTGCGCGAGGAGGTGGCCCGCCACAACGCCGCCCCGTCGCATCATTTCCGCGGCCTGGTCAAGCCGAGCGACGCCGAGGTCGAGCTGAACGGCTACCGGATGCGCACCGCTCGCAGGCTGGACTGGGCGAAGCAGGCCGACGCCGCCGAGGCCGCGTTCACCCGCAACGGATTCCTGCTGCTGGTGGGCAACAGGCAGATCGAGGACCTGGACACCGAGATCGATCTGACCGTCGATCCGGTCGTGTCCTTCGTCAAGCTCGTCCCCCTGGTCGGGGGCTGACGTGAACTACGACATTCTTCGCGACTCTCCACTCAACAACCACTACCACTTCGTCTATCTGGCCAACGACCACAAAGAGGTGTTCGAGCGGTTCGACTCCGCCTTCGCCGCTCATCAGGCCTTCAAGGCGGGGGAGTACGACGAGAGCGAGTTACGCCTCCTCGCCGTGTGGGCGCAGATGCGGCTCAGCCTCGGCTGGGACGGCGGCCACGACCACGACGAACGCCGGCTCGACGTCATCCGCGAGGTGATCGGCCACCTGCCGGAGGTTCCCGAGGCGGTGGTCATCCAGCTGTGGAGCGCGGCCAACGGCCTGATGACCTGGCGGCACACCAACTACGCCGAGCTGTACCGGCTGCCGCTGGCCGCCACCGCCCGGCTGCCCTACCACGAGCGGCGCAACGTGCTGAACTCCATGCCCAGGTGGTTCGCCCAGCACTGGAAGCCTGCCTGGGAGGTCCTGCGCGAGCCGGTCGAGGAGCTACTGACAGAACCGGAGACCGACGATCCCGGCGCCACCGTCCGCAACATCATGTGGGAGGACGACGCGTTCGCCACCCGGATGATCGCCGATCACGCCACCCGCCTCACCGCTCCCGAGGTCCTGCCGCTGCTGCGGCACTGGACCACCGCCACCGCCTCCAAACCCAGCGCCAGGTGGACCAGGCGGGCTACCGAGCTGCTGACCCCGCAGGCCGCAGAACTGATCAAAGACCTCCTCGGCCAGGTCATCGCCCACCGTGAGGTCACGCTCCGGCACCCCACCCGCGACGGCGAGTGGACCGAGACCGTCTTCCTGCGCGAGCGCACCGCCGTACCGCTGCGCGGCATGGTGTGGACCTGCGAGCTGATCGACGAGCCGTGGGTGACAGCGCTGCTGGGCGACGTCGCCGTGGCGACCGGCACCGGGATCGGCGGCTCCGGCGCCAACGCGCGCAGCGAGATGCTCGCCAACGCCGCGATCGGGGTGCTGGCCCGGCGCGGCGGCCTGGAGGTGGTCGCCCAGCTGGCCCGGGTGCAGGCCAAGGTACGCAAGAAGACCATCCTGGCGGGCGTGGCCAAGACCTTGGACGCGGTCGCCGCGCGGAACGGGCTGTCGCCCGAGCAACTGCTGGAGCGCTCGGTCCCGAGCTTCGGGCTGGGTCCCGACGGCACTCGCGCCGAACACGGCCTGCGGCTGACCCTCGACGGCGTCGTGGCCTTCGTCGACCCCGCCGGCAAGATCCGCAAGACGATCCCCAAAGCCGTCCGCGAGGAGCACAAGGACCTGCTGGCCGAGCTCAAGGCCACCGCCAAGGAGATCAGGAAGGTCTTGCCGGCCGAGCGCTTCCGGATCGAGCGCGCACTGGCCACCGAACGCGTCTGGCGCTGGAGTGAGGTGTGCGAGTACTACCTCGACCACCCGGTCACCGGCTCCTTGGGCAGGACCTTGATCTGGGAGATCCTCCAGGGACCGGCCGGGCGCCCGGTGCTCGTGGACGGCACCTGGGAGCTGACCGACCCGGCCGGGCGCCGCATCCAGCCCTCCCCCGACACGCCGGTGCTTCTCTGGCACCCCATCTCCCACGGCATGGAAGAAGTGCGCGTCTGGCGCGACCACCTCATGGAGCACGGCCTGCGCCAGCCGTTCAAGCAGGCCTTCCGCGAGGTCTACCTGCTCACCCCCGCCGAGGAGGAGACTCTCGACCACTCGCGCCGCTTCACCGGTCATCTGCTGCGCTACGGTCAGGCGAAGGCGTTGCTGACCGGCCGCGGCTGGACCGGGATGACCCTGGGCCACTGGGGCTGGGAGTACGGTTCGGACCAGGCCGAAGCCGCCAAGGAGCTCCCCGGCGGCCTGGTCGCCCACTGGGGCTTTCATCTGGATGAGGGCTCGTTCGAGCGAGACGACTTCGGCACGGTGTCCATCTGCGTCAGCGGCGATCTCCACTTCACCGACGACGGCGGGCGCCGAGTTCCGCTGACCGAGGTGGCCCCGCTGACGCTGTCGGAGGTGCTGCGTGACGCCGACCTGGCCGTCGGCGTCACCTCCACCGGCCTGGACCCCGAGGGGGACGGCGAGTACTGGCAGTCCTACGGCTTCGGCGACCTGACCGAGACCGCCCGCGTCCGCCGTGACGCGCTGGCCCGGTTGTTGCCGCGCCTGGCCATCGCCGACCGCTGCGCCATCACCGACCGGTTCCTGCGCGTCCGCGGTGACCTGCGCACCTACAAGATCCATCTCGGCTCGGGCAACATCCTCATGGAACCCAACGACGCCTACCTGTGCATCGTCCCCCGCCGCGGTTCGGGCGACCCGGTCTTCCTGCCCTTCGAGGAGGACGGCGGCATGTTGTCGATCGTCCTGTCGAAGGCGTTCCTCCTGGCCGCCGACACCGCGATCACCGACCCGTCCATCACCCACCAGATCCGGCCCTGAGCGGCGCCGCCCGGCTCTACCTCAGCACGGGGAAGTTGGCTCGGATGACGCCGTGCGGGTCGCGGGAGCGCTTGAGGTCGCGGAGCCGGGCCAGCGACTCGCTCGGGAACGCCGCCGCGGCCTGCTCGCCGCCGTGCAGCATCGTGTACGGCTTGCGTCCGCTGCTGAACGGCACCAGCGCCTTGCCCAGCCGCCCGAGGCGCTCAGCCGTGGCCTCGGTGGGCCGGCCGATCGCGTAGACGAGGTACGGCTCGTCCAGGTGCCCCGCGGCGCCGCCCCCGTCGGCGGGCCTGGACAGCGCGCCGCCCAGGTGCCGGATCTGCACGCTGATCATCGGGTCGATCGGCTCGCCCAGCAGCACGCCGGCCACCTGGTCGTCGAGCCCGGTCAGCAGCTCGCACCGGCTGGTGCCGGGCTGGGGATCGGTGGGCTCGTCGCAGACGGAGCCCAGCTCGGCCACCGGCAGCAGTCGCCGGTTGTCACTGAGAGCGCCGCCGATCAGCTCGAAGGGCCGCAGCAGCGCGCCCGGGTCCCGGCCCAGGTACGTGCAGTCGATCATGACGAACCCCGGGCCGCCGGGGATCTGCAGCAGGTCGAACCAGACCGTCAGCTCGTCCGGCGCGCCCGCGGTGACCTCGCGGTAGGCGGCCAGCACCTCGGGCGCCCGCTCGATCGGCCACATGATCCGCCCGCCGTACAGGAAGGGCGCGGGCCGCAGGTCGAACTCCATCGCCGTCACGATCGCGAAGTCGCCGCCGCCGCCCCGCAGCGTCCAGAACAGCTCGGGGTCCCGTTCGGCCGTCACCCGGATCCGCCGGCCCTCGGCGTCCACCGCGTCGAAGGCCCGCACGCTGTCGGCGGCGAAGCCGTACTTCCTGCTGAACCAGCTCAGCCCGCCACCCAGCGTGTACCCGGTCACGCCGACCACGGGGGAGCTGCCCGCGAGGCCGGTCAGCCCGAGCGGGCTCGCCGCCGTCAGCACCTCGCCCCACTTCACACCCGCGCCGACGCGCGCCACCCCGTTGTCGATCTCCACTCCGCCCAGGCCGCCGGTCCGCAGCAGGATCGTGCCCTCGGTGTCGCCGGAGGCGCCGTGGCCGCTCGGCTGCGCGGTCACCGCCAGCCCGTGCAGCCGGGCGTAACCGACCGCGGCCGCCACGTCGTCGGTGTCGGCCGCTTCGACGACCGCGCGCACCCGCTGGTCGACGGCCAGGTTCCACGGCCTGCGCGCCTCGTCGAAACCCTCGTCGCCGGGGAGGAGCACGCGGCCGGTGGTCAAGTTCTTCAGTTCGTTCATGGATCAAGCATGCGTTTCGGCACTTGGAAAGTATTTGAGGTTGACTTGGGGTTCGTGGAGTTCAGACTGTTCGGTCCGCTTGAGGTGGACGACGGCGACGGCAACCGGCTCGACCTCGGCACCCGCAAGCAGCGGGCGGTCCTGGCCAGGCTGGCCCTGGAGCCCGGCCGCGTCGTGCCGCTCGACCGGCTGATCGAGGAGCTGTGGTCGGGGGAGGCACCGGCCAAGGCCACGGCGACGCTGCAGGCGTACGTCTCGCATCTGCGGCGGGTGCTGGAGCCGGACCGCAAGCCGCGCACGCCGCCCCGGCTGCTGCTCACCCGCGAGCCCGGCTACGTGCTGGACGTCACGCCCGGCCAGACGGACGTGGGCCGCTTCGCCGCGTGGGCCGCCGACGGGGCGCGCCTGGTCAGGCAGGGGCGGCACGCGGAGGGCGCGCGGACGCTCGACCGGGCGCTCGCGCTGTGGCGGGGGGAGCCGCTGGCCGAGTTCCCCGATCTGGCGCCGGTGGCGTCCGCGCGGCTGGAGGAGCTGCGGCTGGCGGCCGAGGAGGACCGGCTGGAGTCCCTGCTGGCGCTCGGCGAGGCCAGCGTGCCCGACCTGGAGGCGCTGACGGAGGCGCACCCCTACCGGGAGCGGGCGTGGGGGCTGCTCGTGCTCGGGCTGTACCGGGCGAGCCGCCAGGCCGACGCGCTCGCCGCGCTGCGCAAGGTACGCGCCCTGCTCTCCGGCGAGCTGGGCATCGAGCCGGGGCCCGAGCTGAGGCGGCTGGAGCAGGCGGTGTTCGAGCAGGCGCCCGAGCTCGACCCGGGCCCCAAGCTCAACCCAGCGAGCGCCCCCGACCCCGTTCCCGCGACCGTCCCCGCGGACCCGGGGTCCGACAGGCTCGTGGCCAGGGAGGGCGAGCTGCGGGTCCTGGAGGAGCTGCTGGCGCGGGCCAGAGGCGGCAGGGGCGGGCTGGCGCTGGTCACCGGCGAGGCGGGCATCGGCAAGACGAGCCTGGCCAGGGCCGTCGCCGACCTGGCCACGGCCAGGGGCTTTCGGGTGGAGTGGGGCCGCTGCCTCGACGGCGGCACGGCCCCCGCGTTCTGGCCGTGGACCCGCGCGGGCCTGATCCCGCCGTCCCCGCAGGCCGAGCTGTTCGACCTGTACGACGCCGTGCTGGCGGAGCTGCGGACCGGCCCCCTGCTCGTGGTGCTGGAGGACCTGCACTGGGCCGACGCCTCCTCCCTGAAGCTGCTCGGCCACGTCGCCGGCGAGCTGGCCAGGACCTCCGCACTGGTCGTGGCCACGCTCAGGCCCGAGCCGGGCGACCACCCCGAGCAACTGCGCGAGACCCTGGGCACGCTGGCCAGGGAGGGCCGCCGGCTGCCGCTGGCGCCGTTCGACGCCTCGGGCGTGCGCGACTACCTGCGCCTGCGCGACCTCGCCGCCGACCCGCGGGAGCTGCTCGACCGCTCGGGCGGCAACCCGTTCTACCTGGCCGAGCTGCTCCGCCTGCCCGAACGCGAGCGCCACCTCGTCCCGCCCGGCGCCCGCGACGTCATCGAACGCCGCCTGGCCCGCCTCCCCGAGCCCACCCAGGAGTTGCTCAGAGCCGCCGCGGTCGCGGGCCGGGAGGTGGCGCTGGACCTGCTGACGGCCCTCGTGGACCGCCCCGTCGAGGAGGTCATGTCGGACCTGGAGCCCGCGCTGGCCGCCGGGCTGCTGGCCGAGCTGCCGGCCGGGCCGCCGGCCGGGGCCGCCGACTACCGCTTCTCCCACGCCCTCGTACGGCAGGCGCTCGACCAGGGCCTGACCCGGCTCGACCGCGCCCGCCTGCACCTGCGCGTCGCCGGGCGCCTGGAGGCCCTGCCCGGCGCCGACCCGGCGATCCTGGCGGGCCACTTCGCCGCCGCGGCGCGGCTGGGCGGCGCGGCCAAGGCCGTCACGTACGCCGGCCGGGCCGCCGGGCAGGCCGCGGAACGGCACGGCTACCAGGAGGCCGTGCAGCTGTGGGAGCTGGCGCTGGACCACCTGCCGCCCGGCGACTCGCCCGGGCGCTGCCGGGTGCTGACCGAGCTGGGCCAGGCCCGCCGCACCACGGGCGACGCCGAGGGCGCCTACCGCGACCTGACCGAGGCCGTCGCCCAGGCCCAGCGGCTCGGCGACCGGGACGCGCTGGTGGCGGCGGTCTCGGTCTTCGGCGGCCTGTCGGTGTGGAACTGGCGCCCGTACGGCGTCGTGGACGAGGACATGGTCGCCATCCTGGAGGACCTCCTGGCGGGCGACCTCGACGACCGGTCCAGGGCCGCGCTCCTGGGCACGCTCGGCATCGAGCTGCACTACGGTCCCCGGCGCGCCGAGGGCGAGCGGCTGGCGCTCGACGCGGTCGGCCTGGCCCGCCGCTCCGGCGATCCCATGCTGCTGGCCAGGGCGCTCAACAACTACCTGATCGCGAGCTTCGTCCCCGGCCGCAACCCCGAGCGGCTGGCGGCGGCCGAGGAGATGTTGGCCATCCCCGGCCTGCCCAGGGAGGCCAGGCTGGTGGCGCGGGTGCTGCGCATGGCGTGCCTGCTGCGCGCGGGTGAGCTGGCCGAGTGGAGCAGGGACCTGGCCCGCTGCGAGCAGTTGCTGCACGAGGTGGCCCGGCCCGAGCTGGAGGCCATGGTCCGCGTCGCGCAGACCGCCGACCACGCCCTGCACGGCCGGTGGGCGGAGGCCGAGGCGCTGGCCGAGCACTTCCCCGCGATCTCCTTCGGGGCGAGCCTGTGGGGCCAGGAGGCCCGCCGCCTCGGCGTCCGCTACACGTGCCGGCGCGGCGAGGGCCGGGTGGCGGAGCTGGTGGACGAGCTGGTGGCCGCGGGCGACCGGCCGCTCATGAGCATGGTGCGCCCGCTCGCCGTCCTGGCCTGCCTGGACGTGGGCCGCACCGGACAGGCGCGGCAGCTGGTCGAACGGTGGGGCGTGGACCTGCGCGAGGACTGGTCGGCGGACTTCTTCTTCCCGGTCTGGGGCCTCGTGGCAGCCCAGCTCGGCACCCCCGACCCCGCGCGGATGTACGAACGGCTGCTGCCGATCGCCGACCAGATCGTCGTCCTGGGCACGGGCAGCGCGGCCCTGGGCTCCGTGCGGGACGTGCTGGCCGAGCTCGCGCTCCGGCTCGGGCGTACGGAGGAGGCCCGCGAGCACAACCAGGCGGCCGTCGACACGCACCGGCGGCTCGGCCTGGCCTACCTGGAGTCGCGCAGCCGCGCCCGCCGCGCCGAACTGGTGCCCTGAGTGTTGTCGGTGGCCCCGCGTATGGTGACCGTATGCCTGACATCGAGGTCGCGGGTCGCGAGGTCCGCATCACCAGCCCCGACAAGGTGGTCTTCCCGCAGTCCGGCCACACCAAGCTCGACCTGATCCGCTTCTACCAGGCCGTGGGAGAGGGGGCGTTGCGGGGCGTCCACGGGCGGCCGATGGTGCTCAAGCGGTTCGTGCACGGCATCGAGCAGGAGGCGTTCTTCCAGAAGCGCGCCCCGGCCAAGCGGCCCGACTGGATCGAGGTGGCCCAGCTGAAATACCGCTCGGGGCTGAGCGCGGAGGAGGTCGTCTGCACCGACCTGGCCCAGCTGCTGTGGGTGGTCAACCTCGGGTGCGTCGACCTCAACCCCCATCCGGTGCGCGCCGACGACCTGTCCAGGCCCGACGAGCTGCGCATCGACCTCGACCCGGTGCCGGGCGTCGAGTGGGCCGACGTGCTGGCCACCGCGCAGGTGGCGCGCGAGGTGCTGGCCGATCACGGGCTGGTCGCCTGGCCCAAGACGTCCGGGTCGCGGGGGTTTCATGTCTATGCCCGCATCGAGCGGCGCTGGCCGTTCGCCAAGGTGCGCAAGGCGGCCGAGACGGTGGCCCGCGAGGTCGAGCGGCGCGCGCCCGAGCTGGCCACCAGCCGGTGGTGGAAGGAGGAGCGGCACGGCGTGTTCGTCGACTTCAACCAGAACGCCTACGACCGCACCGTGGCCTCCGCCTACTCCGTGCGGGCCGTGCAGGACGCCCGCGTCTCGACACCGCTGACCTGGGACGAGGTGCCGGGCTGCCGCCCCGAGGCGTTCACGATCGACACCGTGCCCAAGCGGCTGGCCGAGGTCGGCGACCCGTGGGAGGACATGGACCTGCACCCGGGCTCGCTCGACGGGCTCTTGGCGCTGGCCGAGGAGCTCGGGCCCGCGCCCAAGCCACCCAAGGGCACGGGGGGCCGGCAGCAGACCATGCCCGTCATCGAGATCGCGCGGGCGGAGCACAAGGAGGAGGCGCTGGCCGGGTTCGAGCGGTGGAAGGCCCGCCACCCGGCGGTCGCCGACCGGCTGGAGCCCGCCGACGTGCTGGTCGACGGCATGCGGGGGCGCAGCAGCGTGTGGTATCGCATCCGCGTCAACCTCCAGCACGTGCCGGAGGCCGAGCGGCCGCCGCAGGAGCCGCTGGAGATCGACTACAACCCCTGGGGCGGTGCCGGGCCCCCGGAGCGCTGAGCACGCTCCGGGGGAGAGGTGTCAGCGGCCGGAGATCAGGTTCGCCATCCGCGCGAACGGCGACGTGGTGGTGCCGTGGTCGTTCTCCTGGCGGTCGGCGGCGCGGAAGAGCGCGTAGATGAGCTGCACCCCCGTCCACCGCAGCGGCTCGGGCTCCCACTGGCGCACCTGGCGGCCCACCCAGGGCAGGGCCGTCAGCTCGGTGTCCTGGCGCAGCACCAGGTCGCGCAGGGTGCGGCCGGCCAGGTTGGTGGTCGTGACGCCGCTGCCGACATAGCCGCCCGCCCAGCCGAGACCGGTCGTGTGGTCCAGGTGGACCGTCGAGCACCAGTCGCGCGGCACGCCCAGCACGCCGCACCAGGAATGCTGGATCCGCGCGTCCGCCGCCGCGGGGAAGAGCTTGACCAGCATCCGCCACAGCAGTTCCACCGTCTGCGGCTGCGTGGCGCCCCGCACGTCGGTACGCGAGCCGTACCGGTAGGGCACGCCCCGCCCGCCGATCGCGATGCGGTCGTCGGCGGTGCGCTGCGCGTAGATGTAGGCGTGCGCCTCGTCCCCGAGCAGTTCGTTGCCCTCCCAGCCGATGTGCTTCCACACCTCGGCCGGCAGCGGCTCGGTGACGATCATGGAGCTGTTCATCGGCAGCCACTGCCGGTGCTGCCCGGCCAGCGAGGCGGTGAAGCCCTCGGTGGCGCGGATGACGTAGTCGGCCGTGACCGCCCCGCGCGTGGTGATCGCCGCCGCCTGGCCGCCGTCCCGCCGCGGGATGATCTTCGTCACCGTGGTGTCCTCGAAGATGTCCACCCCGAGCCGGGCGACCGCCTCGGCCAGGCCGACGGCCAGCTTGGCGGGCTGGATGCGGGCGCAGTGCGGCGAGTAGGTGGCCTCCAGCGTGCCCGCCACCTGCACGCGCTCGCGCTGCTCGTCGCGGTCCATCAGCCGCAGGTCGTCCTCGCCGTACCCCCAGGTGCGCAGGTCATCGAGCTCCGCGCGCAGCCGGCGCCGCTGGGCCGGGTTCGTCGCGACGTGGACGAGGCCGCCCTTGTGGATGTCGGCGTCGATGGCCTCCTCGCGGGTCACCGCGATGACCTCGTCCACGGCGTCGAACATCGCGTGCTGCAGGTCGATCATCGCCTGCCGGCCGCGCGCCTTGGCGTACCGCTTGCGCGACCCGGCGAACTCCGCCGACAGCCACCCGCCGTTGCGCCCCGAGGCCCCGAACCCGGCGAACTCCTTCTCCAGGATCGCGATCCGCAGCCCCGGCTCGGCCTTCTTCAGGTAGTAGGCGGTCCACAGGCCGGTGTAGCCGCCGCCGACGATGGCCACGTCGTACGAGCGCGGCCCCGGCAGCGCGGGACGCCGGTCCGGCAGGCCGATCTGGCGGTACCAGAACGAGACGCCGCCGTTGGCGAAGTCCTTGGTGAGCGGGATGCCTTTCACGTGAGCACAGCCTCCACATCGGGCGAGTCGGGCAGCAGGACGGAGTCGGCGACGCGCCACGTCAGCGTGACCTCTTCGCCGCCACGGGCGTCGCTGAGGCTGCCGGCCTGCTCGCGCACCAGCGCGGACGAGCCGTCGGGCAGCCTCAGCTCCAGCTTCCTGCTGGAGCCCAGGTAAATCTCGCCGGTGACGGTGGCCGGCAGCGCGTTCCAGCCGGAGCCGGGGGAGAAACCCGCCTCCCGTACGGACAGCCGCTCCGGGCGTACGACGAGCGCGCCCGCCTTCTCGGACAGCTCACCGGGCGCCCGCAGCAGTCGCGCGCACACGCCGATGCCGTCGGGCGTGACGTCGCCGCGCAGGATCGTGGACTCGCCGAGGAAGCGGGCCACGAACAGCGTGGCGGGCCGCTCGTACAGCTCCTCGGCGGGCCCCACCTGCTCGATGCGGCCACGGTTGAACACCGCGATGCGGTCCGAGAGCACCAGCGCCTCGTCCTGGTCGTGCGTGACGTAGACGAACGTGGTGCCGAGCTCGCCGTGGATGCGCTTGATCTCGAGCTGGAGCCAGTCGCGCAGCTTCTTGTCCAGCGCGCCCAGGGGCTCGTCCATCAGCAGCACGCGCGGGCTGTAGACGATGGCGCGGGCCACGGCCACGCGCTGCTGCTGGCCGCCGGACAGCTCGCGCGGGTAGCGGTGGCCGTACTCGCCGAGGTGGACGGTGGCCAGCGCGGCCGCGACCAGCTCGGCGCGGCGCGCCTTGGGCACCTTGCGCTGCTTGAGCGGGTACGCGATGTTCTCGGCGACCGTCATGTGCGGGAACAGGGCGTAGTGCTGGAAGACCATGCCCATGTCCCGTTTGTGGGCGGGCGTCGCGGCGATGGCGGTCCCGTCCACGGTCAGCTCGCCGGCGGTGGGGTGGTCGAAGCCGGCGATGATGTTCAGCGTGGTCGTCTTGCCCGAGCCGCTCGGCCCGAGCAGCGTGATGAACTCGCCCGGCTTGATCGACAGCGAGACGTCGTCCACGGCGACGAAGTCGCCGTAGCGCTTGGTCAGTCCGGTCAGCTCGATGCCGGCGCCGCGGGCGGCGAGATCGTTACTGGTGGGCACGTGACCTCCTGGCGACGAAGAAGGTGGCGATCAGGACGAGGCTCGTGGTCAGCACGATGATCATCGTGGCCGCCGCGGCGATGGTCGGGTCGGTCTCGCGGGTGACGCTCGCGTACATCTTCACCGGCAGGGTCTGCAGGTAGGGGCTCTGGATGAACAGCGAGACGACCACCTCGTCGAAGCTGGTGACGAACGCGAACAGCGCGCCCGCGGCCACGCCGGGCGCGACCAGCGGCAGCGTCACGGTGCGGAACGTGGTCCAGCGGCCCGCGCCCAGGCTGGCCGCCGCGCTCTCCAGCCGCCGGTCGAACCCGCTCAGCGACGCCGTCACCGGGATCATCACGAACGGCAGCGCCAGCACGGTATGCGCCATGACGAAGCCCACGAGCGTCCCGACGAGCTGCAGTTTCAGGAACACGGCGTAGACGCCGATGGCCAGCACGACCCCGGGCACGATCATCGGGGCCAGCATCGACCCCTGGACCAGCGCGAGCCCGCGCATCCTGGCCCTGGTCAGGCCGAGCGCCGCCGCCGTGCCGAGCACGGTGGAGACGACGGTGACCAGCAGGCCCACCTCGATCGAGGTCCACAGGGCCGACATCCAGGCCGGGTCGCCGAAGAAGTGCTCGTACCAACGGGTGGACCAGCCGTCCGGCGGGAACTTGAGCGACGCCTTCGAGGTGAAGCTGAGCGGCACCACGATCAGCGCGGGGGCCACCAGCCACACGCCGACCAGGGCGCAGAACGCCCACAGCACCCCGCGGCCCGCACGCGCGCTCATCCGGTCACCTTCTTCCCGGCGCGGCGCAGCGTGACCGCCAGCAGCGCGATCATGGCCAGCGTGAGCCCGAGCAGGACCACGCCCATGGCGCCGCCGCGGCCCCACTTCAGCAGGCCGTTGACCTGCGTGAAGATCTGCTGCGACAGCAGCGCGTCGGTGGGGGAGCCGAGCAGCGCGGGGGTGATGTAGAACCCGAGCGCGCTGATGAACACGGTCAGGCACCCCGCCGACACCCCGGGCAGCGACAGCGGCACGTAGACGTCGAGGAACGCCTTGGCGGGCCGCGCTCCCATGCTGCCCGCCGCGGTGAGCAGCCGCCGGTCGATCCCGCTCATCACCGCGTAGAGCGGCAGCACCATGAACGGCATCAGCAGCTGCACCATCCCGATCACCACGCCCGTCTGGGTGCGGATCAGGCTGAACGGGCCCAGCCCGATGACGCCCAGCGCGTCGTTCACCACGCCGGTGTCCTGCAGCAGGATCACCCAGGCGAAGGTCCGCACCATCAGGCTGGTCCAGAACGGCACCAGCACCAGGAGCGTCAGCACGGCCCTGGCCCGCGGGCCGGCGATCGTCATGGCGTACGCGTACGGGTAGGCCAGGATCAGCGCGATCACCGTCACCCACAGGGCGGTGGTGAACGTGCGGCCGAGCACCCGCAGGTTCTGGGGCTCGCTGAAGAACCAGGTGAAGTTGCCCAGACCGGGCGCCGGGTCGGTGAACGCGCTGATCACCATCGAGATCAGCGGATACAGGAAGAAGACGGCGAGCGCCACCAGCGCCGGCAGGACCAGGAGCGCCGGGCGGCGCTCAGGGTCCGCCGGCTGCCTGGCGGCGGCGGGCGGGGCGACCGCCTGCAGGGTGGAGGCCATGCGCGATCAGCCGCCGAGCCAGGCCGACCACTTCTCGATCATCTCCGGCTGGTGTTCGGCCCACCACTTGGAGTCGATCTTGAGTGCCTTCTCCGGCACGCCCGGAGCGGTGGTCAGGAAGGCCTGGCCGGTCTGGTCGAGGCTCGGCTTGGCGTCGGTGTTGATCGGCGAGTACGAGGTCAGCTCCGTCAGCTTGGCCTGCTGCTGAGCACCCAGGTAGTAGTTGATCAGCGCCATCGACGCCTTCGGGTTCTTGGCGTTCTTCGGCACGGTCAGCGAGTCCATGATCGGCATCCACTGGTCCCACGCGACCTGGAACGGCGCGCCGTTCTTGACGGCGGCGTAGGCCCGGCCGCTCCAGACCATCCCCATGTCCACCTCGCCGGACTCCAGCAGCTGCTGGGCCTCGGCGCCGGTCTTCCAGAAGACCAGGTTCGAGCGGACCGACTGCAGCTTCTTGGTCGCCCGGTCGACGTCGATCGGGTAGAGCTGGTCGGGTGCCACGCCGTCGGCGACCAGCGCGGCCTCGAACGGTCCGGGCGCCGAGTCGCCGGGGTTGCCGGAGATGGCGCGCTTGCCGGGGAACTCCGTCGTGTCGAAGAAGTCCTTCCAGCCCTTGGGCGGGTTGGCACCGAACTTGTCCTTGTTGTAGACGAGCACCATCCCGTACTGCATCGCGGGGACGCTGCACTCGGTGGACAGGCCGTCGGGGACCTTGGACTTGTCGATGATCTTGTAGTCGAGCGGCTGGAGCAGCTTGCCGCACTGGGCCTCGGCCCAGATGGAGTCGGTGTCGATCACGTCCCAGGTGACGTTGGAGGAGTCGACCTGCGCCTTGATCTTGGCGTAGTCGGTCGGGCCGTCCTGGAGGATCTTGGCGCCGGACTCCTGGGCGAACGCGTCCACCGCCGCCTTCTGCTGGCCTTCCTGGTAGGCGCCGCCGTAGGAGACGAAGGTCATGTTGAGGCCGCTGAGCGCGTCCTTCTTGATCGTGCCCGACTTGGCGGGCCCCGACCCGAGATCGATCGAGGCGGGCGCCGCCGAGCCGGCTCCGCAGGCGGTGGCGAGCAGGAGCGAAGCCGCGACACCGGCCGTGGCGGCCAGTCGCGCTGGGTGCTTCGGCATGGGTAACCCCCTTGTTGGCAGGTATGGCTGGGGTTCAGGAGGAAGTAGTAGGTGGGGCGACCACCCAGAGGACCTCGGCGGTCTCGTCACTCTCGTTGACGATTCGGTGGGGGACCGACGTGCGGTACTCCACGCTGTCCCCGGGCTCCAGCACGTGTGCGGCGGCGGAGCCGTTGGGTCCGAGCCAGAGAGTGATCCGCCCGCGGATGACCAGGAAGATCTCCTGGGAGTCGCCGTGGGTGTACGGTTCGTCCCCGGTGGACGAGCCCGGATCGAATTCCCCCGCGTACACCTCCACGCTCTGGAGCGGACGCTGGGAGATCAGGAACTTGCGCGTGCCGGGAGCCGTGTGGAGCTCCGGACGCGCCTCGCGGCGCACCACCCGGTGGCCGATCTCGTCCTCCTCGTTGAACAGATCCGCGACCGTGAGCCCGAGGGCCGAGGCTATCCGCCTGAGCATCCCGATGCTGGAGCTGGTCTGCCCGCGCTCCAACTGGCTGATGAAGCTCGCGCTCGCCCTGGCCTCCGCCGCGAGTGCGCGCACGGTCATGCGGCGCATGTTGCGGTAGGCGCGGATTCGCGCACCCAAACGGGCGTTCTCCGACTCCGTCATCGAACCTCTCGATTGGCTGCACTGAACAAGTTGTTAAGTGGCAATGAAAGGACCGTACATAGGTAGCCGAATGCCCATCAAGGGGGAGCTGTGTAACGAGTGCGTAAAAGGGGTCAGCCGCGGGTGGGGCGCTCGTAGCCCTCGTCGCCCCCGTAGACGTGCAGGTCGGGGTCGTGTTCCGGCTGGTTGGCGGGGCTGGTGGGCGAGGTGGTGTGCTCCGAGGCGAAGTCGTCGGAAGGCTCGGGCGGCGGCGGGAAGAGGTGGTCGCGCCAGGTGATCCGGCCTTTCGGCTCGGCGTCGGTCAGCAGCTCGCCGGCGCGCTGGGCCGCGTACAGGCTGCCGGGGAAGCGTACGGGCAGGCAGGGGCGGTGCAGGTTCCTGGCCTCCAGCCAGGTTCTGACCAGCTCCTCCGTGTCGAGCACCTGGGGGCCGCCGTACTCGATCTCGTCCATCGCGGGGCCCGCGGCGATCAGCTCGTTGAGGCGGGCCGCCACCTCGCCCGTGTGGACCGGCTGCCAGGGCATCGAGCGGTCCACGGCCAGCACGGGGAGCGACTCGAAGTCGCTGAGCCGCCGGTCGAGCGCCTGGTGGAAGTGGGTGGCGCGGAGGATCGTCCAGCCCAGCTCGCTCTCCGAGACCAGCCGTTCGGCCTCCAGCTTGTGCCGGAGGTGGCCGCTGGCCGCGCTGTCGGACCCGACGCACGAGACGTACAGCAGGTGCGGATACCCCTCCTGGCGGGCGGCGGCGACCAGCTTGCGCGTCCCGGTCACGTCCACGGCGCCGCGCCCCTTGCGGCCGCCGGTGGCGAGGTGCGCGACGACGTCGATGTCGCGCACGGCCTCCGCGAGGCCGTGCCCGGAGACGAGGTCGCCCCACATCCACTCGACGTTCCCGCGGCTCTCGCGCTTGGTGCGGCTCAGCGCCCGCACCCGGTGGCCCGACCTGAGCAGCGCGGGCACCAGGGCCCCGCCCAGCGTGCCCGTTGCTCCCGTGACCAGAATGCGCATGCCGCCCCTCTACCCGCGAATGCCCGCAATTGACAACGAATCTGGTAAAAGCGTCTGAGGGCGGCGGAGCAGGGTAGAGCGGCCCCCATGGCTCGAATCGCAGCGGAATCCCTGGTCGAGCGGCTCGCCGAGTGGGGTGTCGACACCGTCTTCGGCATGCCGGGCGACGGCATCAACGGCATCATGGAAGGGCTGCGGCGCCACCGCGACCGGGTGCGCTTCGTCCTCGTCCACCACGAGGAGGCGGCCGCGTTCATGGCCACCGGCTATGCCAAGGCCACCGGGCGGATCGGCGTGTGCCTGGCCACCTCGGGGCCCGGCGGCATCCACCTGCTCAACGGCCTCTACGACGCCAAGCTGGACCACGTGCCCGTGCTGGCGATCACGGGGATGCAGGAGACGTCCGTGCTGGGCACCGGCTACCAGCAGGAGGTGCACCTCGACCGGCTGTTCGCGGACGTGGCCGAGTACAACATGATGATCACCAATCCGGCGCAGCTGCCCTCCCTGGTGGACCTGGCGATCAGGACCGCCTACGCGCGGCGCGGGGTCGCCCATCTCACGCTGCCCAACGACCTCCAGGTGGCCGAGGCGGGGATGGCCCCGTACCCGACCGTGGCGCCGGCGCGGCTGCCGGAGACCGCGCCCGTCTACCTGCGGCCGTCCGGCCTGCCGCGCCTGGAGGACGTCGAATGGGCGGCCGAGGTGCTCAACAACTCCGAACGTCCCGCCATGCTCGTCGGCCAGGGCGCGCTGCACGCCCGGCAGGAGGTGCTGGCCGTGGCCGAGGCGCTGGGCGCCCCCGTGGTCAAGACGCTGCCCGGCAAGGCGGTCGTCCCGGACGACTCGCCGTACACGACCGGCGGGATCGGACTGCTCGGCACCCGGCCGAGCGAGGAGCTGATGGACGAGGCCGACGTGCTCTTCATGGTCGGCACGAACTTCCCCTACTCCAGGTTCCTGCCGGAGCGGGCGCGGGTGGTGCAGTTCGAGGCGGATCCGACCAGGGCGGGGGCGCGGATCGCGACCGACGTGCCGGTGATCTGCGACGCGAAGGAGGGGCTGCGCGCGCTGCTGCCGCTGCTGGGCTCGCGGGACCGCAGCGCCCATCTCACGAAATATCAGGAAATGATGGCCAAGTGGCGGGCCGACATGGACGCCCTGGAGAACCCGGACCGGGACCCCGTCGCGCCGCAGTACGTCATGTCCATCGTGGACGAGCTCGCCACCGGCGACGCCATCCTGACCTGCGACACCGGTACCATCGCCAGCTGGGCCGCCCGGCACTGGACGATCCGCGGCGAGCGCGAGTTCTACCTGTCCGGGACGCTGGCCACGATGGCGCCGGGGCTGCCGTACGCCATCGCCATGCAGCACGCCTACCCGGGCCGGCAGGTCATCGCGTACGTCGGGGACGGCGGCTTCACGATGCTGATGGGCGAGTTCCTCACGGCGGTCCAGCAGCGGCTGCCGGTCAAGGTGATCATCAACAACAACAACTCGCTCGGCCAGATCCTCTGGGAGCAGATGGTGCTCGGCTACCCGGAGCACGGCGTGCGCTACCCCGAGCCGGAGGCCGACTTCTCGGCCTGGGCCAGGTCGTGCGGCGGGTTCGGGGCCAAGGTCACCAAGTCGGAGGACGTCGCCATGGCCATCGGGCAGGCGCTCGCGCACGACGGCCCGGCCCTGGTGGACGTGGACGTGAACCCGAACGAGCCGCCCATGCCGGCCAAGGTCACCTACGAGCAGGCGAAGAACTTCGCCCAGGCGTTCCTGAAGGGGCAGCCGCACAAGGCCGCCATCGCCACGACCCTGTTCAAGGACCGGATCCAGCGGCTGGGGGACTAGCCTTCGCGATAGCCGCCGCGGTGCTCAGCAGCGGCTCGATCAGGTGCGGCAGCTCGCGGGCGCGCCGCGAGGACAGCACGATGCCCACGGCCGCCACGGGCCGCCCGTCCACCAGGATCGGCGCCGCCGCCGAGCAGGTGCCCAAGGTCATCTCCTCGTACGTCAGCGCGTACCCCTGGGCCCGCACGACGGCCAGCTCCCTGGCCAGCCGGCCCGGCTCGGTGATCGTGTGTGAGGTGGGCCGCTCCAGTTTGCGCGCGAGGTAGGACTTCACGAACCAGTCGGGCTCGTACGCCAGCAGCGCCTTGCCCACGCCCGTCGGATGCATCGGCAGCCGGCCGCCGGTCCTGGACACGATCGGCACCGCCCGCCGGCCGTACACCTTGTCGACGTACAGCACCTCGAGCCCGTCGCGCACGGCCAGGTGCACGTTCTCGCGCGTGCTCGCGAACAGCTCCTGCAGCCACGGATGGGCCAGGTCGTGCAGCCGCCCGGGCGCGAGCTGGCCCAGCTCCCACAGCCGCAGCCCGACCCGCAGCCGCCCGTCGGGCGCGCGGCTCAGCGCCTGCCACTCCTCCAGCTCCGCGACCAGCCGGTGCGCCGTGCTCAGCGGCAGCCCGCTGCGCCGGGCCACGTCGGTCAGCGTGAGCTGCTGATGCGCGGAGTCGAACGCGCCCAGGACGGCCAGCACCTTGGACGTCACCGAGCGCCCGCGCTCCCGGGCTCCACCTGCCATGGAGCCATTCTTCCACTGAGTGGAAGGAGGAGCTCGGCCAATCGCGGTCAAGGCAGCATGCTTCCCTCATGCGAACTCAGGTCGGGATCATCGGGGCGGGCCCCGCGGGACTGCTCCTGTCCCACTTGCTTCACCTGCGCGGCATCTCCTCGGTGGTGCTGGAGAAGCGCAGCCGCGACTACGTCGAGCGGCGGGTGCGGGCCGGGGTGCTGGAGCAGAGCACGGTGGACACGCTGGTCGCGGCGGGCGTCGGCGAGCGCCTGCTGCGCGAGGGGCTGCCGCACCACGGCATCGAGCTCAGGTACGGGGGCGCGGGCCACCGCATCGCCTTCGACAAGCTCGTGCCGGGCCGGTCCATCACCGTGTACGGGCAGCAGGAGGTGGTCAAGGACCTGATCGCGGCCCGGCTGGCGGCCGGCGGCGACCTCCGGTTCGAGGTCGAGGACGTGGCCGTGCACTCCCTGGAGTCGGCCCCGTACCTGACCTTCGGGGGCGAGCGGCTCGACTGCGACGTGATCGCCGGGTGCGACGGCTTCCACGGGGTGTCCAGGCCGGCCGTCCCCGAGGGCGTTCTGAGCGTTTACGAGCGGGACTATCCCTTCGCCTGGCTGGGCATCCTGGCCAGGGTGGCGCCCTCGTCCGAAGAGCTGATCTACACCAGGACCGAGCGCGGCTTCGCCCTGCACAGCATGCGCTCGCCCACCGTCAGCCGCTTCTACCTGCAGGTTCCGGCGGACGCGCGGGCGGAAGACTGGCCGGACGAGCGGATCTGGGCCGAGCTGAGGGCCCGGCTGGAGAGCGTGCCCGGCTTCACGCTGACGACCGGCGAGATCACGGAGAAGGGCGTCACGCCGATGCGGGCGTTCGTGGCCGAGCCCATGCAGTACGGCCGGCTCTACCTCGCCGGCGACGCCGCCCACATCGTGCCGCCGACCGGCGCCAAGGGGCTCAACCTGGCCGTGGCCGACGTCCGCGTGCTGACCGAGGCGCTGGCGGCGTACTTCGCGGACGGCTCGACCGGGCTGCTCGACGGTTACTCCGACGCGTGCCTGAAGCGGGTGTGGCGGGCGCAGCACTTCTCGTGGTGGATGACGACGCTGCTGCACACGTTCGAGGACGAGGACCCGTACGGGCGGCGGCTGCAGCTGTCCTACCTCGACTACGTGACCTCGTCGGAGGCGGCGGCGACGACCCTGGCCGAGAACTACGTGGGCCTGCCGTGAATGATGGTCTGACTGAGGAGGTGGACCTCGTGGGTTCTGACGGCGGCCTGCTCGCCCCGGTCTGGGCGGGGACCCGGGCGGAGGCGATCACCTCGGACGCGGCCTGGCTGCGGGCCATGCTGGAGGCCGAGGCGGCGCTGGCCCGTGCCCAGGCGCGGCTGGAGCTCATCCCGTCGGAGGCGGCCGCGGCCATCGACAGGACGGCCGCCACGCTCGTGCTCGACCCGGCCGACCTGGCCAGGCGGGCCCGCCAGTCGGCCAACCCGGTCGTGCCCCTGGTGTCCGACCTGCGGCGGGCCGTGCCGGGAGCGGCGTCGTCCGTGCACCGGGGAGCGACCAGCCAGGACATCCTCGACAGCGCCGCCATGCTCGTGGCCACCAGGGCGATCCGCGGCATCGTGGGCGATCTGAGCGCGGTCATGCGGGATCTCGGCGGGCTGGCCGAGCGGCACCGGGGCACGGTCATGGCCGCGCGGACGCTCGGGCAGCAGGCGGTGCCGACCACGTTCGGGCTGAAGGCGGCGGGCTGGCTGGCCGGTCTCATGCGCGCCCGCGCCCGGCTCCGGGAGCTGCGCCTGCCGGCCCAGCTGGGCGGCGCGGCCGGCACCCTGGCCGCCTTCGCCGAGCACGCGGGCGGGTCCTCCCCGGCATCCGGCCCGGGCACCGCGCTGCTGCTGGCCGAGGTGTTCGCCGAGGAGATCGGGCTGGCGGCGCCCCCGATACCGTGGCACGCGGAGCGCTCCGCCGTCACCGAGCTGGGCGCGGCGCTCACCGCCACGGCCCGCGCGCTCGGCAAACCGGCCACCGACATCATCCTCATGGCCCAGACCGAGGTGGGGGAGGTGGCCGAGTCGTCGGCCGGCTCCTCGTCGGCCATGCCGCAGAAGCGCAACCCCGCCCTGTCCGTCCTGGTCCGCTCGGCCGCGCTCCAGGTGCCCGCGTACGCGCAGGTCCTCGGGCAGGTCGGCGAGCACGAGCGGGCCGCGGGTGCCTGGCAGGCCGAATGGCTGCCCCTGCGCGAGGCGCTGCGCCTGACGGGCGGCGCGGCCGAGACCGCCGCCGAGCTGGTGGCCGGGCTGCGGGTGTTCCCCGAGCGGATGCGGGCCAACGCCGAGCTGACCGGCGGCCGGCTGCTCGCCGAGCGCCTGGCCGCCCACCTCGACCGGCAGGCGCTCGAACGGGCCCTGTCAGCGGAAGGCCCGCTGCGCGACGTCGAGGACCAGCTGCTCGATCCGGAGGCTTACCTGGGGGCGGCCCCCGAGCTCGTTGACCGCATTCTCGCCACCTACCGGGAGCAACCGTGAAACTCCACCACCGCATCGACGGCCCGGCCGACGCGCCGCTGCTGGTGCTCGGGCCCTCGCTCGGCACCACGATGGAGATCTGGCAGCCCCAGCTCCCCGCGCTCACCGAGTCCTGGCGGGTCCTCAGGTACGACCTGCCGGGCCACGGCGGCTCGGCGCCGGCCGCGGCCGGGTTCACGATCGACGACCTGGCGCGCGCCGTGCTGGATCTCGTCGAGGACGAGCGGTTCGCGGTCGGCGGCGTCTCGCTCGGCGGCGCGATCGCCACCACCATCGCCGCCATGCTCTCCGACACGCCCGCCGACACGCCCGCCGACACGCCCGCCGACAGGGCCCGGCAGCGGGTCCGCAAGCTGGTGCTGTGCTGCACGTCGGCCAAGTTCGGCGAGCCGGGGCCGTGGCTGGGACGGGCGGCGCTGGTGCGCGGCAAGGGCGTGGCGGCGCTCGTGCCGACGCTGAAGGCCCGCTGGTTCACGCCCGGCTTCGACGGCCAATGGGTGTTCGACCAGCTCGTGGAGGTGGACGCCAAGTCGTACGCGGCCTGCTGCGAGGCCATCGCCGCCTTCGACCTGACCCGCCGCCTGGGGGAGATCACCGCCCCCACGCTGGTGATCGCCGGCGCCGAGGACCCGGCCACGCCGCTCGACCAGGCGCTCACCCTGGCCGGCAACATCCCGGGGGCGTCACTGACCGTGGTGCCCAGGGCCTCGCACCTGGCCAACGTGGAGCGTCCGGACGCGGTCACCGCCGCCATCACGAGCCACCTGAACAGCGACCACCGCGACCACCGCGACCACCGCACCCCGCCCGCCGCTGAGGGGCCCGCCGAGGACGCCTTCGCGGCGGGCATGCGCACCCGGCGGGAGGTGCTCGGGGACGCGCACGTCGATCGGGCGGTCGCCGCCACCACCGACTTCACCCGCGACTTCCAGGAGCTCATCACCCGCTACGCCTGGAACGAGATCTGGAACCGGCCCGGCCTGGACCGGCGCACCCGCAGCTGCGTCACGCTCACCGCCCTCGTGGCCAGGGGGCAGCTGGAGGAGCTGGCCATGCACGTCCGCGCGGCATTACGGAACGGGCTCACGCGGGAGGAGATCAAGGAGGTGCTGCTCCAGACGGCCGTCTACTGCGGGGTCCCGGCCGCCAACGCCGCCTTCGCGGTGGCCCGCCGCACCCTCGCCGAGATCGACGCGGACAGCCACTGACCTTGCCCGGGGCCGGCCGTTAGGGTGATCGGTATGCATCGCAGCCGGGTCTACGCCCTCCTGATCGACACCCCCGCGTCCGAGGCCGGGCAGGCGGCGGAGTTCTGGGCGGCGGCGCTCGGGGCCGGCGCGCGCCCGCTCCCCGGATACGAGCAGTTCACCTCGCTGCACGGAGCCGTTCCCGGCCTCGATGTGGCCGTCCAGGCGGTGGACGACGCGCCGAGGTTCCACCTCGACATCGAGACCGACGACGTCGAGGCCGAGACCCGGCGGCTGCTGGCGCTCGGGGCCACGGAGGTGTCGCGCTGGCAGGAGTGCCGCATCCTGCGGGCGCCCGGCGGGCACTTGCTCTGCGTGCTGCCCGCCGAGAGCGACCGGTTCGAGGCGGAGGCGAGGACCTGGCCCTGACCCCGGCCCGGGCACAGCCAGGCCACGACAGCAACGTGCTCCAAGAACACCAATGGACGCACGTGTCCCGTACGACAACCAAAGTTTCGATGAAGGAAAGCCGGCGTCCACCATAAGGGCCCAAACTTAATCAAGTCCCCAGGGTTCGGGAGGTGTCGCCATGCGCGAGGTGGACGTCTCGTACAGCGATCTCGCCACGGCGGTGTCGGAGTTCCGCCGGTTGTCCGGCGCCATGCGCGACCACGTGACCGCCCTGCAGGCCGACCTGGCCGTCGCGGGGGACCCTTGGGGGAGCGGCGAGTTCGGGGGGCAGGCGGGGGCGATCTACCGCGACCTCGTCGAGCGGCTGTTCGCGAAGGGGCACGGCATCGCCGACGGGTACGGCACGGTGTCGGAACAGGTCCGGAGCATAGTCGGCAACCACAGGGGCGCCGAGCTCGTGTCCGAGCAGGCGTCGGAGGCCGTCGAACGCATGTTGTGGCCCGTCGCGGGCGTGTGATCAGGGGCGGAGCCGGTCGAAATCGGCGCGGGGAAGGTGGACGCCGAACGTCTCGGGGTTGATCGCGACGCCGGCCCCCGGGGGGAGCAGGGCGATCAGCGCGCCGCCGCGGATGCCGCGCCACTCCCGTACGCCATCCGGGAGCGTCGCAGGAAGGTGATCCCGGGCCGTGTACGCGTGCGCGGCCAGGTCGTCATGGTCGCCGAACAGCGGGACGCGGTCATCGTCCCCGATGCCGGTCAGCACGTCGGCGTCCACGAAGAGAGGGGCGATCCTGGCGTCGTCGAGGTAGCCGGCGGAGCCGAACTGGATCGCGGCGTCGAGTTCGTCGGTCGGCTCGGGGTAGCCGAGGGTGAGGGGCGACGGGAGGTAGTTCGGATTTGGGCGGAACTCTCCTATCTGACCGTGTTCGTCCACCTGCCAGGCGCCGGCCACGCCGAACGGCGGCACCTCACCGTCGGGGTCGAAGTACTCGTCGATGACGTAGAGCCACTGGCCAGGATTGGCGCGGGCCGCCGCACGCAACTCGTCGCTGACCGGCGGGGTTTCCATCATCGACGATCAGCTCCCTGGGTCGTAATGGGGGTTGGGGACGAACCTGTTGTAGGTGCGGCGGCCCCTCCGGATCTCCTGCGCGCCGACGATGTACCGGCGGTCGATGCCGCCGATAAAACCTACCTCCCGCTCTTCCGGATAGAGATTCTCAATCTTGTTCCGGCGCAACGTCGGGTTCATGTAGACGCCCCCGGGGGCGTCGATGAGGTACCGGTAATTGCGCTGGCGGAGGAGGAGCAAATTAGGGCTCCTCGTCGTCGACACGAATGCGGAATCCCAGGGGTCGCCCTGCTGCATCCCGAAAGCCGTGCGGTCGCCCTTCGGATGGAATCCCTTCTCGAAGATCTCGTCGGGGGCCCGATTGTCGCCGCGCCACAGGAATCGGCGGTCGGTCCGCCACGCCGGGTTCGGCACGTCGAGTTTGCCGAGGTCGACAGGGCGCGTGGCGGCGTGCAGGGGGTCGCCGCGGAAGGACGCCGGCCACCGCATCGGCTTGCGCACCATGGGAACGCCGAGGCGTTCGCTCGCCTTGGCCAACGGACGCAGCACCATCCGCGCGAACATCTCGCCGAAGGCGCCGCGCAGCCTGGTCGCCACGATCTTCTCGGCCTCGAACGCCGCCGCTCCGGCGCCCGGCACGAATATCATCGCGGAAAGCCGCATCACCAGCCGCATGAGCGAGTAGATGATCGTCAGCTTGTAGACGACCACGATGACGGCGGCGGCGAGCAGCGCCAACGCGATGAGCACGGTCGCCCCGGAGACCGCCTCTCCCTCGGCCGCCAGGCCGGTCTCGTCCTGCCAGTCGTCGCGCAGGGCCCGCACGCCCTCGCTGTCGTTGCGGCTGTGCACCCAGGTGGTCAGGTCGTCGGCCTCGCCGGTGGTGCGTGTGGAGTCGTCCCCGAACCGCGCCAGCCGCATGCCGGTGGCGGCCAGCCCCGCCTCGTCGCTGTCGGTCCAGGTGTGGCCGGTCAGCGGCACCAGGGGGCGGAGCGCTTCCGGCAGTTCCAGCCCCATCAGAACCTGCCGTTCACGCGGAGGGAGAAGGCGGATCGCTCTCCTCGCGGCGAAGACCGCGGGCGCGAGCGCCGACGGGGGCGGGGGATGTCCCCTTCAACCGAAGTCGTACAGCCGGCCTTCTCGCTCACTGCCGCTTCAACCGATCCAGGCGCCGGGTCAGCTCGTCGACGGTGGACAGGAGCGTGTTCATGTCGTCCTGGGTATCGGCCTTGACCTTGTCGATCAGGCTGTTCAGCTCCAGCGAATCCTGCTTCAGCACTTCCGGGATCGCCTGGGTGGCGCGTTGCCGGGCCGCCGCGCGGGCCCGGCCGAACGCCTCCCTGATCGCCTCGGCCAGCTCGACCGCGGGCAGCCGCAGGGCTCGCGGGTCGAGCTTCAGTCCGGTGAGGTCGGAGGTGCCGTCCACTTCCACGGTCACCAGCCCGCCCGCCGCGGTGGCGGTCTCCCGCACCGCCACGAACTCATCCAGGAAGTCCATGGCCTCCAAGGCTAGGGACACGAGCCGGACACTCGCCACGGAAGATCATCAGCGTTCAAGCACAGTTCATCCAGCGTGCATACGCGTCGTGGGACACGGCAACCATGATCGAGCCGGAACGAGAAAACCCCAGGCCGGACGTTCTCCTTCTAGCGGTCGTCGCCCAGCTCGACACGATCGAAGTCGTGAAGGGGCACAGTGCCAGGGGCACCGGGGCCCTTCCTCAGCGATGACGAATGGGACGAGATCGACGCGGCACAGAGCGTCACGCCCGAGCCGGAGACGGCTCCTGAGCCTGAGCTGGTGGAGGAGGCCACAGAGAGCCTGCTGTCTCGGAGGAGGCTGTGCGGGCCTTCCTGTCCTCTCCTGCCGGGTCGGAGATGCTCATGTCCATGACGGCCAAGCAGGCCGCCGCTGCTCCTCAGACGGCCACCGTGACCAAGGCCAAGGCTCCCCGCAGGAGAGCCGGGCCAAGGGCACCGCTGAGGCGCTTTTCCAGGCCCCTGAGGTATGTACGTAGCGGCGTAGCTTTCGATCGGAAAGGCCCCCGGCTTTCGAGTCGGGGGGCCTTTTGCTTGTGCGCCCAGCATGGGCGATTGCCTGGGGGTGAAAGTCCCCCGGAGGAAGAGGTGATGCTAACTCCGAGCCGGAGGCAAGGGCGTCGTCGTGAGGCGGGGTCTGGAGGAAGCCCGAGGCGAAACCCTGCACCGAGGGACACGAACCGCGTATGAGGCCGGATGGGTCTGGGTGAGCCTGCAAGGGAAGGTGAAGCCCGTCATCGCCGACAGGACCGTCAGGTAAACGCGGCGGGCGCGGGGGGAAGGTGATCGTTCTTACCTGGGGAGATCTGTCTGGGTGTCGGTTGTGCTGTTGTTGTCGCCGCGCCGACGGTCCTGGCCGTGAGGTTGGGGCTGACCGGGCAGAAGTCAGCAGAGGTCGTAGTACCGGTGAGGGGAACGGACAATCAGCCGGGAAGGGCCGAACGTCAAGTAACACGGTTGAAGGTGAGGTGCTCGTGCCGGTCGCGGTGATCGCAGCCATCCCGTGGACGCGGGCCCGCAGGGGGGAGACGGTGAGTCCGTCGGAGCCCACAGCGGAGCGTAGCGGCCGGTCGGCGCCCTTGTCGGAGGTCGTGATCCCTGGCCTGGAGGTCTCGCTGTGGGAGGAGTTGCTGTCTGCGGCGAATCTGGGCAGGGCGTTGAGGCGTGTGGAGGCCAACCGGGGCGCGCCGGGTGTGGACGGGATGACCACGCAAGGAGTTACGGCCGTGGATCCGGGAGCACTGGGCGAGCGCTCGGGAGGCATTGGACGCGGGCACGTATCGGCCGTTGCCGGTTCGCCGGGTGGTGATCCCCAAGCCCGGGGGCGGGGAACGCGCGCTGGGGGTGCCCACGGTGCTGGACAGGTTGATCCAGCAGGCGATTGCGCAGGTGCTCGTGCCGATGTTCGACTCGCATTTTTCGGGGTCGTCGTTTGGGTTCCGTCCCGGCAAGTCCGCTCATCAGGCGGTGCGGGTCGCGCGGCGGGCGATTGACGACGGGTTGAGGTGGGTCGTTGATGTCGATCTTGAACGGTTCTTCGATCGGGTCAATTTCGACATGCTCATGGCGCGCAAGGTCGCTGATCGCAGGCTGCTCAGGCTGCTCAGGCTCATCCGGGCGTATCTGGAGGCCGGGGTGATGATCGATGGGATCGTCCGGGCGACGGTGGAAGGAACCCCGCAGGGCTCGCCGTTGTCGCCGATCTTGTCGAACATCATGCTCGATGACTTGGATCGGGAGCTGTGGCGGCGCGGTCATCGGTTCGTGCGCTTCGCTGATGACATTCGTGTCTTCGTGCGCAGCAGGCGAGCCGCCCATAGGGTGCTCGACTCGGTGACGGCCGTGGTTGAGCAGCGGCTGAAACTCAAGGTGAACCGGGAGAAGTCCTCGGTCCGGCACGCCCGCGAGGCGACGTTGCTGGGGTTCGGGTTCTACTTCTCCCGCTCAGGGGTGAGGGTCCGGGTCGATCCCAAGGCCGTCAAGCGGCTGAAAGGACGGATTCGGGAGCTGACCAGCCGACGCTGGAGCGTGTCGATGATCTGCAGAATCGACAGGCTCAATCAGTACACCACTGGCTGGATGGCCTACTTTCATCTGGCGGACACACCACGGGTGTTCCGTGACCTGGATGAGTGGTTCCGCCGCCGGATGCGGCAGGTCCGCTGGAAGGAATGGAAACGCTTCACGGCCAGACGTCAGAACCTGCGCCGGCTGGGCATTCCCGACGATAAAGCTCGGGAGTGGGCATCCAGCAGCAAGGGGTACTGGCGGATCGCCGGGTCGCCCATCCTGTCACGGGCTCTGCCCAACGCCCATTGGGATGGCCTTGGCTTGAAGGGTCTTCACCAGACCTGGCAACGGCTCAGAACAACGGCTTGACGAACCGCCGGATGCGGGCCCGCATGTCCGGTGGTGTGAGAGGAGGGTGAGGTGACCTCACCCTCCTACTCGATTAGCGCCCCTGACCAGAGGCTGCGGCCTAGTCCTGGGTGTCGTCGGCGGTGTCCTAAAGCTTTGGCGTTCTGGGCGATGGTTCAGAGTCAGGGTGTGACGTCGGCGCAGCTAACCCGTACACTCAAAGTCCCGGTGAATTCGGACCTATTGCGAGAGCTCACGGTGTATGTAGTCCCGCTCGCGTTCTGCAACGCTGTACTAGGGGATGATACAAAGTCGAAGGGCTGGATTGTGTAACTGCCTTCGATCACATTCTTCCCCGGGGGGCAGAGAATAGTAACCGTGCATATATCGTTAGGCTCGCAAGTATCCTCTGCGACCGGGAGCACCTCGTATCCAGAGAATTCTCCGCCTGATGGCGGCGGCGTGGTCTGCTGCGCAGCCTGCGTGCAGGTGTTGGCCTGATTGATGGTTGTCTGGTTGTGATTCCCATTGATAGGGCTCGTATTTTGCGCCGTTGGGATGCAGACTATTGAAGGTGACACGTTCAGGTTCGGGAGTAGGTTCGAGAGTACGTTCGCGTTCGGAATGACGTTGTCGACGACGTCGATGACCGGATGGCCATCGGCCATTGCCGGTGAGACAGTACTGCCGGTAACGGCGGCGCTGGTCGAGATGGCCAGAACTGTGGCGAACTCACCTATCCTGCTCAAGCGAACCTCCTATTTGCTGGCGCCCTCTTTTAATGAAAGGTAGCTGCTAGTGATCAAGGTCCACGGAGATCGGCGCGCTCATCGAGATCAATTGATGGACGTTTTACCTCCGCCGGGGTTGCGTGCCTGGGACGGTCGCTATCATTCACACCCAAACGAATCAAGCGCGGTCAAACCTTTCGACATAACGGGGCCGTAGCCCCCTACCAGTGCAGGGCCGATAGCGGGCGCGTGGCGCGATCCCCAGCCTGGAAACCGCGTGTGCGGGGGTTCGTCTGCCCGTCTGGTTGGGGGCGTGAGCACTCCGATTAAGGGCGGCCAGGCTCGCTCAGCCGGGGGCGTCTATGGGTCTCATGTCATGCAGCTCGACCATCTGGGCCACGGCCAGCGTGGACGCGTGATAGCGGTGGGCGTCCCAGGCGACGAAGACGTTGTGCCGGGACAGGAAGGGGCCAGCAACGGCAGGTACGTATGTGTCCGCCAGGACGCCTGCACTCGTGGTGTCCGCCACGGTGTAGACGGCGAAGTCCTGGCGGAGCATGGGGCATTCCTCCAGCGCCTTCGGAATGCAGCTCCAGCACGTCGGCGGCGCGTTCGTGCGACCGCTGTCCGGGCCGGTCCGCTCGAACACCGTGCTCGTCAACGCCCACGGGATTCGCCCTGTCTCCAGATCAGTCGCCGGCTTGCCACACACCTGGCACAGCCGCTTGTCCATACACCGCCACTGCCGCCGGGTGTTGAGCTTGCGCATCCGTTCGGAGCCGCGCAGGTCGGGGCGACGGTCGCGCAGGTCGCGCACCCGCGCGCGCAGGATGCCGTGCACCCAGTCGTTCCGCCGTGGCGTGCGGTACGTCAGGCGCAGCTCATCGTTGTGCCACTCGAACGCGATAGGGTCCTCGACCAGCTCGTTGGCGTAGGCGATGGTGTACGGGACGGTCGTGTACCCGCTCACGACGGATCGTGCTTGCGCGGCCTTACAGCCGTGCTTCTCCCGCAGCTCCTCAACGGCGGTCATGCCGCCACCCCGGCGTTCTGCGCCACCAGCAGGCCCACACGGTGTGGCATGCCCGCCGGTACAACCTCGACCCGATCGGCTCGCGGCTCATTCCCGGGGCCGACGCGCGCCAGCTCGACCATGTAGCTACCTGACCGGGGGCCGATGGTGACGGTGGCGATCTTCCAACCGGCATCGGCGTAGATGACAAGCTGTGGAGGATGCCAAAGGCTCTCACCGGTGGAGTAGAGCTTGATCGCGCATCGGTCGGCAATCCGCTTGATCAGTTGGGCATGGATGCCTGCGGTCGTCAGATGCTCCAGAACCCGGTCAAGGGCCGCGTTCTGGACCGCCGTTTCCTCCTCCGATATCGGCTGGCATAGCAGGTCGTCAGCCGATGATGTTCTGTCTGTGCGGGCCATGCCTTGAAGTTAGAAGCAAACACTTACACGGCTTGAAAAGTTGCCCATGTTTGCCCACTAGTCGGAGGGCAGGGCTTCGATCGCTTGGCGGATCAGCCTCTCAGCCGACTCGCCGACGACGGCGAGAGGAAACAATCTTTCCCACGCAGACACGTACATAGCGATCTCGTCGGGCTGCACGATCGTCAGGTAGCCAGACACCAGTTCCACGTTCACCTGAGCGAAGTCCGTCATCGTGAACGACTCTTCCGGCCACACGCCCCACCCGCTGCTGGTGCGGTCAGCGGTCCGTGGGATAACCGCGATCAGCGCCGAGGGCATCAGCATCACCGAAAGCAGGTGCCGGAGCTGTTCCGCATGCACGGCTGGAGGCGTGGTTCGGTACCACAACACACTCTCTTCCAGCAGGAACACAAAGCGGGCATCTGAGCGGTGCAAGACACGACGGCGTTCCATCCGTTCTGCCACGGCCCCGGCAACGTCATTCACCTCAAGGGCCTGCTCATGTTGGACGGCCTCCAAGGCCGCTGTGGTGTAGCCCTCCGTCTGGAGAAGGCCAGGGATGACCCTGTTCGAGTAAACGCGCATCAAGCGCACACGCTCGTAGCGACCCCTGACCGACTCCTGTGCCCCCTTCAGCCCTCGTCTATGAAGCTGCTTGTACGTGACCCACATCCCGGCCGCCGCGCGCAGCTCGGCCAACAGTTCCTCGGTACGCCCTGGCGATACCTCGCAGACCCGGCACCAGGTGCGCAGATCCTCCGGGGAGATCGGGCGGGCGGCATGTTCGATCTTGGAGACCTTGGAGACGCCGTGCCACCCTGCCAGCTCGGCCAGCTTGCGGCCGGTGATCCCGGCATCCTCACGGATCTCGCGAAGCTGGTCGGCCAGGCGTTGCCGCGCGGCTTGGGCGCTGGAGGAGGGGGAGGGAGATGACGCCATGGTGAAGGTCTGGATACCCGATCTGAGCTACTTCGGCTGGTATTGCTGATGCGGGATCGCCCGTTCCCAAATCTGCTCGAACATCGCGAGACATCGAGTGACCAGATCGGGATCGTTCGAGAACTGATCCTCCTCGGTGTCCACTCCCGCGCCAGAGTTGAAATTGAAGCAGACCACTTTCCCGTCGAACATCCAGAAGTCCGTGCCGGGCAGCATCAGGTCGAACGCCTGGCGACGCGGCAGCCAACGCACCTCTTCACCGGCCTCGACGTTCTCGTCCGTGATCATGTGCTCCCACCGGATGTAGTCGCTGATCGGCTCTGACACGACCCGTGCGCGGCGAATCCGGACTCCACGCCCTACGGCCTCTCAAACCGTATCGGTCCATCCGTGACGCTCGTAGCGGCCGGAACCGCCAGCAAGAAAGTCTTGGAACGCGGAGTGGCTGGGGTCGTAGGTGTCGCGTGTCTCCAGGTGCACGGCCGAATGCCGGGCACCGCAAATCATGTCGCTGATCGTCGTCGGCCCGTGCCCGACGCGACCGGCCTCAAACGTGCCCGCTACGCCTCGGCGATGATCGGCTTCATCCGGCCCGGCTGCCAGACCACAGCCTCATCAGCCCCGATGGGACTATGCTTCGCGATCTTCGCCAGGACAGCCGGATCGGTAACGAGCTTGCCCTGAAAGAAGATCTTGTCCGTCTCGTCATCGACGAACACGGCGCAGCACTTGTCGTCGGGGGAGTTGGGGTCCATGCCGACGAAGTGGAATGCCATGGCGCTCTCCTCGCTCGCGTGTTGCCCAATGTTGCCCTTCAGTCGGTGAGCCTGAAGCCGGACGAAGAGGGAGTCAAGGGCTGGCGTCCAGGATGGCGTTCAAGGGGTCAGCACAAAGTCAGCACTGGTGCTGACAACAGCCTTGATCAACCCGGAACAACAAGAAGCCCCAAACTCTCGGCGTGTGCCGTGAGCTGGGGCTTTAACTCCTGTTTGACCAGGTCGGACCTGATCTGCCATGGAGCCTGGTGGACGATACTGGGATTGAACCAGTGACCTCTTCCGTGTCAGGGAAGCGCTCTCCCGCTGAGCTAATCGTCCGTATTGAGTTGGAACTCAGAGCGGAAGACGGGATTCGAACCCGCGACCCTCACCTTGGCAAGGTGATGCTCTACCACTGAGCCACTTCCGCGTGGTGCTGCGTTTACTTTAGCGGATCCCGAGGGGTCCGTTGTTCGGCCGAGGTGGAGACGGGATTTGAACCCGTGTAGACGGCTTTGCAGGCCGCTGCCTCGCCTCTCGGCCACTCCACCATGGAGTCTTGCTCCGAGCGGAAGACGGGATTCGAACCCGCGACCCTCACCTTGGCAAGGTGATGCTCTACCACTGAGCCACTTCCGCATGAACCCCGGGCGACGTGCGCCGGGCTACGGGAAAACCATATCGTCTTCCCGGAGTGCCCGTGCGCACTGAGCGGCCCGTGGGGCCAAATTCAGCGGATCAGACGCACGTCCTTTGCCATGACGAACATCACCCGGTGACCGAGTTGGATCTGGTAGTAGCGGGTTTGCCCGGTTGTGGTGACGTGTTTGGCCGGGCTGAAGGCGCCGGCGGAGTAGTAGGAGCCGGTGATCGTGTCGCCCACCGTGTACGTCTGGTTGGGGCCGATCTTGTACTGGAGCGGGGCCAGCTGCTGGTACGACGCCAGCTTGTACGCGTTCTGCTCCGGGTACGCGCGGCCGTACACCCTGGTGCCCGGTCTGAGGGGGCTGACCAGCGGGCCCTTGGCGGGGACGGCGGCGGGGTCCGACGGCGGGTTGTGGAACCAGGCCTTCTGGCCGAGATACCAGATGGCCGTCCAGTCGTCCCGCCGGTCCGCCACCGCGTAGCGCTGGCCGGCGGAGGCGCGGGCGCTGTGGTCGTACACGCTGTACGTGCTGGGCTTGCCCCCATGTTTGCCCGGGTCGGTGACCAGGGGCGACGACTCGCTCGGTTCCTGATGCAGCCAGATCGTCGCGGCGCCGTGCGGCGGGCACGCCTTGTCCGGCTTGGTGGCGACGCAGCCGGTGAAGCGGGGCCGGTTGGAGGTGTACGAGGGGCGGATCATGACGGAGTTACCGCTCTGCGCCCCCTTGAGTGGCCTGCCCAGCAGGTCGAAATAGTGGGACCAGTCCCAGTACGGGCCGGGGTCCTCGTGCATGCCCGCGACCATCTTCGGCGTGGTGCCGGGGATGTTGTCGTGGCCGAGGATGTGGGCCCGGTTGAGCGGGATGCGGTACTTGTCGGCCAGATATCTCACCAGCTTGGCCGACGAACGGTACATCGCCTCCGTGTACCAGGTGCCCTTGGCCAGATAGCCCTCGTGCTCGATCCCTACCGAACGGGTGTTGACGTCCCAGTTGCCCGCGTGCCAGGCGATGTCGTTGGTCGCCACGTGCTGGGCGACATGTCCGTCGCGGGAGCGGATCGTGTAGTGCCAGCTCACGTACCTCGGATTGCGGATCAGGGACGGGATGCCCTGGTAGGTGCCCTCGGTGTCGTGAATGACGATGTAGTCGACGGAACGGGACCGGCTCAGGCGGTCGTGGTTGCCGTAGTCCCGGTTCCTCTTCTTGCCGAAGCGCTCGTAGGCGGCGGGTACCCACTCGCAGGCGAGCGAGCTGGGGCACTCCACGTGCCCGCCGTTTCCGGTCTTCTCCACGTTCCCGGCCTCTGCCCAGTATTCGCCCGGGTCGGTCTGATCGTTCGTGCCGGGCTCCTCTCCGGTGAAGGACGGCGGGTCGGTGTCGAACTGCTCGTCGGACGCGGACGGTGGGCCGTTGTCGGTGCGCCCGTTGATGGCGAGCGGCGTGTCGGGGTCCCTCTGGGCCCGGGTTTCGGTCCGCTCGCCCGTGACGGCGGCCGAGTTCTTGGCGGCGGCGGAGCCGGCGTCGGTGGCGGACCCCGTGGCGGTGGACCCCGTGGTGGACCCCGTGGCGGTGGACCTCGCGTCGGTGGCGGTGGCAGCGGTCGTGCCGGGCGCGACGACGGGATGGGGCAGGTTCGGCATGGGTTCGAGCCGCACCAGGTGGCCGTCGTCGGTACGCCGTTGCGCGCCCTCCCGCATCACCGAGAACACCTCGTCGGCGAACTCATGGGACGCGGCCGCGCCCTGCGCGCCCGAGTAGCGGGCGACGGCCCCGTACCAGTCGGCCGGGTCGGCGCTCGGGTGATCCTGGTAGGAGGCGAGGAGGGCGGCGCCGCCCCTGATGTTGGCGGCCGGGTCCGCGCGCAGCAGGGCGGGGTCCGCGTCGATGAGGCGCCCCGCCTCGGGCAGCGTGGTGGTCGGCGCCGGCGCGCGCAGCGCTGACGCGGGAGGGGCCTCGGCGAACGCACGGAGCATCGGGCGGGCGTCGTCGCCCCGAGCGTCACCCAGCGCGTCACCGATCGGCCACCCGTGCCCGCCGCCCGCGGAGGAGGCGTGCCCGTCCTGGGCGGCTCCGGCCGCGGAGGCGTGCCCGTCCTGGGTGGTCCCGGTCGAGGCGGCGCCGGTCAAGGGAGCGAGCGTCTCAGCAGGGAACGCGTCCACCAGGTGCATCGGGCCGTAGCCGCCCGCCGTGCTCGGGGATCCCCCGTTCGCGTCCCAGCGGGACTCCAGGTACGAGACGCCGAGCAGCACGCTCTCCGGCACCCCGAACTCCCGTGCGGCCGCGGCGAACTCGGCCTGCCGCCCGGAAGGCGGTGCGGGGGAGCGGCCGGGTGGACCCGCGCGGCCGGGGGCGGCGCGTTGGACAGAGCTTGCGAGGGCGAGGCCGGGTGGGCCTGCTGGGGCGGAGCCGGACGCGGGCATGTCCGCGGGCACGGTGAGCGGGCCGGCGGTCAGGACGGCGGCGAGCCAGAGGCGCATGACATCTCCCCCAGGAAGGTCACGATACGACTACTCACCGTAACCATTCCCAGAAAGGGATGTGTCAGACGGGTCGGATGATACGCATGAGATCTGCCAGATCGGCAGCGAACTCGGCATCCCAGTCATCGGGCGTCAGATACTCGGCCAGCCGCCGGTGGGCGGGCGCGTCGCCCCCGCGGCGGAGCCGGACGTCCCGGGAGGCGTCGGAGAAGCGCCCGCTCACCTCGGACAGCGCGAACCCCATCACGAACGTGCTCACCAGCCGCTCGATCCGGGGCACGTCGGCCTCCGGCACGCCCGCGTCGAGCAGCGCCTGGTAGAGCTGGTCGACCACGCTGACCCCGTCGGGCGTCGACGAGGTGCGCAGCAGCAGAAGCGGGAAGACCGACGGGTGCTCGCGGGCCAGGCGGCGGGTGGCCCAGGCGATCGCGCCGAGGCGCTCCTGCCAGGTCTGCCCGGGGTCGTCGGGCGCGAGCCGGTCGAGCAGGCGGCCGACGAGGCCGTCGAGCAGCTCATCCTTGTTCCGGAAATATCCGTAGATGGCCATGGGTGTCACACCGACCCGCTCGGCGACGGCCCGCATGGACAGGGCGTCGAGGCCGCGTTCGTCGGCGATGGCGAGGGCCGCGTCGAGGATTTCCGGCTGCCGGGAGGTCTTGAGCTTCCGCACCGCATCAGTCTACGGTGTAGAGCAGTCTACATCGTAGACCGAGGCGGAAGGGGGACACATGAGCGGGCTGGTGAAGGCGACCGGGCTGGTCAAGCGGTACGGCGACGTCACCGCGCTGGACGGCTTCGACCTGCGGGTGGAGCCGGGGGAGATCGTCGGGCTGGTCGGGCACAACGGCGCCGGCAAGACGACGTTCTTCGAGATCGCCGCGGGACTGGTGCGCCCCGACGCCGGGCGTGTCGCGGTGCGGGGCGAGGTGGGGATGGCGCCCCAGCGACTCGCCCTTTATCCCAGCGTCACCGTACGGGAGACGCTGCGGCTGTTCGGCGGGCTGGCCGGGCTGCGGCGGCGCGCCCTGACGGCGGCCGTCGACGCCGTGGCGGCGGAGCTGGCGCTGACCGCGGTGCTCGACCGGCGGGTGAGCGTGCTCTCCGGCGGCCAGCAGCGCCGCGCGCAGGCCGCCACCGCCCTCCTCCCGGACCCGGACGTGCTCCTCCTCGACGAGCCCACGGCGGGCGCCGACCCCCAGACCCGCACCGCGCTCCTGGCGGCGGTGCGCCGCCGGGCGGACGGCGGCGCGGCGGTCGTCTACTGCACGCACTACCTGCCCGAGCTCGCGGAGCTGAACGCCACGATCGCCGTCGCGCGGAGCGGGCGGGTGATCGCCAGGGGCACGGGCGCCGAGCTGCTCAAGGGGCTGCCCGGCGAGGTCCGCGTCACCCTGGACGACGGCGAGATCACGGTCTCGACCACCGACCCCACCGCCACCCTGGCCGCCCTGCTGCGCGACCTCGACCGCCCGGTACGCGGCATCGACATCCGCCAGCCGTCGCTCGACGACCTCTACAAGGAGCTGGCCGATGTCGCGTGAGCCGTCGACAAGCCGCCGGCTGATGCCGCGGGAGACGTTGCACCGCATCGGCGTGCTGGCCGCGCACAACGTGCTCCTGCGCCGGCGCGACCCGGCCCACCTGGTCAGCTACCTGGTCATGCCCATGGTCCTCATGCTCGTCTTCAAGTCCATGTTGGGCGAGCCCGTCCAGGTCGTGACGGGCCTGCTGGTCATGTTCTCGGTCCTGTCGATGGCCGACGTGGCCATGGCCGGCCTCACCGAGCGCGCCTGGCACACCTGGGACCGTCTCAGGGCCACCGGGGCCCGCGTCCCCGAGATCATGATCGGCAAGGCTCTGCCGGTGTTCGCCGTGCTGATCCTGCAGCAGGTCGTGCTGCTCGCGTACGGGATTGTGGCGGTCGGACTGCGGCCGGCCGGGCCGGTGTGGCCGCTGGCGCCGGCCGTGGCGGCGTGGTGCTTCGCGCTGCTCGGCGTGGGCACGGCACTGGCCGGGGTGGTGCGCAGCCAGGGGGAGCTGAGCACGCTCTGCAACATCGCGGCGCTGGCGGTCAGCGCGCTGGGCGGCGCGCTGGTGCCGTACGCGATGATGCCCGCCTGGGCGCAGGCCATCGCGCCGATCTCGCCCGGATACTGGGCGACCACCATGCTCCAGGCCGCTGTCAGGGGTGACGTCGCGGGCACGGCCCGCCCCGCGGCCGTCCTCGTCGGGCTCGGTCTCGCCGCCGGAGCCTTCGCCTGGTGGCGGTTCAGCAGGGGTTGGGGCCGCGACAGCCTGCTCTAGGCAGTCCTTTGAGTTAATTCCTGCCCGATTTCGGGCAGGATGTTGAAGTGTCTCGTTCCAGATGCGTAGTGTCCTCGTCTGTGTCCCCGGCACGACATCCCTACGAAGATCTCATCGTCCACCTCACCGAGACGAGCCCGCTGGGCCCGGGTGAGGCGGCGAAGGTGGTCGCCGACGTGCTGTCGTACTTCTCCGAGTCCGTCGAGGAGTACGTCCGCCGCAGGCACGCCGAGCTGAAGACGGTCGGCCACACCAACGACGAGATCTTCCCCAGGATCGCGGCCGAATTACGCGGTCGGCGGGTCGCGGCACCGGAGCTGTCCCTGCGGCAGCTGCGCAGGATCGTCTATGGATAAAAGAGGAGACCTCGATGTGCGGAATCGTGGCTTACGTCGGTCCGCGGGACGCGGCGCCCATCCTGCTGGAAGGGTTGCAGCGGCTGGAGTACCGCGGGTACGACTCGGCCGGGGTCGTGGTGTCCAACCGGGGGCTCAAGCTGCGCAAGGTCAAGGGCCGCGTCGCGGACCTGGCCAAGGTCGTGCCGGCCAGGTTCAAGGGCACCCTGGGCATCGGGCACACCCGGTGGGCCACGCACGGCGTCCCGAGTGACGAGAACGCCCATCCGCACCTGTCCGGCGACGAGCGCATCGCGGTCGTGCACAACGGCATCATCGAGAACGCCGGCGAGCTGCGCGCCAAGCTGGAGGCCGACGGCGTGGTGTTCGCCTCCGAGACGGACACCGAGGTGCTCGCGCACCTGATCGCCCGCGCCGCCGACGAGAACGACTCCCTGGAGGAGGCGGTCAGGAAGACGCTCAAGAGCATCGTCGGCACGTACGGCATCGCGGTCATCGACCGCGAGCGGCCCGGCGAGGTGGTCGTGGCGCGCAACGGCAGCCCGATCGTGCTGGGCATCGGCGAGAAGGAGATGTTCGCCGCATCCGACGTGGCCGCGCTCGTCCGCTACACCCGCCAGGTCGTGCACCTGGAGGACGGCGAGCTGGCCGTGCTCAAGGCCGACGGCTTCCACACCTTCGCCAGCGACGCCCGCGAGACCGCCAAGGAGCCGCTGACCGTCGACTGGGACGCCGGCCACTACGACACCGGCGGCTACGAGCACTACCTGCTCAAGGAGATCTCCGAGCAGCCCGAGACGATCACCCGCACGATGAGCGGCCGGCTCGACGAGCGTTTCCACGTGGCCCACCTCGGCGGCCTGAACATGGACGCCCGCGAGACGCGGAGCTTCCGCCGGGTGAAGATCATCGGGTGCGGGTCCGCGTACTACTCGGGGCAGATCGGGGCGCAGCTCATCGAGGAGCTGGCCCGCATCCCGTCCGACGCCGAGCCCGCCAGCGAGTTCCGCTACCGCAACCCGGTCGTCGACCCCGACACGCTCTACGTCGCCATCAGCCAGTCGGGCGAGACGTACGACACGCTCGCCGCCGTGCAGGAGCTCAAGCGCAAGGGCGGCCGCGTCATCGGCATCGTCAACGCGGTCGGCAGCGCCATCGCCCGCGAGGTGGACGGTGGCATCTACCTGCACGCCGGCCCCGAGGTCTCGGTGGCCTCGACCAAGGCGTTCACCTCGACGTCGCTGGCGTTCGCGCTGCTCGCGCTGCACCTGGGCCGGGTGCGCGACCTGTCACCCGCCGACGGGCGGCGCATCGTGGAGGGCCTGCGCAGGCTGCCGGGGCAGATCGAGGAGATCCTCACCCAGAGCGACAAGATCGCCGAGCTGGCGCAGAAGTACGCCAAGCACCCGAGCATGATGTTCGTGGGCCGCGTGCGCGGCTACCCGGTGGCCAGGGAGGGCGCGCAGAAGCTCAAGGAGATCTCCTACGTGCACGCCGAGGCGTATCCGGCCAGCGAGCTGAAGCACGGGCCGCTCGCCCTGATCGGCCCCGACATGCCGACGGTCGCCATCGTCCCCGACGACGAGCTGCTTGACAAGAACCTCACCACGCTGGGCGAGATCCGCGCCCGTGGCGGACAGGTGCTCATGGTCGGCCACCGCGAACCCGACGCCAAGCTGGCCGACGACGCGATCGTGATCCCCAGGAACGAGATCGAGCTGGACCCGATCCTGCTCACGATCCCGCTCCAGCTGCTCGCGTACTATGCGGCGGTGGCGCTGGGCCGGGATGTGGACAAGCCTCGCAATCTCGCCAAGAGCGTCACGGTTGAATAAACAGGCTAATTTGGCCTCAAACCTCGTTATCTTGCTGCGGACGGCATAAATTCGATACGTGCGGCAGTTCGACCCTGAGAGGCCCAATCTCGCACGCATGTACGACTACATGCTCGGCGGGAAGGACAACTTCGCGGTCGACCGCCAGGCCATCGAGCAGCTCGCCGAGCTGATCCCGGAGGCGGTCCCGCTGGCCCGCGCGAACCGGGCCTTCCTGCAGCGTGCCGTGCGTTACGTGGCCGCCGGCGGGGTGCGGCAGCTCCTCGACCTGGGCAGCGGGCTGCCGACCCAGGGCAGCGCGCACGAGGTGGCGCCCGAGGCCCGGGTCGTCTACGTCGACCATGATCCGGTCGTCGCCGCACACGCCGCAGCCCTGCTCGGACGCTCGAGCAGGGCTGCTTTCGTCGAGGCGGACCTCCTGGACCCCGAGGCGGTGCTGGCGCGGGCGGGCGGGTTCCTGGACCTGCGCGAGCCGGTCGGGGTGCTGCTCGTGTCGATCCTGCACTTCCTGCCGGACTCGGCGCGGCCCCGGGAGGCGGTGGCCGCGCTGCGCGAGCGGCTGGCGCCGGGCAGCTACCTGGTGATCACCCACGCCACCTCGATGGGCCGCCTGGAGGACGGGCAGCGCTACCGGGGCGCCTCCTCGGACGACCCGGGCGGCGGCACCGACCGCACGCCCGCCGAGATCCGCGCCTTCTTCGGCGACTTCCCGCTGGAGCCGCCCGGCCTGGTGCAGGCCGTCGACTGGCGTCCCGACCGGCCCAAGCTGGTGGGAGACTGGTCGCTGCCGTCGTCCCTGATGGCCGGGGTGGGCAAGAAGCCTTTGTGAGAGATATGTGTATCTCTGCGTATTGTGTCGATAACCTGGAGTAAGCGGTCGCTCGCGAAACTCGGGGGAGAGGCACATGCGCCGTCGGCGGTTCTTCGCATGGGGGCTGGGCCTGGCCGCGTGCGCGACAGGCTGCGGGACGGAGCGCTTCGCCGGGAGCGCGGCAGGCCCGCGCGCCAGGTTCTCGATCAATCCTCAGGGGCGCCGCTGGACGCGCGTCGGGCAGGCGTTCGCGGGCGCGGCCCGGGCGGCCGGATACGAGACCGGCGGGGGCACCAGGATCACGGTGACCGGCCTGCCCGCGCTGGCCGCCGCCGAGCTGAACAACGGCCAGACCCTCCTCGACACCGCCACCCCCCTGTCCAGGCTCAGCGGCGAGGTCGAGGTCGTGGTCGTGCCCGCGACGTCGCCGTTCAAGGACTTCGAGGACTTCGGCGCCCACCTGCTCGCTCGTCCCGGCCAGACGCGGCTCGCGGGCGGACCCGAGGGCGAGCCCGACCACCTGCTGTTCGGCCTGATCGCCAGGGGGCTCGGCGTCGACACCCGCCAGCTCGCCTACACCGGCTACCTCAGCAGCCAGGAGGCCGTCACCGAGCTGCTGTCCGGCAAGGCCGCGGCGGCCGCGGGCCCGCTGGCCGACTGGCGCGCGAGCATCAAGGCCGGCCGGGTCAGGGCCCTCGCGGTGTCCTCGGCCAGGCGGGTGCCGGGCCTGGACGCGCCGACGCTGCTGGAGTCCGGCGTACGGGTCGACTTCGCGGACTGGTCGGCGGCCTTCGGCCCCGAGAACATGCCGGACGAGATCCGCGAAACGGCCGTCCGCATGTGCGAGGACGTGACCGGCTCGGCCGACTGGGAGGCCGCCTGCCGGTCCGAGGGCTGGATCTCGATCCCGCTCGGCGGCGACGACTTCAAGCTGTGGCTGGGCTCCGAGGTCGAGCGCACCCGCGCCGTCCTGCGGGATCTCGGTTTGGTCGACACCACAAAGGCCACAACATGCTGGGGTAGTTGCGGGAACGGCCACTAGATGTAGGATCCTGGTCGTCGCTGGTTCGCCTCCCCGGAGGCGGAGCAAAAGGGAACCCGGTGCGATTCCGGGGCTGCCCCGCAGCGGTGAGCGGGAACGACCGCCGTCATGTGCACTGGAGCGATCTGGGAAGCGACGGCCAGTAGGAGCGAGTTACGCGCGCCCGCGAGCCCGAAGACCTGCCAGCGCCGTGCCGGGCCGCCCGCCCGGCATGAAGTGACCATGGCCTCGCGGGAGGGCCGGGGAGCGAAACGGCCGGTGGGTGATCCGCGCCGCCGTGCTCTCGCGCGCCCTCACGGGGGATGAGCTCGCGAGGAGAGAGCACGTGACGCAGATCATCGAGATCGACCGTCGTCTGGCCATCGAGGAGGCCGCCGCCCGGGTCATCGCCGATCCGGCCAACTCCCGGATCGCCGCCCGGCTCCTGGCCGAGGAGATCGCCGACGAGGCCGCCGCGCACGGGGTGCGGACGTTCTCCGAGTCCATCGCCGCCACCCACGCGGCCGGGCTGATCCAGGACGGGCTGGCGGAGTTCGTCGCCGCGCACGCCGCCGAGCTGGACGCGCTGGTCTCGGCGGAGGCGGACGACCGGTTCGAGTATTTCGGGTTGCGCACCGTCTACGACCGCTACCTGCTGCGCCACCCCGAGACGAGGGCGGTGCTGGAGCGCCCGCAGCACTTCTTCCTGCGCGTGGCCTGCGGCCTGTCGGAGTCGGTGGCGGAGGCCGCCGAGCTCTACGCGCTCATGTCCACGCTGTCGTACCTGCCCAGCTCGCCCACGCTGTTCAACTCGGGCGCGCGCCGCCCGCAGCTGTCGTCGTGCTTCCTGCTCGACTCGCCGCGCGACGAGCTGGAGGCGATCTACGACCGGTACGGCCAGGTGGCGCGGCTGTCGAAGTACGCCGGAGGCATCGGCATCGCCTGGACCCGGGTGCGCTCGCGCGGCTCCCTGATCCGGGGCACGAACGGCCACTCCAACGGCATCGTCCCCTGGCTGCGCACGCTCGACTCCTCCGTCGCGGCCGTCAACCAGGGCGGGCGGCGCAAGGGCGCGGCCTGCGTCTACCTGGAGACCTGGCACGCCGACATCGAGGAGTTCCTGGAGCTGCGCGACAACACCGGCGAGGACGCCCGCCGCACCCACAACCTGAACCTGGCCAACTGGGTGCCCGACGAGTTCATGCGCCGGGTGGAGGCGGACGAGGTCTGGTCGCTGTTCGACCCGAAGGAGGTGCCCGACCTCACCGACCTGTACGGCGACGCGTTCACGCGGGCGTACCGCGCGTACGAGGCAGCCGGGCGCCACCTCCGGCAGATCCCGGCCAGGACCCTGTACGGCCGGATGATGCGCACGCTCGCCCAGACCGGGAACGGCTGGATGACGTTCAAGGACGCCGCCAACCGCACCTCCAACCAGACCGGCCGCCCCGGGAACGTCATCCACCTGTCGAACCTGTGCACCGAGATCCTCGAGGTCACCAGCGACGCCGAGACGGCCGTCTGCAACCTCGGCTCGGTCAACCTGGCCACCCACCTGCTCGACGGCGAGGTGGACTGGGACCGGCTGCGCACCACCGTGCGCACGGCCGTGCGCTTCCTGGACCGGACCATCGACCTGGGCTTCTACCCGACGCCCGAGGCCGAGGCGGCGAACAAGCGCTGGCGGCCCATCGGGCTCGGCGTCATGGGCCTGGCCGACGTGTTCTTCACGCTGCGGCTGCCGTTCGACTCGCCCGAGGCGCTGGAGCTGTCGACCAGGGTGGCCGAGGAGATCGCGCTGGCCGCGTACGACACCTCCGCCGACCTGGCGGCCGAGCGCGGCCGGCACCCGTCGTACGCCGAGACGCGGGCGGCCGGGGGAGTGCTGCACCCGGACCACTACGTCACGAGCACCGAGCGCTGGGACGCCGTGCGGGAGAAGATCGCCCGCACCGGACTGCGCAACTCGCTCATGATCGCCATCGCGCCGACCGCCACGATCGCCTCCATCGCCGGCTGCTACGAGTGCATCGAGCCGCAGGTGTCCAACGTGTTCAAGCGCGAGACGCTGTCGGGCGAGTTCCTGCAGGTCAACCGGTATCTGGTGGCCGACCTGCAGGCGCGCGGGCTGTGGACGCAGCAGATGCGCGACGACATCAAGCGGGCCGACGGCTCGGTCCAGACGATCCCCGGCGTCCCCGACGACCTCAAGGTGCTCTACCGCACCGCCTGGGAGCTGCCGCAGAAGGCGCTGATCGACCTGGCCGCCGCGCGCCAGCCGTACATCGACCAGTCCCAGTCCCTGAACCTCTTCATGGCCAGCCCGACCATCGGCAAGCTCTCGTCGATGTACGCCTACGCCTGGAAGCGGGGCCTGAAGACCACGTACTACCTGCGCTCCCGGCCCGCCACCCGCATCGCCCAGACCACCGTCCAGGCGGCGGCCCCGGCCGTCCCGGCGGCCGTCGCGGAGGCGCTCGCCTGCTCCCTGGAGAACCCCGAGACCTGCGAAGCCTGCCAGTAAGGAGACTGTTGTGCTGCTCGACCCCGGTATGGACCTCACCCTGCGGCCCATGCGCTACCCCGACTTCTACGAACGCTACCGCGCGGCCATCCGCAACACGTGGACCGTCGAGGAGGTGGACCTCCACTCCGACCTCGCCGACCTGGCCAAGATGACGCCGCAGGAGCGGCACCTGATCAACCGGCTGGTCGCGTTCTTCGCCACCGGCGACTCCATCGTGGCCAACAACCTCGTGCTCAACCTCTACCAGCACGTCAACGCCCCCGAGGCGCGTCTCTACCTCAGCAGGCAGCTGTTCGAGGAGGCCGTGCACGTCCAGTTCTATCTGACCCTGCTGGACACGTACCTGCCGGACCCTGACGAAAGGGTGAAGGCGTTCGCCGCGATCAACCACATTCCCTCGATCCGCGACAAGGCGGAGTTCTGCTTCAAGTGGATCGACTCGATCAACGAGTTGCAGCGCCTGGAGACCCAGGACGAGCGCCGGCGTTTCCTCCTGAACCTCATCTGCTTCGCCGCCTGCATCGAGGGCCTGTTCTTCTACGGGGCCTTCGCGTACGTCTACTGGTTCCGCTCCCGGGGCCTGCTCGGCGGCCTGGCCACCGGGACGAACTGGGTCTTCCGCGACGAGTCCATGCACATGGAGTTCGCCTTCGGCGTGGTGGACACCGTACGGGCGGAGGAGCCCGAGCTTTTCGACGATGAGCTGGGCAAACAGGTTACCCTCATGGTGGAGGAGGCCGTGGCCGCCGAGCTGGCCTTCGGCGAGGATCTCTGCGGGGACGGCATGCCCGGCATGGGGGTCGTGCAGATGCGCCAATATCTGGAATATGTCGCCGACCAGCGGCTGGCCAGGCTGGGCCTGCCCAGGAGGTACGGCTCGGCCAACCCCTTCGCGTTCATGGAGTTGCAGGACGTGCAGGAGCTGGCCAACTTCTTCGAGCGGCGTGTCTCCGCTTACCAAGTGGCAGTTGAGGGCAATGTGACCTTCGACGAGACGTTCTAGACATTGGGGGCATAGGCGTGCAGTCTCCAGCAGGCTGGCCGATTCTCGTGATCTCGGTGATCGGCTCGATCCTCCTGGTTGAGCTGGTGCGGAGGGTCCTGAACAGGGCCGGGCGCAAATGGACGTTCGCCCGGCACCTGGTGGAGCACTGCACGTGGCCGGCGTACTCGGTGGCGGTGGTGGTGGCCGCCAACCTGGTGCTCGGACCGGGCATGTTCGGCGAGAGCGCGGACGCGCGGGCCATCGCGGAGATCGTGCAGCGGGTGCTCGGCCTGGCCACCATCGCCGCCGTCACCTGGCTGATCGTGCAGGCCAACTACGCGCTGACGGACGTCGTACTCGACCGGCTGGTGCTGGTCGAAGGGGAGCGCAACCGTCGGGCGCGGCGGATCATGACGCAGATCGCGCTGGTCCGCCGCATCGCCGCCGCGGTCATCATCGTGATCGCGCTCGGCGCGATGCTCTTCTCGTTCCCGCAGGTCCGCGCGCTCGGCGCGGGCATCCTGGCCTCGGCGGGCATCGCCGGCGCCATCGTCGGCATCGCCGCCCAGCCGACCATCGGCAACGCCCTGGCCGGACTCCAGTTGGCCTTCAGCGACGCGCTCCGGCTCGACGACGTGGTCGTCGTGGAGAAGGAGTGGGGCCGGATCGAGGAGCTGACGCTCACCTACGTCGTCCTGCGCCTGTGGGACGAGCGCCGCCTGGTCCTGCCGGTGTCCTATTTCACCCAGAACCCGTTCGAGAACTGGACCAGACACGGCAGCCGCGTCCTCGCCGTCGTCTTCCTGCGCGTGGACTGGTCGGTGCCGGTGCCCAAACTCCGGGAGGCGCTGTACGAGTTCCTCCAGGGCAACCCGCTGTGGGACCAGACGGACTGGACGCTCCAGGTCACCGACGTGCTGCCGAACGGCCTGGTGGAACTGCGCGCCCTGATGAGCGCCGCGGACTCGCCGTCCTCGTGGGACCTCAAGTGCGATGTGCGCGAGTTCCTGGTCAACTACGTCAGGGACCATCACCCCGAATCCCTGCCCCACTTCCGCGTGGAGACCCCGGAATCCCGCGCGCAGAAATAAATGTGTGGCACGGCCGCCGGTCATGCCTTTACCTTGGACATTGTCCAGCCGCACGAAGAAAGGCACTGAAGTGAGCTACCCCAGACTGTGGCGAGGGCTTTCCGGATAACCAGCCGATTATCGGAAAGCCGTCTCGGGATGCACCGGGGCGGCTTATTTGTTGACGACCGAGTGTGGGGCAGTTTGGTCAGCCCGCCTGCCTTGGGAGCAGGAGCACCGCAGGTTCGAATCCTGCCACTCGGACAGCGGCCCTGAAAGAAGAGGGCCGCGGGCCACGGCCTGACCGGCGGGATTGGCGCCCCCCGGCCGGACCCAGCCCTCACCCCGGGCCGGCCCACGCCAGCCAAGCCCGGGGTCCAGCCGCTCTGGCCCAACAGGCGGAGGCGCCGTCATGAACTGCGTGATCGTCTGATCAAGGCGGAGTTGAAGCGCGATATCACCGAATGGTGTGGTCAGCCGGCACTTCTACAAGTTGACCACATCGATGGAGACCGGATGAACAACGAGCTGGATAACCTGCGGATCCTGTGTGCCAATTGCCACATGCTGACGGAGACGTGGAGGGCACGAGAACGGCCGGCGTAGGCCGGTTCAGGCGCTTGTGGCGGAACTTCGGTAGACGCGCTGGACCCAGGATCCAGTGCTCCGCAAGGAGCGTGGGGGTTCGACTCCCCCCAAGCGCACGCACGACCCAGGAGGCGGAGGTTCAGGGTTCGAATCCCTGGGGGACGCACAGAAGGGGGTGCCGCTCAGTGCCGTCCAGTGTTGCTTTGCATAACTGCGGCCGGGATTCTTCCCGGTGTCGTGTCGGCCTGTGCCCATGTGTGCCGGGCTGTATTGCATACACGCGAGCAACCACCGAGCAACCATGCGTTCTTGACTAACGGCATCATGTGCCGATTGGTCCCATCAGGCCAAGGACCGCCTGTTCGCCGCTGAACTGCCGAAGCAGGAACTCGCATTCGGCGAGCGACCGGCCGGCGTGCAGCAGGTGGATGCGCGGATCTTGTGCGGGCATGGGTCGAATTCTGCCATCGAGTCGTAGCGATTCCCGGTGAACGCTACGGGTGATCAGTGAACCTATTTCAACCTCACGCGGCTTGGGCGACACGATGGTTCTGGAGGACGGCGATGGCCTTGCAGAGGTGGCCGGCCTTGGACGGG